>NZ_JAJALJ010000001.1:2238327-2338632 GCF_020523835.1 Delftia sp. Lp-1 | reverse complement strand
CTTCTTGGGCGTGCCGCCAAAACGACGGAAATGGTCTGCCTGTCCGGCGACACGCGCCCAGCCCTTCTTGGCCGTGCCCAGCACCACCGTCAGGCTGAACCAGTTTTCCCCTTGCAGGGACTTGCGGCCGGTGGTGCTCAAGACCTTGTGTATGTTGCCCAGATCGGCAGAAATCGCACGCCATGCCTCGCCCAGCGTCTTGAGCTTGGGACCCAGGTCTTCAATGCTCTTGCTGATGCTGTCAAAGCGATCATTGCTTCGGTTGTAGTAGCCGATGAAGCGCTCGTTCGTGGCCATCGTGGCCTGGATGGTTCTCACCTCATCGACCTTCTCGGCAATCTTCCTGCGCGTGACCGCAAGGTCCGCACCCACACCGATATCCACCCCCGCCAGAATCAGCGGCCCGAAAAGCGGAATCGCCAGATAGGCCGGAGACGTGGACAGCACGATGACTTCATCCTTTTCCTTGCGGCGCAGGGCCTTCAAGTCGTTCTCCAGCTTCTCCACGGCGGCCTTCAGCTTCTGGTTGGCAGCACCCTCGGCGCCCAGCGTGGTCGTGAACTTCTGCTTTTGTCCATTGAATGCGGTCTTGCAGGCATTCAGGCGCACCAGTATTCCGTTGCCGTTGTCAAGAATGGAGTTCTGCAGCGCGAAGGCACGCACCGATCGTGCATTGGCGTCTTCAATCAACTGCTCCAGCGCGCTGCTGAAATTGCGCTTGATCTGCTCCGAACGCCCGCTGGGCGTATCGCTTTCCCAAACCTTGACCAGGGCCTTCCATTTCGCTTCCACCGCCGGCTCCGCCGATGGGGTGGGCGCCCCCTCCAGATCGAAACGGTCCACCAGCTCGATCAACCGTTCATAGGTGGTTGCCGCCACATCGTTGTACTGAACGATATCGTCGGCAAGGGTCAGCATCTTGTCCTGCACATCGGCCTTGAACTTCTGGCCAACACCCTTGAGCGTGACGAACAGCTCCACCGCTTCGGAAAACTCGGGCCTGAAATCATCCTGCTTCTGCATGCCCAGCATGGCGCGCATCAGCTCCGTAGTGGTCGGGTTGTCGGTGACTGCAGACTCGAAGAACGTCGTCAGCCCGATCCAGTCCTCTGAACTGAGAACGGAGATTCCCTTGTAGATATCGGCAGACGGGGTAAAGGCATTCGTTGAATTTGCAGCGTCGGACATGGCGAAGGCTCCTGATGGTGAAAGGCCGGATTCGGCCTCGAATCGGTGTGCAAACAAGCGGCGGCGTTGAAGAAATGACCGCACCGCAGTCGTCGCCCGCCCTCCTTTTGCGCTCCAGTCGACCGGATGCTAGGTAGCCACCATGGCCCTGTATGTCCCCCAAACAAGTGACACAAATTCATACAGCACTGGGGATAAGGACAGCAGCCGGACTGCTCTCTCACACTCCAAGGAGCCTGTCCCCTGCGCGACCCATGGCAATAAGCACGATCAGTCCATTGCCCCAAATGACAAGGCAAGGAATT
Source organism: Delftia sp. Lp-1 (assembly GCF_020523835.1). NCBI lineage: Bacteria > Pseudomonadati > Pseudomonadota > Betaproteobacteria > Burkholderiales > Comamonadaceae > Delftia > Delftia sp. Lp-1. The sequence continues at coordinate 2,337,139 of NZ_JAJALJ010000001.1, read as the reverse complement.
TCGCAGACCAGGCATACACCACCTGCTATGCAATCAATAGCGCATTGCACACATTCATCGCCAACCAGAAGACACCATCAGTGTCAATTTCTCTTGATTTCACCGCACCCATTGGCACAGGAATTCGCCTCACCCATAAATGTTGCAAAATGTTTAGCAATTTGAACGATGGAGGAGCGGGAGTGGCAAGAAAACGAAAGACCAGCACGGCAGAAGACCTCATGGATCTGATCGCCCTGCTGCCCTGGTGGGCTGGCATTGCATTGGCTCTCACCAGCTACATGGTGCTGCACTCCATTGCCATCCGTCCCCTGCCTGCAGCGCAAAGCCCGCAGCAAATCGGCCAATTGGCCACCACGGCCATATGGCAGGGCCTGGCCACTGCAGGCCAATACATCCTGCCCATCATCTGCCTGGCCGGCGCGGCCATTTCCGCCGTGCGCCAGCGCCGCCGTAGCCGGTTGTTCGAAACCACCTCGGCCAGCTCCAGCGCGGATGCGCTGCAGAACATGTCATGGCGGGAGTTCGAAACGCTGGTGGGTGAGGGATTTCGTCGGCGCGGCTACAGCGTCAAGGAAACCGGTGGCGGCGGGCCTGATGGTGGCGTGGACCTGATCCTCTCGAAGGATGGCGAAAAGACACTGGTGCAATGCAAGCAGTGGAAAGCCTTCAAGGTGGGCGTTTCCACGGTGCGCGAGCTATATGGAGTCATGGCTGCTGATGGTGCTGCTGCCGGCTTTGTGGTGACCTCTGGCCGGTTCACTCAGGAGGCTGTGGCGTTTGCTGCGGGGAGGAATATCCACCTCATGGACGGCGCCGCGCTCATGAAATTGCTGAAGGAGGCAAAGGCCCAGACAGAAGCGGCTTCAACAACCAAGGCCCGGACTTCCACACCTTTGGCAAACCCTGTGCCTGTGGCCGAGCCCGTCAAGACGGAGCATGCTTTTGACACAGTGCAACCGGCTGCTGCCCCAATACCCGGCTGTCCTCAATGCGGGAAAGCCATGGTTAAGAGGGTTGCGAAGCGTGGGCCTGCTGCGGGGAAGTCGTTTTGGGGATGCTCGGCGTTTGGTGCGGGATGTCGGGGGACTCGGGATAGGGTTGGGAATGGCAATTGATTTTGTAGATGGTCTGCTTTCGACCCAAAGCGGAAGTTCGAGATTGTGTTGCGTTTGCCTGCTTTGCAGCGAGACTGTATGGAAAATTCCTCGTGAGCAAGGCAGTTCGGAAATCGAGCTCTCAGATCTATTCTGCCAGGCAAAGCAGAATGATCTAAGTGAATCCCTGCCGCGAACCCCGCTACACTGGCAACGCTCTCTCGCCGGAAGATGTCATGGAATCTAGGATATTTGTTTGTTTGTCAAAAACTGTGTTCGCTAAACAGCGATTGCAGTCTCTGTTTACATCAGACTTAAATTGTCTGCTGGTGTGCCCCTCCAATGAGCGGTTCAATGATTTTGGCACAGTTAGCCATGTGGACGTGTTTGCAATACAGTCCGACGGCATATCGGCCGCTTTGCCCGGAAAGCTGCTTATCGCCGATCATCTCACTGAAACTGTGGAGCTCAAGACATCCGACTTACTACGAAAAATACTGGCAGGGACACCGGACGCTGTGCTGCCAATACATCAGGCGCTTAAAAGCTATCGCTTTCTATCTGCATTGATCGATTCGCACGAGTATGAAAAATTAATCGACTTAGTAGGCCGAAATGATGCTGAAGAGCTCCTTCAGGAAGCTAATGATGTAGGACTGCTACTCAGTAAGCAACCAGAGAATCAGGACTTGATATGGTTTCAGACTAGACCTGAGTATGGCCAATCATTGCTGCGATCGGACGCCACATTTTTGGCGGTGTTCGATTTACCGAATCAGCTTAGCGCCAGAAGGCCACCGATTGAGCGGCCCACTAAGATCAAATTCGCAACAAACCTAATAGGCAAAGGTAAAATTGAGTTCTCATTTATGGAGGACGCTCTTGGAGCAAGCAATGTCAACGTTCTTGTTGGAGTGAACGGAGTTGGCAAGAGTCGATTATTGCGCGAGCTAGCGTGCGCAACCGAAACATTCGGCCCAATTCTCTTTTTACCCTCACCATTGGATGACGTTGGAGCTCTTCCGAGTGAAATTGCAGCGAGAGTTAGAAACCACCCGGCAACAGCCGCCGGTTGGGAGACCATATCGAAAACCGTCGCACTGATAACCCGTGACCGAGACGGCACCCAATACCGCACATTGAGGCGAGCGATTTCAGGATTCTTGGCGCTAGACGAGATCGCTCTGCCTCTGATAGAAGACGATCGTTCTATTGAGTTCACTACTCACACTGTCCGCGACCGACGGTATGCTCAACTTCGGGGGATATTCACCGCTCCTGAAGGGAGGAAGACGGCGCTCTTTGGGCTAGTGGACTATCGAAATGCACCAGTCTTCGTGAGTGAAGGCAATCCTCGTCATCTGAGTTCTGGCGAGCGTGCACTCTTCGGCTTAGCCGCCACTCTAATACGAGATATCCCTGAAAGGGGTTTGGTGCTACTCGACGAGCCGGAACTGTCTCTGCACCCGAGGATGATTGCAGATCTAATGCGTTTACTAGGATTACTACTAAGAGCGCGACGAGCGCATTGCATAATCGCAACTCACTCCTTGTTTATTGTCCGAGAAACGCCGGACGCTGCCGTTCATGTGCTCAAACGTTCCGATATTGAGGAAGGTTCCATCGTTGATTATGAGCCGATGATTCAAACACTGGGCGCAGGACTTACAGAGCTCTCAAACGTCATCTTTGACGACTGGAACATAAAGGAGTATTTCCAGCAACGCATCGAAGAATATCTCGAGAAACCGCGATCCGATGAGGAGCTGTCGCGGACTCGGAATCAGCTAGGCGAAACAGCAAGAGCTATCATGCTTGATCTCACGCGCGACCACAACGTATGAAGCCGCTTTTCTTCACTGAAGTGAATGATGCAGATCTGCTGGAGGAAATACCCGAGATCGGGCATCATAATATCGAAATCCGCAATAGTCGCTCAGAGATTATCAAGCAGTATGCACATTACCGAAGTGCGTTGAGAAGGCCTGTGCCGGGAACCCCCCCGATTTCAAATGCACTTAAACAAGCGCTCCTATCTAAGTACAGTGAAGGTCGCGCCGGTAGCGGCATATTTTCTTTTATCCAAGATCGGGCAAATCAAGCCAGAACGCGTAGCTGCCCATACTGCGGAAGGGGGGGCTTAGGCACAATAGATCACTACCTGCCTAAGGAATATTTTTCTTGGTTCTCCGTTTATTCGTGGAACTTGGTGCCATCTTGCCAAGAATGTCAGAACATTAAGGGAACCAAGATCGGAACCACGTGGGGTCCGCGCCCCATCCATCCGTTGCTCGACCGGATTGGCCTTTCCCAGTCTTTAGTTGTTCGGCCCATCTTTCACGCACCGGATGTGATGCTGACCACGTTCAAGATGAGTGTCATTTCAGATCGGTCATTCAAACGCAATGTACGAAAGCGTGAGAAGCATTTATTTCAAAGACATTGGCGCTTCTTCGGGGCTGATCGACAAGACGTGCTTTCTGCGTGTAGAACTTCCCTGGCCGACATAAAAATTGCGCTGCAAACCAATGTGAACTCTGCCCTGCCTGATGTCTCGACGAAATCTGTGCACTGGATCAAAAGCAAATTGAATAGAGCTCTGAACTTCGAAGAAGTATCGTCGGACCACTTATTATATATCGGGCTTCTACGCGCGCTTTGCACAGACCGCTACTCACTTGAGCAATTAGTTGCGGCTCAGCTTCCGACAAAGGCGCTGACCAGACGGAGTCAACAAGCGCTTCTCCGCGCCAGATAGCCGCACTCTTACCAGGACAACCGACTGGCAAGCATCATGAAAATCCTCTTTAGAAACGTCCAGCAAGGGAGCGCCGCTAACAGCCTGAGGCAGCCAGCCAGCCGTCGGCTGCCGACCCGCAGCTGCCGTTTGAAAGAAGAACTACCCCAAAGCTGCCGTTGATTCGCCCCCCGCTGGCTCGCCGTCGAAATCGCACCGCCTAAGCGCCTGGTGCGAGCCTATAATTTGTTGGGTAGAAGCTTGCGGGGTTTGGCGGGAATTTTTAAACAGCACGCTGACCGCAAGCCCAAGCTGCAAACCAATTCCAGAAGAAACCAGTGTTCGAAATACCCCGCATGGCCCGTTTTTATCCCGTAAGTTTTGCGGTCTAAATCACGTTAGCGCTTATGAGTAAATTTAATAGATTGCTAGTCATCGATCAAAACTATCTTCGAGCCGATTGTCTCGGAGAGCTTCTTCGTTCGCACAACGACCTGAGAATAGTGCTTCCAGATATCGCCATGCTGGAAATGTTGAAGTCGGGTAGCTGGAAATCAACGATGCAGCGGTCACTAGCAACCCTTTCAGGCTTTGCGAATCGGGTGCATGTTTCGACGCCGATTGGTGTTGCTATTAAAAAGGAAATTGAGTCTGGGCGTGTGGCCAATGAGGGAATGATTGACTGTCTGGTTACGAGATGGCTCAGGGAGCTCCTTAGGGAAATTTCGGATGGCCAAGACGGCTCGAAAACTGAGGCTATCGCAGAACGCATCTTGGCAGTTCAGCAGGAAGTTGTTGCAGATGAATTGAATGGTGAGGCTAACAAGGAAAAGCTTCAGCAGCTTGTCCAGACGTTAAAGACCGTGATCAGTGAGGAATCATTGAAAGCACTTCGTGCGGGGAAGGTAGCCAGGGAGGAACGGCTCGCAATGATTAAGAAAGCAGCGCCATATTTTCTCACAGATGTTTTTCGGCGAGCTCAGTTTTCGCAAAATAAGGCGAAATCATTTCTTCGCCAGAAACCGATTTTATTGAGATTCACATATGCCCGTATTTGGCTATCGATCGACTGGCTTTCACGGGGCGGTATCGAAACCGCAAACGGCGCGACCATAACAAACGATTTTATTGATCAAGATTATGTTGTAACGGCGACATGCTTCAACGGAATTTTAAGCAAGGAGAGAAGGGTCAATGCTGCATTTGAGGATTTGCAGGGTGTCATGACCCACAATTTGCGCTAACAAGAAGCTCCACCCGACGCCGACTAAGGTGCTGTGCCTCGTCTGCGCGCAAGCAGCCGACGCGGGTGAGCTTCGACGTCGAGCGTCCGCTTCGATCTGCCGCCAAAGACCGCTTCTGGCCGAGAGCAGTCCCCAATAGCCCAGCTCTCCACGTGCTCCAAACCCTGCTAGCAACCGCAAAAGCACCCAGAAAGGCCACGCATTACATGCGTGGCCGCCCAGGGCAGCACCCCAGTCAATCCGGCGCCCTCACCACCCCGCGTTCACTCACACCCCCCATCACCCCCTCAAGCGCCTCTTCCTGCGCCTGAATAAACGCAAGCAATTGCCCAGGAGTCACCGGCTCCAAGGCATGCCCCGGGTAGGCTCCAATGATCAAACTGGAAATCAGCCCCAACTGATCCTGCACGCGCCGCAGGCTGTTGTACTCGGGCTCAGAAAGTTGAAAGTACAGCATGGCAACTCCTCAATGAGCACGCTTGGCGGCTGACGCAAAGGAATGCCCAAGTGCTCGAAGCACGGGACCACGCAAAGGATTGGGAGAGGGTTCGGGCATTGATACGCCCGCAAGGAAAGCAGCCATAAGGCCTCCTGTGAGTACGTCCAACTGCTTTCGGGAGTGTGGCGGGACCGCCTGTGAAGGTGTGTTCAGCACCTGGGCGAGATGATACAGCGCTCAGGCACAGCTCCCGCATCCTTGTGTTGCCCGCCCGCCGCCGCTCAGCCCGGCAAGGCTCCGCGCTCAAAGACCCCAGCGCCCTCGGAACGCAAGGAAGACTCCCACGCAAACGCATAGCCAGACGCTCACCACCAGGGCGACTCCGGCACGGCTTCGGGGCTTGCGGCCCTGGACCTGCATCCAGGCCTCGGCCTGCTGGCGGCTGTCGGCCAGCACGGCCGGGGGAAGCAGCCGCACGGTGAGCCAGATCAGCGCGGGCAGCAGCAGGACGTCATCCACATAGCCCAGCACGGGGATGAAGTCAGGGATCAGGTCGATGGGGCTCAGGGCGTAGGCGACCACAAAGGCGCCCAGGGTCTTGGCATACCAGGGCGTCTGGGGGCTCTTGCAGGCAAACCACAGGGTGACGCCATCGCGCTTGATGCGTCGTGCCCAAGTCTTCAATCTTTCACCGGCTGTCATGGATGTGCGAGGTTGTGACCGGGGTGGATGATGGCGGCTGGCCGTTGCGGTTGGGGCTGTGCTGCCGCGCCCGCTCGGCACCCGATGATATGGACCGCCAGCCCGCTGCGCGCGGTTTCCTTGTACCGGGTCTTCATGTCCGTATCGCCACGGCGCCGTGCCTGTGGCCGCAAAGTCCCGCAGCACGGCGGTGCCGGCTGGCCTGCGTCCACTGGGGCAAATGGCTGCACTGACTGGCAAAGCCTTGTCACCGCCCTCTTCCCCATTCCAAATCCATATCGACTGCACTCAAGGCATGCATCTCGTATATGCATCTAGGAATAATCTGAAAATAATCAGCCACCAGCCTTTCTGCTTGACTTCCAGATACCCAAGAAATCAAATAGCCGGACTCCCACAACGGAATTCCCAGGCCATTGATTGACATTGGCCTTGGGAATGATTGCGAACGCGCAATTCCCACTCTCATACCTTGATCGGACCTGATTTACCCCAGGCCTGATGGGAGGCCTGCGTTCGTGATTTTTCTGGCATTTGGCAAACCACCATTTCCTTATTCATTCCATTAACCATTCGCTTGCAGGCCATGGCAACATCCACAGATCTCACCCGCCCGTATATCAGCTATGAAAAGGCCTTCAACAGGCAGATTACCCGTGCCATGGACAGCCAGCAGGTGGACGTGGTGGTACTCACGCCGCAAGAGTTCCTAGGCGTCCTGCAAGACAGGTCGCGCAATGACCCACGCCTGGAGGCCAGCCTGCGCGCCATCCTGGCCCAAAGCGCCCTGGGCCGGTATTGGACGCAGACGGCCAGCCCCAATGCCGGCAAACCCTGGACCATCCCCGCCTCCATGCTGGCCAATGACGCGTACCTGTTCACCAGAACGCTGATTGCATTGCGCCTTGCCGGTGCGCGCACCTATGTCAAGGCGACTCCCAAGGGCACCTATATCATCATCACGGGCCGAGCCGGGTTCCGCGGCAATCTGCTGCAGGGCACGCGCTTTCTCACCACCAATCCCCGCATGGTCCAGATGGGTCTGGGCATGCGCGGCCTTCAAGGCGTGGCCAGAGGGGGCTTCATCTTGAGCTTGGTTGTGGGTATCAGCGTGGAGACATTGGACTTCATCTTCAACGACGAGAAGACCATGCATGACCTGGTGGGAGGGATTGGGGTGGAGGCGGTCAAGGCTGGGTTGGCGACGATGGTGGGCCTTGGAGCAGGATTAGTGGTGGGCGTAGGTGCAGCAACTCTTGCCATCTTGCCGTTAGTCACAATGGCTGTCGCAGTGTTCTTGTCTGGGATAGCTTTGAATAGAATTGACGAGACTTGGGATATAAAGAAGAATGTGATTTTCGCATTAAAAATGCAAACAGACAGTACTCCCCATGGGATATATCGCATCAATCCCAATGCTGTGACTGAGGAAAAATTAAATGGCCAAAGTGAAAGAATAAAATACAATTATGCGTCTTCGGAACCAAATAATAGCTTGCCACTTCCTATCAACAGGAAAAATTGACGGATATAAAAATGAAAACAAACAACTTAACCGATATTAGAAAATCATTAATATATGGAATTCCATCAATTCTATTTGTTTTATTTTTTTCAATTTGGAATACAGAAAATTCATTTCTAAAAACAATCGCCGATTTAAAAAATTCAGCCCCCTCGGTAAGAATCACACCTGGTGATTTGGTCGGGGTATATTTCCCAATAATGGGAGCTACGATACTTGTATCAGTGATACAAAAAGCAATCCCCTGCAAAGCAGGAACTTTAAAAATCTCAGAACGCATTCTTGCGATCTCCGTAATCACAGGGGGAGGAATTATGCTCTTCTGTCTTCTTGTTGTTACACCTCTTCAGTACTACGCCATGCCCAGATTAGGATATACACGCTGCAATATATTAGAAGGCCATCCAAATATTTATTTTTCAGACTGGGTGAAAAACCCTGACTGGTGCGTACGCGGCAAAAGCAGGGAGTGGGTTAATGAGCAAGCCCGTCTAGGCGGTAGCACCAAGCTAAATCCATAAACAAAAAGTGCAGATCACAAGGCCTACATCTTTCTGACCTATCCGCGTAGTGTGGTTGCATGTGTGTCAGAACAACTCCTCGCTGGCTCCCCAGAAATCACTACGCTTCCGCGCAAACACTAGGCCCAGTCCTTAGCAGCGGTGGCGGCAGCGAATAGCGGTCGCATGAAGCGGGTACTGGACCCGAAACGCCCAGCCATGGCCTTAATGGCACCCTCTACCGGGATAGACTTAAATAGAATCTATAAACACCGGGAAATAAAAAAATTATTTCCTAATAACCGACCATGCCTGATCAGTCGCAAAAATTTATGAGTCTTTAAATGGACAAAAGAAATTTAACCGAAATCAGAAAATCACTAATCTGGAATATTCCACTTTTTCTGCTGCTTCTAGCAATGTCAATTTGGAGTATTTTATATTCTCTATATCAAACCGTAGATGATTTAAATAAACTCGCTCCATCAGTAAGAATCACACCATTTTATCCAATTGCGTTGTGTGTGCCAATAATTTCAATCACAGGAATTATAATTGCAATACAAAAAGCAATCCCTTGCATGGAGGACGCCATAAAAATTCCAACGCGTATTTTTTTATCCGCCATAGCCGCAGGAGTTTTTATTATGTTTTTTTGTCTTTTTGCAATTACGCCTTATCAGTACTATGCTATGCCAAAAATGGGCTATACCCGCTGCAACGTTTTGAAAGACCACCCCACCATATATTTTACGGACTGGGTTAAGAATCCAGATTGGTGTGTGCGTGGCAAAAGCCGGGAATGGGTCAAAGAGCAAGCCCGTCTTGCCCAATGACCAGATGATTTTTCTCGGGTAGGTAAAGAGGGTCGAAGGGCCTACCGGCCCAGGAACAGGCGGGTGGCGCGCAGGCCCAGGGGCGTCCAGTGCAGGCCCGGTGACATGGCCTATACCAGCAATTCATGCTGGGCCGCTGGATTGAGCGTGGGGTAACGCTGCTCGAAGAGCATCAGGTCGGTGTCCAGTTCCTGCGCGCTGCGGCCCCGGTCGGGTCACGCGCCACGGGATGTGCGCAGGCGCTCGACCACGCGAAAGCTCATGCGCCGCGCCGCATGGACTCCCCCGCCCGCACGCTACGAGCGCGGCTACGGCTGGCTGTTCGGCCGCCATATCCTGCAGGCCAATGAGGGATGCGATTTTGATTTTCTGGAGACGGGCTTTGGGCGGGCTGTGCCGGAGCCGGATATTTTTTGAAGCATGCGAATCAATTATTTTTTCAGACTTCCCTATATGATGGAAAGATTTTTTGATCCACATTGCATCAGAATATTGAAACCATGAAAGCAATTGAAAAGCAATTGAAAAGCAATTTTCCCAATGGGTCGACGAAACACTTTCCGGCGATCTGCCAGAAGGAATCGCAGCATTCCACTTCAATCTGTATGACTCGCCCACATCGCACGAGCTCCAGATTGTGGGCTGCCCGACCTACGACCCGCAGGACCCGGACTGGGCGTGCGATGACATATTCATGTCCGACGATCCTCACTTCGAGTTGCCGCACGAAGTCGTGGGAAGCGAGTGGGAGAAGGGACTTGCTGCTGCCAGGAAACTGCTTGGCTCCTACGTGGCCTCGGAAGCAGCGGGAGCCCTTCGGCTGCGCCAGTCGCAAGCGGTGAGCGCCGGTTTTGTGGATGGAGAACTCCACCTCATCTGGGCGCGAGATGCGTGATTGATGAATTCAGCTGGCGGGCAATAGATTTCATCCAAAAACTCGAACCCAAGGCCTGCAAGCAAGGCAGGCCTGTATATGTATCCGCTTTTGCTGACGGCGCAGTCCTACATTGCCGTTGGTCTTTGTCGTGAATAGTGGCTCTGTTCTCAATAAGGATCGACCCAAAGAAGCCAATGAAATAGCCATATTCGATTGAATATTTCTTGGTCACAATCATTTGTGCAGAAGTATTTTCGATAGCTATTTCCAATAGCGACTCGCCGTTTCCCAGTCCACGCGCACGCAATGCCCCCTGCCCTCCCGGGGCAGCAGCTTCCGTTGCCTTGCACCGCCGTGGACCTCAACCCAGAAGCAGAGGTGGCTGTGGACTTTCTCAGAAGCATCTTTCATCAGGCTCCGGAAATCGCGCTGTTCGCGGCCTTGGCGCTCGGTTACTGGGTGGGCAAGTTCAGGTTCGGGTCGTTCCAGCTGGGGGGCGTGGCGGGGTCGCTGCTGGCGGCGGTGCTGATCAGCCAGGTGGGGGTGACCATCGATTCGGGCATCAAGGCGGTGCTGTTTGCGCTGTTCATCTATGCCGTGGGTTTCGAGAGCGGGCCGCAGTTCTTCCGCTCGCTGGGGCGGCAGTCGGTCAAGGAGATCCTGATGGCCCTGGTGGTGGCCGTGTCGGGGCTGGTCACGGTGGTGGTGATCGCCCGGGTGTTCCATCTGGACAAGGGGCTTGCGGCGGGGCTGGCGGCGGGCGGTCTGACGCAGTCGGCCATCATCGGCACGGCGGGTTCGGCTATCGAGAAGCTGGGGCTGGCGCCCGACGAGGTGCAGCGCATGCAGGCCAATGTGGCCATCGGCTATGCGGTGACCTATATCTTCGGCTCCTTCGGCGCCATCATCATGTGCGTGAACGTGCTGCAGTGGCTGACGGGCCGCAAGATCCGCGAGGACGCGATTCAGGCCGAGCAGGAGCTGCTCAAGGGCGTGCGCGTGTACGGAACCGGCGAGTCGCCGGCCGTGCCGGATCTGGTGGGGCGCATTTTCCGCGTGGGACAGGCAGGCCGCACCGTGGCGGAGCTGGAGGCCAGCGCCACCGCCAACGGCGGCACGGTGACGGTGGAGCGCATACAGCGCAGGAACGCGATGGTGGGCGTGGACGGCAGCCTGGCGCTGGAGGCCGGCGACATCATCTTGCTGGTGGGCCGGCGTGCGGCCGTGGTGGCGCTGGGCGCCTCGGTGGGCGAGGAGCTGCAGGGCGCCGAGGGCATGGACGTGGTGATGGTGCGGCGCGACGTGGCCATCTCCAACAACCAGTACCTGAACCGCAGCGTGAAGGACATCCTGGACAGCCTGTCGCAGGAGTTCAAGCACGGTGTATACGCAGTGGCGCTGATGCGCGCAGGCACGCCGGTGCCGATTGCGCCGGCCACCATGGTCATGCCGGGCGATGTGGTGACGCTGTTCGGCACGCCGCAGGATGTGCAGAAGGCTGCGCAGTCGGTGGGCCCCATCATCGTGCCCAGCGACAAGACGGACTTTGTCTTCCATGGCCTGGGCATCACGGTGGGCCTGCTGATCGGGCTGCTGGTGCTGCGCCTGGGCTCCATTCCCATTACGCTGGGCAGCGGCGGCGGCGCCCTGCTGGCGGGCCTGCTGTTCGGCTGGTGGCGCAGCCGCAAGCACACTTTCGGCAACATGCCCACGGCCGCTTCCACACTGCTGCGCGACCTGGGCCTGGCCGGCTTCGTGGCCATGGTGGGCCTGCAGTCGGGCCAGCAGGCCGTGACCACGGTGATGCAGCAGGGCCTGACGCTGTTCCTGCTGGGCGTGGTGGTGACCATCGTGCCGCTGCTGATCGCCATGCTGTTCGGCAAGTACGTGCTGCGCTATGACAACGTGGCCGTGTTCGCGGGCTCGCTGTCGGGGGCGCGCAGCGCCAACCCGGCGTTTGGCGAGATTCTGGACAAGGCCGGCAACTCGATTCCCACGGCACCGTTTGCGATCACCTATGCGCTGGCCAATGTGTTCCTCACATTGCTGGGGCCGCTGGTCATCGCCTTTGCCTGAACACCCCTGATCTATTCCCAAGGACCACCAAGGACCATCACAAGGAGCTGCGCAATGAGCAAGGATTATCGGAGTCTGGCGAATTTGAGCCCATTCGAACTCAAGGACGAACTGATCAAGGTGGCCTCGGGCAAGGCCAACCGCCTCATGCTCAATGCGGGGCGCGGCAATCCCAACTTCCTGGCGACCACGCCGCGCCGGGCGTTCTTCCGGCTGGGGCTGTTCGCGGCGGCGGAGTCGGAGCTGTCGTACTCCTACATGACGGTGGGCGTGGGCGGGCTGGCCAAGCTCGACGGCATCGAGGGCCGCTTCGAGCGCTTCATCGCCGAGCACCGCGACCAGGAGGGCGTGAAGTTCCTGGGCAAGTCGCTCAGCTATGTGCGCGACCAGTTGGGGCTGGACCCCGCCGCCTTCCTGCATGAGATGGTGGACGGCATCCTGGGCTGCAACTACCCCGTGCCGCCGCGCATGCTCACCGTGAGCGAGCAGATCGTGCGCCAGTACATCGTGCGCGAGATGGCAGGCGGCGCCGTGCCGCCCGAGTCGGTGGACCTGTTCGCGGTCGAGGGCGGCACGGCGGCCATGGCCTATATCTTCGAGAGCCTGCGCATCAGCGGCCTGCTCAAGGCCGGCGACAAGGTGGCCATCGGCATGCCGGTGTTCACGCCGTATATCGAGATCCCCGAACTGGCCCAGTACGACCTCAAGGAAGTGCCCATCCACGCCGACCCCGACAACGGCTGGCAGTACTCCGACGCCGAGCTGGACAAGCTCAAGGACCCGGACGTCAAGATCTTCTTCTGCGTGAACCCCAGCAACCCGCCGTCCGTGAAGATGGACCAGCGCAGCCTGGACCGCGTGCGCGCCATCGTGGCCGAGCAGCGGCCCGACCTGCTGATCCTGACTGACGATGTCTACGGCACCTTTGCCGATGAATTCCAGTCCCTGTTCTCGGTCTGCCCCCAGAACACGCTGCTGGTGTATTCGTTCTCCAAGTATTTCGGGGCCACGGGCTGGCGCCTGGGCGTGATCGCGGCGCACAAGGACAACGTGTTCGACCATGCACTGGCGCAGTTGCCCGAGTCCGCCAAGAAGGCGCTGGACCACCGCTACCGCTCGCTGCTGCCCGATGTGCGCTCGCTCAAGTTCATCGACCGCCTGGTGGCCGACAGCCGCGTGGTGGCGTTGAACCACACGGCCGGCCTGTCCACGCCGCAGCAGGTGCAGATGGTGCTGTTCTCGCTGTTTGCGCTCATGGATGAAGCGGACGCCTACAAGCAGGCCCTCAAGCAGCTGATCCGCCGCCGCGAGGCCACGCTGTACCGCGAGCTGGGCATGCCCCCGCTGGAAAATCCCAACTCGGTCAACTACTACACCCTGATCGACCTGCAGAACGTGACCTGCCGGCTCTATGGCGAGGCCTTCTCGCAATGGGCCGTGCAGCAGTCGTCCACGGGCGACATGCTGTTCCGCGTGGCCGATGAGACCGGCATCGTGCTGCTGCCGGGCCGGGGCTTCGGGTCCGACCGGCCTTCTGGTCGTGCCTCGCTGGCCAACCTCAACGAGTACGAGTACGCCGCCATAGGCCGCGCCCTGCGCCGGCTGGCCGACGAGCTGTACGAGCAGTACAAGGCGCTGGGCAAGGAGTAGGCCCTGCGCCAAGGCCCGCACAGCTCATCGCAGCTGTCGGGCCTTGACCACCAGCAGCGCCCCGGCCATCAGGCCCACGCCGGCCAGTTGCACGGCGTCCAGCGCACGCCCGTAGACGGCCCAGTCCAGCACGATGGCCGTCAACGGATAGACGTACTGCAGCACGGCGATGCGGCCCAGCGTGAGGCGGGCCATGCCCGCAAAAAGGATGGCATAGGCCAGGCCCGTGTGCAGCACGCCCAGCCCGGCCAGCCACGCCCAGGACGACAGCGCCTGCGGCCAGCCATGAACCAGCGGCACCCACAGCAGCAGCACGGTGCCGACCGCGCACTGCCACCAGGCCAGCGCAAACGGCGTGACCACTTTCTCGGTCTTGGCCAGGATGGTCACGGCCGCATAGCACAGCGAGCCGGCCAGGCACATCAGCAGGCCAGACACATGGTCCGGCCCCCAGGCCGCCGCATCGCCACCCAGCAGCCCCGTGGTCAACACCAGTCCCAGCAACGCCGCCAACATGGCCGCCACCTGCCGTGGCGCCACGGCCTCGCGCAGCACCAGGGTGCCGAACAGCATGATCCACACCGGCTGGATGTGGAACACGATGGTGGCCACGCCAATGGAGGTCAGCGGTATGGCCGCAAAGAACAGCGCCCAGTTCAGCACCATGAGGACGCCGGTGGCCGCCACCACCGGCCAGCTCCTGCCGCGCACGCGCAGCTCCCGCACGCGGCCCGTGGCCATGCCCCAGGCCAGCAGCGCCAGCGCGCCGAAGGCGCAGCGAAACAGCACGGTGACCAACGGATGCTGGCGGGCCTCTTCCACAAATATGCCCACGGTGCCCAGCAGCACGCCGCCCGCGATCATCAGCCACTGGCCGCGTGTCTCCTGCGCTGTGGAAGCGGCTTGTGCGGGCGCGGCGGAGGCTACGGATGCGGCCTGTAAGGAATGGGTTCTGTCTTGCATGGCCGCGATCGTCTCGTGGCAGTAAATTCTCGTAAAGCAAATAGTTTGCAGGTTTAGTATTCGATATTCGAATCCATGGAGCGTGCCGTGAACCACCCCGACCTACAGATCGACTGGCTGCGCGCCCTGGTGGCCGTGGTGGATGCGGGCTCGCTCTCGGCTGCCGCGCCGCTGCTGCACCGATCACAGGCCGCCGTGAGCATGCAGATCAAGAAGCTGGAGACCGCCCTGGGCCGGCCCGTGCTGCTGCGCGGCCCGCGCCATCTGCAGCTCACGCCCGCCGGCGCCGAGCTGCTGGGCTATGCCCGGCGCATGCTGGAGCTGCAGACCCAGGCGCAGGAGGCCCTGTTCGGCCCCGACCTGTCCGGACGCGTGCGGCTGGGCGTGCCGGACGATTACGCATCCACCTATCTGACGCCCGTGCTGCGCAGCTTTGCAGGCCGCTACCAGGGCGTGGAGATCGAGCTGACCTGCGAGCAGTCCACCGCACTCATCCCGCAGGTGGTGCGCGGCACGCTGGACCTGGCCCTGGTCTCACGTGACAGGCCCCAGCGTGGACGCCTGCTGTTCCACGAGCCCCTGGTCTGGGTGGGCGCGCCGCAGCACGAGGTGTGGAGGAAGAATCCCCTGCCGATTGCCGTCTACGAGGCCGCCAGCCTGGCCCGCACGGCCGCGCTGTCCAGCTTGGCGGCCCAGCGGCGCGCGCACCGCGTGGTCTATCACAGCTCCAGCCTTGCCGGCCAGCTGGCCGCCGTGGAAAGCGGCCTGGCCGTGGCGGTGTTCACGCGCTGCAGCGTGCCCCCGCACCTGCAGGTGCTGCAGAACCTGCCGGCCGGCTTCGAGCTGCCGCCGCTGGTGTCCATGCAAGTGTCGGCCCTGCGCAGCAAGGCCTCGCAGGGCTCGGCGGCCGTGGATGCCATGTACGAGCAGTTGATTGCGACGCTGGGCGGTGGTCGACCCTAGAGCGGCGCAGTCCACAACCCCGCGTCGCCAGCCCGGGCATGCCATGCCCGGAATCTGGCTCTGTAGCCTTGCCAGGGCTCGGCGAGCACGGGGCGCGGGTCCTCGCTGAGGTCATAGGCCATGCCTTCGGTCCACCATGCGGGCCGCAGCAGCATGCGGACGATGCCGAGTTGCTCGCTCTGCACCTGGTGGATGAGTTCATGGCGGAGGTAGTAGGCGGTCCAGGCCCTGGGGCCTATGACCGTGCCCAGGCCCGCCAGATTCATGGCAGAGCGCGCGCCCAGCCCGAAGCTGTCCGCACAGGCCTGGGTGACGCAGAACACCACCCGGGACCGGTGCGGCGCAGTGCCCAGACGCGCCGCCAGGAATCCATGGGCCTCCTCCACCATGGCGCTGGCCTGCTCCAGCCGCGAGACATCATCCACGCAGATCCGGTCCGCCGTACAGGACACGCCGGCCAGCCCGGGAGCCATCACGCGCACTGGTTTGACCAAACACCAAGCCAGGGCTGGCACCACCACCGTGACGAGAACAAGCAGACGTTTGAGGGGAGGGATCCTGGGTCTCATGGATTGGCTGGGGTTGCGTCGCTGTACACGGATTGTCGCGGGCTGCAGCCGCACTCAGTCATCAAAATCCCACAGCTCATGCAGATCCAGCCGCAGGCGGCTGTCGCCTTCCAGCGCCTCGCTGCGGGCCAGGCGTTCGGCCAGCAGCGCTTCGGCCAGGGTGCGGCGCACGGCCAGCAGTTCGGTCAGGCCCGATTCACCGGCGCGGTAGGCGCGCAGTGCGCGGTCGGCGGCGCCCTGCTGCAGTGTGGCGGCGCGAGCCTGGGCCTGGGCGGCGGCACGCTTGCCGGCCAGCAGGCTCCACAGCACGTCGAACTCCGCGCCCAGGCGGCGCTCGGCCGCCAGGCGGCGGGACAGCGCGGCGTCGGCATCGGCCAGGGCCTGGTCGGCCTGGGCCTGGCGGTGCACCGAGCCCAGGGGCACGGACAGGCTGACGCCCGCAATGCGCTCGCTGCCCCCTCGCTCACTGGTGGCGAACACGCCCACGGTAGGGTCGGGCTGGCGCTCCAGATCGGCACGGCGGGCCTGGCGCAGTGCCAGGGTTTCCTCGGCCTGGGCCAGCAGGTATTCGTGGCTGTGCTCTATGTAGCGCAGGCGCAGTTGGGCCGGTGGCTGCTGCGGCATCAGTGGCAGATCGGGCAGCGGTGGCGCAGCCTCCCCCTCCTTCGTCCTCGCAGCCTCCAGGCCCGGAAAACGCGCCTGCAGGTCCGCCTGGGCCGCCTGGTGCGCGGCCTGGGCGGTTGCCAGCGCGGCCTGCATGCGCGCGTGCTCGGCGGCGGCCAGTTCGGCGTCCAGCCTGGCGGCATCGCCTGCGCGCAGCCGGCGTTCGGTGACGCGGGCCAGTTCGGCGGCAGCGTCGGCATTGTCCCGGGCGGTCTGCTGCGCCTGGCCTGCGCGCTGTGCGGCAAACCACAGCGCCAGCAACTGGCGTGCGGCTTCGTGCCGCACATCCTGGGCCGCCACGCGCGATGCGGCCTGGGTCGCTTCGGCAAGCTGCGCATCGGACTCGGCCTTGCCACCCAGGCGCAGGGGGCGTTCGATGGCGATCTGCCCTTCGGTAAAGCGCTGGCCCGAGCCGTCGTGCACCCAGCGGCGCTGGCCGCTGGCACGCACCACGGTTTCATGCGGGCCGGCGCGCAGGGCCTGGGCGCGTGCCGCAGCGCCGCGTTGCGCGGCATCGGCCGCCTGCACGGCAGGAGAGCGGGCCACGGCCTCGCGCACGGCGGCCTCGGGCGGCAGATGGCTTTGGGCCTGGGCCTGGACAGCGCAGGCACACAGCAAGGCAGCGGCCCAGGCATGCAGCAGGTGTTTCATGGGCATGTTCCTGAAAGAGAGTCCGGCAAGGCCTTGCGCCCTGCAGTGGGGAGAGGTGGTGGTGGTGTGGGTGGTGCTCATGACCGGGCCTCCCGCTCACGCCGCGGCAGGCCGAAGCGCTCGAACAGCAAGGGCAGCAGAAGCAGGGTCAGCGCCGTGGAACTGACCAGCCCGCCCGCCACCACGATGGCCAGCGGCCGCTGGATCTCCGAGCCCGGCCCGCTGGCCAGCAGCAGCGGCACCATGCCCAGCGCGGTGATGCAGGCCGTCATCAGCACGGGCCGCAGCCGGTCGCGCACGCCGTGCCGCACCACCTGGGACAGGGGCTGGCCCGCAGCCAGCAGGTTGTTGAAGTGCGATACCAGGACCACGCCGTTGAGCACCGCAATGCCCAGCAGCGCGATGAAACCCACCGAGGCAGGCACCGACAGGTACTCGCCCGCCGCACTCAGCGCGGCCATGCCGCCCACCAGCGCGAACGGGATGTTGGCAATGACCAGCAGCGCCTGCCTGGGCGAGCGGAAGGTCAGCACCAGCAGCACGAAGATGGCGCCCAGCGCCAGCGGCACCACCAGCGCCAGCCGTGCGGCGGCGCGCTGCTGGTTCTCGAACTGGCCGCCCCAGACGATGCGCATGTCCTTGAGGCCGGCATCACCAGCGACGGCCGCCTGGGCATCTCGCACAAAGCTGGCAAGGTCGCGCCCTTCGACGTTGACCTGCACCACGGCGAAGCGTGCGCCGTTTTCGTGGTCCACGCGCACGGGGCCGTCGCGGGCCGCCAGCGTGGCAAGGGAGGTCAATGGCCAGCTGCTGCCGTCCGCCGCCGTCACCAGCAGCCCGGCCAGGCCTTCGGGCGACTGGCGCAGCGCCGCCCCGCCGCGCAGGATGAGCGGCGTGCGCGCCACGCCTTCGGGCACGATGCCAATGCGCTCGCCTTCCACCAGGGCGCGCAGTTGCGCCTGCAGGCCATCGCCGCTGAGCCCGGACTGGCCCAGCGCCGCGCGGTTGAGCGCCACCTGCAGGTATTGCACGCCGCTGTTGCTGGGCGCGATGACTTCGGAGGCCCCGGCCACCGCGCGCATGCGCGCGGCCACGGCCTGGGCGGCAGTGTCCAGCCGCGCCAGGTCGGGATCGAAGATCTTGATGGCCACGTCGCCGCGCGTGCCGGTCAGCATTTCGGAGACACGCATTTCTATGGGCTGGGTGAAGCCGTAGATGAGCCCCGGAAAGCCTTGCATGAGGTGGCGTATGGCCTCGGCGATGTCTTCCTTGCTGCCGCGCCACTCGTCGCGCGGGCGCAGCACCAGGAAGGTATCGGTCTCGTTCAGACCCATGGGGTCCAGGCCCAGATCGTCGGAGCCCGTGCGCGCGACGATGGAGCGGATCTCGGGCACCTGCTCCAGCATCGCGCGCTGCACGTGCCCGTCCATGTCCAGCGAAGCGGCCAGCGAGATGGAGGGCGTCTTTTGCAGCTGCACGATCATGTCGCCCTCATCCATGGTGGGCATGAAGGTCTTGCCCACGGACAGGTAGAGCACGGCCGCCCCGGCCAGCGATGCCCCGGCAATGCCGAAGACCGCAGGCCGGTGGGCCAGGCTCCAGCGCTGCATGCGCTCGAAGCCCCGGGCCACGCGCCGCATCAGCCAGGGTTCATCGCCGCCATGCGAGCGCAGCAGCAGCGAGGCCAGCGCAGGCACCACGGTGAAGGCGATGAGCACCGAGGCCCCCAGCGCCAGCACGATGGTCAGCGCCACCGGCGCGAACAGCTTGCCCTCCAGCCCCTGCAGCGTGAGCAGCGGCAGGAACACGATAGCGATGATGGACACGCCGGCCAGCATGGGCACGGAGACCGCCGAGACCGCCTGGCGGATCAGCACGGCCCGGTCCTGCGGCGGGGAGCTGCCTGCCGTTTCGATGGCCGTTCCGCCCGCAGACTCATTCGCCAGCGCGGTCTCTATGTTCTCCACCACCACCACCGCAGCATCCACCAGCATGCCCAGGGCGATGGCCAGGCCGCCCAGGCTCATGAGGTTGGCCGTCAGGCCCGCATGGCGCATCAGCAGGAAGGTGGCCAGCATGGACAGCGGCAGCGTGGCCGCCACCACCAGGGCCGCACGCAGCCCGCCCAGGAACAGGTAGAGCGTGACCAGCACCAGCACGCTGGCCTCGACCAGGGCGCGCACCACGGTGCCCGCCGCGCGCGAGACCAGGTCGCCCCGGTTGTAGAAGACCTGGGTGCTCATGCCCTTGGGCAGCCGGGGAGCCAGTTCGTCCAGCCGCGCCTGCACGGCGTCCACCAGACTGCGCGCATCCACCCCGCGCAGTCCCAGCACCAGGCCCTGCACGGCTTCGCCACGTCCGTCACGACTCACGGCGCCGTTGCGCGTGGCTTCGCCCAGGCGCACGGTGGCCACATCGCCCACGGTGGCGGCAACGCGCCCCTCATGGGCGGGCACCACGACAATGGCGCGCAGGTCGTCCAGCCCACGCACGCCGCCTTCCACGCGCACCACCCAGTGCTCTTCCCCGCGGTCCAGCCGGCCTGCGCCGTCGTTGCGGTTGTTGGCCTCCAGCGCCTGGCGCAGCTGGTCCAGCGTCACGCCGCGCGCCCGCAGCCGGGCGGGGTCGGGGATCACCTCGTAGCCGCGCACCATGCCGCCCAGGGCATTCACGTCGGCCACGCCGGCCACGGTGCGCAGCGCAGGGCGAATCACCCAGTCCAGCACATGGCGGCGCTCGGCCAGAGACCATTGCTCACCGTCGATGGTGAACATGAACATCTCGCCCAGCGGCGTGGTGATGGGGGCAAGCCCGCCTTCGGCCGTGGCGGGCAGCTCGCGCTGCAGGCCGGCCAGCCGCTCGGACACCTGCTGGCGCGCCCAGTACACGTCCGTGCCTTCGCTGAAATCCACGGTCACGTCGCTGATGCCGTACTTGGACACCGAGCGAACCATGGTCTTGTGCGGCAGGCCCAGCAGTTCCTGCTCGACGGGCGTGGAGACGCGCTGCTCCACCTCCTCGGGCGTCATGCCGGGCACCTTCAGGATCACCTTGACCTGGGTGGGCGAGATGTCGGGGAACGCGTCGATGGGCAGGTGCACATAGGCCCAGGCACCGGCCAGGGCCAGCGCGCAGGCGGCCATCAGCACCAGCGCGCGCTGGCGCAGCGAAAAATCGATGAGGCGCGCCAGCATCACTCACCCCCGCCCAGCAGGCCTTTGAGCGCGGCAATGCCCGTCACGGCAATGCGCGCCTTGGGCGGCAGCGTGCCGCGCACCACGGCCGTGGCCTCGTCGCTGGCCTCCACGGACAGCGGCATGAAGCGCGCCCCCTGCCCGGTGGCGACAAAGACGCCGGTGCGGTTGTTCCAATGCGCCAGCGCCGCAGCGGGCACGCGCAGGCGTGCACCGCCAGAGCCGCCGGAAGGCCCGGCGTCCGCACCGGCCAGGGCCAGCGACGCGGTCACGCTTTCGCCCACGCGCAGGTCGCCAGCGCGTTCCAGCGCAACGCGCACCCGCATGCCGGCCGATCCATCACCGACCGGGGCCATGCCAGCCACCTTGCCCTGCGCACCGCGCGCCGCCACCTGAACGCGGTCGCCCACGCCGGGCAGCGGCACCTCGCGGCCCAGCAGCAGGTCCAGTTCCAGCGCCTTGGGGTCGGCCACGCGCAGCAGCGGCGCCGAGGCCTCCACGCGCGCGCCCGGCACCGCCAGCACCTCGGTCACCAGGCCTGCGCGGGGCGCCACCAGGTGCACCTCGTTGCCGACGAACTGCAGGCCGCTGGCGGCCAGTTCGGCGCGCCGCGCCTGGGCCATGGCCGCGGCCTCGGCGGCGCGGGCCTGCGTGGCCTGCCAGCGGCTGGCGGCGATGATGCCGTCCTCATGCAGCGCCTGGTCGCGCGCCAGGGCCTGGCGTGCCAGGCGCGACTGGGACTCGGCCTCCAGCAGCGCGCGCCGCGCCTCATACAGCTGCGGGCTGGTGAACACCGCCACCGGCTGGCCGGTGCGCACCGTCTGGCCCAGGGCCACGAGCACGCGCGGCACCGCGCCCGCATAGGGGGCGGCCACCACGGCCTGGGCATCGGGCCGCAGCACGACGCGCGCGTGGGCCGAGACCTCGATGCGCTGTGCCGCCTGAATGGGTTCGAAACGCACGCCCAGCGCCTGCGCCTGTTCGGCGGACAAGGCAACGGATGCGGACGGGGGATTGGACGGGCTTGCGGGTGCGGCCTGGGCCTGGGCGGCCATGCCGACGGCTGGCAGCGCAAGTGCTCCGGCCAGCAGCCATGGGGAAAACATCATTCCTGACTCCGGGAAAAAAGACGAACGCCGTCCACGCGCAGGCGGTTCGCTGCGCGCGGGCGAAGAAGGACTGAGGCGGGCCTGTGAACCAGGCCGGGGAGGTCAGGAAGCCAGGGGCGGTGCCTGGGCGGGGGAAGGCCTTATCACGCGCCCGCGCCAGCGCGGACTCAGGCGCATGGGCTGCAGCGGCAGGGCGGGCCGGGGCGCAATGCAGCGCATGCGAGCGGCACGCAGGCCCAGGGTGAGCAAGACCAGGCCGACCACGGCCAGCAAGGGCATGGGCAGCAGGTCCAGCGGCTGTATGGCGTCCTGCACATCGACCTCGAAAGGCTCGACATGGTCTTCATCCACATCGGTGAAGGAGCCGTGGGCCACGAACAGGTGGAAATGCGAGTCGGCCACGCGCGACGGCGCCGCATGGATGTGCAGGCCGGCCTGGTTCGGAGTGCCGAAATGGCTGTGCAGCAGCGGTATCAGCAGCTGCGCCACCATGATGAGCAGCAGCAAGGCGCTCCGCATGGATAGGCTCCGGATGGCATGCAACATGGCCGGGGATTGTAGTGCCGGTGCCTGCGCAATCGGTTCAATCCCGCAGTTCGGCAAGGGCACCATGCACCTGTCACACGCGTGCGCCCGCCCCCGGGCCTGCCCACCGCAGCCCGCCGCCGGTTCAAGCTGGCATGACGTATTTCATTGTATTCTTTCAGATATAACGATGCCATACACGGAGCACGGGCCCGCGCTGGAGAACCGACTTGACGCAAAAATACATCCCCCATCTGCTGGCCCTGGACCGCGAGCGTGACTGGGCGCGCGCAGCGCAGGCCTGCGGCATCTCCGACAACGCGCTGGCCCAGGCCATACGCTCGGCAGAGGAGGAGTTCGGCCACGCGCTGGTGCGTGCGGGCCGGCCCTTCCAGGGGTTCACGCAGGAAGGCGAACAGGTGCTGGCCTGGGCACGGCAGTTCGCCCAGGCGGTGGATGCACTCAAGCACTGCTTTGCCGACACGCGCAAGCGGGCAGGCCTGGCGCCCCTGTTGGCGCGGCGCTCCGTCTCGCCCAGGCGGCTGGCCATGCCGGGCCCGGACAGCGGCGACATGGACCTGATGATCGAGGCGGCGCTATGCGCTCCGGACCACGGTGCCTTGCACCCCTGGCGGGTTCTGGAGTTTCCCGCCCACCAGCGCGGGGCCTTGGCCAGCCTGTTCGAGCAGGAAAAACTGCGCCGCGACCCGCTGGCCCCGGCCGACGATATCCGCCGTGCGCGCGAGCATGCAACGCGCGCGCCGGCGCTGATCGCCTTCATCATCTCGCCCCGGCCGCGCTCGCGCGTGCCGGTGCGTGAGCAATGGCTGGCTGCGGGCGCGGCCCTGGGCAACTTCCTCAACGCCGCCCACCATTTGGGCTTTGGTGCCATCGTGCTCAGTGGCGAGCGCTGTTTTGACCCGGCCCTGCATTCAGCGCTGGGTTTGCGCGAGGGCGAGTACCTGGCCGGCTTCATCAGCCTGGGCACCATCACCAGCCAGCCATCCCCGCGCGCAACGGTGGCGCCCTCTTCCATGCGCACGGCATGGCAGGCAGAGCAGGCAGCAGCGGTCACGGCACAGGCCCTTCTCCAGCCAGACGGCAACCACGACAGCCACGGCAGCGATCTTTGAAGCCGCAGCCGGCGCGTGCAGGGTGGCGCATAAGTGGCGCGCAGGTGGCGCACTGACTGCGCGGGGCGGTTAGAGTTGCGGGGCTGCTGCGCCCTCTTGCGCCCTCTTTTCCATCACGGAACAAGCTTTCATGATCATCCGGCCCCGCCCCCACTGGCTGCGCATGCTCTTCGTGCTGCGCGGCTCGGTGCTGCCCGACATCCTGCCCCAGCTGATGGCCGCCACCCTGTTCGCCGTACTGGTCACGGCACTGCACGGCCAGCTGTTCGCCTGGAAAGTGCCGCTGAACTTCGTGCCGTTTTCGCTGATCGGGCTGACGCTGGCCATCTTCCTGGGCTTTCGCAACAGCACCAGCTATGCGCGCTACTGGGAGGCGCGCACGCTGTGGGGCACCCTGCTCAACGAGACACGCACCCTGGTACGCCAGGCCCGGACCTTGACGGACGCGCCGCAGCACGCCCCGGCCCTGGCCATGGTGCTGGCGGCCTTCGTGCATGCGCTGCGCCATCAGTTGCGCGGCACCGATGCCGCGGCCGACATGCGCCGCCTGCTGCCCGCCGCCGACTGCGAACGCCTGGCCACGGCGCGCTTCAAGCCCGCCGTGCTGCTGCTCATGGC
This sequence comes from Delftia sp. Lp-1, assembly GCF_020523835.1. Lineage (NCBI taxonomy): Bacteria > Pseudomonadati > Pseudomonadota > Betaproteobacteria > Burkholderiales > Comamonadaceae > Delftia > Delftia sp. Lp-1. Next base: position 2,313,068 of record NZ_JAJALJ010000001.1, on the reverse strand, counting down.
CGGCGAATGGCTGCAGGCGCGCCGCCACGACGGCAGCCTGCAGCCCGTGCTGGTGCCCGCCATGGAGGCGCCGCTGTGCAAGCTGGGCGAGGCACTGGGCGGCTGCGAGCGCATTGCGGGCACGCCGATTCCCTTCACCTACGCGGTGATCATCCATCGCACCATCTACCTGTACTGCCTGCTGCTGCCCTTCGGCCTGGTGGATTCCATCGGCTTCATGACTCCGGTGATCGTGGCCTTCATCGCCTACACCTTCTTCGCGCTGGAGGCCTTGGGCGCCGAGCTGGAGGAGCCCTTCGGCACGGCGCCCAACGACCTGGCGCTGGACGCCATGTCGCAGATGATCGAGGCCACGCTGCGCGAGCTGACCGGCGAGGTGCTGCCGCCTGCGCCGCAGCACAAGGATGTGCTGTTCCTGACCTGACCCCGCCTGCCGGCCCGGACAGCGCCAGCGGCACAATCTGCCACCCGCATCACAGAAAAAGGACAAGCGCCATGACGGAGACAAGCAAGGTCAAGGGACCGGCCTCGTATTTCCCTTCCATCGAGAAGACCTACGGCCAGCCGATTGCGCACTGGATGGACCTGCTGCAGCAGCAGGACACCCGCAAGCACATGGAACTGGTGGGCTGGCTCAAGGCCCAGCACCAGATGGGGCACGGCCATGCGAATGCGCTGGTGGCCGTGTTCCTGGCACAGGCCTGACCTGCACCCAGCAACCCTCAGCCGATGGCCGTGCCCAAAGCCTGGCGCACGGCGGCACCCGCTTCGTCAAACAGGCGGCGTGATGCCGGCGCCAGCCCCAGCATGTGCATGCAGGCGTGCACCATGCCGGGCAGTCGCACGGCCTTTACTGCCACACCGGCCTGCGCCAGCCGCTGCGCATAGGCTTCGGCCTCGTCGCGCAGCGGGTCGTATTCGCAGCTGATCACCGTGGCTTGGGGCAGGCCTGCCAGGTGGTCCGCGCGCAGCGGAGAGACAAGTTCTTGCCGCCCCGGAGCCGCATCGCCCAGGTACGCGCCATAGCAGTACTCCATGGCCGCACGCGTGAGGTAGTGGCCCTCTCCAAACTGGTGGAACGACGGCGAGTCCATGGCCACGCCGATGCGCCTGCGATCCAGGCCCAGCGCATCGGCCTGCTCAAAGGTCCAGGCAATGGCATCGCAGAAATCATGCAGCGGCACGGGAAAGCGGTGCTCGGGCGCCAGCCGGTAGTCCACCGAGACCACGACGGCGCCCGTTGCCGCGGCCAATGCGCGGCAGGGGTTGTCGTAGACCTCCAGCGAACCCAGGCACCAGCCGCCGCCGTGGGCGAAGACCAGGGCGGGCTGGGGCGTGGGTGTGTCCGAGGCCAGCGGCCGGTAGATGCGCACGCGCAGCGGCGCACCGTCGCGCGCGGGCAGCGTGAAGTCTTCGGTGCGGGCCATGGCCTCGGCCGCGCCGTGCAGGGCGCGCAGCCCGGCGTCGGTGCCCTCGCGCAGCGCCGCCAGCGTGGGCGGGGCCGCGGCCTGGGTTGCCTGCGCCAGCTCGGCGAGATAGCGCGCAATGTCAGCGTCCAGGCCCATGGTCACAGCGTCCTTTGCAGGAAGGGCAGCAGCTCGGCGATGAAGGGCTCGGCAGCTTCCTCCATGATGAAGTGGCCGCAGCCCGGCACGATCACGCCCGACAGGTCATCGGCATGGCCGCGCAGCGTGGCCAGCGGCGCATCGGCCGTGGCGTGCTCGGCGCCAATGGCCAGCACGGGCATGGCCAGCGGGCGCAGCGCACGCTCGCGGTTCTGGCGAATGGTTTCGGGAATGGCGCGGTAGTAGGCAAAGCCGCCGCGCAGGCCACCGGGCGCCGCATAGGCATCGACATAGACGTCGACGGCCACGCGGTCGCGCCGCAGCGACCAGCGGTTGAACATGAATTCCAGGTAGGCACGCTCGCGCCCCGCGATCAGGGTCTCGGGCAGGTCGGCCAACTGGTTGAACATGAAGTGCCACAGGAAGATGTTCTGCTCTGGCGGCGCAAAGATGCTGGGCTCGGGCGCCAGGCCGGGGATCACGGCCTCGGTCAGCGCCAGGGACTGCACGGCCTGCGGCTGGTCGCTGGCCAGCGCATAGGCCACCCACATGCCCACGTCGTGGCCGGCGACCCGGTAGCGCTCATGGCCCAGCGCCAGCATGGTGCGGTGCAGGGTCAGCGCAATGGAGCCCGTGTCGTAGCCGGTGTCGGGCCGGTCCGAAAAGCCCGTGCCCGGCGGATCGACGGCAATGGCCTGGAAGCCCTGCGCCGCCAGTGCCTGCATGACATGGCGCCAGGCATACCAGGTCTGGGGCCAGCCCGGGATCAGCAGCACGGGCGCGCCCTGCCCGGCCGTGATGCAGTGGATGCGGCGGCCGTCGATGCGCACGTAGTCGTGCGAGAACTCGCAGGCCTGGTCTTCCTGCTTGCGCAGGGCGTTCGATGTGAAAGCGTTCATTGTCGGATTCTTTTTGAGGTTCTTTGGCTGCGGGCGTGCTCAGGCGATGCCGAGCATGGCGTTGATCTGGCGCTGGTCCACGGGGGCGCCGGCGAAGTCGTCAAAGATCTTGTCGGTGACGCGGATGATGTGGCGGTTGATGAAGTCCACGCCCTCGCGCGCACCGTCTTCCTGGTCCTTGAGGCAGCACTCCCATTCCAGCGAGGCCCAGCCCTGGTAGTCGTACTGGGCGAACTTGGAGAAGATGGCCTTGAAGTCCACCTGCCCGTCGCCCAGCGAACGGAAGCGCCCTGCCCGCTCCAGCCACGAGGAATAGCCGCCGTAGATGCCCTGGCGCCCGCTGGGCAGGAACTCCGCATCCTTCACATGGAACATGCGGATGTGCTCGCGGTAGATGTCGATGTAGTCGAGGTAGTTGAGCTGCTGCAGCACGAAATGGCTGGGATCGAACAGGATCTTGCAGCGTGCGTGCTGGCCCACCAGCTCATGGAAGCGCTCGAAGCTGGTGCCGTCGTGCAGGTCTTCGCTGGGGTGGATTTCGTAGCACAGGTTCACGCCCTGCTCATCGCAGGCGTCGAGGATGGGGCGCCAGCGGCGCGCCAGCTCCTCGAAGGCGGTTTCGATCAGGCCGGCCGGGCGCTGCGGGAACGGGAAGAGATAGGGCCAGACGAACGAGCCCGAGAACGTGCCCATGTCGCTCAGCCCCATGCGGCGCGATGCACTGGCCGACAGCTTGAGCTGCTCCAGCGCCCAGGCCGTGCGTGCGGCCGGATTGCCGCGCAGCGCCTCGGGTGCAAAGCTGTCGCACATGGCGTCGTAGGCCGGGTGCACGGCCACGAGCTGGCCAAAGATGTGCGTGGTCAGCTCGCTGGCCACCAGGCCGTGCGAGGCCAGCATGCCGTTGACATCGTCGCAATAGATCTGGCTGCTGGCGGCCGTGGCCACGTCGAACAGGCGCTGGTCCCAGGCGGGAATCTGCAGGCCCTTGAAGCCTACGCCGGCCGCCCAGCGTGCGATGTCTTCCAGGGAATTGAACGGTGCCTTGTTGTCGGCGAACTGCGCCAGATGAAGGCTTGGGCCCTTGATGGTCTGCATGTGATTTCCTTGCGTTGAGCTATTGTTTGTTAATCGACAAAGAATAGTATCACGCCAATGCGGCTGCTTTTGCGAAGCCGATGCAAGACAGCATCACGGCGCCGCTAAGATGCCGCCCTGACTGTTGAGAAGGATGAGGAAGATGGCCGGAAGACCCAGGGAATTTGACCGAGACCAGGCGCTGGAGCGCGCCATGCTGGCGTTCTGGCGGCGCGGCTACGAGGGCACGTCCATGGCCGACCTGGTGCAGGCGCTGGGCATTGCGTCAGCGCGCATCTATGCGGCCTTCGGCAGCAAGCAGGACCTGTTCCGCGAGGCCGTGCAGCGCTACGAGGCCGGTGATGGCGGCTTTGCCGACCGCGCCATGGCCCAGGAGCCGCGTGTGCGCGACGCCCTGGCCCGCGTGCTGCGCGATGCCGTGGCCACCTATACGGACGATGCCCATCCGCTGGGCTGCATGGTGGTCACCGCCGCCACCAACTGCGCCGAGGAAAACGAGGCAGTCGCCGCGTGGCTGGCCGAACACCGCCGCCAGCGCACGCAGTCCCTGATCGACCGCCTTCAGCGCGCGCTGGATGAAGGCGAGTTGCGCGCCGGCACCGATGTGCAGGCGCTGGGGGATTTCTATGCCACGCAACTGCACGGCATATCGGTGCAGGCCCGCGATGGCGTGCCGCGCCAGCGGCTGCTGGCGGCGGTGGAGACCGCCTTGCTGCTGCTGGATACGGCGCTGGAGCCGGCGCTGCAGCCCGCAGCCAAGGCGGGCTGAGCCGTCAGGCGCCGAGCTTTTGCAGTTTTTGTAGCTCGGCGCGCAACTGGATCACGCTGGGCGTGACGATGGGGATGAAGGCCGATTCACGCCAGCGGCGGGCAAAGCCATCGTCCGCGTCCAGGCTGTAGGCGCGGCCACCGGCCGTCTGCAGCTCCAGCTGCATGGCCTGCTGCACGCAGTCGTGCAGGGCCAGGCGCAGCGCGAAAAGCCGCTCGGGCGCCTCCACGAAATCGCCGGCCTCTACACCGGCCTTGAGTGCCGCCACCGCCTGTTCCAGATGGCTGCGGGTATCGTCCAGCGGCTGCTGCAGCACATGCCCGCCCTGCCCCATGCGCGAGGCGGCCTGCGCACAGGCCGCGCGCGCCAGGCCGATGGACAGGCCGCATTGCATGCCCAGGAAGGCCGGCCGCACACGCGGCAGGAATCCGCCGGCGCGCTCGGCCAGCAGATCGTCTTCGGTGATGGCGACGTCCTTGAGTTGCAAGGCGGCGGTGTTGGTGCCGCGCAGGGCAATCAACGCCAGATCCGGCGAGCGCTCCAGGCCGGGGCGATCGGACGGCAGGGCCACGATCATGGGCGGCGCGCCGTCGTCACGCGCCACGGCAATGGCGGCCAGAAAGCGCGGCCCGCGCAGGTTGGTGCACCAGGGCACGCTGCCGTTGAGCAGCCAGCCGCCGCCTTCCCGGGCCGTGGCGCGGATGTTGAGAGCCTCCAGCCCGCTGAGGAATTTCATGATGTTGGACAGCCCCGAGGCACCGGCCGCCTCGCCCGCCAGCAGCGCGGGCAGCCAGCGCTCGCGCAGGGCCGCATTGCCGGTGTTCGCCAGCATCTCGATCAGCACACGCTGGCCCCAGAAGGCAAAGGCGGCGGACATGGAGTGCGTGGCCACCTGGGCAATCGCCTCGATGGCATCGCCGGCGCTGCCGCCCTGCCCGCCCAAGGCATCAGCCAAGCCGTGGCCCAGCAGCCCGGCTTCGGCCAGATAGGGCACGACGGCGGCCGTGGCCTCGCCGTTGCCGGCATCCAGAGCCTGGGCACGTGCATCCAGCCATTGGCGGTTGGCGCCGGTCAGCAGGGGGAAATCGGGTATGTGGCTTGTCATCTTGCGGGTCACCATAAAAAAAGGGACCGCTGTGGGCACAGCGGTCCCTTGCCATCCTAGCGCAGCGCACAGGCTGCGCAGATGACGCAGCGCAGGCTCAGTGCGCCGCCACCTTGCCGGGGCGTGTTTCCTCGCGCAGGGCCTTGACCTTGTCGCTCAGGCCGGCCCAGGGCTGCAGGCCGTACTGGCTGCGCATGGTGTTGAGCAGCGTGGCGATCTGATCGTCGCTGAGGTTGTGGCGGAAGGCGGGCATGGTGCCCAGCTGCGGGCGAGCCGGTTGCGTGATGCCGTTGAGCACCACATGGATGGCATTGGTCGGCGAGTCGCTGTACAGGTTGGTGTTCAGCGACAGCTGGGGACGCACGCCGAAGCTGCTGCCGGCCAGCACGCCGCTGGGATCGGCGCGGTGGCAGGCCATGCAGGCGCCCTGGTACAGGCGGTAGCCCTGGGCGTCGACCGGCAGCTTGGCAACCTCGGTCTTTTCCTTCACCAGGGCCTGGGCGTCCCCTGCGCCAGCGGCGTCTGCCACGGGCTTGCGGTACGACATCAGGTAGGTGGCCATGGCGTTGATGTCCTCGGCCGACTGGTGGGACAGGCCTTCGATCACGGGCGCCATGGGGCCGGCGGCCACGCCGTGGCGCTCCGAGAAACCGGTCTGCATGTAGCGGACCAGGTCCTCGCGCGTCCAGGGCAGCGGAGCCACGGCCTTGTCGTTGAGCGCGGGCGCATCCCAGCCATCGATGAAGGCGCCGGCCAGGTGGTCGGCACCCTTTTTCTCGGCGCCGAACTGGTTGCGCGGCGAGTGACAGGCGGCGCAGTGGCCCAGGCCTTCGACCAGGTAGGCGCCGCGAATCCACTCGCCCGACTGGTTGGCGGGCGCGGGCTGCTCGCCCGGCTCCAGGTACAGCGCATTCCACAGGGCCAGCCCGCGGCGCACGTTGAACGGGAAGTTCAGCGCGGTCTTGGGAGCCTCGTTGGAGACAGCCGGCTCGGTCATCAGGAAGGCGTACAGCGCCTTCATGTCCTCATCGGTCACGCGGGTGAACGCGGTGTACGGGAAGGCGGGGTACAGGTAGTTGCCCTCGCGGTCCACGCCATGGCGCATGGCGCGCTCGAAGGCCTCGTACGACCAGCGGCCGATGCCGGTTTCGGCATCGGGCGTGATGTTGGTCGAGTAGATGGTGCCGAAGGGGCTGGGCATGGCCAGGCCGCCTGCGTTGCGCTGGCCGCCCGGTGCCGTGTGGCAGACCGCGCAGTCGCCCATGTGCGCCAGGCGGCGCCCCTGGTCGATCTGCTGCTGGCTGAATTCCTGCACCGGGATCTGCTGCAGAGGAGCGATCTCGCTGCGGCCCGTGGCCAGCCAGAAGGCGGCGCCGGCCACGGCGGCCAGGCCGACCACGCCGAGGGTGATTTTCTTGAGTGTGTGCATGTTCCGGTCCTCCGCTCTCAGTTCTGTGCCTTGTCGGCCGGGGCTGCATCGGCAGCCTGTGCCTTGAGTGCGGCCAGCACGCGTGCCGGGGTGAACGGCACTTCGCGCAGGCGCACGCCGGTGGCGTCGAACACGGCGTTGGAGACAGCGGCGGCGCTGGGCACGGAGGCCGATTCGCCCGCGCCCATGGGGTCTTCGCCCGGGCGCTCGACCAGTTGCACGTCGATCTCGGGCAGCTCGTCAAAGCGCAGGATGGGGTAGCCGCCCCAGTCCAGCGAGGTCACGCCCTTGCTGTCGAAGGTCACGTACTCCTTGAGCACGCGGCTGGTGGACTGGATGATGTTGCCGTGCACCTGGTGGCGCACGCCGGCCGGGTTGACCATCTCGCCGCAGTCATGGGCCACGAAGACCTTGTCCACCTTGATCACGCCCGTCTCGCGGTCCACGGTCACGTCGCAGATCCAGGTGGCCCAGGCCGCGCCGTAGCCAGGAAACTTGCTGTGGTAGTAGCGGGCATAGGCAAAGCCGCGGCCCTTGACCAGGCGCTGGTCGGCCGGCGCGGGGTTGCGGTGGGCCGGGCCATCCTGCCAGCCGGCCTGCTTGTGCGCAGCGTGCGTCAGCGCCACGGCGCGCGGGTCCTTCAGGTAGCGCAGGCGGTAGGCCAGCGGGTCTTCACCGGCCAGGTAGGCGCATTCGTCGATCCAGCACTCATGGGCAAAGACGTTGGGCAGGGCCGAGACGCCGCGCATCCACGACGCGCGCACGATGGGCGCCGCATCCTGCGAGACCACGCGCATCTTGGGGTACTCGTACTGCGGGATGGCCGTACGGTCGCCCATCTGCAGCACCTTGGGCTTGTTGGGCACCTTGCCCGTCAGGATCAGGGCCAGGGCCGCCGCGTCGTTGGACGGGTAGCAGGTCTTGAGTTCGTAGCCCAGCACGGCATGGTTCTCGTCCAGGCCGCCGCGCACGCGGATCAATTGGCCCGTGCCCTTGGGCTCCCAGGCGGCTTCCTGCTCGCGCATCAGCTGCACGCGCACCGGGCGGCCCACGGCCTGCGACAGCAGCACGGCGTCGGATGCCACGTCGTCCGCGCAATTGCGGCCGTAGCAGCCCGAGGCTTCCAGGCGCGTCACATTGATCTGGTCGGCTGCCATGCCGGTCAGCGTGGCGATGTCCTTGCGCACGTCGTGCGGGTTCTGCGATCCGGTCCAGACCTGGATCTGGCTGGCGGACACCTCGGCCACGGCGCAGGACGGGCCGATGGAGGCATGCAGGTGGTAGGGCCAGACGTAGTCGGCCTCGATCACCTTCTTGGCGCCCGAGAAGGCCTCGTCAATGCCCGCGTCCTCGCGCAGCATGCGGTCGGTCTTCTCGTGCTTGACCAGGGTGTCGTGCATGGCGTTCAGCGACAGGTCGGGCACGCCGGCCCAGTCCTTCCACTTCACCTCCAGCTGGCGCATGGCGGCAATGGCCTGCTCTTCGCGCTCGGCCACGATACCCACGAAATCGCCCTGCACCACCACCTTGACGATGCCCGGCAGATGAGCGACCGACTGCTCGTTCACAGAGATCAGGCCGCTGCCCAGCGGAGCCGACGCATCGGCACCGCCATAGGGCGGGCGCACCACGCGGCCGTGCAGCATGCCGGGCACGCGCACATCGTGCACATAGGCCAGCGCGCCCAGCACCTTGGCCGGAATGTCCACGCGCTGCACGGACTTGCCGATGTAGTTGAAGCCGCCGGTGCGCAGCGGCACTTCCTTGTCCAGCGCAATGTTCAGGTCCTGGCCCTGGGCCAGTTCGCCGTAGCCGATGCGTCGCCCGCCCTTGGCCACCACCGCGCCCTTGGACGTGGTCAGTGCGGACACGGGCTGCTGCAGCTTCTCGGCAGCCAGGCCCAGCAGCAGCTGGCGCACCTGCGCGGCGGCCTTGCGCATGGGGATGGCATCCACCTGGATGGTGTTGCTGGCAATGGTCGGGCCCTGGTTGGGCGTGCGGCCTGTGTGGCCCAGCACCATGGTGATGCGTTCGAACTCCACATCGAGCTCATCGGCCACCAGTTGCGCCAGCGAGGTACGGATGCCCGTGCCCAGGTCCACGTGGCCGTGGTAGGCCGTGACGCTGCCGTCCGCGCCAATGGCGATAAAGCTGCTCACCCGGTCGGTGGGGGGAATGGGGAAGGCGCCGGCCACGGCGGGCGCCGTACCCGTGCTTTCAGCCACCAGGCCAGCGGCCGCGACCGAGCTGACCATGACCATGCCGCCCAGCTTGAGCAGGTTGCGGCGCGTCAGTTGAAGGGGGTTGGATGCACTCATGCTGCACCTCCCTGGGCGATCAGCACGCGGGCGCGAGCAGCCGCACGCATGATTTCCACATGCGTGCCGCAGCGGCACAGGTGGCCGGACAGGGCCTGGGTGACTTCCTCGTCGGTGGCCGTGGGCTTGTGGTCGAACAAGGCCACCAGGGCCATGACCATGCCGTTGGTGCAGTAGCCGCACTGGGCGGCCTGCTCGTCAATGAAAGCCTGCTGCACAGGGTGCAGTCGGTAGACAGCCTTGCCCTGTGCATCGGCTGCCGGCTTGCCGGCAGGCATGCCCGGCACGGCGGCCGGATGGGCTGCTTCCCAGTCACGCGCCACGCGGGCGTGCTCGGCCTGGGTCGCGTCCTGGGACAGGCCCTCCAGCGTCGTGACCTTCATGCCCTGGACCACGCTCACGGGAACGGAGCAGGAGCGGGCCACCTTGCCGTCGATCAGCACGGCGCATGCGCCGCATTCGCCCAGGCCGCAGCCGAACTTGGGACCGTTGAGCTGCATGTCGTTGCGCAGCACATAAAGCAGCGGCGTCTCAGGGCTCACGCCCTGGATCTCGACCTCTTGTTGGTTGAGAGTGAATTTCATCGTGTGCAAACCTTGTGGTTGACAACAGGTGCAAACCATAGGTGCGCACTGAAAAATCAGGCGACGGGCTCGCCGCGGCCAAGCCCGAAAAAGAAAGCCCACCGCCAACGGGGTGGGCTGTTTTCACGTGGTTTTTAGAGGCAACTCTGATAGATGACTGCCTGTTGTATGCAAACGATTCTATGCCTCGGACTTGCCCATCACTGCCAGCTGGCGTCCATACAAGGACCTGCACAGACCCGCAAACTCCGTGGCTTTTTGCTCACATAACTCACCATACAAATCGGAAATATCCGCAAAAACACAGCGCTACCTGCCGATCCGGAAACCTGCACCAAGACCCGAAAGATGTGCACCACCACAGTACACAAAGGGCAGAAATCCTTGCAGCACAGCCCCAGCCCAGTCTTGCAGCCATGCACGGCTGGGCATAAAGACAGCAGGCCGCCCCGGCAGCCGGCGCATCGGCACGGCCATCACACCAACCAAGCAAAACACTCGGCTTTTATCTGCATCAAATTCCAGTGAGAACGCTTGAAATTCCCGAGCACGCCATGCACAGCGCCCGTAAAACACGCGCCCGCCTGCAGCATCGATGAACACAAGGCGCGGACCAGCGGCCAGCCGTCAACGGGTGCCCGGCGTGATCTGGATGGTGCCCAGGCCCGAGCCCACGGCCTCACGCCGACGAGGTGCCAGCCAGTGCACCCAAAGCCCCTTGAGCCAGCCCAGCGCAAAGGCGCCTGCCAAGGCCAACATGCCCCATTGCCCGGCCAACAGGGCCACATATATCCAGTAAGGCATGCATCCCAGGCCGAGAAGGCAGGCCCACCGCCGCAGGGCAACGGAACGGGACTGCGACAGCCAGACGGCAAGGACTGCGGGGAGTGCGAAGGCGATCTGATCGATGCTCATGGCCGCATCATACTGTATGAATAAACAGTTTTGTAGGCAAAAACGCGTGTCTTTTGCGAAGGTTGTCACGGCACCACCAGCACCCTCATCTTTCGCTTGCAGTCCGCTCGCCACCCTCCCCCAACCCCACGCAAAAAGCCGTTGGCAAGCAGCGTACAGACTGGATCTCAATAATTTCGAATGTGCGGTGCAGTTTGATCACGGCATCGCCTTTCACATCCCCTTTCAATAAGCCCAAACTCCTTCGCAGCCGATCACTCACCCCTGTGAACCACGGCGCTTCAAACCTGAAAGCGAGGGCATACAGAATTTTGAAGGGCTCCGGAACATACAGCGCCCCATAACTGCCGGCTCTTTACATGGCCTTTACCTGGCGTTGACCGATCATTTTGAACACGGTCAGGACGGCCAATGGCAGTCATAGGAGAAAATGATCGAAAGCATGCAAACTTGTTCTTAAAAAACCGTTAATATTCGCGCTTCAATCCATGAAAGGCAAACTACCGTGAACACCACATACAAAGAACTTCTGGCACAGCGCGAGGCACTCGAGGCCCAGATCCAGACAGCACGCAAGCAAGAAGTCAGTGATGTGATCGCCAAGATTCGCGGTCTGGTTCAGGATTACGGCCTGACTGCCGACGACATCTTCACGGCACGCCGCGCCCCCTCCACCGTGGCCCCCAAGTTCCGCAATCCCGAAACCGGTGACACCTGGACCGGCCGTGGCAAGCCCCCCGCCTGGATCAAGGACAAGGATCGCGCCCAGTTCGCCATCTGAAGCCTGGATAAACGCCTCCATGAAAACAGCCTGCAGTTCTCTGCAGGCTTTTTTCATTCTTGCGGCACTTGCTGACACACCTGAATTCCCGGGCTTGGGCTTCCAAGGCCAGACGCCACGCAGGTGAAACAAGGATGCTCTATGGACATGTCCTTAAACATGCACCATGGATGGATGCCGTGGTCCAATCTTCCAGCCGGATCTGAAGCCTCCAGCGAGTGACTGGCTGCAGATGCCGGCTCCAGATGCTCGGCCACCCATGAAAAAACAGACATCCACCTTGGACAGTGCACCCACACCATACCGTTCTGAAAAGTTCTCGACTGCCGCCGAATTGATAACCACCCCAGAAGAGCCCCCCTCCTCCGCTTTGTCATTTTCAGGCGAGCAGGTTTTGTTCATCTCGTCATCCGATGAACTACACGCCCATCTGCTCCCGCACCTCAAAAGTTGGGGCCTGGCGACCACGGCCTGCCACCATCCCACGGCCATTCGCCAGGATCGCCTTCAGAAGTTCCAGGTTGTTGTGCTTTGCGGATCGAAAACGTCCTGGAATCCCAAGGATGAAAACCGCCTGGTGGCAGGAGCTGCAAGCATCATCGAATGCGAGGCTGATCACCCCCTGCAACCCAAGGTGATCAACGCCCGCATCATCGAAGTCTCCTGGCGTTCGCTGCAGGGCCTCTTTGATGCACTGCAACTGGCCGTTCAGCCCCGGCCTGCCAACAGCGGCCGCATTTCGTCGACCGATGACGTCGCCCATTTTCAACAAATCCCGGCCCCCATCAGAACGGCCTTTCTGGAGTCTGCACGTTCGTCGCTGGCGATCATCAAATCCAGCAAGAATCGCAAGGATGTGCAAAGAGAGCTGCACAATCTTTCCGGTTCACTGCGATTTTTTGACCTGACTGAGCTGTCAATACGCTGCGCTGGCTTGGAAAACGGCATCAACCATGATGGACTGATACACCATGCGCACTCGCTGCTGGCGCTGGAATTGCAGCTTGACCAGCTCCTGGAAGAAATCCGGACCTTGAACGGCAGATAAAGAACCTGTCATCATTGAGATCTCGATGAGGTCACCCATCCGCACTCAAGGGCATACTTCATCAGATCAATGTCTCGTTCAATTCCAAGCTTGTGCATGGCCTTGACTTTCTGGGTACTGATGGTTTTCTTGCTTCTGTTCAGCTTGGCCGCGATCTCGTCGATACGCAAACCGGCCGCATAAAGCCTTACCACCTCCGATTCCTTGGGACTGAGCACCCCCGGTGATTTTCCTTCGCCTCCCATGACACCCGCATTCATTTTTTCCAGTCGCTCGGAAATGGCGGGAGAGAAGTATGTCCCTCCTGTATAGGCGGCATGAATGGCTGGAACCAGATGCAGCACCGGGTCCGCCTTGCTCACGATGCTGATGTTCGACACCTTGCCCAGTGCCTGGAGAATGGCCGAATTGTCCAGCATGGTCAGGACCACCAAACCCAGGTTCGGAAATCTTCTGGATATATAGCCAAACAGATTCAAGCCATCTCCGTATTGACCCGTAGGCATGGAGTAATCCGAAACAAGCACGTCAAAGCCACCCTCATCCAACTTTTTCACCAGATCGGTTGAATTTGAAACACTGGCTTTCAACAGGATTTCCAGCTCGGAAGACAACTCATGCCGGATGCCTGAGATGATACCAGGATGATCATCGGCCAGCAGTACGGATATATTCAAATCTTTTCTGTGATTTGTATTGGAAAACATGATTTGGCACCATCAACGGAATAAACACAATCGTTCAGTGCAGCATCATTGCACCACGGCTCATCAGATATCTCTCAGGTTCTCCAGCAGGCCAGCCAGGGCATCATCCACTGCACGGAAGTGCCGCATATTGACAAGAGATGACAATCGGTCCATATCTTCCACTCTATCCTTCAGCCCAGCCACCGCAAATGACCCTTTCATGGCATGAATTTCACGGTGCACAGCCATCAGATCACCTTGCAGCAAATGCTTTCTCAACGCAGCCAATGAGTTTTCGGTTGCTGAAATCAATACATCACGATAAGGCAATCTGCTGCCCGGAACTTCCGCAGCTTCAGCGACACCCTTGCCAGACTTTCCTATATTTTTTCCAATGAATTCCTTGAGGTTTTTCAAGGAGGCCGGCTTGACAAGAATATCTGCGATGCCAAATTTTGCACATTTGAATTTTTCCTGCTTGCCTGCATGTGCCGTTATTGCTCCCACAGGAATTCCCGGATAATTCTGCTTGATGCGCTGAGCAAGTACATAACCGCTCATTCCGGGCATTTGCAGGTCCGTAAGAACCAGATCATAGATATTCCGCGACATCATTCGCAATGCGGATTCCCCGCCTTCTGCAGATTCCGCCTCGAAGCCGAGGATTTTCAGCTGATCCAGAAGCAGCAGCCTGTTGACCGGGTGATCATCGACGATGAGAATCCTTGCGCCATAACCTGCGCTTTCATCGTTTGCAAGCATGACATCGCCATGGTCCCAACCCAAGCAAGCAGGAACAGGCTGGGCGTGGCATGCGGGCAAGGTCAATTCGAAAATGCTGCCCTTTCCCGGCACGCTGAAGAACCGGATTTCCCCGCCCATGAGATGTGCCATACGCTGACACAGCGTCAGGCCCAGCCCCGTACCACCAAATTCCGCCGCTATATCCGAGCCTGCCTGCTTGAATGCGTCAAAGATGAAGGGGTGCTGTGAGGGATGAATGCCTATCCCGGTATCTGACACTTTGATCTTGAGCTCACCGGCCCTGTCTGATGCAAATACGTCAATCTTGCCAGCCTTGGTGAATTTCAAGGAGTTGCTGAGAAGATTGTTGAGGATTTGCTTTATTCTCTCGCCATCTCCTATATATCCCTCCCTCAGCGAATGGTCAATGATCAAGGAAAATCCTATACCTAATTCCGCAGCCAGCGGTTTGTAAATGGCAGCCACCTGCCGAATCACAGACTTGAGATCAAAGCTGGCAAATTCCACACTCATCTGACCAGACTCGATCTTTGAGAAGTCGAGAACATCATTCAGCAGCGTCAAAAGAGAATGGGATGAAGATGATATGGTGGTGAGCCTGGTTTGCTGCTCTTCTGACATGGAGCTTCTTCCCAGTATTTCCAGATTTCCCAATATTGCATTCAGTGGCGTGCGTATCTCGTGGCTCATGGCAGCAAGAAAAGAAGATTTTTCCTGGTTTGCCTCTTCTGCCGCCTTTTTGGCATCTTCCAGATTTCTTTGCACCTGCTTGTGTACAGTGATATCGGCAAATCCACACAGCAGGACATGCCTCCCCTGATATTTGGCCTTCACCATGATCACTGAAAGTTCTGCAACCGTTCCGTTGTAAGAGACCACGACTTCGCTGACTACCGGCAAATATTCAGTCTTTTTTCCACTCAGATATTTCTCACCGTAGAATCTGAGAAAATATTCAATCAACCGCTCACCAGCAGACTTATCATCCAACACCATGCTTTCTTTGTACTTGTACATCATGCTGTTTTCCAACAGCATCTTCTTTTCCTTGAAATCAAGAAGACCAAGTCCATAAGGCGCCATGGCAATGATGGTGCGGCTTAGATGTTCCGTGTCAAAAACATTTTTGGCTTTCCCATATATTGGAATAAAAACCCTATCATAAAAATATATCAAAAAACACCAGAAAAAAATGATGAATATCAATGAAAACAGCAAATATACAAGGGACTTCCCATTTAAATACACAGCATCTTTCCAGGAAAAAACCTGGAGAAGTATCATGTTCGTATTTGATATCCTCGAATAGTAATAAAAATATCCATTCCTATAGACGGCGCCATACTTGCTCAAAATATATCTACTTATCAGTCCTCCGTGAAATTTCGACGCCTCGATATCAAAAAAATCCCCTATTGCATCGCCGATCCCCTCCCCACCCAACGCAACGTTGCCTTGAGAATCAATAATAAATAAGGAGTTCCTGCCTTCACCCTGCTGCATAAGGCTCTCGATATATTGAGTCGGCATGTCGCTCACCACCGTGAGAAATGGCTTTCCATCTTGGAAAGCCGAAACAACAATCTGAAATGACATCTCCCCAGTCAGAATGCTTTTACTCGGAGGCAGCCATATGGGATGACGCAGCTGGACGGACGGAATGATGGTGCCGTTATCCTCAGGCAAAGTCGAAATCTGTTCCCTGAGTTTCAAGAGCATGTCTTTTCGCTCATGCCCGTTTGGTACCTGCGGTACAAGGACGCCTATGAACGATCTGTCCGGACTGAAGACATAGGCAGATATTGCTCTTCCATTTTGAAGAAAGCTGGAATTTGCCAAATATGCCAGCTCTCCCAACATATCTCTGTAGTGCTTGTGTACATTCTTGTTGATCTTATTCTCAAGCAATACTACAGGACTCACCCCTGCCATCACAGCATCTGCCCCGGCAAAGACGCCGGGATGAGATGTATGCGTCTGCCCCCAAAGCAACTCTGATGCAATGATTCCTCGCATCATAATGACTTGCTTTGTTTCTATCTCTACCAGAACCCGGGTTCTCTTGCTCTGGAATACTGCTCTTCTTTCCTCCATGAAATCATTGAGCTCGAACAGGGCCGCAAGCATTGCCAAAACAATGATAAGAAGAGAGAAAACCAGGCCACCGCCAAAAAGCAGTGTCTTGTTGTATTTGGTCAGAAGGTGGAGCTCTTCCTTTTCTCCAGCCTCTTTTTTATATATTTCCATCTGGGCATCAAGATACAACCATCGATCAGGCTGTGGATCTCCTCATGTAATAAAAGAAATCTTTGCAAGAAAGCTGCGGATGGCATGTAACTTGGTCGGATCGTCTGCGGCAATGACGATGCATTTCTTTCCCTATTTCCTTACGTCAATCCAGCCCATCTCAATCCCATAGCGAATGAGATCAATGTCCTTGCGTATACCCAGCTTGTTCATGACAGCCACCTTGTGCGTGCTGACCGTCTTGATACTGCGATAGAGTTTTTTTGCTATCTCGGACACCGTCATGCCAGAGATGAAAAGAAGCAGAACCTCTTCTTCCCGTTTTGAGAGTTCTATCGATGTCCGCACCGCACCCAGCCATTCTCCTCCCAACAGCTTGCTTGCACTGGGCGATATGAATTGACCATCCGTGTATGCAGCGTAGATGGCGGGCAGCAAACTTCCCAAGGAATCCGTTTTATGGACAATTCTGTAGATTCCTTGGTTGGTAAGAGATTTGATGATTCCAATGTTCTCGATCATTGTCAGCATGACGATCTTGACACTTGGAAATCTTTTACGAATGACATTCAGCATCACCAGGCCATCACCGTAGGTTCCACCGGGCATGGAGTAATCAGTTACCAGAACATCACATTCGTTTTTCTTCAGAAAGCTTATGATTTCCGTGGAGTTTTTCGCTCGACCTACAATCTCTATTTCATGCTTGTCCTCCAAAACACTTTCTATGCCTGCCAAAACTGCCGGATGGTCATCGGCAATTAATATCCGCAAGACGAAATTTTTCATGACTCAAAAAATTAAAATAATTCGCACGAAGAACATTCCTATTCTAGGCAGCCGGCCACTAGGATTTAATTGGATTTGTCTGATTTTTCAACCCAAAAATCTAAGATTTGTCTGATTTGCAAGATTTATTGATGAAAAATCGGGTACCAGTCCTAGGGCACACTCCTAGAATTCAACAGACAGTTGAATCAATGGTTGAATGGATTCGGGCTAGATGCAGTCAGGACCTGAAGTGCCCGATCTGCGGGAAGGCGCCAGACCTGTGCGCGATGAGATCACTGCGGCGCTTGGCGGGCGGCTGAAGAGATGGCGGAATCCCGGCACAATCGAGGGATGCGAATCCTCCACACCATGCTGCGCGTTGGCAACTTCCAGCGCTCCATCGATTTCTACACACAGGTTCTTGGCATGCAGCTGCTGCGAACCTCCGAGAACCCGGAGTACAAATACTCCCTGGCCTTCCTGGGCTTCGAGGGCGGCAACCCGGCCCAGGCCGAGATCGAGCTGACCTACAACTGGGGCACCGAGGCCTATGAGATGGGCTCGGCCTATGGTCACATCGCCATTGGCGTACCGGACGCGTATGCCGCCTGCGAGAAGATCAAGGCGTCCGGCGGCAACGTGACGCGCGAGGCAGGCCCCGTCAAGGGCGGCACCACGGTGATTGCCTTTGTGACGGATCCGGACGGCTACAAGATCGAACTCATACAAGAGAATTCGCGAGCCCATGCCGGGACCCAGCCTGACGGTGACGCAAAGTTCGACCCGCTGCGCAATTCCTGATCCACGCAGCCATCAAAAGAAAAGGCCCGGAGCGTCAATCGCTCCGGGCCTTTTCTTTTTGGCCGTTTACAGCGGCAAGACTGAGGCTCAGTCCACCAGGATCACTTCCACGCGGCGGGCTTCGGCGTTGCTGCCGTCAGCCTGCAGCTGCTCGGGCTTCTTGAGTTCGACCTTTTCCTCAGCCACGCCCAGAGCGGACAGGGCGGCCTGGACTGCCAGGGCGCGCTTCTTGGCCAGTTCGGCGTTGAGTTCGGCGCTGCCCGTGGCGTCGTGGTAGCCCGAGATCACGGCGCGCTTGCCGCCCTTCACACCGGCGACCACGTCGGCCAGCGCTTCATTGGCGCCCACGGCCAGTTCGGCCTTGGCCGATGCGAAGTAGAACTTGACCACGCCGTTTTCGACAACGACGCGGGCCACATCTTCCTCCAAGACCACGGGCACCATTGCTGCCACAGGGGAAGCGCCGCCTGCAGTCTTCGCCGGGCCATGCGCAATGCCGCGCTGGTAGACGACGACGCCAACGACCGTGGAGACGACGAGCGCAATCAGCGCGAACAGGAAACCCAGGGCAAAACGTTGTTGGCTGTCGTCGTCGGAATGACTGAAGGACATGAAGCACTCTCCGTGAATGAGCTGTTGGATGAAAACCAGAAAGACTGCGAAAAACCGGTGGATTGTAGAGGGCCACCGTCGAGGGCCCCGCGCCACGCCCAAACCCCGCACTGACGGCCGGCAAAAACTGTGGTGCGGCGGAGACAGAAGATCAGCCCTGCAAGGGCAAAGCACGCGCTTGTGCACCGTTTGGGCGTCCAGGCGTTAAAACGTCATTGTTCTTTCATGCTGTCGCGCCCATGTCCGCCCTGCCAGAATTTTCATTCGCCCGCCGAGAGTCACAGCCCATGCTGGACGAGGCGCTGCACCGATGGGGCGGGAGCGATGACCTCTGGATCTTTGGCTACGGCTCGCTGATCTGGCGGCCGGATTTCGATTTCTGCGAACGCCGCACGGCGCGTGTCTTTGGCTGGCACCGGGCGCTGAAGATGTGGAGCACCATCAACCGCGGCACACCCCAGAACCCTGGCTTGGTCTTTGGCATGCTGTCCGGTGGCAGCTGCCAGGGCATGGTGTTCCGCATTCCCCGGCACCACGGCCATGACGTCATGAGAAAGCTGTGGCAGCGCGAGATGGCCAATGCCGTCTATGACCCCCGCTGGCTGCCCTGCCGCACCGGCCAGGGCACGGTGCAGGCGCTGGCGTTCACGCTGTCCCGGCAAAGCCCCAATCACACGGGCGAACTGGCGCCCGAGGACTATCGCCGCATTTTCAGCGAGGCCAAGGGCATCTACGGCAGCACGCATGACTATGCGCGCGCAACCTTCGATGAGCTCAAGCGCCTGGGCATCCGTGACCGCGCGCTCCAGCGCCTGCTCAGCTACGCGGGCCAGCCCGACGCAGGCGCGCGGCAAGGCTCCGTTTGACGCCATCGCCGCGCACGGCCACAGAACGCTGCGCTCTCCGACATGGCCGCCGTATCGCACGCTGCATGATGGCGGCTGCGCGCCATGCGCCCCCGTGACTTTTTCAGTTCCCATTCCAAACAGGAGATTGCCGCCATGCCTTTGAACGCTTCCCAATCCAGCCACGCCGCCACTTCGCAGCCCTCCACCCCGTCCACCGCCGTGAAGCTGTTGATGGCTACCGGCATGGTGCTGGCCCTGGGCGCCTGTGGCAGCCAGCCCAAGCCTCCTGCCGCAGCCTCCGCCTCGACCCCGGCAGCCGTCACGACAGCGCCCGCCTCCCGCAATGTGGCCATGGCCCAGTTGCAGCCCACGCAAGGCAGCAAGGTCAGCGGCAGCCTGCAGTTCACGGCACAGGCCGATGGCAGCGTGCGCGTGCAAGGCTCCGTCCAGGGGCTGGCGCCGAACAGCGAGCACGGCTTTCACGTCCATGAAAAAGGCGATTGCTCCAGCCCTGACGGCCTGAGCGCGGGCGGCCACTTCAACCCGACCGGCCAGGCCCATGGCCGCTTCGATTCTTCGACCCATCACACGGGTGACTTGCCCAGCCTGCGATCCGATGCGCAAGGCATGGCAAGCATCGACTTCGTGTCGCGCGGCCTGGCATTGGACCAGGGCCCCAACAGCGTGGTGGGTCGCGGCCTGATCGTGCACAAGGACCCGGACGACTACACCACGCAACCCACCGGCAACTCGGGCGCGCGCCTGGCCTGTGCGGTGATCACGCGCGGCTGACTGGGCAGGGCTCAGATCAACTTCAGGCGCGCCTGCAGCACCAACTCTGCCCGCGCCAGATCGTCCAGGGTGTCGATGTCGGTGAGCACGCCGGCATCGTCCACCTCCACCTGGACCACATCTCCGGCCTCGCGCAGCGCCTTCAGCACTGGCGCACCGCCCTTCTCGCCACTCAACGCCATGAGTGCCTCGCCGCAGGCCGCCCCAAAACCGACCGGATGTCCACGTTGGCCTGCATGGATGGGCTGCGCCGCCTGCGCTCCGCTGCGCAGCGCATCGGCCACTTTCAGCAGCGTCTGCGGGCTCACCAGCGGCAGGTCGGCAGGCAACACCAGCCAACCCGGCGCATCTGCCGTGGCGCGCACAGCGGCGGCCAGCGAGTCACCCATGCCCGGGTGGCCTGCATCCTCCAGGTGCCAGGGCAGACCGCTGGCGCGCACGGCGGCCAGCGTGTGATCGAGCACCGTGCTGCCGCCCAGCGGTGCGGACAGCTTGTGCAGGGTGCCGCCCGAGGCACGGAAACGCTCGCCACGGCCCGAAGCAAGGATGAGCACGCAAGGGCGGTCTTTGAAGTCTGTGAGCATGCGCAACTTTAGCGCGGCAAATCAGGTGGCGGGCGCAGGCACAATGCTGGCCATGAGCAGCATTTCCACCTCGATCGCCGATCTGCGCAAAAGCTACGAGCGCGCGGAACTGAGCGAATCGGCCTCCCTGGCCGATCCGCTGCAGCAGTTTGACCAATGGCTGCAGGAAGCCCTGAGTGCCCAAGTGCCCGAGCCCAATGCCATGACGCTGGCCACCGTGGGCGGCGACCTGCGGCCCAGCACGCGCATCGTGCTCATCAAGGGCTATGACGAGCGCGGCCTGGTCTGGTACACCAACTACGACAGCCGCAAGGGCCAGCAACTGGCGGGCAATCCGTTTGCAGCGCTGCAGTTCCACTGGGTGGAGCTTGAGCGCGTGGTGCGCATCGAGGGCCGCGTGGAAAAGGTCAGCGATGCCGAGAGCGACGCCTACTTCAACAGCCGTCCGCTGGACTCGCGCATCGGTGCCTGGGCCAGTCCGCAAAGCCAGGTCATCAGCGGCCGCAGCGTGCTGGTGGCCAATGCGGCCAAGTACGGCGCGCAATTCCTGCTGAACCCGCCGCGCCCGCCGCACTGGGGTGGATTCAGGCTCGTGCCCGAACGCTGGGAATTCTGGCAAGGCCGCAAGAGCCGCCTGCATGACCGCCTTTGCTACCAGCTGGAATCTGGAACCTGGCTGCGCCAGCGCCTGGCGCCCTGATCCCCTGGATTGCTGGCGCTGCTCCTGCTGAAACCCGTCAGCCCAGCAGACGCTGGGCCAGCCACAGCATCAGCGGCACGGTAAGCAGGGCCAGCGCCGTGGACACCGCAATGCTGGCGGACACCTCCTCCTGCATCACGCCATAGCGCTGCGTGAACAGGAACACGTTGGCCCCCACGGGCAGTGCAGCCGCCGTGAACATCACGGCCACTGGCAGGCCGCCCAGACCGAAGGCCCAGGCCAGCGCAAGCAACAGCAGCGGATGCACCAGGTTCTTGACCAGCGCGATGCCCACGGCCTCTCGCAGGTTCTGCCCCACCTTGGTATAGGCCAAGGTCACCCCCACCAGCAGCAGCGCCATGGGGCCCAGCGCCTGGCCCAAGACCTGCAGGGAGCGATCCACCACGCCAGGAAGAGCCAGCCCGGTCTGTGCGAACAGTAGGCCGGCGAGTATGGGCAGCGGCACAGGATGGACGATGCCGTTGCGCACGGCCTGCAGCACCGTGCGCCACATGGGGCGCGGCGCGCTCTGGCCCGACCGCTGGTGCTCGCGGGCCTCGGCCAGCTCGAACACGATGGTGGCCGCCGTGAGCAGAATCAGTGCGTGCAGCGAAACGAGGGTGAACAGCGTCACCAGACCGCCCTCCCCGTAGACCAGCCCCACCAACGGCACGCCGATCATGACGGTGTTGCTGAACATATTGGCCAGCCCCCGCGCGGCCGAACGCGTGGAAAAACCGCCCAGGACCATGGACACCCCGAAGATCAGCGCAGTCGCCAGGAAATACAGCGCCACGGGCTGAAAGTCCAGCTCCTGCACCCGCACCGCGCCCATGGTGCGGAACAGCAGCGCCGGCGTGAGCACCAGGAAAACGAGGTTGGACAAATCCTTGATGGCAGCGGCCCGCACCCAGCCCAGGCGGGCGGCGAGAAAGCCTGCGCCAATGCAAAGAATGACGGGGATAAGGGAGGCAAAGACGGGAGAGTTCACTGAAGCGGGATCGGGAAGCTGCGCCTGCGCAGGCTGGCGGCGCGCGCAGATTATGCGCTGCAGGCCCGGCACTGCCTCATTCAGGCTTCTTCCAGGGCCTCGAAGGCCTGGGCCAGATGGTCGATGAGCAGCCGCACGGCGGGCAATTGCACGCGCCGGGATGCGCACACCACATGGATCAGCTCCCGATGCGGCTCCCAGCCTGGCAGGACGACCAGGCACTGCGCCCTTTCGGCCAGCACACGCAGCATGGTCATTGTTCTTTATTCAGGACGATGAAGGCAAATTTTGCTATCTACCGCATTCATCGTTCAAATCCTAAGATTCTCCCATGTGCAAAAAGTGGCTGGCGCTAACGCTGCGGCAGCCACGATTCCCAAGGAGAAGCAAATGCTCAAGAAGATGCTCGGCGTCTACAGCGCTCCCCGTGCCCATTGGGTGGGCGACGGCTTTCCCGTGCGCTCGCTGTTCAGCTATGGCAACCATGGTGCGGCTCTGAGCCCCTTTCTGCTGCTGGACCACGCAGGCCCCGCCAGCTTCGAGCCGGCTGCCCAGCCTCGCGGCGTGGGCGTGCATCCGCACCGCGGCTTCGAGACCGTGACCATCGTCTATGAGGGCGAAGTCGAGCATCGGGACTCGACCGGTGCTGGCGGCCTGATCGGCCCTGGCGACGTGCAGTGGATGACGGCCGGCTCGGGCATCCTGCATGAGGAATTCCATTCCCATGCGTTCACCGAACGCGGCGGGCGACTGGAGATGGTGCAGCTGTGGGTAAACCTGCCCGCCAGGGACAAGTCGGTTGCGCCTGGCTACCAGACCCTGGTGGATGGACAGATCCCGTCCGTGGAACTGCCAGGCGGCTCAGGCCGGGTACGGGTGATTGCCGGAGCCTTTGGGAACAGCCAGGGGCCGGCGCGCACCTTCACGCCCATCAATGTCTGGGACCTGCGCCTGAAAGCCGGCAGCACCACCGAGCTGCGCGCCAAGCCCGGACATACGCTGGCCCTGGTCGTGCTGCATGGCACGGTGCTGGTCAACGACGGCGAGGTTGTTCGCGAAGGCCAGTTGGTGCACTTCGATCGCGAGGCTGATCTGGTGCGCCTGGAGGCCAACAACGACGCCACCGTGCTGTGGCTGGAGGGCGAGCCCATCGAAGAGCCCGTGGTGGGCCACGGCCCGTTCGTGATGAACAGCGAGGTCGAGATCCGCGAGGCCATTGCCGACTTCAACGCTGGCCGATTCGGGCGCATGGCGGCTTGACCGTGGCGGCCCCTGTCCTGAAGGCAGGGGCCGCCTTCTGCCCTCCCCTTGCTTCCCCTGGACCAGCGCTTGCGATCACCAGCGCGCAGATCCAGCGCGGGTGCTTGAAAGTGCCCAACACGCGTCTAGAGACGTGCCAAGGACTCGAATCCAAGCCGAACGGCCCTTTTTCTGGCGACTTGTCGCCACTGGTGTCCATCAGTCGATAACAAGGTTGCCGCTTGACTTCATGTAAGTTACATTGAACAGCTCCATTGGTTGACTCGTTTTGTTCTCAACGCCCATGACTTCATCACCATCTCAGGCACCCGCTGCCGGCAAGCCGCCGTCCACCGTCCCCGACGGACTGGCCCTGTTCCGGCATTGGCTGGAAACCGAGGGCGCCAAGGGCTGGGATGCCCTGGACACGGCACCCGACAGCGGCTACGAAAAGGTATGGCGTGCCTGGCTGCGCAGCCTGGGCGATGCCGGCATGTCAGCCAAAGAAGGTCCTCCCTCCCCTGCCACGCCGAAAGGGAAAGTCAAGGCGAAGGCCCGCGCCTGGCAACAGGCCACCGCCGTTGATGTCCAGAATTTCCTGCGCCCGCGCGAAGGCCAGTTGTCGGGCCACCAGCCCGGCCGCCGCATCAGCGAGGTCACGCGCAGGCGCTACTGGCGATTGCTGGAACGCATTTACGACCATGCGCTGGACCACGGCTGGGTCAGCGCCAATCCCGCCGCAGGGCTGGCGCCGCAGGAACGTCCACCTGCCGAAGACGGCCAGGGCCATTGCCTTCCCGCGCCGCTGTGGAATGCCCTGCCCCGCCACATACCGATGGCCGACGGCTTTCAGTCGGCGCGCGACCGCGCCATTTTGCTGCTGCTGTACGAACTGGCGCTGGCGCCCGAGGAGGTGCGCGGCCTGTGCTGGCGCGATGTGCAATGCGCCGGACCAGGCGATGGCCTCCCCTGTCAATTGCATATCGATGGCGCACGCGCCGCGCAGCAGCGCACGCTGGATCTGTCGGAAACGGTGGTGAAGGCGCTGCAGGACTGGAAAGGCTTCAGCGCCGGCCAGCGCGGACCGGAGGCCGTTCAACCCGATGCCACGGTCTTTTATTCGCGTGAGGGGCAGCCGCTGTCAGTGCGCGTGCTGTTCCATGTGGCGTCGCAACTGATACAGCGCGCCCATGCCGCGCAGCCTGCCTCGGCGCAGCAGGCGCCGCTGCACCGCGTCGGCCCGCAGGTGCTGCGCAACACGGCCATCGTGCAGTGGCTGCGCGCGGGCCGTGCCGAGACCGAAGTCGTGCAGTGGATAGGCGTTGACAGCGCGCGCGCCCTGCGCCATCTGCAGCATTACCTGTAGCAGACGGCGCGGGGAGCGCAGCGGACAACCCGCCTTAGAACGACACCTTGACGCCCACCGTGATATTGCGCCCCATCAGCGGCGCAGCGTTCTTGATGAACGAGGTGTGGGCGAAGGCCAGGCGGTTGGTCAGGTTGTTGCCCTTGATGAAGAACTGCCAGGGCATGCCACCCGAGGTGCGCAGCGTGTAGCTGGCAGAGACGTTGAGCATGCCGTAGCCGTCCGTCTCGGTCTCATAGGCGGTGACGCGGTTCTGGCGCAGCACCTGCACCCATTCGGCCTGGGCATCCCAGCCCTTGTAGAAGGTGTCCACGCGCAGGCCCACGCGCGCAGCGGGGATGCGCGGCAAGGCGGAGCCGTCTTCCAGCCGCGCACGCACGGCGTCACCGAACAGGGTCACGCCCCACTGGCGCGACAGCTTCTGGCGCACCTGGCCCTCCACGCCGGTGAAGCGCGCATCGGCCTGGGTGTACTGCAGCAGTTGCAGGCCATCATGCTCATCCAGCGTGGCGCCGTAGATGTAGCCCTTGACGCGATGGTGGAAGGCATTGACGCTGAACGTGGTGTCGCCCGCCGTCTTGCGCAGGCCGATGTCCAGCGCCTGCGAGCGTTCACGCTTGAGGTCGGCATTGCCGCGCTCATAGGTGGAAGTCGCCATGTGCAGGCCGTTGGCGTACAGCTCCTCGGCCGTGGGCAGGCGGTTGCCCTGCGTCAGCGAAGCCGAGAGGCTGTAGCCCGGGGTGAACTTCCACACCGAGCCCAGCGAGAACGATGTTCCGCTGTGGCTGCGCGAGATGCCGCTTTGCTGGGCGTCCACGGTCTGGCGCTCGTGGCGCAGCGCAGCCTGCCAGCGCCAGTCCTGCCAGCGGTATTCCTCCAGCAGGTAGATGCTGTTGCGGCGGGTTTCGGTGGGCTGCACATAGGCCTCCTCACCCTCGGCACTGAATTTGCGCTGCACGGTCTGCAGGCCGATGACGCCGCGCCAGCCGGCGATGGGCTCCAGCTCTGCCTCCACGCGCAGGTCATGGGCGCGGTTCTTGAACGTGGTCGAGACCTGGCCGTCTTCGATCTCGTCATGGCGATAGTCGGTCCAGCCACCGCGCACGCGCAGCGCCGCGATGCCAGCCGTCGGATTGCGCCATTCGCCGCGCAGATCCCAGCGCTCGCTGTTGAGATCGACCACCGGCACGCTGCCATGGTCGTGATCGTGTTCGTCGCCGCCATGGTCATGCCCGTCCTCGTCGCCGTGATCATGGCCGCCGCAGTGCAGATGGTCGCCATGGGTGTGGCAGCCCTCGAAGCTGTGGTTGTGGCCTGGCAGGCCATAGCGCGCGGTCTGGCGCGTGTAGGCCAGGCCCAGGTAGCCTTGCGTGCCGATCCAGGACAGGCCCAGGCTGCCCGTGTCCGTGCGGTTGAAGCTGCCGCCCACGCGCCCCTGGGACTGGCCGTTGGGCGCCCAGCCGCTGCCCACGCGGTAGTCGCCGGCATCGCGCGCCATGCCCTCGGCGTGGATGGCCAGCTGGCCGGCGCCGCCCGTCAGCGAGAAAGCGCCCGCCGTCTCGCCCGCGCCGGTGCTGCCGCGCAGCTGGGCCGAGCCCGTGATGCCGTTCTTGGGAATGGACGTGGGAATCTTGTCGTCCAGGATGTTGACCACGCCGCCCATGGCACCACCGCCGCCGTAGATCAGCGCAGAGGGGCCGCGCAGCACCTCGATCTGCGTGGCCAGCATGGGCTCGCTGGCCACGGCATGGTCAGGGCTGATGGTGGAGGCATCGTGCAGCTCGGAGCCATCGCTGAGGATTTGCACGCGCGGGCCGTCCATGCCGCGGATGATGGGCCGGCTTGCGCCTGCGCCGAAATGGCTGGCGTGGATGCCGGGCTCGCCGTCCAGCGTCTCGCCCAACGTGGCGGCCTGGCGCAGCGTGAGCACGTCGCCTTCCAGCACCGTGGCCGGCGTGGACATGTCGGCCGAGGTCAGGCCCAGGCCGCTGGCCTTGACCGTCACCTCATTGAGCACGGGGGCATCACTGCGCGGCGCGCCCGCCTCGGCAGCAGCTGCGGCTGCGGGTCCTGCTGCGGGTACGGGGTCGGCAGGCTCTGCCGCCATGGCCAGGCCGCCCGTCGCCGGGCCCAGCACGCCTGCCAGCAGCAGTTGCTGCAGCAGCGGGCGCAGTTTCGTCCTCTCCCCCTGCGCCTTGGCGTCCTGGTGGTATTGCTTTGTTGTCACTCTCATCACTGGTCTTCCCGGCAGCGGCCGGCCACGGCCCTGCGGGGCGTGGAAATCCGGGCGCTGCAAAAAATGGCGTCGGAAGCGGACGGCCACGGCGCGCCCTGCAGGCGCATGCGGCCATCCGATCGGATATGCATTCAAGGAACTGCCGGACCTGAGCGCGGCGCCTTGTTGCGATCAATGCAGCAAGGCGCGGCCAAACGGCTGTGCAGGGCAGGCGCATGCAGCGCCAGTCCCGGAGATTCAAGCCGCCAGGTAGACAGTGATGGGATGCGGGGGACCCCGCGCATCGAAGAAGGCCGCCAGCATGCGGCCATCGCGCACGACGACCGGCTGGACGGGTTCGGCCTGCTCGCCCCAGAAAGGCGGCAGCACCACGGCGGATGGCGGCCCCGCCATGCCTTCGTGCAACTGGTCCAGCAGTTGGCAATCCGCCGGGCCGTGGCCCGAGAACAGCGCATGGACCCAATCGACGGGTGCATTGCAGGAAGTGGCAACCACCTCCACCGGGACATGGAGCGTGGCTGCGGCCAGGCCGCCCGCGTGCACCACGCGGTGCATCTGGCCCAGCAACGGCGCCAGGGCAATGGAGCAGACCAGCAGCCAGGCCACCAGCCAGGCCCGACTCGGCACGGCGCCGCGCAACGCAAGCCTTGAGGCCTGCGCTGGCAAGTGACGTTCCGGGCGTTGCAAGGGCATGGAGGGATCAGGGGCTGGATGGGCAGCGCAGAGTGTATGCGCCAATTTGCGGGGCAGGTTTCACCATCCCGTCACAAAGACTGGCGATTGCTCACGGCGCCACACGGCGGGCAGGACCGCACTCAATGCGCATGGCGCATGCCGCAGAACTTGCCCAGCGCCAGGCCCTTGCAATCGGCCTGCAGTTGCTTTTGGCATTGTTCGTGGTCGCGGCCGGCGGCCAGGCACTGCGCGGCGGCTTCGTGGGCCTTGGCCATGGCGCGATGGCGTTCCATGTCGGCCCGGGCATGGGCATCGAGCGGCGCCGAGGAGCCCTGTGCCTTGGCGTCCGCCTGGGCTTTCGCGTGGTCGTGGTCATGTGCCTGGGCTGCTGCGGCCAGGAAGACAGCGGCCAGGATCAAGGAAACGGGGCGCAACGGTGCAAGGGTCATGCGAAATCCTGAAGAGCTATGCAAGAGAAGAAAGGGGATAAGGCGATCGCCTCAGGCGGACGGAGCATTTCGGGATGGCCCTGCACTGCTGCAGTCCTGGCACAGCCCTGTCACCGCCACATCGATGGCCCGGCCCTGCAGGCCGCTGGCGGCCAGCGCCTGGCGCAGCTGCAGCAAAGCGGCCTGCAGCGGCTCGCCGCCCCCACCGCCCTCGCCGCCCAGTCGAAAAGCGCTGTGGCAATCCGCGCATTCGAAATGCGCAGCGGCATCGGCCTGCCTGGCCGCGCCCGGCACGGACCGGCTGTAGCGGGCCACGCGGGCAGCATCCACGCTGCGGCGCAACACACCGGCTGCCGCCAGGCGGTCCAGCAGCCGGTAGACGGTGACGCGGTTGACCTGCACGCCCTGGGCGTGCAGGACCGCTTCCACATCGGCTTCGCTCAGGAGTGCGTCGGCCCGCGACTCCCACATTGCCAGCACGGCCCGCGTGGCACGCGTCGAACGCATGCCGGCAGGTATGGGCAGGGAAGTGGGGGTCGGCAAGGACATGGGTGATGAAAGGTCAGGCCGCTGAACACGGCAGGGCAGCCAGGCGGCATTATCGCAACCGGGTTGCATTATGCCTGCGAATCACAACCGCTTACACCACGCGCCGCCACCCGCTCACGGCTTGACCCAGCGTGCAAAGGCGCCCCGGAACTTCTGCACCTTGGGCCCCACCACAAAGGCGCAGTAGCCCTGGTTGGGATGGTTGAGGAAGTAGTCCTGGTGATAGTCCTCTGCCGGCCAGTAGCTTGCCAGGGGCTGCACCTCGGTGACGATGGGCGCGTCGTAGGCGCCGGCCTGGGTGAGTTCGGAGATCAGCGTGCGCGCCACTTCGGCCTGTTGCTCATTCGTGGTGTAGATGCCGCTGCGGTACTGCGTGCCCACGTCGTTGCCCTGGCGGTTGAGCGTGGTCGGGTCGTGCGTGCCGAAGAACACGGTGAGCAGGTCGCGCAGCGGGATCACGGCTGGATCGAACTGCACGCGGATGACCTCGGAATGGCCGGTCTCGCCGGTGCAGATGTCTTCGTAGCTGGGATCGTCCAGATCGCCATTGGCGTAGCCGCTTTGCACGTCGCTCACGCCGCGCACGCGGTCGAAAACGGCTTCGGTGCACCAGAAACAGCCGCCGCCCAGATAAATGGTTTCAGTCGCCATATGCGCCTTTTCTATGAGGTTTTCAAAAAAATAGCTGCACACTATTCATGCAAGCCGTTGCACCTACAGGTTAGCCCATGCACAAGCCAGGTGACGACGAACGGTTCTGCGGTTACGATAACTAACCCATCAGTCATTAATTTTCCGTGACCGACTCCCCCGCCTCTTCACCCGCCCCCGCCGAGCCTTCCGGAAAGCGCAGCCGCCGCAAGCAGGAGCGTCCCGGCGAGTTGCTGGAAGCGGCGCTCGACCTCTTCGTGGAAAAGGGCTACGCCGCCACCCGCGTCGAAGAAGTCGCCGCCCGCGCCGGGGTCTCCAAGGGCACGCTGTTCCTCTATTTCGCGAGCAAGCAGGAGCTTTTCAAGGCCGTGGTGCGCCACAGCATCGCGGGCCGCTTCGGCGAGTGGAGCGAAGAGCTCGACAACTACTGCGCACCTTCAACCGATCTGCTGCGCTACTGCTTCAAGTCCTGGTGGGAACGCATCGGCAGCACCAAGGCGTCGGGCATCACCAAGCTCATGCTCAGCGAGGCGGGCAACTTTCCCGAGCTGTCTCAGTTCTACCACCAGGAAGTGGTTCTTCCAGGCCATGAGCTGATCCGGCGCATCTTGCAACGCGGGGTCGAGCGCGGCGAGTTCCGGCCCATGGATCTGGACCTGTCCGTGCACTGCGTGGTCGCCCCGATGATGTTTCTGATGATCTGGAAGCATTCGCTGGGCGGCTGCCTGCCCCATGGCGACTTCGATCCCGAGCAGTTTCTGGAAGCCCAGATCGACTATCTGCTGCATGGCATGTGCCAGCCCCTTGCAGCCACCACACCACCCTCCTCCCCGCCCACACCATGAAGCGTCGCACCGGCTGGCTGATCGGCCTGGCCTTATTGATCGCCATCGGCGCCAGCGTATGGCGCGCCGCATCCACCCGGCACAGCAAGCAAAGCGCCATCGCCGCGGCCACCCAGCCGCGCGAGATGCCGGTGCGTGTGGGTCCGCAGGAAGTGGTGCAGCTGCAGCCGCGCCAGCTGCAATTGACCGTGCCCGTCAGCGGCGTGGTGCAGGCCGTGCGCAGCGCCGTGGTCAAGGCCTATGTGGCCGGCGAGCTGCGCGGCCTTCAGGTGCGCGAGGGCGACAGCGTGCGCAAGGGCCAGGAACTGGCCCGCGTGGACGCCACCGAGGTCGAAGCCCGCTGGCGCCAGACCCGCCAGCAGGCCGATGCGGCCCAGGCGCAGCTGCAGCTGGCCCAGCGCCAGCACGACAACAACCAGGCCCTGGTCACCCAGGGCTTCATCTCGACCACGGCGCTGGCCACCTCCCAATCCAACCTCGACGCCGCACGCGCCAACCTGGCCGCCGCCCAGGCCGCCGCCGATGTGGCCCGCAAGAGCGTGACCGACAGCGTGCTGCGCAGCCCCATGGACGGCAAGGTTTCACAGCGCCTGGTGCAGGACGGCGAGCGCGTGGGCGTGGAAACGCGGGTGCTGGAGATCGTCGATCCGTCCGACCTCGAAGTCGTGGCCCAGCTGGCGCCCGCCGATTCGGTGCGCGTGCAGGTCGGCCAGCAGGCCCTGTTGCAGGTCCAGGGCGCGGGCGACGATGTGACCTCCGTGCCCGCGCGCGTGGTGCGAATCAACCCCAGCGCCCAGGCAGGTTCGCGCAGCGTGGCCGTCTATCTGCGTGTGCAGGCTGCACCGGTCAACGCAGGCGCCGCCGTCAGATCCATCCCCATCGTGCGCCCGGGCCTGTACCTGCAGGGCAGCATTGTCACGGGGCAGACCGAACAGCTGGCCGTGCCCCTGACCGCTGTTCGCACCGACCAGCCCCAGCCCTATGTACAGCTGCTGCAGCCTGCGGGCGAGTCCGAAGCGGACAAGAGCCTGCTGCGCGTGCAGCACCGCCCGGTCACGCTGGGCAGCCAGAGCGCGCAGGATGGCGCCACCTGGATTGCCGTGTCCAGCGGCCTGCAGGCCGGTGACAGGGTGCTGGCCGGCAGCGTTGGCGGCCTGCGCGCAGGCACGGCAGTGCAGTTGCAACCGTTGCAACAGGTGCAGCAACCCCAGGCTGCGCCAGCCCCCGGAGCCCGCTGACCATGTGGTTCACGCGCGTCAGCCTGGCCAACCCTGTGTTCGCCACCATGCTCATGCTGGCCCTCATGGTGCTGGGTGTGTTTTCCTACCAGCGGCTCAAGGTGGACCAGTTCCCGAATGTGGACTTCCCCGTGGTCGTGGTCACGGTGGACTATCCGGGCGCCTCGCCCGAGATCGTGGAGTCCGAGGTCACCAAGAAGATCGAGGAAGGCGTCAACTCCATTGCCGGCATCAACGCGCTGACCTCGCGCAGCTATGAGAGCACCAGCGTCGTCATCATCGAATTCCAATTGCATGTCGATGGCCGCCGCGCTGCCGAGGACGTGCGCGAGAAGGTAGCCTCGGTGCGCCCCACCCTGCGCGACGAGGTCAAGGAGCCACGCGTGCTGCGCTTCGATCCGGCCAGCTCGCCCATCTGGTCCGTGGCCGTGCTGCCCCAGGCCGATGCCGGCGCCAAGGCGCCCGATGCCGTCGCGCTGACCAGCTGGGCCGACCAGGTCCTCAAGAAGCGGCTGGAGAACGTGCGCGGCGTGGGCGCCGTCAACCTGGTGGGCGCCACGCCGCGCGAGATCAACATCTACCTGCAGCCCGAGGCGCTGGAAGCCTATGCCATCACGCCCGACCAGATCGTGAACGCCGTGCGCAGCGAGAACCAGGACCTGCCGCTGGGCGCCATCCGCTCGCGCGAGCAGGAGCGCGTGGTGCAGATCGACGCACGCATGAAGCGCCCCCAGGACTTCGAGCGCATCATCGTCGCCCAGCGCGGCGGCGCGCCCGTGCGCCTGGGCCAGCTGGCGCGCGTGCAGGACGGCGCGGGCGAACTGGAAACCGTGGCCCTGTACAACAGCAGCCGCACCCTGCTGCTGTCCGTGCAGAAGGCCCAGGACGAGAACACCATCGAAGTCGTGGACGGCCTGAACGCCACGCTGCGCGAGATCGCCGCCGAAGTGCCGGCCGGCGTGCGGCTGGAGCCGATTGCCGACAGCGCCCGCCCCATCCGCGTGGCCGTCAACAACGTGCGCCAGACGCTGATCGAGGGCGCGGCACTGACGGTGCTCATCGTCTTCCTGTTCCTGAACTCCTGGCGCTCCACGGTGATCACGGGGCTGACGCTGCCCATTGCGCTGATCGGCACCTTTTTGTTCATGTACTGGTTCGGCTTCTCGATCAACATGATCACGCTGATGGCGCTGTCGCTGTGCGTGGGCCTGCTGATCGACGACGCCATCGTGGTGCGCGAGAACATCGTGCGCCACGTGCAGATGGGCAAGGACGCGCATGCGGCCGCGCTGGACGGCACGCAGGAGATCGGCCTGGCCGTGCTGGCCACCACGCTGTCCATCGTGGCCGTGTTCCTGCCCATCGGCTTCATGGGCGGCATCATCGGCAAGTTCTTCCACGAATTCGGCATCACCATCGTGGCGGCCGTGATGATCTCCATGTTCGTGAGCTTTACGCTGGACCCCATGCTCTCCAGCGTCTGGCATGACCCGACCATCCACGCTCATGGCGACAAGCGCGGCAACAGCCTCTACGACCGCACGCTGGGTCGGGTCACGGCCTGGTTCGAGCGCGCCACCGACTCGCTGTCCCACTTCTACCAGGACGTGCTGGGCTGGGCGCTGCGCCACAAGATCACCACCCTGGTGGCGGCACTGGCCATCTTCGTGGCCAGCATCTTCCTGGTGCCGCTGCTGGGCACTGAATTCGTGCCCAAGGCCGATTTCTCGGAAACCACGGTGAGCTTCAACACGCCCGTGGGCTCGTCCATCGAGGCCACGGAGGCCAAGGCCCGCCAGGTCGATGCCATCATCCGTGCCCTGCCCGAGGTCCGCTACACGCTGGCCACCATCAACACCGGCACGGCCCAGGGCAAGATATACGCCAGCATCTACATCCGCTTGCTGGACCGCCACCTGCGCCAGCGCAGCGGCGACGAACTCTCGGGCGTGCTGCGCGAGCAGCTGCAAAGCGTGCCCGGCATCACCGTCACCCATGTGGGCCAGCGCGAGCCCGTGGGCGGGCAAAAACAGGTCGAATTCTCGCTGCAGGGCCCGGACCTGGGCGAGCTGGAGCGCCTGAACCGCGTGGTGATGGAACGCCTGCGCGGCATTCCCGGATTGGTGGACCTGGACAGCAGCCTCAAGCCCGACAAGCCCGTGATCGACATCACCGTGCGGCGCGATGCGGCCGCCGACCTGGGCCTGTCGGTAGGCTCGATGGCAACCGCTCTGCGCACCTGGGTGGCGGGCCAGACCGTGGGCAACTGGCGCGCCAGCGACGACCAGACCTATGACGTCAAGGTGCGCCTGGCGCCCGAGTCGCGCAGCACGCCCCAGGACCTGGAGCGCCTGCCCTTCGCCCTGCCCTCCACCTCGGGCGACGGCGGCATGCGCATCGTGCGGCTGAACCAGGTGGCCACCGTCACGCCCGCCACCGGTCCCAGCCAGATCAACCGCCGCGACATGACGCGCGAGGTTGCCTTCAGCGGCAACGTCTACCTGCGCTCCAGCGGCGAGGTCTCGGCCGACATCCGCAATGCCCTGGCCGACATCGCCCTGCCGCCCGGCTATCGCACGCAGTTCAGCGGCGCCACCAAGAGCATGAACGAATCGTTCGGCTATGCGGTGTCCGCCCTGGCCCTGGCCATCATCTTCATCTACATGATCCTGGCCAGCCAGTTCAAGAGCTTCCTGCAGCCGCTGGCGCTGATGACCTCGCTGCCGCTGACGCTGATCGGCGTGGTGCTGGCGCTGATGATGTTCGGCTCGGCCCTGTCCATGTTCTCCATCATCGGCGTGGTCATGCTCATGGGACTGGTCACCAAGAACGCCATCTTGCTGGTGGACTTCGCCATCCGTGCGCGCGTCCCGCACAGCGACCCGGACACCGGCCAGATCCGCGACGGCCTGCCGCGCGAGCAGGCCCTGCTGCTGGCAGCACGCGTGCGGCTGCGCCCCATTCTGATGACCACGCTGGCCATGATCTTCGGCATGGTGCCGCTGGCCTTCGCACTCAGCGAAGGCTCCGAGCAGCGCGCGCCCATGGGCCAGTCGGTGATCGGCGGCGTGGTCACCTCGTCGCTGCTGACCCTGGTGGTCGTGCCCGTGGTCTATTGCTACCTTGACGACTTCTCCCAGTGGCTGCGGCGCCTGTGGAACGGCAACCAGCACGACGCGGCACCCGGCCAAGGCGCCGCCAGCGCCCCCACCCCGCCGCGAGACTCGTAGAATCAAAGGTTTGTCCTGACAAGTCTTTCTCCGGAGATACCCCATGAGCCTGCCCCTGAACAGCCTGCCCGAACACCACAGCGCCCAAGCGCACGCGCGCTACAACATGATCGAGCAACAGATCCGCCCCTGGAACGTGCTTGATGAAGAAGTGCTGGCGCTGCTGGGCAAGGTGCACCGCGAGAATTTCGTGCCGCCCGAGCATGCCGGCCTGGCCTTCATGGACCTGGAAATCCCCCTGGTCGCCCCGACCGAGGAAGCCGCCGCCAAGGGCTGGTGCATGCTGGCCCCGCGCATCGAGTCCCGCATGCTGCAGGACCTGAAGATCAAGCCCACCGACCGCGTGCTGGAAATCGGCGCCGGCTCGGGCTACATGGCCGCCCTGCTGGCCGCCCAGGCCAAGGAAGTCGTGACACTGGAAATCGTCCCCGAGCTGGCCGAGATGGCCCGCGAGAACCTGCTGGGCGCCGGCATCACCAATGCCGAGGTCAAGCTGGCCGATGGCGCCACGGCAGCGCCCGCTCTGGGCCAGTTCGACGCCATCGTGCTCAGCGGCTCGGTCGCCCAGGTGCCCCAGTCCCTGCTGGCCCAGCTCAACGACGGCGGCCGCCTGGCAGCCATCGTCGGCCAACTGCCCATGATGCGTTTCACGCTGGTGCAAAAGAACGGCCACCAGTTCGAGACCAGCCAGCCCTGGGACGTGGTGACCGCACGCCTGGCCAACTTTGAAGAGCCTTCGCGCTTCACGTTCTGAAATCCGCCACGACGGCCGGGGTCCAGAGGATTTCGGCCGCTGCGGCAACTCCACTCCATTCCGCAAGGATCTTTCCGATGCTTCCCCAAGTGCCTCCCGCGCAACTCAACGATTGGCTGAACCAGCACTCCAGCGGCTCCGATGCCCTGCCCCTGGTGCTGGACGTGCGCGAGCCCTGGGAAGTGGCCCAGGCCAGCGTACGCCCCGAGGGCTTCGAGCTGCGCTGCATCCCCATGGGCGAGATTCCCTCGCGCCTGCAGGAACTCGATCCGGATCACCCCACAGCCTGCCTGTGCCATCACGGCGCACGCAGCATGCATGTCGCTGCCTTCCTGATGAACAACGGCTTCGAGACCGTGGCCAATATCAGCGGAGGCATCGATGCCTGGTCGCGCGAGCGCGACCCAGGCGTGCCGCGCTACTGAGCGGCAACACGCAAAAGAAACCCGGGACACGGCGGTACACCCGCCGTCCCCGGTGCTTCGTGACGACTGTGTTTTGATTCGAGGACCTCTATGCCCCTGCTTCGGCCCCTTGCCCCTGTCGCTTCCGCCCTGACCCGCCCATACGCCTGGCCCCTGCGCCACATGGCCTTGCTGCTGTGCGCGGCGGGCATGGGCTCGGCCCTGGCACAGGCTCCTGCCCCAGCCGTCCGTGCGCCCGCCCCTGCGGCCCCGCAGTCTGCCCTGCCCTCTCTGACAGCCTCAGCGGCCACGGGCCAGAACCTGTCCGAACTGGTGGCCAAGGCCCGCGGCTACGACGCCCAGTGGCAGGCCCAGCAGGCCGACGCCCAGGCCGCCGCCAGCCGCGCCGAGCAGGCACGCTCGGGCCTGTTGCCCAGCGTGGGTCTGCAGGCCGGTGCCAACACTTCGCATGTGGAAGTCAGCGTGCTGCCGGGGAGCTTTCGCTCGCCCCAGCAGAACCTGCAGCTCAGCGCCCAGCAGCCGCTGTACCGCCCGGCCAACAAGATCGCCTACGACCAGGGCCAGCGCGGCGTGGACGTGGCGCGCGCCCAGTTGGACAGCGGCGAGCAGAACCTGCTGGTGCGCGTGGCCCAGGCCTACTTCGATGTCCTCGGCGCCCAGGACAGCCTGGCCGTGGTCAAGGCACAGAAGGCCGCCATTGCTCAGCAGCTGGAATTTGCCAAGCGCAACTTCGAGGTCGGCACGGCCACCATCACCGACTCGCGCGAAGCCCAGGCCCGGTTCGACCTGGCCGGCGCGCAGGAAATCGCCGCCGAGAACGATCTGCGCGTCAAGCGCCTGGTGCTGGACCAGATCGTTGGCGCCGTGGGCACCGTGCCCCGCCCGCTGGCCCAGCCGCTGCAGTTGCCGGCCCTGATGCCCTCCGACGCCCAGTCCTGGGTGGACACCGCCCTGCAAGGCCAGCCCCAGCTGCGCCAGGCCCGCCTGGCGCTGGACATCGCCCAGCTGGAAACGAAGAAAGCCGAGGCCGGCCACAAGCCCACCGTGGACCTGCAGGCCGGCTACGTGGTCAACCGCTATCCCAACGGCTCGGTCACGCCGCAGATCGGCACCAGCTACCGCACCAATGCCGCCAGCGTGGGCGTGGTCATGAACCTGCCCCTGTTCGCCGGCTTTGCCGTGCAAAACCGCATCAAGGAAACCCTGGCGCTGGAAGACAAGGCGCGCGCGCAGCTGGACGACGCCCAGCGCAACGTGGAGCAGAGCACGCGCACGGCCTTCTTCGGCGTGCAGTCGGGCCAGGCACAGGTCAAGGCGCTGGAGGCCGCGCTGGCGTCCAGCCAAAGCGCGCTGGACGCCAACAAGCTCGGCTACGAGGTCGGCGTGCGCATCAACATCGACGTGCTCAACGCGCAAAGCCAGCTCTACCAAACCCAGCGCGACCTGGCCCTGGCGCGCTACCAGGTGCTGCTGGGCCAGCTCAAGCTGCGCCAGGCCGCCGGCACGCTCAGCGACGACGACCTGCGCGCCATCGATGCGCTGACGCTCCGCGCGCCAGCCCCTTGAATCCCTGAAGCGCTCGCACGGCCGGCAGTGCCCCGGGCTGATGCCCGGCCGCCGTGGGCCGCGCGCCTGGCGCCGCAGCCCTGTGCTCTGGGAAAGCCGAGGCACGCAAACCCGCCACGACCAGCATCCAGGCAGCCAGCGCGCACAGCACCGCCAGACGGCTCAGCAAGGAACAGCGGGAGAGTCTTGGCATGCGCGCCTTGCCTTCGTGGGAGTTGTCGAGCGGGCCACTGTGGCAAACCAGCCTGAAGACCTGCCCCGGCTTTCCTGAAGGGATGCTGAAGCGCCTGAGCCCCGCCTTGACCGATACTCGCGGCAGCCCTCCCGCAGGCGCCGGTCCGCGGCATGGGAGCGGCACAGGAAACACACGATGAGACTGCTGCTGGTGGAGGACGATCTGGATCTGGGCAATGGCGTGCGCATCGCATTGGGCGATCACGCCATGGACGTGGTCTGGGTGCGCCGCCTGTCCGATGCGCTGCGCACGCTGGAGCAGCAAAGCTTCGAGATGGTGTTGCTGGACCTGGGCCTGCCCGATGGCGACGGCATCAGCCTGCTCACGCGCCTGCGCCGCGAATGGCGCCGCCTGCCCGTGCTGATCCTGAGCGCACGCGACAGCCTGCACGACCGGCTGCACGGCCTGGACAGCGGCGCCGATGACTATCTGGTCAAGCCCTTTGCCCTTGCCGAACTGGTGTCACGCGTGCGCGCCCTGGCACGCCGCAGCTATGGGCAGGGCGACGGAACGCTGCATCTGCGCGGCCTGTCGCTGCACGAGCCCACGCGCCGTGTCAGCGTTGCAGGCCAGAACGTCGAGCTGTCCCGCTGCGAATTCGACCTGCTGGCCCTGCTGCTGCGGCGCATGGACCGCGTGGTCACGCGCAGCGGCATCGAGGAGGAAGTCATCCCGGGCGGCAGCGCCAACGGCAGCAATGCGCTGGAGGTCCATGTCTCCAACCTGCGCCGCAAGATCGGGCCGGGCTTCATACGCACGGTGCGCGGCATTGGCTATGTCATCGACTCGCAACCGATGGCACCCCTGTCCTGACCATGACATCGCACACACTGCAGGGGCAACAGGCCAGCCCGAGATGGCGCCGCTGGCTGCGGCCCACACTGGGCCGGCGGATGCTGCTGGCCCAGATGGGCGTGCTCACCGCGATCTGGACCGCGTTGCTGGTGGCCGCCATCTACATGGCCCACTTCCACAATGAACTGCTGGTCAGCAAGCCTGTCTACGAACTTGTCATGGCTGTGGCCGAGGACCTGGCCGACCTTCCGGACCGCCAGCAGCACAGCCTGGCCGCGCTGGACACGGCCCTGCGCCATGAGTACGGCGACGGAGACGACGACATCCGCTTCACGCCCACGCTGCTGGTCTGGCAGCGCGGCCAGCTCCTGTACCGCTCGCCCACGCCGGCACCCACGCTGCGCAACCGCGTGCTGGACACGGTCGAGGACATAGATTTCGAAGGGCAGACCTGGCGCATGAGCACGCTGCGCTCGGCCTCGGGCCAGACCGAAGTCACGCTGATGCTGCCGTCCTTCAAGGAACTGCTGATCACCCTCAACACCCGCAGCTACTACCTGCTGCCGCTGCTGATCAGCCTGCCCTTCCTGGCCTTTCCTGCCTGGTGGTCGGTACGCGCGGCGCTGCGCCCGCTGCGCCGCGTGGGCGACGAGCTGGCCACACGCGGCCCCGACGACCTCAGCGCGCTCACCTATGCGCCGCCACACGCCGAGCTGCGGCCGCTGGTGCAGGACATCAACGCCCTGCTGGCACGCGTGCGCTCCAGCAGCGAGCGCGAGCGCAACCTCATCGCCGATGCAGCCCACGAACTGCGCACACCGCTGGCAGCCATGCACGTCAACGTCGAGGCCCTGCTGCGCCTTGGCAGCGAACCGCGCCAGCAGGAACTCATGGACAGCCTGCTGCGCAGCAACCAGCGCGCCAGCCGCATGGTGGCCCAGCTGCTGCAACTCATGCGCAGCGAGACCGAGGCGCCCGGCATGGCCATGCAGCCGCTGCGCCTGGACCTGCTGCTGGAAGACCGGCTCGCCGCACTCGATGCCCTGGCCTGCCGACGCCCGGTGGAACTGGCCCTGGAAGCCAGCGAGCCACTGAGCGTGATGGGCGAACGCGAAGGCCTGGTCTCGCTGATCGACAACCTCGTGGACAACGCCATCAAATACAGCCCCGCGCACGCCACCATCAGCGTGCGCCTGCAGCGCCAGGGCGACCAAGCCGTGCTCCAGGTGCGCGACCGTGGCCCGGGCATTGCCGAGGCCTGGCGCCAGCGTGTCTTCGACCGCTTCTTCCGCGTGCCCGACCAAAGCCAGAGCGGCAGCGGCCTGGGCTTGGCCATTGCCAGGACCGTGACCGAGCGGCACGGCGGCAGCATCGAGCTGCTCAGTGCGGAGGATGGCGGGCTGCTGGCGAGTGTCAGCCTGCCGGTGCTGCAGGAAGGATAGGGCCCTTGATGCGTGCATGGGCCCAGGATTGCAGAGCCAACAGTCCAGGAACTAGACTGGGCCTGTTACCCGTGAGCGAAGGAGCGCAATCATGAAATCCTGGCCTGTGCAAGATGCCCAAGACCACTTCAACGAGCTTCTCGAAGCCTGCCTGACCGATGGCCCGCAAGTGTTGACCCGGCGTGGCGCAGACACTGCCGTGCTCGTTCCGATGCAAGAGTGGCGCCGCCTGCATCCCGCTGCCGAACCTGCTTCGCTCAAGGAACTGCTGCTCTCGGAAGTGGGCCGCGCAGACCTGCTGATCCCGCCGCGCGGCCTGGCACACCGCAGGCCCATCGAACCCGCCAACTGAGTGCGCCAGAAATGTATTTGCTGGACACCAACATCATTTCAGAGCTGCGGCGCCCCAGGCCCCACGGAGCCGTCCTGGCCTGGCTTCAATCCCTGCCTGAGCCGGAGCTCCATCTGTCCGCGGTCAGCCTGGGCGAAATCCAGGCGGGCATAGAGCTGACCCGGCAACAGGATGCTGAGAAGGCCCAGGAAATCGAACGCTGGGCAGATCTGGTCTCCGCCTCCTACAACGTGCTGCCGATGGATGCCGAGACCTTCCGCATCTGGGCCCGGCTGATGCACGGGCGCTCCGATGCGCTGTATGAGGACGCAATGATTGCAGCCACGGCCATCCGCCACAGGCTGGTCGTGGCCACACGCAACATTCGCGACTTCGCGGATTTTGGCGTGGCGCTTGTCAACCCCTTTGAGTCGCCCTTTCGCTGAACGAGCAAAAGCCCTTTTGCTGCGCAGTCTTGCCTGCCCGCCCCTGGCACAGGAGGATCAGGCGAGCGACTGCAACAGCCCGGCCACCGCCTGCGCCGTGGCCTGTGCGGCCCCGCGGTGCTGGTCCAGGAAGCCGCGCGTCTGGGCCACGGCATGGGCGTGGGCCTGTCGGTCCTCGGCCAGATCCACGGCCAGGCGCAACCCGTGCTCCAGGTCGGGCGCCCGCAGGGCGGCGCCGGCTTCGCAGGCCAGGTCCGAGGCTTCGCTGAAGTTGAAGGTATGCGGCCCCAGCACCACAGGGCAGTCGCAGGCCAGGGCCTCGATGAGGTTCTGGCCGCCCAGCGGCGCAAAGCTGCCGCCCATGAGCGTGGCGTCGGCCAGGCCGTAGTACAGGGCCATCTCGCCCAGCGAATCACCTAGCCAGATGTCGATGTCATCCGCCGCAGCCCCGCAGGGCGGGCCACCCACCCACTGGCTGCGGCGCGAGACATGCAGGCCGCCGCCAGCCAGCAGCGCCGCCACTTCGTCAAAGCGCTGCGGATGGCGCGGCACGACCAGCCATTGCACGGCCCGGCCTGCCGGCCCCAGCGTGCGCAGGGCGGACAGCAGCATGGCCTCCTCGCCCTCGCGGCTGCTGGCCAACAGCACCACAGGGCGGGACAGGCCGGACTTCCATTGCCGGGCGCGCTCCAGCAGCGCAGCGTCCGGACGCGCATCGAATTTCAGGTTGCCGAGCACGCCGCGCACGGGCGCACCCAGCAGGCGCAGGCGCCGGGCATCGTCCTCGGTCTGCGCCCAGGCGGCGGCCAGGGCGGCATAGGTGGGCCGCGCCAGCGGCGCCACGCGCAGCGCCTGGCCCAGTGATTTGTCGCTGAGCCGTGCGTTGGCCAACGCCAGCGGCACGCCTTCTTCGCGGCAGATGGCGACCAGGTTGGGCCAGACCTCCGTTTCCATGAGCACGCCGACCGCTGGCCTGAATTGCTGCACGAAGCGGCGCACGGCCGCTGGCGTATCCCAGGGCTGCCAGACCTGCAGGTCGCCGGGCTGCAGCAGCCGGCGGCCTTCGGTGCGGCCTGTGGCCGTGCCATGGGTCAGCAGCAGGCGCATGCCGGGCAGGCGCTCGCGCAGCGCGGTCAGCAAGATGGCGGCAGCGCGCGTCTCACCCAGCGATACGGCATGAATCCAGATCCACCGGCCGCGTCCGTCCTGCCCCAGCGTGGCCGGCTGGTAGCGCCCAAAGCGTTCGGGAATGTGCTCGGCATAGACGGGCTCGGCCTCGGCGCGGCGCAGCAGCTTGCGGCGCAGCAGCGGCTGCGCCGCCCAGGTCACGGCGCTGTACAGCGCGCGCGCCCAGGACGTGGGAGAGCGTGAAGTCATCGCCTGGCGCGCAAATCAGTGCGCGGCGCCGCCAACCTGCGCGCCAGGCTTGACGCGCTCCAGCAGCGCCAGCATCTGCGCCTCGATGCGCGACAGCGCCTCCTGGGTCTGGCCCTCGAAGCGCAGCACCAGCACGGGCGTGGTGTTGCTGGCGCGGATCAGGCCGAAGCCGTCGGCCCAGTCCACGCGCAGGCCGTCGATGGTGCTGACCTGGGCCGGTGCGGCAAAGGTCTCGGCGGCCAGGGCCTGCAGTTCGGCGGCCAGGCGATGGGGCTCGCCCTCGGCGCAGGCCACATTCAGTTCAGGGGTGGAGAAGCTGGTGGGCAGCGCGTTGAGCAAGGCGCTGGGGTCGGCCTCGCGGCTGACGATCTCCAGCAGGCGGCAGCCCGCGTAGGTGCCGTCATCGAAGCCATACCAGCGCTCCTTGAAGAAGATGTGGCCGCTCATCTCGCCGCCTAGCGGCGCGTCCAGTTCCTTCATGCGGGCCTTGACCAGGGAGTGCCCGGTCTTGAACATCACGGGCTCGCCCCCGGCCTCGCGGATGGCGGGCGCCAGGCGCTGCGTGCATTTCACGTCGTAGACGATGCTGCCGCCCGGCACGCGCGAGAGCACGTCCTTGGCAAACAGCATCATCTGGCGGTCGGGGAAGATGTTCTGGCCGTCCTTGGTGACGATGCCCAGGCGGTCGCCGTCACCGTCGAAGGCCAGGCCCAGCTCGGCGTCCGAGGTGCGCAGCGCCTCGATCACGTCGCGCAGGTTCTCGGGCTTGCTGGGGTCGGGATGGTGGTTGGGGAATTCACCGTCCACTTCGGAGAACAGCTCGATCACCTCGCAGCCCAGGGCGCGGAAGATGCCGGGCGCCGAGGCACCGGCCACGCCGTTGCCGCAGTCCACCACGATCTTGATGGGTCGCGCCAGCTTCACGTCACCCACGATGCGCGCCTGGTAGTCGGCCTGCACATCGGCGCGGCGCACGCTGCCGGTGCCCGTGATCGTCCAGTCGTCGCTCTCGACACGGCGGCGCAGCGCCTGGATTTCCTCGCCGTAGATGGCGCGGCCGGCCAGCACCATCTTGAAGCCGTTGTAGTCCTTGGGGTTGTGGCTGCCCGTGACCTGGATGCCCGAGCGCGCCAGTGTGCTGGCCGCGTAGTACAGCATGGGCGTGGTGGCCAGGCCGATGTCGATCACCTCGATGCCGACCTCGGTCAGGCCGGCAATCAGCGCCGCGGACAGCGAGGGTCCCGACAGGCGGCCATCGCGTCCCACGGCCACCACGGTCTCGCCGGCCGCCAGGGCCGCCATGCCGAAGGCGCGGCCCACGCCAAGCGCGACCTCCTCGTTGAGCGTGGACGGCACGATGCCGCGGATGTCATAGGCTTTGAAGATGGAAGATGCGACCTGCACGTCGAAAACGCTTTCTCGTCGGTTGAAAACAGGGCGCCGCAGCCCGGAACCTGGCCCGGCTGCGGCCCAAGCCGCGATTGTAGGCGCGGCAGGCAGGGGCGCCGGCGCACATCACCCCGGCTGAAAGCGGTTGCACCGCGCGCCCTGCCTCACAGCTGCTGCTGCACCTGGGCCAGCGCAGCCGGGTCTTCCATGGTGCTGAGGTCGCCCGGGTCGCGCCCCTCGGCCACGGCCTGCATGGCGCGGCGCAGCAGCTTGCCGCTGCGCGTCTTGGGCAGCGCACTGACGAAGACCACGCGCGAGGGCCGGGCCACGGCGCCCAGCCGCGCATCAACCAGCTTCATCACATCGGCCTGCAGAGCCGCGCGCTCGGCCTCGCCCTCCAGCGCCGTCCGGGGCACGGCAAAGGCCAGTGCCACCTGGCCCTTGAGCGTATCGGCCACGCCGACCACGGCGACTTCGGCCACCTGGGGATGGGCGGAAATGCATTCCTCGATCTCGCGCGTGCCAAGGCGGTGGCCGGCCACGTTGATCACGTCGTCCGTGCGGCCCAGGATGAAGAAGTAGCCATCCTCGTCGCGAATGCCCCAGTCGAAGGTGCTGTAGACCATGCGGCCCGGAATGCTCTTCCAGTAGGTGTTGACGAAGCGCTGATCGTCGCGCCAGACGGTCTGCATGCAGCCCGGCGGCAGCGGTCCCTCGATGGCCAGCACGCCCTTTTGCCCGGCACCGAGCAGTTCCTCGCCCGTGGCCTCGTCGATCAGTTTCACGTCATAGCCATAGACGGCCTTGCCGGGACTGCCGAAGCGCGTGGTCTGCTGCTCCACGCCGTTGCACAGCGTGAGGATGGGCCAGCCGGTCTCGGTCTGCCAGTAGTTGTCGATGATGGGCTTGCCCAGGGCCTGGCTGATCCACTGCGCCGTGGGCTCGTCCAGCGGCTCGCCGGCCAGCCACAGCGCCTTGAGGCTGGAGATATCGTGGCGGTGCAGGTACTCGGCATCGTGCTTCTTGAGCACGCGGATGGCCGTGGGCGCCGAGAACATGTGGGTGACCCGGTACTTCTCCACGATGCTCCACCAGATGCCCGCGTCGGGGCGTATGGGCAGGCCCTCGTAGAGCACGGTGGCCATGCCTGCGATCAGCGGCGCATAGATGATGTAGCTGTGGCCCACGACCCAGCCGATGTCGCTGGTGCAGAAAAAAGTCTGCCCTGCCTCGGCCCCGAAGATCAGCGGCATGCTGGCGGCCAGCGCCACCGTGTAGCCGCCCGTATCGCGCTGCACGCCCTTGGGGCGCCCCGTGGTGCCGCTGGTGTAGAGCGTGTAGCTGGGGTCGGTGGATTCCACCCAGGTGCAGGCGACCTGGG
Source organism: Delftia sp. Lp-1 (assembly GCF_020523835.1). Lineage (NCBI taxonomy): Bacteria > Pseudomonadati > Pseudomonadota > Betaproteobacteria > Burkholderiales > Comamonadaceae > Delftia > Delftia sp. Lp-1. The sequence goes on along the minus strand of NZ_JAJALJ010000001.1, from coordinate 2,268,141 downwards.
CGTCGGCGTGCAGCGCACGCAGGCTGGCCCAGTCGTGGTCACGGCCTGCGCGCATGGGCGCAGGCGCCAGGCCACGGTCCACGATGAGCACGGCCGCTGGCTTGTGGCTGGCCAGTTGCAGGGCCTCGTCCAGCAAGGGCTTGTAGGCCACGACGCGCCCGCCGCGCGAGCCCGCGTCGGCACTGATGATGACCTTGGGCTCGGCATCATCGATGCGCGAGGCCAGCGCCGCGGAGGCAAAGCCGCCGAACACCACCGAATGGATGGCACCCAGCCGCGCGCAGGCCAGCATGGCAAAGGCCGCCTCGGCAATCATGGGCATGTAGATCTGGACGCGGTCGCCCTTTTGCACACCCAGCGAATGCAGCACGGCGGCCATGCGCTGCACCTCGGCATGCAGCTCGCGGTAGGTGTAGACCTTTTCCGTGCCGGTCTCGGTGGAGATGGCGATCAGCGCGTTCTGGTCGGGGCGCTCGGCCAGGTGCCGGTCCACGGCGTTGTGGCAGAGATTGGTCTGCCCCCCGACAAACCACCGTGCAAACGGCGGATTGTCGTAGTCGCAGATGCGCTGGGGAGGCACATGCCAGTCGATGCGGCGGGCCTGCTCGGTCCAGAAGGCATCGCGCTCCTCGATGGAGCGGCGGTGGAAATCGTCGAAACGCGGGGCCATTGTCTGTCTCCTGTCGTTGTCATGGATTGGCGGCTTCTGAATTCATAATTATTCATAATGCGCTTGCCAAAAGCTGACAACTCCGCGCTGCGCGGGCAGACAGGCCCCTTCAAACTCAGAAGCTGTAGCGCAGGCCGACCGAGATCTCGCTGGAACTCAGCTTGGCGCGCATCTGCTCATCCTGCAGGCCACGGACATTGGTGAAGTTGTTGGCGCCGCTGTGGGTCTTGCCCATGCCCACATAGCGGTAGCCCAGGTCGATGCTGACCTTTTGAATCGGCGAGTAGCTGATGCCAAAGCCCAGCGCATAGGCCAGATTGTTCTGGGAATCGCTGAAGTACTGGCGATTCGGATTGCCTTGCCAGCCGCTGGACTGCAGGTGGGCCAGGCCCAGGCCCGCCGTGCCGTACACGGAGAACTGCGCGTTCAGGGGGAAATCCTTGTACGCATTGATCATCAGGCGCTGAGAACGGATGCTGTGGTGATTGAAGCTCGTGGGAAAGCGCGTGGAGCCGCTGGTGAATTCGTTGCTCCTGGGCAGGGTGTATTCCGCTTCCAGGCGCCAGTCCGACGGGAGCTGATAGCCCAGGGCCAGAGAGCCGCCTGTAGCGCGGCGGCTGTCGTCGCCAGGCACGAACTGCCCCAGGCCGGGGCGGGCGCTGGAGTCCATGTCGTGGGCCTTGTAGTTGGCGGAGTTGATGCGGACGGCGCCATAGAAATGGTCGGCAGCCAAAGCGCTGCCCGAGGCGGTCAGGATCAGGGCGGTGAAGGTCAGAACGTGCTTCATACAGTCTCTCTTGGGGGAATGCCGCCACTGTAGAAAAACGCCCTGCCCGCGCCTATTCGGCCGGCTACGCACGCAGCTCCGTAGAACTACGCGGTGCAGCGGCAGCCCGCCTCCCAAGAACAGACAGGTCACCATGAAAAAAGGCGCTCCAAAGAGCGCCCCAAGACGGCGGAACCAGGAACCCGTGCCTTACTTGACCAGGGCAAGCAGCTCCTTGAAGGCCGGATGCTCGCAGCTGCGCAGCCACTCGAAGGCCACCATCTCCGTGGTCACCAGCTCGGCACCCGCGCCGGCCAGGCGGTCGAAGGCGGCATCGCGGTTGCGCTCGGTGCGCGAGCTGCAGGCGTCGGTGACGACCCAGACATCGAACTCATCTTCCAGCAGTTCCAGCGCCGTCTGCAGCAGGCAGACGTGGGCTTCACAGCCGGCAATCACCACCATGCTGCGCTCGGGCGCCTGCTGCTGGGGCTTTTGCAGGTGCTTGGGCAGGCTGCGTGCATTGCCGCCCTGGGGCCGTGCAGGAGGACGCAGCCACTCGCCCAGGCCCTCGGCCACGGCGCTGAAATGCATCTTGGACAGGGTCCGGTCGCACAGCGCGCGCAGTTCGGCGTCGTTGGCGCCCAGGCGCGAGGGGTTCTGCTCGGTGCCGAAGACCGGTACGTCCACCAGCTGCGCCAGGCGCGCCAGCTTCACGGCATTGGCCAGAACTGCCGGTCCCTCGAAGATGGCCGGCATCAGGCGCTCCTGGTAATCGACGAGTACGAGCTGGGAGTCGGTGGCTTCAAGCAGCATGGCGGATCTTTCTTGGGAATATGGGGCGGCGCGGGCCGCCCTTCTTATAGAGGACAAAAGGGAAAGCTTTCCATTGTCGCAGCTTGCGTGCGCTCCCTGCCGCGCAGCCCGGATTCCTGAGGTAACTCAAAAACCCAGGATTTCGGGGGTCTTATCGAATTTGTCCTACGTTTTTGCGTGGTAATCTCGCGCCCCATGTCCCGATGGCTTATTGCACTCCTGTTTGTCAGCGTCACGGCACACGCGGCTCCGCCCGAAATGCGTGACGACGATATGAACCAGCTGCTGGTCAACCGCAGCCTCATCTCGCAGCTGCGCGAAGCCCGCCATCACATGGCGGAACGCACTTCCGACTTCGTCAAGGAAGCACGACAAAGCGTCGCCGAAAAGACCTCCGATCTGGTCGTGACCGCCATGGGCTTCATCGGCGTTCCCTACCGCCGCGGCGGCAACAGTGCCGAGACCGGCTTCGACTGCAGCGGCTTCGTCCGCGCCATCTACTCCGAAACCCTGGGCAAGGTCCTGCCGCGCCGCGCTGACCAGCAGGCACAGGCCACGGAAAAAATCGACAAGAACGAACTCAAGCCCGGTGATCTGGTGTTCTTCAACACCATGCGCCGCACCTTCAGCCATGTCGGCATCTATGTCGGCGACGGCAACTTCATCCATGCACCGCGCACCGGTGCGCAGGTTCGCGTGGAAAGCATGCAAAGCGCGTACTGGGCTCGCCGCTTCGATGGCGCCCGCCGCGTGCAGGACGCCGACGGCCTGGGCCTTGACGCCAGCAAGGCCGCTCTGGCCCTGCAGATGCAGGCAAGCCAGCTGCAGTGATCGCAGCGTCTTGTGCGCCAATCCACAAACGCCTGCACATGCAGGCGTTTTGTTTTTCAGGGCCCTGCCTGGCTTCGTCCCAGGTTGAGATGCTGTCCGACAGGGCCACCCGGTGCAGGGCCCTAGAGTCGCGGCATGGAAGCTTCAGTTCGGAGAAAAGCATGATGTCCTTGATTGGTACCCTCATCGTTGGCCTGGTCGTTGGCTTGCTGGCGCGGGCACTCAAACCCGGCGATGACAGCTTTGGCTGGATCATGACCATCCTGCTCGGCGTGGCAGGATCGTTTCTTGCCAGCTACGTCGGTGTCGCGATGGGTTGGTACGAGGCCGGGCAACCCGCCGGCTGGATCGCCTCCATCGTGGGCGCCATCGTCATCCTCTTCATCTACAGTCTGGTGCGCAGCAAGAGCGCACGCTGACCACCCTGCGCGCCAGCAGCATCCGCCGGCTGGCGCATTTTCTTGATCGACATCTGCCCCGTCTTCACTGGCACGCATGATCTTTCGCACATCGGACAAAACCCCTCCCCCTCCACCACCGCGCCAAGATGTGGCGCAAGCGGCCGAGAGCGCGCGCAAGTTGCTGCACCGGCGTGCGCTGGTCGGCGCAGCGGCCAGCAGCCTGCCCATTCCGGGCCTGGACTGGCTGGTGGATGCGGCACTGCTGGCGCGGTTGCTGCCACGCATCAACCGCGAATTCGGCCTTACACCCGAACAGTTGGACAAGCTGGAACCCGGCAAGCGCGAGCAGGTGCAAAAGGCCGTGGCCATGGTGGGCTCGGTGCTGATCGGCAAGCTGATCACGCGCGACATGGTGGTGCGCCTAGCGCGCGCGGCCGGCATGCGCATGACGGCCACGCAGGCCGCCAAATACGTGCCACTGGCAGGCCAGGCTGCAGCGGCAGCGCTGGGCTATGCCACGCTGCGCTATCTGGGCGAGCGGCATATCCAGGACTGCATTCGTGTGGTCGAGCATGCAGAACTCGACATTCCCTCGCGGCTGGATCGCACGGCGCGCAAGGTCGAGCAGACAGGTCAGCAATTGGAAAAGGCCAAAAAGGCCGACAGGACCGATAAGGACGGGCGCGACGCCGAGCCCGCCCCCGAGCCTTCCAGCAAGCGCCCGCGCTTCTGGCGCCAGCCCGATCGCGGCCCCTGGGGCCGCTCCCAGTAGACGGCTATCAGCCCAGGTCCGACGCCTGGTGGCGCTCGGGCACCTGGGTGGCTTCATCTCCCCAGGTACGATTCACGCGGCGGCCGCGCAGCACGGCCGGCCTTTGGGCAATCTGCCTGGCCCAGCGCATGACATGCGTGTATTCATGGGCTGACAGGAACTCGGCCGCGCCATACACCTCATTGAGCACCAGGGCCCCATACCAGGGCCAGATGGCGATATCGGCAATGCTGTAGTTCGCACCCGCAATGAACGGATGCAGGGCCAGCTGGCGATCGAGCACATCGAGCTGGCGCTTGGTCTCCATGGTGAAGCGGTTGATGGGGTACTCGAACTTCTCGGGCGCATAGGCATAGAAATGCCCGAAACCACCGCCAAGGTAAGGCGCCGATCCCATCTGCCAGAACAGCCAGTTCAGCGTCTCGGTGCGCGCAGCGGGCTCGGCAGGCAGCAGCGCACCAAACTTCTCGGCCAGGTACAGCAAGATGGAGCCTGACTCGAACACGCGCACCGGCGGCTCGACGCTGCGGTCCACCAGCGCCGGGATCTTGGAGTTGGGATTGACCTCGACAAAGCCGCTGGAGAACTGGTCTCCTTCGCTGATGCGGATCAGCCACGCGTCGTACTCCGCGCCGGCATGGCCCAGCGCCAGCAGCTCCTCCAGCATGATGGTGACCTTCACGCCGTTGGGCGTGGCCAGCGAATACAGCTGCAGCGGCTGCTGCCCCACCGGCAATGCCTTGTCATGGGTGGGGCCGGCGACCGGGCGGTTGATGTTGGCAAAGGTGCCGCCCGAAGGCGCTGGCTGCCATACGGCGGGCGGGACATAGGTGGAGCTGTCGGTCATGCAGGGTTCCTGTGGTTCGCGGGCTGGGGAGAGGTGCCCGGCTGAAGGTGATTGTCCCGTCACCGGCGCGCTCTTGCCGGCGCGCGCGGAACGCCGCCACGGCGCCCGGGGATTTGCCACAATCGCGGCATGACTGCCGCCCCCACCTCCGCCCGCCAGTTCTGGCTCATGAAGAACGAGCCCGACGAATTCTCCATAGACCACGCGCTGGCCGCCCCGCAAGCCACCATCGCCTGGGACGGTGTGCGCAACTACCAGGCGCGCAACTTCATGCGCGATGCCATGCAGGTGGGCGATGGGGTGTTGTATTGGCACTCCAGTTGCGCCGAGCCCGGCATCTACGGCATCGCCCGCATTGCAGGCAACCTGCGCGTCGATGCCTCTCAGTTCGACCCGAGCAGCCCGTACTACGACCCCAAGTCCTCGCCCGACAAGCCACGCTGGCTCACGCTGGACGTACAGGCGCTGCGCAAGACACGCACGCTGCAGATGGCCGAGCTGCGCGAGCATCCCGAGCTTGCCCGCATGCGTGTACTGCAAAAGGGCAACCGCCTGTCGATCACGCCGGTCACGCCCGATGAATGGGCCTTCATCGAAGGCCTGCTCCAGCCCGCCTGAGCTGCCGACCCGCCCGCTGCGGGCTGCTTTCTTACAAACAAGAAGCTTCTCTCCTGCACGCCGGACCTGCACCGGCCGCTATGCTTTTGGGCATTTGCGAACCTGGATTTCGCATGCTGGAGGGAGAATCTTCGTGCGTTGGCGAAAAGCAAAAGCAAAAACACCCCCTGGAACACCCAAGAGCGGCATGGCCGCTGCGCCCGGCCGCCTGCGGCTGGCGCTTCGCGACGCCATCGCCGCCTCCCTGGGTGCGATGCTGGCCTGGGAGCTGTCCCACTACCTGCTCGGCCACCCCAAACCCGTCTTTGCCGCCGTCACCGCCCTGGTCTGCCTGGCGCCCGGCCTGCCCAGCCATCTCAAGCAGACCTGGGGCCTGGTGCTGGGCTGCGCCATCGGCATCATCGTCGGCGAACTGGCCTGGCTGCTGCCCGACACCATTCCGCTGCTGCGGCTGAGTCTGGCCTCGCTGGTCGCCCTGTCTCTGGCCGCCATGCTCGGGCAGCCGCCGGTCGTCCCGATACAGGCGGGCGTCTCTGTCGTGCTGGTGCTGAGCATGGGGCCGAGCGCCGCGGGCGAGACCCGGCTGGTTGATGTACTGGTGGGCGCCGGTGTCGGCCTGATGTTCAGTCAGGTGATCTTCACGGCCAATCCGCTGCGCGCCGTGTCGCGCTCGGCAAGCGCCTTGCTGGGCCAGCTGGCCGAGGGGCTGGAGGCCACCCTGCGTGCCACTGCCACCCACGACACGCCCGATGCCACCGTCGCGCTGGGCCAGCTCACGCGCAGCAGCGATGCGCTGAGCGCACTGCGCGCAGCCATGGTGGAGGCGCAAAGCGCCAGCCGCTGGTCCCTGCGCGGCCGCCTGGGAGGCGCGGGGCTGCAGACCATCACCGGGCGCTATGACCGCCACGCCGTGCGCCTGTATGCCAGCGCGCTGCTGCTGGGCGAAAGCCTGGTGCGCGGCATGTCGCATGACAGTGGCCTCATGCCGCGCGCCATCGTGCTGCACTGTGAATGGCTGGTCGATGCCTGCCGCCAGCTGTCCGCCAACGGCAACGTGGTGGCCCTGCAGCCCGATGACGCCCTGGCCCAACTGGCCGCATCCGCACCCCAGGCACCCGCCCAGCCGGTGCCCCAGGCCTGGCTGCCCGCGCTGGACCATGCGCAGCAGATGGAAGAAGCCCTGAAGGCGTTGATAGGCTCGCGCGACGCGTGATCAGACTGCAGCGCGCCCGCGCGGCGCTGCAGCCGCGCAGTTGATGCGCCCGATCGCGCCAGCCAGCCACCAGCCGACGGCGCACATGGCCGCCGTCACCACCCAGGTCCACTGCCATCCGCCCGCCTGCACGGCCACGGCCGCCACCAGAGGCGGGCCTGCAAACTGCCCCACGCTGGACCATTGCTGCATGAAACCCACCGTGGTCGATACCGTGGACTCATCGGGGGCCAGCCGCACCGCCATGGAAAACAGCGTGCCCGGAATCAGCCCGCCCGCCGCCGAAAACAACACCACCGCCACAAAGCGCAGCCACAACGGCGCCAGTGGTTGCCCCTGCCATTGCAGATAGGCCAGCAGCGCACACGCCGCCATGCAGCCAAAGCCCAGGCGCAATGCGCGCGTGGCGCTCCAGCCACCTTGGAGCAAACGGCCCGAGGCCACATTGCCCACCATGTTGGCCAGCGCCACCACGGCCGTCAGCGTCCCCGACAATGCGGCGCCCAGGCCAGCCTCGGCATAGACCGTGGGGAGAAAGCCGATGACGGCCATCCACTGCCCTGAATACACGGCAAAGGCCACAGCCACGCACCAGGGTCCGGGGCTGCGCAGGGTCAACGCCAGGCGAGGACGCCAGCCACCGCCCGCCACCGACGCGCCAAGGGGCACCGGCCTGTCTGCCGGCACGCCACACCAGACGGCGACCCATGCGAGTGCCGAAATCAGCCCCAACAGCAACCACCATGCGGGCCAAGATGCCCAGGCCATCACCCACGGCCCCAGCAGCAAGCCGATGGCACTGCCCAACGGCATATAAGTGCCCCACCAGCCCATGCGCGCGCTCAGATCGCTTGGCGCCACGCAGCGCCGGATCAGACCCGGCCCCGGCATGGCCACCAGCAAAAAGCCCAGTCCCTCCACGGCACGCAAGGCCAGCAGCGCTGCAAACCCCGTAGCGGTGGCGCCCAGGGCGCTGGCACCCGCCATCAGCAGCAGGCCTGCCAGCATGCTGCGCCGCAGCCCCCAGCGGTCTGCACCCAGACCCACCACCAAGCCCAGCACCATGCCGGCCACCTGCACGGTGGAAAGCAGAAAGCCGGCCTGCAGCAGGGACAGGCCCAATTGCTGCTGCAGCACCGGCACAGCCGGCGGCAGCTTGCCTACATGCAGAGCCGCGCTGACGCCGGCCGCCACGACGATCCATGAGGGATGCACCCCCTGCTTCGTTGTTTTCACTGGATGCTGTCTCCCGGGGGCGCATGCCATGCGCCCTGTAGCTGATGTGTGAAGTATCGAAAGCATAGGCCAAGCGGCGCCTGCAAACAGCACTCTTCTTACCCGCCGACCCGTCTGTATGGAGGCACACTGAAGGCCTGGATCAACTCCCGAGGCCTTGCGCATGCGCTCATCACTAGATTTCAGCTCCTGGTCTTCGCTGCTGTCCACGGTGTTGGGCCTGCTGCTGGTCACCTGCCTGATGATGGGCATTCGCCTGCTGTTCATGCAGACCGTGCAAAAGCGACGCGAGCGTGAAAACCGCCAGATCAATGAACGCCTGAAGTCGCTTATCGCCGCGTACAAGACGCTGGGCGGCTCTTTCACGGGCACGCTGCATGTGAATCCCCTGCACCTGCGCGATCTGCGCAGGCCCGCCGCCGACGATGCCGATGCCGATGCACCACCGGCTTTTGGCAGCGAGCGCCAACGGCGCATTCGCGATGCGGTCGAAGCCGCGCTGTCCGATGTCATCTTGCTCGGGACGCAAGACCAGGTGCGCATGGCCGCCCAGGCGGCCCAGGACATGGTGGCAGGCCAGCCTGTCGAGACTGCGGCACTCGTCACTTCGCTGCGCGCCTTCATCCGCGAAGCGCTGGATCTGGAGCCGATCCCCGACAGCCTGCGCGTTCCCAACCAGGGCCCCACGCGTCCGGGCGGCACGTCGGGCGGGGCGCGCAAAGGTGGTGCGGAAGCCGGCGCTTCGAGCAAGGGCGGTGGTGGCGGTGGCGGTGGCGGTGGCGGTGGCGGTGGTGGCGGTGGTGGCGCAGGAATGGGCGCCGCAGGCATGGGCGGCCTGGGCATGGGAGCAGGACTTGGCGCCGGCGTTCACCATGGAGACGATGGCACGCCCCCACCATGAACCCCTGCCGTGCCGGGTCGAACCGCAAACCACTGGGACGCCGGCCCGCTTGCCGGGCGAACCTGACACTCGCCAGAAACAGCCAAGCCTGCGAGGTACCAGATGGCACCCCGCAGGCTCGCATGCCGGGCAGCAGCCGCCTGCTTGCCCGTCCTCCCCCACCAATTCCTGTCAGACCATCACCACATCACAGCCGCAGCTTGGCCGTTGCCAGCAGCAAACCAAACCCCACCAACATGCCGCCAAAGGCCCTGTCTATCCAATGCCGCACGGCCAGCAACCGCGCACGCACCCGCTGGGCCGAAAAGCACAGCGCCACGATGCAGAACCACGCCACATGGGCCAGCGAGATGAATCCGCCATATGCCAGCTGCGTGGCCAGCGGCGTGTCCTGTCCCACGATCTGCAGGAACAGGCTGACCACGAACACCGTGGTCTTGGGATTGAGCGCATTCGTCAGAAAGCCCGTGCGCAGTGCCGCCATGTCGGAGAGCGCGGCCACGGGCTGACTGGGCAAATCGCCCTCCGGGCGGCTGCGCAGCATGGTCACGCCCAGATAGATCAGATAGGCTGCACCCAGCAGCTTGACCACGTCGAACAACCAGGTGGACTGCTGCATGAGCAGTCCGACCCCGAGCAAGGTATAGCCGACATGGACCAGCACCCCCAGGCCAATGCCCAGCGCCGTGAGCAGGCCCGCGCGGCGCGAGCGCAGCAGGCTGTTGCGTGTGACCATGGCGAAATCCGCCCCTGGGCTGATGACGGCCAGCAAGGTGATGGTGACTACAGCTATCCATTCGGTCATCGGTTATCCATTCGATTCAATGCAACGCGCCGGATAGTATTGGCTTTCCATGAAAATACATAACGATGTTTTCTGACACAGTTGGTGAACTCAACTCACATACCCCGAGCAAGCGACTGCCGTCGCTGCAGGCCTTGCGTTGCTTTGAAGCGGCCGCCCGGCGGGAGAACTTCAGCAAGGCGGCAGAAGAGTTGCACCTTACCCATGGCGCCATCAGCCGGGCCGTGCGCCTGCTGGAGGACGATCTGGGCGTGACCCTGTTTGACCGCCGCAGCCGCCGCGTCTTCCTGACCGATGCGGGCCGCCACCTGGCCCAGGCCGTGCACGAAGGCCTGGAGCGCATGCGCCAGGCCACGCAGGAGTTGCGCTCGCGCGCGCAGCAGGCGCGCCGCTGGGTGCTGTCCTGCGAGCCCACCTTGCTCATGCGCTGGCTGATCCCGCGCTGGCCGCAGTTCCAGGAACAACACCCGGAGTTGCAGCTGCACCTGATGGCGGGCGGCGGGCCTTTCTCTTTCGCGGACGGCATCGATCTGGCCATACGACGCGATGACTTCTCTCCGCCAGCGGGCTGTCATGCGGAGACCCTGTTTGCCGAGCGCATAGGCCCGGTCTGCCGGCCCGAGCGGCTGGCGCAGTGGTGCACGCGCTCCGACGAGGGGCATGCCACCGGGCTGCGCCCGGAGGCACCCTTGCTGCAAAGCCGCACCCGCCCGGGGGCCTGGTCCACCTGGGCAGAGCACAGCGGCCAGCCCCCGCCGTCGGGATCCCAGCTGCAGTTCGACCATTTCTATTTCAGCCTGCAGGCCGCCGTGGCAGGCATGGGACTGGCCATCGGACCCTGGCAACTGGTGCGCGACGACATCGCCAACGGCGTGCTGGCAGCGCCCATGGGCTTTGTCGAGGACGGTTCGCGCTACTGCCTGCTGTCTCCCGCTCCGCCCACGCCAGATGGCGTGCACGACCAATTGCTGCAGTGGCTGCGTGCCCAGGCCTGAACAGGTCTGCCCCCTTTGCAGTGCCTGTGTCTGGACCGGTGTCTGGGCTGAAGTCTGTGTCCTTATCTGAGTCTCCCAAAGCAGAAAGGCAGCCGAAGCTGCCTTTCTGTTCTTGCCAGGCCTGAACGCCAGGCCTTGCGCTTACTTGCGCTGCGGCGGCAGGTCCGTGCAGGAGCCGTGCGCCACCTCGGCCGCCATGCCCAGGCTTTCGCCCAGCGTGGGGTGGGGGTGGATGGTCTTGCCGATGTCCACGGCGTCGGCACCCATTTCGATGGCCAGCGCAATTTCGCCGATCATGTCGCCCGCATGCGTGCCGACGATGCCGCCACCCAGGATGCGGCCATGGCCGTGCGCCTCGGGGCTGTCGTCGAACAGCAGCTTGGTGACGCCTTCGTCGCGGCCATTGGCAATGGCGCGGCCCGAAGCCGTCCAGGGGAACACACCCTTCTTGACCTTGATGCCCTGGGCCTTGGCCTGGTCCTCGGTCAGACCCACCCACGCCACTTCCGGGTCGGTGTAGGCCACGCTGGGGATCACGCGGGCGTTGAAGGCGCTGGCAGCCAGCTCCTTGTTGCCCTGCAGTTCACCGGCGATGACTTCGGCGGCCACATGGGCCTCGTGCACGGCCTTGTGCGCCAGCATGGGCTGGCCCACCACGTCGCCAATGGCGAAGATGTGGGGCACATTGGTGCGCATCTGGATATCGACTTCGATGAAGCCGCGGTCCGTGACGGCCACGCCGGCCTTCTCGGCAGCGATCTTCTTGCCGTTGGGCGTGCGGCCCACGGCCTGCAGCACCAGGTCGTAGACCTGGGGCTCGGGCACGGTGACGCCGTCCTTGGCAGGCGCAAAGCTGACCTTGATGCCTTCGGGCGTGGCTTCGGCACCCACGGTCTTGGTGTTGACCATGATGTTGTCGAAGCGCGGCGCGTTCATCTTCTGCCAGACCTTGACCAGGTCGCGGTCGGCGCCCTGCATGAGGCCGTCCATCATCTCCACCACGTCCAGGCGCGCGCCCAGCGTGGAGTAAACGGTGCCCATTTCCAGGCCGATGATGCCGCCGCCCAGGATCAGCATGCGTTTGGGCACGCTGGCCAGGTCCAGCGCACCGGTGGAGTCCACCACGCGCGGGTCCTTGGGCATGAAGGGCAGGTGCACGGCCTGGCTGCCGGCGGCAATGATGGCGCGCTTGAACTGCACGATCTTCTTGCTGCCGGTCTTTTCCTGGCCATCGCCCGTGGTCTCTTCCACTTCCAGGTGGTTGGCGCCGACGAAGTTGCCGTAGCCGCGCACCACGGTGACCTTGCGCATCTTGGCCATCTGGCCCAGGCCGCCGGTCAGCTTGCCGATGACCTTGTCCTTGTGCCCGCGCAGCTGGTCGATGTTGACCTCGGGCGCGCCGAACTTGACGCCGGCCACCTCCAGGTGCTTGACCTCGTCCACCACGGCGGCCACGTGCAGCAGCGCCTTGGACGGGATGCAGCCCACGTTCAGGCAGACGCCGCCCAGGCTCTTGTAGCGCTCGACGATGACCACATTCAGGCCCAGATCGGCCGCACGGAAGGCTGCTGAGTAGCCGCCAGGACCGCCGCCGAGCACGACCACGTCGCAGTCGTAATCGGCCGCGCCACCGGCGTAGCTGGCTGCGGCCGGAGCGGGAGCCGACGCTGCGGGCGCTGCAGCGGCAGGCGCTGGAGCCGCCGCTGCAGGGGCCGGTGCTGCCGCCTGGGGTGCGGCGGCCGCTTCGCCAGCAGCCTCCAGCGTCAGGATCAGGCCGCCTTCGGCGATCTTGTCGCCGATCTTGACCTTGAGTTCCTTGACCACGCCGGCATGGCTGGAGGGAATCTCCATGGAGGCCTTGTCGGACTCCACGGTGATCAGGGACTGGTCCTTGGCCACGGTGTCACCGGGCTGGACCAGCAGTTCGATCACGCCCACTTCGGCGAAGTCGCCGATGTCGGGCACCTTGATGTCGATGATTGCCATGTGTCGGGCCTCCGTTTACAGCAGGATGCGGCGGTAGTCCGCCAGCACTTGGCCCAGGAAGGCATTGAAGCGCGCGGCCGAGGCACCGTCGATGACACGGTGGTCATAGGACAGCGACAGCGGCAGCGTCAGGCGCGGCACGAATTGCTTGCCATCCCACACCGGCTTCATCTGGCCCTTGGACAGGCCAAGGATGGCCACTTCAGGGGCGTTGATGATGGGGGTGAAGTTCGTGCCACCGATGCCGCCCAGCGACGAGATCGAGAAGCAGCCGCCCTGCATGTCGGCAGCGCCGAGCTTGCCGTCGCGGGCCTTCTTGGCCAGCTCGCCCATTTCCTGGCTGATCTGCAGGATGCCCTTCTTGTCGGCATCGCGCAGCACGGGCACCACCAGGCCGTTGGGCGTGTCGGCCGCGAAGCCGACGTGGAAGTACTGCTTGTAGACCAGGGTGTCGCCGTCCAGCGAGGCATTGAACTCGGGGAACTTCTTGAGGGCTGCAACCACCGCCTTGATCACGAAGGCCAGCATGGTCACCTTGACGCCACTCTTCTCGTTCTCTTTGTTGGTGGAGACACGGAAGGCTTCCAGGTCGGTGATGTCAGCCTCGTCATTGTTGGTGACGTGCGGGATCATGACCCAGTTGCGCGACAGGTTGGCGCCGCTGATCTTCTTGATGCGCGACAGGTCCTTGCGCTCGACCGGGCCGAACTTGGCGAAGTCCACCTTGGGCCAGGGCAGCAGGTCCAGACCTGCGCCGCCGCCGGAGCCACCCTTGGGAGCGGTCGCGGCCTGAGCCTTGGTCTGCACGGCGCCCGCCATGACGGACTTGGTGAAAGCCTGGATGTCGTCAGCCGTGATGCGGCCCTTGTTGCCCGAGCCCTTGACCTCGTCCAGCGGCACACCCAGCTCGCGGGCGAACTTGCGTACCGAGGGCGATGCATGGGGCAGCTTGCCCGTGGGCGCCACGGTCGGGTTGTGCGCAGGTGCAGCGGCGGGAGCCGATGCTGCAGCGGCAGACACCGGAGCTGCAGCGGCCGGGGCAGCAGTTGCCGGTGCAGGGGCTGCAGCAGCAGGTGCCGGGGCCGCAGCCTGGGCTGCAGGCGCGGCAGCGCCCTGCACGCTCATCTGGCCGACCACGTCGCCCACGTTGACCGTGTCACCGATCTTGAGCGTCAGCGCCGTGATGGTGCCGGCCGCTGGCGACGGGATTTCCATCGAGGCCTTGTCGGATTCGACGGTGAACAGCGATTGCTCGGCCGTCACGGTGTCGCCGATCTTGACCAGCATCTCGATCACGGCCACGTCCTTGAAGTCGCCAATGTCGGGAATCTTGATGTCGATCTGCGTGGCGGCGCCCGAGGCCGCAGGCGCGGCAGCGGGAGCAGCGGCCGGTGCAGGCGCAGCCACCGGGGCCGGGGCTGCAGCGGCGGGGGCCGGTGCGGCGGCTGCAGGTGCCGGGGCAGCGGCTTCCGCCGACTCGACCACGGCAATGATGCTGCCCTGCTTGACCTTGTCGCCCATGTTGACGCGCAGCTCCTTGAGCACGCCAGCGTGGCTGGAGGGGATCTCCATGGAGGCCTTGTCGGACTCCACTGTGATCAGCGATTGCTCGGCCTTGATCTGATCGCCGGCCTTGACCAGCACTTCGATCACAGCAACTTCGTCGAAATCACCGATATCGGGGACTTGAATTTCTACCAATGCCATATGTGTCTCCCGTTCTTACTCAAGCGTGCAGCGGGTTGATCTTGTCGGCCTTGATGCCGTACTTGGCGATCGCTTCGGCCACGGTGGTGGCGTTGATCTTGCCTTCTTCGGCCAGCGCGCGCAGTGCGGCAACCACGATGTAGTGGCGATCCACTTCGAAGTGCTCGCGCAGCTTGCGGCGGAAGTCCGAACGGCCGAAGCCGTCGGTGCCCAGCACCTTGTAGGTGCGGCCCTTGGGCATGTAGGGGCGGATCTGCTCGGCGTAGGCCTTCATGTAGTCGGTGGATGCGATCACCGGGCCATTGTGCGACTGCAGCTGCTGCGTGACGAAGGGCACCTTCTGGGTGTCCAGCGGATGCAGCAGGTTCCAGCGGTCGGCGTCCTGGCCGTCGCGGGTGAGCTCGTTGAAGCTCGGGCAGCTCCACACGTCGGCGGCAATGCCCCAGTCGGCCAGCAGCAGTTCCTGGGCGAAGAAGGATTCGCGCAGGATGGTGCCCGAACCCAGCAGTTGCACGCGCAGGCCGCTTTCCGGCACCTTCTGGCCGGGCTTGCACAGGTACATGCCCTTGATGATCTGCTGCTCGGTGCCGGGCGTGAGGCCGGGCATGGCGTAGTTCTCGTTGAGCAGCGTGATGTAGTAGAAGACGTTTTCCTGGTTCTGCACCATGCGGCGCAGGCCGTCCTGCATGATCACGGCGACTTCGTGGGCGAAGGTCGGGTCGTAGCTCACGCAGTTGGGAATGGTGTTGGCCAGGATGTGGCTGTGGCCGTCTTCGTGCTGCAGGCCTTCGCCGTTCAGCGTGGTGCGGCCCGAAGTGCCGCCCAGCAGGAAACCGCGCGCCTGCATGTCGCCGGCCGCCCAGGCCAGGTCACCGATGCGCTGGAAGCCGAACATCGAGTAGTACACATAGAACGGGATCATGATCCGGTTGCTCGTGCTGTAGCTCGTGGCTGCCGCGATCCAGCTGCTCATGCCGCCGGCTTCGTTGATGCCTTCCTGCAGGATCTGGCCGGCCTTGTCCTCGCGGTAGTACATCACCTGGTCCTTGTCGACCGGGGTGTACTGCTGTCCAGCGGGGTTGTAGATGCCGATCTGGCGGAACAGGCCTTCCATGCCGAAGGTACGGGCCTCGTCCACCAGGATGGGCACGACGCGCGGACCGATTTCCTTGTCGCGCAGCAGCTGCGTGAGGAAGCGCACATAGGCCTGGGTGGTCGAGATCTCACGGCCTTCGGGCGTGGCTTCAAGGATGGCCTTGAAGGTATCCAGCGCAGGCGCCGTGAATTGCTCGCTGGCCTTCACGCGGCGGTGCGGCAGGTAGCCGCCCAGGGCCTTGCGGCGCTCGTGCAGGTAGCGCATTTCCGGGGTGTCGTCGGCCGGCTTGTAGAAAGGCAGGTCGGCGATCTGGCTGTCGGGAATGGGAATGTTGAAACGGTCACGGAAGGCCTTGATGTCCTCGTCGCCCAGCTTCTTGGTCTGGTGAACGGTGTTCTTGCCTTCACCGATCTTGCCCATGCCGAAGCCCTTGACGGTCTTGACCAGCAGCACGGTGGGCTGGCCCTTGTGCGAATTGGCAGCGTGGAAGGCTGCGTAGACCTTCTGCGAATCGTGGCCGCCGCGGCGCAGGTTCCAGATCTCGTCGTCGCTCATGTGCTCGACCATCTTCAGCGCGCGCGGATCGCGGCCGAAGAAGTTCTTGCGCACGTAGGCGCCGTCATTGGCCTTGAACGACTGGTAGTCGCCGTCGTTGCACTCGGCCATGATCTTCTTGAGCACGCCGTCCTTGTCCTTGGCCAGCAGCTCGTCCCAGCCCTTGCCCCACAGCAGCTTGATGACGTTCCAGCCGGAGCCACGGAACTCGCCCTCGAGTTCCTGGATGATCTTGCCGTTGCCGCGCACCGGGCCGTCCAGGCGCTGCAGGTTGCAGTTGATCACGAAGATCAGGTTGTCCAGCTTTTCGCGGGCGGCCAGCGAGATCGCACCCAGCGACTCGACCTCGTCCATTTCGCCGTCGCCGCAGAAAACCCAGACCTTGCGGCTTTCGGTGTCGGCAATGCCACGGGCATGCAGGTACTTGAGGAAGCGCGCCTGGTAGATGGCCATCAGCGGGCCCAGGCCCATGGACACCGTGGGGAACTGCCAGAACTCGGGCATCAGCTTGGGGTGCGGGTAGCTGGACAGGCCCTTGCCGTCCACTTCCTGGCGGAAGTTCAGCAGTTGCTCTTCGGAGATGCGGCCTTCCAGGTAGGCGCGGGCATAGATGCCGGGCGAGACGTGGCCCTGGATGTACAGGCAGTCGCCGCCGTGGTTCTCGTTTTCGGCGTGCCAGAAATGGTTGAAGCCGGCCGCGAACATGTTGGCCAGCGAAGCGAAGGAGCCGATGTGGCCGCCCAGGTCACCGCCTTCGGGCGGGTGCAGGCGGTTGGCCTTGACCACCATGGCCATGGCGTTCCAGCGCATGTAGGCGCGCAGACGGCCTTCGATTTCCAGGTTGCCGGGACAGCGGGCTTCCTGCGAGGTCTCGATGGTGTTCACATAGCCGGTGTTGGCCGAGAAAGGCATGTCCACGCTGTTCTGGCGTGCGTGTTCGAGCAGGTCCTCGATCAGCTTGTGCGCGTATTCGGCGCCTTCACGGTCGATGACGGCCGACAGGGCGTCCATCCATTCGCGCGATTCTTGTTGGTCCAGGCCGGCGGGAACGCCTGCATTGCCTTGCGGGTCAGTCTGAGCTGTCATGGGAATGTCTCCTTGCAGAAGGTAGCGTCTTGGGGTCGAACCAGTGAGCGGCGCAGCGCGCCAACGCAGGCGGGTAGTTCACCACGCCTTGCGCGGCACAGACCCCGTCTGGCGAACTTAAAAATACCGATTCACTGCCTCAATGCTCGGCGAGTGTCGCATACTTTTTTCAAATTTCAAATGGTGCTTTTTGATTTCATAATTTGAAATTTTGCTGCAAACGCACATACAGTGAAGACCCCAAAGAACGTCGCCGAAGCGCCTCCGCGGCGACTCCAATACTCCTTAAAAACAGTCAGACTCTCCCCTACACTGGGCGCATGCAATCCTCCCCTTCCGAGCACGGCACGCACAGCCCTGCCCCCATGGCAGGCGTGGCCGCGCCAGTGCGCTGGTGGCGCAGCTGGTGGCGCAGTCTTTCTCCCACGCGCCAGGACCGCTTCGCGGCGCTCGCCCCCCTCGCGGCCGTGCTGATGTTCATGGCGGCCATCGTGGCCTCCTTCTGGTACCTGCGCATGGAGGAGATCGACCGCGAGAAGGAAGCGCTGCACCGCGACGTGGAATATGCCCAGCAACGCGTGCGCCTGCGCCTGCTGGAGCGCCAGGAGCAACTGATGCGCATGGCGCGCGACATCGGCAACCACGACCTGGGCGAGTCCGACTTCGCCAGCCGCGCCGAAGCACTCATCAGCCAGTACCCGGAACTGCAGTCCATCACCTGGATCGATGCACAGCGGCGCATCCTTGCCAGCCAGTCCGCCCCCACCGTCAGCAGCGAGCAGCTGCGCATCCCGCGTGAAGTGCTGCGCGCCGGAGACGCGCTGGAGGCCTACCAGCTCGCGCGCGAGATGCAGCAACCCATCTACGTGCAGGGACTGGCCCACAAGGGGGAAGCCGCGCCGCTACTGCAACTGCATGTGCCGCTGGCACAGGACGGCCGCTACATCGGCGAGCTGCTGGGCGAGTACTCCATCGACAGCCTGCTGCGCTATGGAACGCCCACCGAAATCATGGCCCGCTACGCCATGACCATGCTCGACAGCCGGGGCCAGGTGCTGGCAGGCACGCCGCTGACGCCGCGCAAGCAGACCGCCACCGAACTGCTGCGCTGGCGCACCGTTGCCAATGAGGACGAGGCACCCGTCGCCCCCGTTGGCAACAGCTTGGTGCTGCGTGCCCAGGCCTATCGCACCTCGCTGGGCGTGGTCGGCAGCGGCCTGTTCTGGCTGGTGGGCACGCTCAGTGCGATGACGGCATGGCTGCTGCTGGCCACCTGGCGCCACACGCGCCGCCGCCAGCGCGCCCAGGAGGCCTTGGTCGCGGAGACCAACTTCCGCCGCGCCATGGAAAACTCCGTGCTCACCGGCATGCGCGCGCTGGACCTGCAAGGCCGCATCACCTATGTGAATGCCGCCTTCTGCCAGATGACGGGCTGGAGCGAATCAGAGCTGGTCGGCCAGATGCCGCCCTACTCCTACTGGCCCGACAACGACTACGACAACCTGCACTCCAAGCTGCGCGAAGAGCTTTCGGGCAAGACCATCGTCGGGGGCTTTCAGGTGCGCGTGCAGCGCAAGAACGGCACGCAGTTCGATGCGCGCCTGTATGTCTCGCCGCTGATCGATGCCCATGGCCAGCACACGGGCTGGATGTCGTCCATGACCGACATCACCGAGCCCAACCGCATCCGCGAGCAACTGTCTGCCTCCTATGAGCGCTTCACCATCGTGCTGGAGGCGTTGGACGCCTCGGTGTCCGTCGCCCCGCTGGGCAGCGCCGAGCTGCTGTTCGCCAACAAGCTGTACCGGCAATGGTTCGGCTCGCAGACCGATGGCCACCTGCAGCTCGTCGCCCAGGCCGGCGTGCTGCCCGTGCGCTCGCAGCCGCAAGGCATGGACGATGAGGACGGCCTCATGGGCCTGCCCACCGACTCGCTGACCAGCGCACGCAGCGAAAACGCCGAGATCTACCTGCCGGAACTGGGCAAGTGGCTGGAAGTGCGATCGCGCTACCTGAGCTGGGTGGACGGCCGCCTGGCCCAGATGGTGATCGCCACCGACATCACGCCGCGCCGCCTGGCCGAGGAGCAGGCCGATCGCCAGGCCGAGCACGCCCAGTCCGTCAGTCGCCTGATCACCATGGGCGAGATGGCCTCCAGCGTCGCCCATGAGCTCAACCAGCCGCTGACCGCCATCAGCAACTACTGCAGCGGCATGCTCACCCGGCTCGAAAAGGGCACGCTGACCGAAGAGCAGATGAAGTTCGCGCTGGAGAAAACCGCCCACCAGGCGCAGCGCGCGGGGCAGATCATTTTGCGCATACGCTCCTTCGTCAAGCGCAGCGAGCCCAACCGCACCCTGGCCCAGGTCACCGACATGGTCAGCGAGGCCGTGGAGCTGGCCGGGATCGAGCTGCGCCGCCGCAATGTGCAGCTGACCTACCACGTGGCCGAGCGCATGCCGGCCATCATGGCCGACACCATCCTCATCGAGCAGGTGCTGGTCAACCTCATGAAGAACGGCGCCGAATCCATCGAGCAGTCGGGCCGCCCCAGCCACCAGCGCAATGTGGAACTGCGCGTGGTGCCGCGCACCATCGAGGACCAGCGCGTCATCGAATTCAACGTGCAGGACACCGGCAAGGGCCTGCCGCCGGAGGTGCTGGAACGCCTCTTCGAGGCCTTCTTCACCACCAAGAGCGAAGGCATGGGCATGGGACTGAATCTGTGCCGCAGCATTGTCGAGTCCCACCAGGGCCGGATGCGTGCCGAGAACCTCTACAATGGTTCCGAGGTTGTCGGCTGCCGGTTTTCATTCTGGCTGCCGCTGGCCCCGCCGGGCGACGCGACAACGCCGGCAGCGACCATTGAACCCACAACAAGGACGATTGCATGAGCTTGATCCCGAAAAAAGGCACTGTGTACGTAGTTGATGACGACGAAGCGGTTCGTGATTCGTTGCAATGGTTGTTGGAGGGCAAGGACTATCGTGTGCGCTGCTTCGACTCGGCCGAGACCTTCCTCTCGCGCTACGACCCACGCGAGATCGCCTGCCTCATCGTGGACATCCGCATGGGCGGCATGACGGGCCTGGAACTGCAGGACCGCCTGATCGAACGCAAGTCCCCCCTGCCCATCGTCTTCATCACCGGCCACGGCGACGTGCCCATGGCGGTGAACACCATGAAGAAGGGCGCACTGGACTTCATCCAGAAGCCGTTCAACGAAGAGGAACTGCTCAACCTGGTCGAGCGCATGCTGGACCATGCCCGCGAAGCCTTTGCCGGCCACCAGCAGGCCGCCAGCCGCGATGCGCTGCTGGCCAAGCTGACCAGCCGTGAAGCCCAGGTGCTGGAGCGCATCGTCGCCGGCCGGCTGAACAAGCAGATCGCCGACGATCTTGGCATCAGCATCAAGACGGTGGAGGCGCACCGCGCCAACATCATGGAAAAGCTCAACGCCAACACCGTGGCCGATCTGCTCAAGATCGCCCTGGGCCAAGGCCAGACCGCAGCAGCGGCCAAGGCAGCCGTCGCCGGATAAGCCAAGACACCACCGCTTTTTTTCAAAGAGCTGCTAGCGCTTGATCAACAAGCCCTAGCAGCATTTTTATTGGTATTCACTGCAATGACAGCCCAACTCATCGACGGCAACGCCCTCTCCCGCCAACTGCGTGCCGAAGTCGCCCAGCGCGCCACCGCCCTGAAGGCCCGCGGCACCACGCCAGGCCTGGCCGTGGTCCTGGTCGGCGACAACCCTGCCTCCCAGGTCTATGTGCGCAACAAGGTCAAGGCCTGCGAGGACGCGGGCTTTCATTCGGTGCTGGAGAAGTACGATGCCTCGATGACCGAGGCCGAACTGCTGGCCCGCGTCGAGGCGCTGAACAACGACCCCAGCATCCACGGCATCCTGGTCCAGCTGCCGCTGCCCGCACACATCGACGATCACAAGGTCATCGAGACCATTTCGCCGCTCAAGGACGTGGATGGCTTTCACGTGGCCAGCGCAGGCGCGCTGATGGTGGGCGAAGTCGGCTTCAAGGCCTGCACTCCCTACGGCTGCATGAAGATGCTCGAATCCATCGGCATGAAGGACCTGCGCGGCAAGCACGCCGTGGTCATCGGCCGCTCCAACATCGTCGGCAAGCCCATGGCCATGATGCTGCTGGCCGCCAATGCCACCGTCACCATCTGCCACAGCGGCACGGCCGATCTCGCGGCCATGACCCGTCAGGCCGACATCGTGGTCGCCGCCGTCGGCAAGCGCAACGTGCTGACGGCCGACATGTGCAAGCCCGGTGCCGTGGTCATCGACGTGGGCATGAATCGCAACGACGAAGGCAAGCTCTGCGGCGACGTGGACTTTGACGGCGTCAAGGAAGTGGCCGGCTTCATCACGCCCGTACCCGGCGGTGTCGGCCCCATGACGATTACCATGCTGCTGGTCAACACCACGGAGGCGGCCGAGCGCGCCGCCGGCTGACCAGGAGCTGACAAGCATCGGACGGCTCCCCGGGGAGCCGCTTGATTTCAATGCACCCGACGGCATCTGACACGCATGAGCAATCCCCTCCTCGAATCCTCCGACCTGCCCCTGTTCGATCGCATACGCCCTGCCGATGTCGGCCCGGCCATCGATATCCTGCTGACCGGGGCCGCAGAGGCCCTGGAGACCGTCACGGCACCCGACTTTCCGGCGCGCTGGGATTCGATCTCGGCCGTGCTCGATGTCGCCACCGAGAAGCTGGGAACGGCCTGGGGCGCCGTCAGCCACCTCAACAGCGTGGCCGATACGCCCGAGCTGCGCGCCGCCTACAACGAGTCCCTGCCCAAGGTCACCGAATTCTGGACGCGTCTGGGTGCCGACGAGCGCCTGTACGCCAAGTACAAGGCCATTGACCCAGCCACGCTCAATGTCGAGCAGCGTGCGGCCTGGGACCATGCCATGCGCAACTTCGTGCTCTCCGGCGCCGAGCTGCGGGGCGAGGAAAAGCTGCGTTTTGCCAAGATCCAGGAACGCTCGGCCGAACTGACGCAGAAGTTCAGCGAGAACGCGCTCGACGCCACCGATGCATTCGCCTACTACGCCACGGCCGAAGAGCTGGACGGCGTGCCGCAGGATGTGCGCCAGGCAGCCCGCTCCGCCGCTGAAGCCGAAGGCAAGCAAGGCTTCAAGCTCACGCTGAAGATGCCCTGCTATCTGCCCGTGATGCAGTTCGCGGCCAGCAGTGCGCTGCGCGAGAAGCTCTACCGCGCCTATGTGACACGCGCCTCCGACCAGGCCGAGGGCGATGCCATCCGCTTCGACAACACGGCCAACATCTCGGAGATCCTGGCCCTGCGCAAGGAAGAGGCGCAGTTGCTGGGTTACCGCAATTTCGGCGAGATTTCGCTGGTTCCCAAGATGGCGCATTCGCCACAGCAGGTGATCGACTTTCTGCGCGATCTCGCGCACCGGGCCCGCCCCTATGCCGAGAAGGATGTCGCCGACCTGCGAGCCTTCGCACGCGATGAGCTGGGCCTGGCCGATCCCCAGCCCTGGGACTGGGCCTATGTCTCCGAAAAGCTCAAGGAGGCGCGCTATGCCTTCAGCGAGCAGGAGGTCAAACAGTACTTCCCTGCGCCCAAGGTGCTGGCCGGCCTGTTCAAGATCGTCGAGACGCTGTTCGACGTGGCCATCCGCCGCGACGCGGCGCCGGTCTGGAATCCCGCCGTCGAGTTCTACCGCATCGAGCGCAGCACGCCGCAAGGCCCCGAGCTGGTCGGCCAGTTCTACCTGGACCAGCCGGCGCGATCGGGCAAGCGTGGCGGAGCCTGGATGGACGATGTGCGTACCCGCTGGCTGCGCCCTGACAACCACAGGCTGCAGACGCCGGTCGCTCACCTGGTCTGCAACTTTGCCACCGGCGTCGATGGAAAGCCGGCCCTGCTCACGCACGATGACGTGATCACGCTGTTCCATGAAACCGGCCACGGCCTGCACCACCTGCTGACCCAGGTCAACGAGCGCGACGTCTCGGGCATCGCGGGCGTGGAATGGGATGCCGTGGAGCTGCCAAGCCAGTTCATGGAGAACTTCTGCTGGGAATGGGAAGTGCTCAAGCACATGACCGCCCACGTGGACAGCGGCGAGCCGCTGCCGCGCGCCCTGTACGACAAGATGATCGCGGCCAAGAACTTCCAGTCGGGCATGCAGACGCTGCGCCAGATCGAGTTCTCGCTTTTCGACATGCTGCTGCATACCGAGCACGATCCGAAGGCAGACATCATGCCGCTGCTGGCCCGTGTGCGCGCCGAGGTGGCCGTGCTGCCGTCGACTCCTTACAGCCGCTCGGCCCACACCTTCAGCCACATCTTTGCAGGTGGCTATGCAGCCGGCTACTACAGCTACAAGTGGGCTGAAGTCCTCTCGGCAGATGCCTATGCGGCCTTCGAGGAAACCATGCTGGCCGATGGAACCCCCAACCCCGAGACAGGCCGCCGCTACCGTGAGGCGATTCTGGAGGCCGGGGGGGCCCGCCCGGCCATGGAGTCGTTCAAGGCCTTCCGTGGCCGCGAACCCCAGCTGGATGCGCTGTTGCGCCACCAGGGCATGGCCCAGGCCTGAGAGCCCGGCCCCAGGTCTGCAGCGCCCCGACGGGGCGCTTTTTCCTGGCCCGGCCACCCCATCGGATGCGCGCAGCCACATCCTGTGGCTCCAGAAGATGGCCCAGGATGAATGGCACGCTATGCTTGCAGGCACTCCTGTGCGGGCATACATCCGACGAGTGGTGGCCCCCGGCACGAAACCCTTCTTCCGAAACCGAGATCGTCCATGCAGTCTTCTCCCAGCCTTGGCCGCGGCGCCCTGCGCCACCTGATGCCATGCCTCGCCCTCGTCTGCCTCGCTGCCGCGCTGCCGGCCAGCGCACAACAGGTCTACCGTATCGTCGGGCCCGATGGAAAAGTCACTTTCTCGGACCGCCCGGCCCAAAGCGCCCAGCAGCAAGCAGCGCCTGCCGCCCAGGCAGTTGCAAGCGCCTCGGACAGCAACGCCGGCCTGCCCTATGCGCTGCGCCAGATTGCTGACCGCTTTCCGGTGACGCTGTACTCCTCATCCGATTGCGCGCCCTGCGATAGCGCGCGTCAGTTGCTGCAATCCAGAGGCATTCCCTATGCCGAGCGTCTGGTGCAGACCGAGGCGGACGCGGCAGCCCTGAACAAGCTCAGCGGGCAGACCGGACTGCCGTTTGCCACCGTCGGCAAGCAATTTCTTACCGGCTTCTCCTCCAGCGAATGGACGCAGTACCTGGATGCCGCAGGCTATCCCGCAAGCTCCCAACTGCCTGCCCAGTACAAGCGGCCACCAGCGCAGCCCCTGACCACACCCAAGCCTGCCGTACCGGCTGCATCAGCGCCCGCTGCGGCACCCACCGCCCAGGAACAGGGAAATAGACGCACCCCCATCCCCGCCCCTGCACCTGGTGCACGCACCAGCGACAACCCCGCAGGCTTGAGTTTCTAGGCAGACACTGCCGCAGTCAGGAGCCCGGCCGTGGATTCCATGCTGTCCGACATGGTCTGGACTTTGGCCAGGCTGGGCATTCTTGTCGGCCTGCCCGCGCTCATGGCGTGGACCCTGGTTGCCAGGCCTTCATGGCGCGAGCCTTTCAGGCTGGGCAGCTTGGTGCTGGTGCCTTGCCTGATCACGCTGTGGTTCATGCATGACGGAGGCCTGGGCAATGGTCTCAACCGTCTGGCTTACTACATGGCGACGGCTGCGTTCCTTGCCCTCTACACAGGGCTGGCGGCCATCGCCTTGCTCATGCAGCGCCACAAAAAACAGCGCGCGCAAGCTTCGTTGCGCGCGCTGTGCCTGGGTGCATTGGCCCTGCTCGCGTGGATCACAGGCGCCGTGGCGTTCGAGAGCCTCGGCTAGCCGAGACCGGGAGAGCCTTCGCTCAATAGTTGAGCGTCTGCACGCCCTCGGGCGTACCCAGCAGGCAGACCGATGCCTTCTGGTGCGCAAACACTCCCACGGTCACCACGCCGGGCCACTGGTTGACCTCGGACTCGAAGGCCAGCGGCGCGGCGATCTTCAGGCCACGCACATCAAGAATGTGCTGGCCGTTGTCCGTCACCAGGGGCGCGCCGTCCTTCATGCGGATCTCAGCGCGGCCATCCATGGCCTTGAAGCGGTTCGCAATCTGGGCAGCTGCCATGGGAATCACCTCCACAGGCAGCGGAAAGTCTCCGAGTACCTCGACGCGCTTGGAGGCATCGGCAATGCAGACAAAGCGCTCCGCAAGCGCAGCGACGATCTTCTCGCGCGTCAGCGCGGCGCCGCCGCCCTTGACCATGTAGCCGCGGCCGTCGATCTCGTCGGCTCCGTCGATGTAGACCGACAGGCTGGCGACTTCGTTGGCATCCAGCACCTTGATGCCCAGCGCCTTCAGGCGCTCGGTGCTGGCCACGGAGCTGGACACGGCGCCCGGGATCTGGTCCTTGATGGTGGCCAGTGCATCGATGAACTTGTTGACCGTGGAGCCGGTGCCAACGCCGACGATTTCGCCGGGCACCACATAGGCCAGAGCGGCTTGCCCGACCAGGGCTTTGAGTTCATCTTGGGAAAAAGAGGCAGCAGATGTCGTCATGAGGGAAAATCCAGGTAATCCTTTGATTATCCCCATGTCTCTGATCCCCTACGCCCTGATCCGTCCCTTTCTCTTCGGCATGGACCCCGAATCCGCCCACGATCTCACGATGAACCTGATGGCAAAGGGGCAGAACACGCTCCTGCAGCAGGCGTGGGCACAGCCCATGGTGAGTGACCCTGTCGAACTGGCTGGCCTCAAGTTCCCCAACCGCGTGGGCATGGCAGCGGGTCTGGACAAGAATGCACGCTGCATCGACGCGCTGGCCGCCATGGGCTTCGGCTTCGTCGAGGTGGGCACCGTGACGCCCCGCCCCCAACCGGGCAACCCCAAGCCGCGCATGTTCCGCATTCCCGAACGCAATGCGTTGATCAACCGCCTGGGCTTCAACAACGAAGGCCTGGATGCCTTCCTAAGCAACGTCAAGCGCTCGCAGGCCCGCGCCCAGGGCAAACCCATGCTGCTGGGGCTGAACATCGGCAAGAACGCCACCACTCCCATCGAAGATGCCACCAGCGACTATCTCAAGGCGCTGGACGGCGTGTACCCGCATGCCGACTACGTGACGGTGAACATTAGCTCGCCCAACACCAAGAACCTGCGTGCCCTGCAAAGCGACGAAGCGCTGGACGCCCTGCTGGGTGCGATTGCCGAGCGCCGCGAGCAGTTGGCCACGCAGCATGGCAAGCGGGTGCCGGTGTTCGTGAAGATTGCACCCGACCTGGATGAAGAGCAGGTCGGCGTCATCGCCGCCACACTGCAGCGCCATGGCATGGATGGTGTGATCGCCACCAACACCACGATCAGCCGGGAAGCCGTCAAGGGCCTGCCCCACGCGCAGGAAACGGGCGGCCTGTCCGGTGCGCCGGTGCTGGAGGCCAGCAACCAGGTCATCCGCCAGCTGCGCTCCGCCCTGGGCAGCCGCTACCCCATCATCGGCGTGGGCGGCATTCTCAGCGGCGAAGATGCCGTCAGCAAAATCCGCGCAGGCGCCGACGTGGTCCAGATCTACAGCGGCCTGATCTACCGAGGCCCTGCCCTGGTGCCCGAGACCGCACGCGCCATAGCCCAGCTGCGTTGAGGCCCGTGCCAGACAGGTGGCTGCCTGGCGTTTCGAGCCAAGGCAGCTGAGTCAAGACACCACACAGTCAGTGCTGGCGCACTGAACGCAGAACGCGAAAACGCCCGGCATGCCGGGCGTTTTCTTTGGGAGAGCAGCAGGCTTCTCGGCCCTCAACCCCTGCGCTGCTGCCAGCGCAGGATCAGGGGCATGACGGTGGTACCGAATCGCAGCAGCTTGCGCGGGCCCACCATCAGTGCAGCACCGGCCGCCACGGCCACGGCCACGGGATGCAGGCGCGCAAAGGTGATGGCACGCTCCACCAGCGGTGCATCGGGCTGCACATGGGTGGCAGAGCGGCTCAATGCCCGGGCCTGGGCCACGGCCGCAGAGCGCGCCTTGAGGCGCTCGCGCTGCTGGGCAATGCGTTGCATCACCTGCTGCTGCTCAACGGTGGATGTGACCCAGAGCTCCGCATTGAGCCCCGTGGGCGCGGGTGGCGTGACAGCGTCGCGGGACGGGGAAGCGTTGGAAGCATCGACCATGGCTACAGCCTCTTCTTCAGCGCCTGCCAGTCCTGGCTCAGCTCGTTGCGGGTAAGGATGAAGGGGCGGGCCAGGCGGCGCACGGCAGCAAGCAATTGCCACAGGGCAATGGCCCAGACCGCCAGCCAGCCACCGCCCACCAGCCAGCCCACCAGCACGCGGTGCTCGGTGTCCCAGAACTGCACGAGCAAGGCCACCGATAGCGTGAGCATGACCACGACGCTGAGTCCAGCAAGCGCAATCAGCAGCACGACCACCGTCTGCATGCTGCGCTTGTGCTCGGCCCATTCAAGCCGCGCGAGGTCCGTGCGGTCTTCTGCTGCAATGGCCAGCTCGATCACGGAAGCGCGCCAGCGCGCCACCCAGGCATCCAAACCCAGAAGGGAAATCCAATTCACAGGCATCCTTTTCTGGTCAGGCATGCCGCTGATCAGCGACGACCCAGCAGGAAGCCCAGCAAGGCGCCCATGGCAAGGGCAGCGCCTGCGACGCGCCACGGCTCATCGTGGGCGTAGCGATCGGCAGCGTAGGCGGCATCCTTGGCCTGGCGGGCCGCTTCCTGCGCCGCACGCACGGCGGACTCACGCACATTGGACATGCCATCATCGATACGCTGGCGCAGCATATGGATTTCCGGCACGGCATCCAGCTCCTTGGCGGACAGCAGACCACGCAGGTCGCCGACCAGTTTTTCAAGATCGGCTTGTGCGGTGGAGACGGTGTCAGTGATCGATTTCGTCATGATGAGCCTTTCTATTGAGGTGAAAACAAATACAGCGGGGAGCAGGCAATCATGTCGCCCGATACCTGTCACGCAACATGGGCAAGGCCCTTGTTACATGCAAGCATCTTATCCAATTGTTCCGGGGCTTCCGGGAAGCGAGAGGGCCTGAGCCTTGTCAGACAAGGCCTGCCCTGGCCGTGTATCGTGAACCGGCAGATCCTCAGGCCAGCAATTGCGCCACGTGCGCGCCAATGGCCAGGCAGCTGGTCAATCCCGGTGACTCGATGCCCAGCAGCTGCACCACGCCCGCAACGCCGTGGGTCTGAGGCCCCTGAATCACGAAGTCTGCGGCGGCCTCGCCGGGGCCGCTGATCTTGGGGCGGATGCCGGCGTAGCCGGGCACCAGCGCGCCATCGGCCAGGCCCGGCCAATACCGGCGGATCTCTGCGTAGAAGGCATCGGCGCGCACGGGATCGACCTGCAGATCGCCTGGGCTCTCGACCCACTGCACATCGGGGCCGAACTTGGCCTGGCCACCCATGTCCAGCGTGAGATGCACGCCCAGGCCCGCCGCCTCGGGCACGGGATAGATCAGGCGCGAGAACGGCGCCCGCCCGGACAGCGTGAAATAGTTGCCCTTGGCATAGAAGGCCTGCGGAACAAACTGCTGCGGAAACCCCTGCAAACGGGCCGCCAGCAATGGCGCATGAAGACCTGCAGCATTGACCAGGGTGCGGGCCGTCAGTTCCGTCCCATCGGCCGTGCGCAGCCACACGCCGCCTGGACGGATGGCTGCCTCCTGCACCTCGGCATGGCAGACCACCATGCCGCCTGCGTTTTCGAGATCGCCCTGCAGGGCCAGCATCAGTGCGTGGCTGTCGATGATGCCGGTGCTGGGGGAGTGCAGTGCCGCCGCACAGTGCAGCGCGGGCTCCATGGCACGTGCGTCGGCGCCTTCAAGCCAGCGCAGGTCGTGGACGCCATTGGCTTCGGCCTTGCGTGCAATGGTCTGGAGCTGTCCGCGCTGCGCCTCATCCGTTGCCACGATGAGCTTGCCGCAGCGCTGATGGGCAATGCCACGTTCACCGCAGTAGGCGTAGAGACGCTGCCGGCCTTCGACGCACAAACGGGCTTTCAACGAACCTTCGGGATAATAGATGCCGGCATGGATGACCTCGCTGTTGCGCGAGCTGGTGCCCGTGCCAATGGCTTCAGCCGCCTCCAGCACCATGACCTCCCTGCCCTGCAACGCCAGCGCCCTGGCCACCGCCAGCCCCACCACGCCCGCACCCACCACCACGCAATCGACCTGTTCGCTCATCTTGTCTGCCCTTTCGCCGTCCAGCAGCCGATTATCAGACGGCGTCAGACACGAATGCGCCACAGATCATCTGGACGCATTGGAATTTCCAGGACCTGAAAACCATGCACCGAGCGGAAATGAAAAAGCCCTCCTGAACAGATTTCAGGAGGGCTTGATTGGTGGGTGATACATGGATCGAACATGTGACCCCTGCCGTGTGAAGGCAGTGCTCTACCGCTGAGCTAATCACCCGC
>NZ_JAJALJ010000001.1:1378599-2238227 GCF_020523835.1 Delftia sp. Lp-1 | reverse complement strand
AAAAAATGGTGGGTGATACATGGATCGAACATGTGACCCCTGCCGTGTGAAGGCAGTGCTCTACCGCTGAGCTAATCACCCGCGAAGCTGGCTGCTAGGCCAACTTCTTTGGAAAAAAATGGTGGGTGATACATGGATCGAACATGTGACCCCTGCCGTGTGAAGGCAGTGCTCTACCGCTGAGCTAATCACCCGCGAAGCTGGCTGCTAGGCCAACTTCTTTGGAAAAAACTGGTGGGTGATACATGGATCGAACATGTGACCCCTGCCGTGTGAAGGCAGTGCTCTACCGCTGAGCTAATCACCCGCGAAGCTGGCTGCTAGGCCAACCTCTTTGGAAAAAATGGTGGGTGATACATGGATCGAACATGTGACCCCTGCCGTGTGAAGGCAGTGCTCTACCGCTGAGCTAATCACCCATATGTCGTTACTGCGACAAGACTTAGATTATGTCATAACTTCTAGGACTGATTTTCGAAGCCGCGCCAAATTGTCTTGCCGCCGCTCGATTTGTCCATCTGCACCATCACATCCTCGTGTGCGGCCAGCTCCTGATCATTGGCGTGCACCACGCGCAGCTTGAAGCTGGCCAGATCCACCTGCGCCACGACCAGTCCACCCTCGGACTGGACAGGCTCTTCCGCCATCAACAGAGCCTCCTGGCCCCGCGTGAGGTTGATGTAGACATCGGCCAGCAGCTCCGCATCCAGCAAGGCGCCGTGCAGCGTGCGCCCGGAGTTGTCCACCTCCAGGCGATCGCACAGCGAATCGAGCGAGTTGCGCTTGCCAGGGAACATCTCCTTGGCCATGACCAGGGTGTCGATGACCCCGCTCACGCACTGGCGGATCGGCGGGCGGTTGGCAAGCTCCAGCTCCTTGTTCAGGAACCCCAGGTCAAAGGGCGCGTTGTGGATGATGAGCTCGGCGCCCTGCAGGTACTCCCAGATCTCCTCGACCTTGTGCTCGAAGCGCGGCTTGTCCTTGAGGAATTCGGTGGTGATGCCGTGCACGCGCAGCGCGTCCGGATGGCTGTCGCGCCCCGCATTGAAATACAGATGCAGGTTGTTGCCGGTCAGCTTGCGGTTGACCATCTCCACGCAGCCCAGCTCGATGAGCCGGTCGCCGTTGTCGGCTGACAGGCCAGTGGTTTCAGTGTCGAGAATGATTTGACGCGACATGCGCTGGCCCTCAGTGGTTTTCCTTGGCGTGATTGAGCGAGTACTTGGGAATCTCGATGGTCACGTCCTCGCGTGCCAGGATGGCCTGGCAGGACAGGCGGGACTGCGGCTGCAGACCCCAGGCGCGGTCCAGCAGGTCTTCTTCCTCTTCCTCGGCCTCGTTCAACGAGTTGTAGCCCGCCTTGACCACCACATGGCAGGTGGTGCATGCGCAGCTCATGTCGCAGGCATGTTCGATCTTGATGTTGTTGTCCAGCAGGGCCTCGCAGATCGAGGTTCCGGCGGGCGCCTCGATTTCGGCACCCTGGGGACAGTATTCGGCGTGGGGAAGTATTTTGATAACGGGCATGACGGATCTGCTGTCGGATCAGAAATCAGGAAAGGGATTGCACGCTCTTGCCGGCCAGGGCCTGCTGGATGCTGCGGTTCATGCGCTCGGCGGCGAAGGACTCCGTGCCCTTGGCCAGCGCTTGTGTCGCGGCCTCGATGACGGCGGCATCCTCGGAGCCCACGCTGGCGCGCAGGGCGTCGATCAGCGCATCGATGGCTGCGCGCTGGTCCGCGGCGAGCACATCGCCATCGGCCTGCAGAGCGCTCTCGGTGGCCATCAGCATGCGATCGGCATCGACACGTGCCTCCACCAGTGCGCGGGCCTGCATGTCCTGCTGGGCCGTGGCAAAGCCGTCCTGCAGCATGCGGGCAACCTCGTCGTCCGACAGGCCGTAAGAAGGCTTGACATGGATATGGGCCTCTACGCCACTGGTCTGCTCCTTGGCGCCTACCGACAGCAGGCCATCGGCATCCACGGTGAAGGTCACACGGATGCGGGCCGCGCCGGCCGCCATGGGCGGGATGCCGCGCAGCTCGAAACGCGCCAGGCTGCGGCAGTCCGCCACCAGGTCGCGCTCGCCCTGCACCACATGGACGGCCAGGGCCGTCTGACCATCCTTGTAGGTGGTGAAGTCCTGGGCACGGGCTGTGGGAATGGTCTCGTTGCGGCTGATGATTCGCTCGACAAGGCCGCCCATGGTCTCCACGCCCAGGGACAGAGGAATCACGTCGAGCAGTAGCATGTCGCCGCTGGAGCTGTTGCCAGCGAGCTGGTTGGCCTGGATGGCAGCCCCCAGCGCGACGACTTCGTCGGGGTTGAGATTGATGAGAGGATCGCGGCCAAAGAACTCGGCCACGGCCTCGCGCACCTGGGGCATGCGGGTGGAACCGCCGACCAGCACCACGCCCTGCACTTCGTCGCGCGCCAGCCCTGCGTCCTTGAGCGCGCGGCGCACGGCCGCCAGCGAACGTGCCGTCAGATGGGCCGTGCTCGCATCGAAATCGCTGCGCTTTACATCGAAATGCACAGCGCCGGTAGACAGCTCGGCCGTGAGCGTTGCGACCTGTGCATCCGTCAATGCCTGCTTGCAAAGGCGTGCCGCCATGCGCCAGCGGGCCTTGTCCTCGGCCGTCTGGGGAACCACGCCAGTCTGCTGGGCCACCCACTCGGCCAAAGCCGCATCGTAGTCGTCACCCCCCAGGGCCGAATCGCCGCCAGTGGAGACGACTTCAAACACACCCTGGGACAGACGCAGGATAGAAATGTCGAAAGTGCCGCCACCCAGGTCATAGACGGCGTAGACGCCTTCGGAGCCGTTGTCCAGGCCGTAGGCAATGGCTGCAGCCGTGGGCTCGTTGATCAGGCGCAGCAGGTTGATGCCGGCGAGCTTTGCCGCATCCTTGGTGGCCTGGCGTTGTGCATCGTCAAAGTAGGCGGGCACGGTGATGACGGCGCCATGGATGTCGTCATTGAAGGTGTCTTCGGCACGGAAACGCAGCGTAGCCAGGATCTCGGCGCTGACCTCCACGGCTGTCTTGGTGCCATCGACGGTCTCGATCCCGATCACGCCACGGCCGGCCTCCTGCTCTGCAAAGCGGTAAGGCAGCTTTTCCGGCGCATCGATGTCAGCCAGCGTGCGGCCCATGAAGCGCTTGGCCGAGGCAATGGTGTTGCCCGCATCGGTAGACAGTGCAGCCTGGGCGGCGTGGCCGATCTCACGACGGCCCTGGGGCAGATAGCGCACGACAGAAGGCAGCAGCACTCGGCCCTGGTCATCCGGCAGGCATTCGGCCACGCCATTGCGGACAGCGGCGACCAGCGAATGCGTGGTGCCCAGGTCGATGCCCACGGCAATGCGCCGCTGGTGGGGATCGGGGGACTGACCGGGTTCGGAAATCTGCAAAAGCGCCATGAAAATACTCGGGGAAATTGCAGGTCCGGGCCGGCCGGCCTGCCTTGTGAATGAGGGTCTCTCGTGGGAGGTGCGGATCGCGGGCTATTGTCCCAGTTGATCGCGGCGACGCTCTATGTCCTGCGCAAATCGCGCAACAAACATGAGGGCTCTGACCTGCTGCACAGCCGCCTGCGCATCGTGCAGCTCATCCAGCTGACGACCACATTCAGCCAGCATGCTCTTTCTCGCCTGCAGCACCTCGTCGTCCAGCGCATCCAGAGCGGCCTCGTCCTGCGCCTCTTCCAACGCCTCGCGCCACTCCATTTGCTGCATCAGAAAGGCAGTGGGCATGGACGTGTTGTCCTCGGCACGCACGGGTGCACCCTGCAATTCGCAGAGATACGCTGCGCGCCTGAGTGGCTCTTTCAACCGCTGGTACGCCTCGTTGATGCGCACCGACCACTGCATGGCCACGCGCTGCGCGGCGGCTCCCTGCGAAGCAAAGCGGTCAGGGTGGGCCTCGCGCTGCAACTCCTTCCAGCGCGTGTCAATGGTGCTGCGCTCCTGCGCAAATTGGCGCGGCAGCGCAAACAGCTCGAAATCGTCCGATTGCAGGTTCATGTCGATAAAAAGCCGCCAGCACCGAAGCGAAGGCGGCCTCTTGAGGGAGTAGAAGAAATCAGGGTCTGCCGGGCATGCCTCCAGGCCACAAAGGCCCGGCCACCCGGCAAATTCCGGTCAGATGCGAAAGCTCTCGCCGCAACCGCAGCGATCACGCTCGTTGGGGTTGTGGAACTTGAAGCCTTCGTTCAAGCCCTCACGCACGAAATCCAGCTCCGTGCCGTCGATATAGGCCAGGCTCTTGGGATCGACCAGCACCTTGATGCCGTGGTCCTCGAAGATCACGTCCTCGGGCAATTGCTCGTCCACATACTCCAGCTTGTAGGCCAGGCCAGAGCAGCCCGTGGTCTTGACCCCGAGGCGCACGCCGATACCCTTGCCGCGGCGCGACAGGTAGCGGCTCACGTGGCGTGCCGCAGAATCGGTCAGCGAGATCGCCATATCAGGCGGCCACCACCGCAGTGCGCTTGGCACGGTAGTCATCGACTGCTGCCTTGATGGCGTCTTCGGCCAGGATGGAGCAGTGCACCTTGACGGGAGGCAGAGCCAGCTCTTCGGCGATCTGGCTGTTCTTCAGCGCAGCCGCCTCATCCAGCGTCTTGCCCTTCACCCACTCGGTCACCAGCGAAGACGAGGCAATCGCGGAACCGCAGCCATAGGTCTTGAAACGCGCATCCTCGATGACGCCGGTTTCGGGGTTGACCTTGATCTGCAGCTTCATCACGTCGCCGCAGGCAGGAGCGCCGACCATGCCGGTGCCCACCGATTCGTCGTTCTTGTCGAACGAGCCCACGTTGCGGGGATTTTCGTAGTGGTCTACCACTTTGTCGGAATAAGCCATGATGTCTACCTCTTCAATACTTGATTCGCGTGCCGGCCAATGCTCAGTGAGCCGCCCATTGGATGGTGCTGAGATCGATGCCGTCCTTGAACATCTCCCACAGCGGGCTGAGTTCGCGCAGCTTGACCACATTGGTGCGGATGGTGCTGATCGCGTAGTCGATTTCCTCTTCGGTCGTGAAGCGGCCGATCGTCATGCGCAGGCTGCTGTGCGCCAGTTCGTCGCTGCGGCCAAGTGCACGCAGCACATAGCTGGGCTCCAGGCTGGCCGACGTACAGGCCGATCCCGAGGACACCGCCAGACCCTTGATGCCCATGATGAGCGACTCGCCTTCGACGAAGTTGAAGCTCATGTTCAGGTTCTGCGGCACACGGTGCTCCATGCTGCCGTTGATGAAGACCTGCTCCAGATCCTTCAAGCCGTTGAGCAGACGCTGCTGCAGCGCGTAGGCCTTGGCATTGCTTTCAGCCATTTCTTCCTTGGCAATGCGGAAGGCCTCGCCCATGCCGACGATCTGGTGCGTAGGCAGCGTGCCCGAGCGCATGCCGCGCTCATGGCCACCACCGTGGATCTGAGCTTCCAGACGCACACGCGGCTTGCGGCGCACATACAGGGCACCCACGCCCTTGGGGCCATAGGTCTTGTGCGCGGTCATGCTCATCAGGTCCACCGGCAGCTTGGACATGTCGATCTCCACGCGGCCCGTTGCCTGCGCGGCATCCACATGGAACAGGATGCCCTTCTCACGGCACAGCGCGCCGATGGTGGGAATGTCTTGGATGACGCCGATTTCGTTGTTCACGAAGAGCACGCTGACCAAAATGGTGTCGGGGCGCAGCGCGGCCTTGAAGGCTTCAATGTCGAGCAGGCCATCAGGCTGCACGTCCATGTAGGTCACCTCAAAGCCCTGGCGCTCGAGTTCACGCATGGTGTCGAGCACGGCCTTGTGCTCGGTCTTGAGCGTGATCAGGTGCTTGCCCTTGCCCTGGTAGAAATGCGCCGCGCCCTTGATGGCCAGGTTGATGGACTCGGTGGCACCGCTGGTCCAGACAATCTCACGGGGATCCGCGCCGATCAGGTCTGCGACCTGGCCGCGGGCCTTCTCGATGGCCTCCTCGGCTTCCCAACCCCAGGCATGACTGCGCGATGCGGCGTTGCCGAAATGCTCACGCAGCCAAGGAATCATGGCGTCCACCACGCGAGGGTCCACGGGGGTGGTCGCGCCATAGTCGAGATAGATGGGGAAATGCGGGGTCATGTCCATGACTGGCTCTTATCAAGGTTCAGGCTGGCAAAAAACGGGAAGGCGATGAACTCCGGTGAATCCATCCAGGCGGACAACACCACGCCACACAGCCATGCGCGGCGGTGCCCTGCCCTCAGGGTGTCAAAAGTCGATCAGGACTTGGCGAAGGCGTTGCCCAGCGCGAATACCGAGTTCGGGGCATTCACACGGATGGGCTTGACCACGGGAGCCGTGGAAATCGCGCGACGCACCACGGGCTTGTCCTCGATCTGGATGCCCTTGGCCAATTGTTCGTCCACAAGCTTTTGCAGCGTCACGGAATCGAGGAACTCGACCATGCGCTGGTTCAGTGCGGCCCACAGCTCATGCGTCATGCAGCGGCCGGCTTCGCCCAGGCAATTTTCCTTGCCGCCACACTGGGTGGCGTCAATGGGTTCGTCCACGGAGACGATGATGTCGGCCACGGTGATGTCGCCAGCCTTGCGGGCAAGTGTGTAGCCGCCGCCGGGTCCACGGGTGGACTCGACGAGTTCATGGCGGCGCAGCTTGCCGAACAGCTGTTCCAGATACGACAGGGAAATCTGTTGCCGCTGGCTGATGGCTGCCAGCGTGACAGGGCCATTGTTCTGGCGCAGGGCCAGATCGATCATGGCAGTGACCGCAAAACGGCCTTTGGTGGTGAGACGCATTACGAGCTCCTTCAGTCAGGCTTGTACGTTACAGAAACACCCGCTCCAGCGATTTGACTGGAGTTGGGCACAGTCTCCGCCCTTACTCCGTCCTGTTCAAAAGGTTCAGAGCCCTTCTTTTCATCGAAGTTTTTGTTGTTGTTGAGTGTTGACCCTTAGTGTACCACATTCCCCATCAATTTTGTCGGGTAACAGGAGCTAACGGGCTTCAGACCAGGCGCCGCCTCAGGAAACCTGCACGGATGAGCCCCCGAACAGTTGCTCCTTGAGCAGCGCCAGCTGATCGCGCACCCGCGCAGCCTGTTCGAACTCCAGGCTGCGCGCATGTTCGAGCATCTGCTTCTCCAGACGCTTGATTTCCTTGGCCACATCTTTTTCGGACATGTCCTCGACACGCGCTCTTTCGAGCTGATTGGCCTGCAGGCGTTCCGCTTCCTTGCCACTTTTTTCGCTGTAGACACCATCAATCAGGTCTTTCACCCGCTTGACAATCTGTTTGGGTTCGATTCCGTTTTCCTCGTTGAAGCTTATTTGCTTGGCACGACGGCGCTCGGTCTCTCCAATGGCCTTCTTCATGGACTCCGTGACACGGTCCGCATAGAGGATGGCCTTGCCATGCAGGTTGCGCGCGGCGCGGCCGATGGTCTGGATGAGACTGCGTTCGGCGCGAAGAAAGCCTTCCTTGTCGGCGTCGAGAATGGCGACCAGCGAGACTTCGGGGATGTCCAGCCCCTCGCGCAGCAAGTTGATACCCACGAGCACGTCAAAGACACCCAGGCGCAGGTCACGAATGATCTCTACACGCTCTACAGTTTCCACGTCGGAGTGCAGATAGCGCACCTTGACGCCGTTTTCACTCAGGTAGTCGGTGAGCTGCTCGGCCATGCGCTTGGTCAGCGTGGTGATGAGAACACGCTCCGTGCGTTCGACGCGCAGGCGGATTTCCTGCAGTACGTCGTCCACCTGATTGGTGGCCGGGCGCACTTCGATTTCAGGATCGATGAGGCCTGTGGGGCGAACGACCTGATCCACGACCTGGCCCGAGTGGGTCTTCTCGTAGTCTGCCGGCGTGGCGGAGACAAAGATGACCTGGCGCATGCGCCGCTCGAATTCCTCGAATTTGAGCGGCCGGTTGTCCAGCGCCGAAGGCAACCGAAAGCCGTATTCCACCAGCGTGGTCTTGCGCGAGCGGTCGCCGCTGTACATGGCGTTGAGCTGGCCGATCATCTGGTGACTCTCGTCCAGGAACATGAGGGCGTCGCCGGGCAGGTAGTCGGTCAGGGTGCTAGGCGGCTCGCCGGGTGCGGCGCCTGAGAGGTGGCGGGTGTAGTTCTCGATGCCCTTGCAGTGGCCGACCTCGGTGAGCATCTCCAGATCGAAGCGCGTGCGCTGCTCCAGGCGCTGGGCTTCGACCAGCTTGCCGTCACCCACCAGTTGCTTGAGCCGCTCGGCCAGCTCCAGCTTGATGGTTTCCACGGCGGCCAGCACCTTGTCGCGCGGCGTGACGTAGTGGCTGCTGGGGTAGACGGTGAAGCGCGGAATGCTCTGGCGCACGCGACCCGTCAGCGGATCGAACAGTTGCAGGCTTTCAACCTCGTCGTCGAAGAGTTCGATGCGTATGGCCAGCTCGGAATGCTCGGCGGGGAAGACATCGATGGTGTCGCCGCGCACGCGGAACTTGCCCCGGCTGAAGTCCTGGTCGTTGCGCTGGTACTGCATGCGGATCAGTTGCGCAATGACGTCGCGCTGGTTGATGCGGTCGCCGGTGCGCAGCGTCATGATCATGCGGTGGTAGCTTTCGGGCTCGCCGATGCCGTAGATGGCCGAGACCGTGGCGACGATGACCACGTCGCGCCGCTCCATCAGGCTTTTGGTGCATGACAGCCGCATCTGCTCGATGTGCTCGTTGATGGCGCTGTCCTTTTCGATGAACAGGTCGCGCTGGGGTACATAGGCCTCGGGCTGGTAGTAGTCGTAGTAGCTGACGAAGTATTCGACGGAGTTCTTGGGAAAGAACTCGCGGAATTCGCTGTACAGCTGCGCTGCGAGCGTCTTGTTGGGCGCAAAGACAATGGCCGGGCGGCCCAGGCGGGCGATCACGTTGGCCATGGTGAAGGTCTTGCCCGAGCCCGTCACGCCCAGCAGGGTCTGGAAGGATTCGCCGTCCTGGATGCCTTCGACCAGCTTTTCAATGGCTGCGGGCTGATCGCCGGCCGGCGGATAGGGCTGGAACAGCTCGAAGGGGGAGTCCGCGAAATGCACGAACT
The DNA here is from genome assembly GCF_020523835.1 of Delftia sp. Lp-1. Lineage (NCBI taxonomy): Bacteria > Pseudomonadati > Pseudomonadota > Betaproteobacteria > Burkholderiales > Comamonadaceae > Delftia > Delftia sp. Lp-1. The sequence goes on along the minus strand of NZ_JAJALJ010000001.1, from coordinate 2,229,160 downwards.
GGCCGGAGGCCCCAGGTGCTGGAGAGGAATCAGAGACTTCGTGCATGACGTGGGTTCGCAAAAGTGAGTATCGGCCGGCGAGATCGCTAGAATTCATGGGTTAACCCGAAAGCCTACCGTAGCTTGGGGCTAGCCGCGTTTTTTCCACCTCCCAAGACATCCCAAGGACGCTTCATGTCTCTGTTTACCGCCGTCGAAATGGCCCCCCGCGACCCCATCCTGGGTCTGAACGAGCAGTTCGCTGCCGACACCAACCCCAGCAAGGTGAATCTGGGCGTGGGCGTGTACTTCGACGACAACGGCAAGTTGCCCCTGCTCGAATGCGTGCAGGCCGCCGAGAAGGCGATGATGGACAAGCCCACGGCCCGCGGCTATCTGCCCATCGACGGCATCGCTGCCTATGATGCCGCAGTCAAGGGCCTGGTGTTCGGCGCCGAGTCCGACGTCGTCAAGTCCGGCCGCGTGTCCACGGTGCAGGCCATCGGCGGCACCGGCGGCCTGAAGATCGGCGCCGACTTCCTCAAGAAGATCAGCCCCGCCGCCAAGGTGCTGATCTCCGACCCGAGCTGGGAAAACCACAAGGCCATCTTCACCAATGCAGGCTTCGAAGTGGGCACCTATGCCTACTACGACGCGGTCAACCGCAAGGTGAACTTCGAAGGCATGCTGGCCGACCTGAACGCAGCGGCCGCCGGCACCATCGTGGTGCTGCACGCCTGCTGCCACAACCCGACCGGCTATGACATCACGGCCGAGCAGTGGGACCAGGTGATCGCCGCCGTCAAGGCCAAGGGTCTGGTGGCCTTCCTCGACATGGCCTACCAGGGCTTTGGCCACGGCATTGCCGAAGACGGCGCCGTGATCGGCAAGTTCGTGGCCGCCGGCCTGAACATCTTCGTCTCGACCTCGTTCTCCAAGAGCTTCAGCCTGTACGGCGAGCGCGTGGGCGCGCTGTCGGTGGTGGCCAACGACAAGGAAGAAGCGGCCCGCGTGCTGAGCCAGCTCAAGATCGTCATCCGCACCAACTACTCCAACCCGCCCACCCATGGTGGCGCCGTGGTGGCCGCCGTGCTGAACAACCCCGAGTTGCGCGCACTGTGGGAAAAGGAGCTTGGCGAGATGCGCGTGCGCATCAAGGCCATGCGCCAGAAGCTGGTTGACGGCCTGAAGGCTGCCGGTGTCCAGCAGGACATGGGCTTCATCACCACCCAGATCGGCATGTTCAGCTACTCCGGCCTGAGCAAGGACCAGATGGTGCGCCTGCGCACCGAGTTCGGCGTTTACGGCACGGATACTGGCCGCATGTGCGTGGCCGCGCTGAATAGCAAGAACATCGACTACGTCTGCCAGTCGATCGCCAAGGTGGTCTGACCCCCACCCCGGCTGCCCGGCCATGCGCCGGGTTTGCAGACATGCCGCCAACGGTACATTGCCCTGGCGGCATTTTCTTTTTCCGGGCGGCTTTTGCATCCTCACCGTCCGGTATGCGCCAGGCCCTTGGAGGCATGGGTGCGATCATGCGTGCAGTTGAAACACCGAATGCACACTGAGACGCTCGATACCCATGCCCGATCACGCGCCCCTTGACGCTATTGCGCTACCCGCGTCCCTCCCATCTTCCCCCATCAACGGGCTGCCGTTGTCGGGCGTGCGCATCCTGAGTCTGGCCCTGAATCTGCCCGGCCCCGCCGCCCTGATGCGCTGTGCCGCCATGGGCGCGCAGTGCAGCAAGCTGGAGCCTCCGTCTGCACAGCCCGCTGCGGCCGGTGCAGCCGGTGCGGCCGGTGCAGACCCGATGGCGCACTACAGCCCGCAAGCCTATGCCGACATGCACCAGGGCGTTGCGGTCTGGCAGGCGCAGCTCAAGAGCGAGGAAGGACAGGCGGCGCTGCACGATGCGCTGGATGCGGCCGACATCCTGCTCACCTCGTTCCGCCCCGCCGCACTGGCCAAGCTGGGGCTGGACTGGGCGTCGCTGCAGCAGCGCCATCCGCAGCTGTCGCTGGTGCGCATCGTCGGCAGCGCGGGAGCCCTGGCCGATGTGCCCGGCCATGACCTGACCTACCAGGCCGAGGCGGGGCTTGTACAGGGCGGCGCCATGCCACCCAGCCTGTTTGCCGACATGGCCGGTGCGCTGATGGCCAGCGAAGCCGTGCTCAAGGCCTGGCTGCTGCGCCAGCGCAGCGGCCACGGCAGTCTCCAGGAAACAGGCCTGGCCCAGGCCGCGCAGTGGCTGGCTTTGCCCTGGCATTGGGGCCTGACCCGGCCCGATGGCGATGTGGGCGGCGCGCACGCAGGCTATCGCGTCTACGCCTGCGCCGATGGATCGGTGGCCGTGGCGGCCCTGGAGCCGCATTTCGCGGCTCGCCTGTGCGCCGTGGCGTCGGTGAATGGCGATGGCAGCATCGCCAGCATGCGCAGCCCCGCCATGCATGCAGCCCTGCAAGCCTTCCTGGCCCCCTTGTCCTGCGCCGAGCTGGCAGACCTGGCCGAGCAGCACGATCTGCCCCTGCACCCTCTTCCCGGCCAACCCCAGGCATGGCCTCGCTTGTAGGCGGACACCTAAAAGCACCACCTGCCCGCAACCTACATGCCGCGCAGGTCATGGCTGGCCGCAGCATGCGGGCACGCTGCGGCCAATGACCCTCTTTACCGTAATAGCCCGCTCCTCTTAAATCGGAGTTGCGCATACAACCGGACAACCCGAACACATCTGGAAACACCCATAATCGGCTTATCTGGAGGCAGCCCCATGGTTCGAGAACATCCATCAACGGCCCGGATATCCGGGACGCGTCAGCCACCCAGCCATTCGGCGCCAGTTCTGCGGCGCATTGGCGCCAGCGCCTGAGCCGCCCACACGGCCAACTCTCCCCTGCTCCACCCATGCAAAGCCAGCCCCCAGCCCATGTGCCGGTACTGCAGCTGGTGCAGCGCATCTGGCCCCTGGTGCTGGTGGTCGTGGTGCTGGTGGTCATGGCCAGCGGCAGCCTCTACCTTGTGTCTGCGGTGCGCGCCTTCGTGGCCGGGGAAAGCCTGTGGTCCAAGGCACAGAAGGACGCCATCTACGCCCTGAGCCGCTATGTGGACAGCGGCTCGGCGCGCGACATGGCGCGCTTCGAGCAGGCCATGGCCATTCCCGCGGGCGACTGGCAGGCGCGCATGGCGCTGGACGATGTGCCAGCCAGGGTCAAGGATGCGCGTGCCGGCATTCTTCTGGGAGGCAACCACCCTGACGATGCCGAGGCGCTGATCTGGCTCATGCAGACCTTCCGCCATGTCGAGCTTCTGGAAGAGCCTTATCGCTACTGGAAACAAGGCGATCAGTATCTGCAGCAGCTCGACAGGCTGGCCCAGGAGATAGGGCAGCGCCACGCCGTGGGCAGCGTCAGCGCCGAGGACGCCATCACCTGGAAGCGCGAGATCGAGCAGATCAACGCCGGCGTCACACCGGCCACCCAGCAGTTCAGCGCCTCGCTGGGCCGCAGTTCACGGCAGATGGTGATGTGGCTGCAGGGCATCCATCTGGTGCTGGGTGTGGCGCTGATCCTGGTGGCGCTCTGGCATACGCGGCGCATGCTGCAGCAGCGCCAGCAGGTGCAAAACGACCTGCTGACGGAAAAGGAAAGGGCCCAGACCACGCTGGCCTCGCTGGGCGACGCCGTGATCACCACGGACGCCCAGGGCGTGGTGGACTATGCCAACCCCGCCGCGCTGGGCCTGTTGGGCAGCAGCGAGCAGCAGATCAAGGGCCAGCACCTGGCCAAGGGCCTGCATTTCAACAGCATTGACGCCACCCAGACCGCGGAAAGCCTGCTGGCCCATTTGCTTTCGGGCCAGCAATTGCGCGAGGAGCACACGCGCTGGCTGCGGCGCCATGACCGCAGCATCGTGCCGGTCAAGCTCATGGGGTCGGCCATCAGCGGCGGCGGGGAGCGCCCGGCCGGTGCGGTGATCGTGCTCAGGGATGTCTCGCGGGAGCAGCAGTATCTGGACCAGCTGTCTTGGCATGCCAGCCACGACGGGCTGACCGGGCTGGAAAACCGCGTCGAGTTCGAGCGCCGCCTGCAGCGCCTGCTCAACCAGGGCCAGCACAGGCTGCGGCCCTCGGCCGTGCTGTACATGGACCTGGACCAGTTCAAGCTCATCAACGAGACCTGCGGCCACCCGGCGGGCGACGAGATGCTGTGCGAGGTCAGCCGCCTGCTGCTGCACAACCTGCGCGAGACCGACACCCTCGCGCGGCTGGGCGGAGATGAATTCGGCGTTCTTCTGGAGAACTGCCCGCCCGAGCCCGCCCTGCGCATTGCCGAGAAGCTGCGCCAGGCGACCGAGGCCCTGCACGTGCACTGGGGCAAGCAGGTGCTGCGCACGGGGCTGAGCATCGGCCTGGTGCACATCGGCGGCGAGGTCCAGTCGGCCCAGGACCTGCTGCGCATGGCCGACATGGCCTGCTACCGCGCCAAGGAGCGCGGCCGCAACCGCATCTACGTCTACCGCAGCGACGATGGCGAGTACACCCGCCACGTCAGCGAGATGGAATGGGTGACACGCATACGTATGGCACTGGAGCAGGAGCGCTTTTGCCTGTACGCCCAAAGCATTGCACCGCTGCAGCCCGACGGTCAGCGGGGCCTGCATTTCGAGGTGCTGCTGCGGCTGCGCGACGAGCAGGGCCAGATCATCTCGCCGGCCACCTTCATTCCCGCGGCCGAGCGCTACGGCATCATGCCCACGGTTGACCGCTGGGTGATCGCCAGAACGCTGGCCACGCTGGCCCAGCATCCGGCCGCACTGCGCCACATCGACACCTGCGCCATCAACCTGTCAGGCCCCAGCCTGGATGACGACGGGCTGCTGGACTTCGTGCAGAAACAGCTGAGCACGCATGGCATTGCGCCGCAGTTGCTGTGCTTCGAGATCACGGAGACCAGCGCCATCGCCAGCCTGTCCAGTGCCACCAGGCTGATCCAGGCCCTGCGCACCCTGGGCTGCCGCTTTGCGCTGGACGACTTTGGCGTGGGCATGTCCTCGCTGACCTATCTGAAGCAGCTGCCCGTGGACTATCTGAAGATCGACGGCGGCTTTGTGCGCGACATGCTCCAGGACCCCAGCAACCACGCCATGGTGGAGATGATCAACCGCATAGGCCACATCCTGGGCAAGCGCACCGTGGCCGAGTATGTGGAAACCCGCGAGATCGCCCAGGCCCTTCAGGCCGTGGGCGTGGACTATGCACAGGGTTTTGCTCTGGCACGGCCCGTGCCGCTGGACACGCATTACTTTGAAAGCGGCGCCCAGGCCGCCCGCCGCGAATGGCAGGGCACGCTAGCGCCGGCCGCCAGCTAGAGGCAAAGGCGCGTCAGCGCGGCTTGCGACCGCCCGGCGCCGCCTTGCGGCCCGAACCGGCAGCGCCCGCAGAACGGGAAGGACCACCCACACCGGGGCGCGGCGGCAGGCCCGTGTGCTGGGTCAGCATGCGGCCCGGCTGGGGCTGGCTGGAACGGAAACGCACATCGCCCGCAGGCTCGCGCGACTCTGCCAGCACCTTGCCCGGCCCGGCATTCTTGCCGCCGGCCTTGTTGAGGGCGTAGGCCTTGCCTTGCTGGGATACCACGGCACGTGCGGCCACGCCCGTGCCCTGCGTGCTGTTCTTGCGGCGCGCGCTCTGGTAGCCGCCATCGACCAGGGGCTGGAAGGTGGGGATCAGGTGCTGCTTGCCGTTGCCGATGAGGTCGGCACGGCCCATGGCCTTCAAGGCCTCGCGCAGCAGCGGCCAGTTGTTCGGGTCGTGGTAGCGCAGAAAGGCCTTGTGCAGGCGCCGGCGCTTTTCACCGCGCACGATGTCCACCGACTCCTCGTTCACGTCGCGCATCTCGCGGCGCACCTTGGTCAGCGTGTTGCGGCCAGAGTGGTACATGGCCGTGGCCGTGGCCATGGGGCTGGGATAGAAGGTCTGCACCTGGTCGGCGCGGAATCCGTTCTTCTTCAGCCAGATGGCGAGGTTCATCATGTCCTCGTCGCTGGTGCCCGGGTGGGCCGCGATGAAGTACGGAATCAGGTACTGCTTCTTGCCCGCTTCCTCGCTGAACTGCTCGAACATCTGCTTGAAGCGGTCATAGCTGCCGATGCCAGGCTTCATCATCTTGGTCAGCGGCCCGGACTCGGTGTGCTCAGGCGCGATCTTCAGATAGCCGCCCACATGGTGCTGCACCAGCTCCTTGACGTACTCGGGCGACTTCACGGCCAGGTCGTAGCGCAGACCCGAGCCGATCAGGATCTTCTTGATGCCCGGCAGATTGCGCGCGCGGCGGTAGATCTTGACCAGCGGGGCGTGGTCGGTGTGCAGGTTCTGGCAGATGCCGGGGAACACGCAGCTGGGCTTGCGGCAGGCGGCCTCGATCTCGGGGCTCTTGCAGCCCAGGCGGTACATGTTGGCCGTGGGGCCGCCCAGGTCGGAGATGGTGCCGGTGAAGCCCTTGACCTTGTCGCGGATGTCCTCGACCTCCTGGATGATGGACTCCTCGGAACGGCTCTGGATGATGCGGCCCTCATGCTCGGTGATGGAGCAGAAGGTGCAGCCGCCGAAGCAGCCGCGCATGATGTTGACCGAGGTGCGGATCATCTCCCAGGCCGGGATCTTGGTCTCGCCCTCATGGCTGCCGCTGGCGTCGGCATAGCTGGGATGGGGGCTGCGTGCATAGGGCAGGCCGAAGACCCAGTCCATCTCGGCGGTGGTCAGCGGGATGGGGGGCGGGTTCAGCCACACATCGCGCGCGGTCACACCCTCGCCGTGGGCCTGGACCAGGGCACGGGCGTTGCCGGGGTTGGTCTCCAGGTGCAGCACGCGATTGGCGTGTGCGTAGAGGATGGGATCGGCCTTGACCTGCTCGTAGCTGGGCAGGCGCAGCACGGTCTTGTCGCGCGGCGGCTGCTTGCCCTTGCCGCGCAGCGACGGATTGGGCACGAACTGGATGGTCTGAACGGCGGCGACCGAGGCACCGTCCGGCTTCGCGGCGGCATCACCCTCTTCCTTGGAGCAGGTCTGGCCCTGGGCCTCGGCCTGCTCGCTGGTGGTCATGTAGGGGTTGATGTGGGGCTCGACCACGCCAGGCTCGTCCACCACGGAGGAGTCCAGCTCGAACCAGCCCGCTTCCGACTCGCGGCGGAAGAAGGCCGTGCCGCGCACATCGGTAATGCTTTCCACGGGCTCGCGAGCGGCCAGGCGGTGGGCCACCTCGACCAGGGCGCGTTCGGCGTTGCCGTACAGCAGGATGTCGCACTTGCTGTCCACCACGATGGAGCGGCGCACCTTGTCGCTCCAGTAGTCGTAGTGGGCGATGCGGCGCAGGCTGCCCTCGATGCCGCCGAGCACGATGGGCACGTCCTTGTATGCCTCACGGCAGCGCTGGCTGTAGACAATGGCCGCGCGGTCGGGGCGCTTGCCGCCCACGTCGCCCGGCGTGTAGGCATCGTCGGAGCGGATCTTGCGATCGGCCGTGTAGCGGTTGATCATCGAATCCATGTTGCCCGCCGTCACGCCCCAGAACAGGTTGGGACGGCCCAGGGCCTTGAAGGCCTCGGCGCTCTGCCAGTCGGGCTGGGCGATGATGCCCACGCGAAAGCCCTGCGCCTCCAGCACCCGGCCGATCACCGACATGCCGAAGCTGGGGTGATCCACATAGGCATCGCCCGTCACCAGGATCACGTCGCAACTGTCCCAGCCAAGCTGGTCCATCTCGGCCCGGCTCATCGGCAGGAACGGGGCCGTGCCGAAGCGCTTGGCCCAGTACGGTCGGTAGCTGGTCAGCGGCTTGGCAGCGCGATGGAAAAAGGAAACGTCAACGGGGGCGTTCATGATGGGCGGTTCGGCTTCTGGGAGCCTGTGCGGAAGGAACCGGCCAGTGTACGTTTCGGCACTCAACCCTGCTGGCTAAGGGTCTTGCTCCAGCCCCCTGATACGGCCTTCCTGCTGCTGCCAGCCCGACCTCTTTGCGGCCTCCTGCGCCAGATAGGCCTTGGGCGTATGCCCGGACCAGCGGCGGAAGGCCCTCGCAAACACCTTGGGAGAATCGTAGCCCGCGTTCTCTGCGATGCGGGCCGATGACAGCCCGCCGGCCTCCATCTGCTGGGCGGCCAGCGCCATGCGGTGCGCCGTCAGGTAGCCGATGGGGGTGGCGCCCACCAGCTGCTTGAAACGCATGCTGAAGCGGGTGCGCGACATGCCGGCCTCGGCCGCCAGCGTCTCCACGCTCCAGCTGCGCTGCGGCTCCCGGTGCATGCAGACGATGGCGCGGGCAATGCAGGCATCGCCCAGGCCCCGCAGCCAGCCTTCACCCACGGCGGCCTCGCGCGCCAGGTGCTCGCGCAGGATGTTGACCAGCAAAAGCTCGCCCATGCGCGCGGCCGACAGGCGCCAGCCCGGGCGCCGCGCCAGCGTCTCCAGCGTGAGCGACTGCATGGTGGCGGCCAGGCAATCGGCCAGCGGCAGATCGCTTGCGCGGATATGGATCAGCGGCGGCAGGATGCGGAACACCGAATGCCGGCAATAGGCTGAAAACCACAGCAGGGCCGAAAACATGTCGGTCGCCTCGCCCCCGCCGCCATGGCTGAAGACCAGCGGATTCTCGTCCTGCGGGCCTTCGGCATGGCGGGAGATCAGCCGCGAGAACAGCTCGCAGGCCATGCCCAGATCCGAGGCCACCACATGTGCCGCGCCCATGGGCAGCATGACCAGATCGCCCGGCTCGACCCGCAGCGGCTGCATGCCTTCCACCTGTATCCAGTATGGCGCGCCGCGCGCCATGCGGATCATGGCGCCCGTGACGCCCGTGGACTTCAGGCTCCACGGCGCGGTCAGCGCAAAACGCGCCGTCACGGCGCGCTCTGACCGGCAAATATCGAGAACTTCGCTCAGCACATCCATGGGGTCGTGGCATCCTTGATTCCGGGCCGATGTTAGCCAGCGCCGGCCACGCAACCACCCGGCAGGGCTAGCGGTTTACCCTAGGCTGAAGATCCTGCTGCGCCGCCTGCACCAGCTCGGAGAACTGCCGGGCGCTGCCCAGCCGCTCGGCAGCCAGCAGCGCCAGCTTGACCAGAAACAGCTCGGACTGCTGCGGGCCTGCCGCGTCAATGGCCGTGGCCAGTTGGTCGTAGACGGCCTCCAGACCGGCGATATCCAGGGTGCCGGGCGATTCAAGCGTGTCGGGCGATGTGTGTGCTTGGCTCATGCCTGGGCTCCTTGCGTGCAGGTGGCGTTGTCGAGTGCGGATTGCAGGCGTCGCGCATCCAGCGCCAGCCAGCGTGCGCAGACATGCTGGTCGGGCCGCAGCAGGTAGGCGGCGCCAGAAGGTGGATCGGCAGGCACGCCATGGCGTTCGCGGCAGCGGCCCTGACTATCGGAAAGGGTCAGGTCAGCGCCCTGAACTGGCTGCGGCTCCGCCTGGCTGGAGATGGCCACGATGCGCAGGCCCACGCCGCGGCCGCGCACCACGCGGGCAACCTCGCTCAAAGCGGGTGGCACGGCCGAGCCATCGGTGAAATACAGCAGGTCGAAGCCGCCGCCCAGGTGATCCAGCAGATAGTCGTCCGGCGCCAGGCACACGTTCTGCGGCGGCGCGCCATGGGCGGGGCCGCCCTTGAACAAATGGTTGTCGTCGTCCCTGCTGTTGAGGGGCGAGCGGGCGTACTCATGGGGGCGAGATGTACGCCAGTGGTACAGCGGGCGCACGAAGGCCTGGGTGAGCGACAGCGACAGCACGGCATCGCGCAGCAGCCGGAAGCCGCGCGAAGGCGGCGCCATGAAGCGCGTGCTCTTGCCGGCCTCTTCGACAATCTCGCGCGCCGCGCCCACGCGCTCGCTGCTGTAGCTATCCAGCAAACGGGCCGGCGCCACGCCGCGCGCCACCAGGGCCAGGCGCCAGGCCAGGGCCTGGGCGTCCTGGAAACCGGTGTTGGCGCCGCGCACCCCGAAGATGGGCAGCAGGTGGGCCGCATCGCCCGTGAAGACCACGCGGCCGTGCACGTAGTCCGGCAAGGTCAGCGCGCGCGCCGAGTAGACCGAGCTCCAGTCCATCTCCCAGGGCGTGCCGCCAAAGCCGACCATCTCCAGTTGCGCGTCGATGCGCGCCTTGAGCGATTCGGGCTGCAGTGCCTGCTGCGGATCTTCGCCCGCAGGCAACTGGTAGTCCACGCGCCAGATGCCATGCGGCTCGCGGTGCATGAGGATGGTGTTGCCGGGGTTCCACACCGGATCGAAGAAGGCCAGGCGCTCGGTGGGCAGCGGCAGGTCGATGCGGATGTCGGCAATCACGAAGCGGCCTTCGTATGACGCCCCTTCCATGACCAGGCCCATGGCCGTGCGTATGCCCGAGCGTGCGCCATCGGCGGCGACCAGCCAGTCGGCTTCCAGCGCATACGGCCCCTCGGGCGTGTCCACCTGCAGCCGCGCTTTTGCAGCGGCGCCTTCGCCAAACTGCTCCACCCGCTCCACGCGGTTGCCCCAGCGCAACTCGATCAGCGGATGGGCCAGCACGGCATCGACCAGGTACTCCTCCAGGTACTGCTGCTGCAGGTTGGTCATGGGGAAGAAGCGGTCGTCCTCGCTGTGCGGTGCTTCCATGCGAAACACGCGCTGGCCCCGGTAGAAGGAGTTGCCAAAGCGCCATGGCAGCCCGCTGTCGCTGACCCGTCCGGCCACGCCCACCTGCTGGAGGATCTCCATGGAGCGGCGCGTGAAGACGATGGCGCGGCTGCCTTCGGATACCTGCAGCTCGGACTCCAGCAGCACGCATCGCTGCCCGTGGCGCGCCAGCTCCAGTGCCGTGGTCAGGCCTACCGGCCCCGTTCCGACAATGACGACGGGGTGCCGCTGCACCCCCTGATGCTCCGATGGCAGCCAGGGCCGATGCACCTGGTAGCGGTAGTAGATGGACTGCCTGGGCTGGGCATGGGGCTGGTGCATGGGGGTCTCCGTCGTGCGTCTTGTTCAGGGCGCAGTGTAGGCAGCACCGGCCCTGAAGATGTCCCCAGATGAGGACACCCTGCGGTGCCCACCTCCGTGGTTCAGGACATTGCTTCGGGCGCCATCAACAAGGCAAACAGCTCACGCTGCCCCTGCACGCCCAGTTTGGCGCAGACCCGCTTGAGATAGGTTCGCGCGCTGGACACGGTGATGCCCAGGCGCTGCGCCAGCCGCTCGGCATCAAGCCCCTCGATCACGCAGCGCACCACGTCCAGATCGCGCTGCGTGAGATGGGCAAAGCGCCCGGCCAGGCGCGCCAGCACCAGCCCCGCCAGATCGTCCTGCAACGCCTGGCCCGCATAGTGCAGGCGCATGGCCTGCATGACCAGGGGCGCAAAGGCTTCGATGCGTGCGATGGACTGCGCATCAAGGCAGCCGTGCTCCTCGCCTCGGTACAGGTTCACCGCCAGCCACCGTGCGCCAGGCTGCAGGGTCAGCAGCGAGAGCCGCTCCACCAGGCGCGGCAACCCATAGCAGACATGGCGGTACTCGGGATGGCTGACATCGCAGGGGCGCTGGCGGTGCAGCCAGACGCGCGCGGGAGCCTGGGGGTCGCGCTGCTGCCGCGCAAGTTCGGCCTGCATCACGCGCTGTGCGCCGTCGAGCGGATAGAAGCGCTCGCTGTAGTCCTGCGAAATCATGGGCAGCGCCCCCGTGCGTGCCCGGTCGCCAAAACCCACGATGCGCGGACGTGATCGCCCCTGGAACGAGAAGATGGTGCACTGCGCCAGCGGCACGTGCCGGCCCAGCAAATGCAGCAACTGCCCGGCCACCTCGTCGCTGCTGGCGCTGGAGCGGCCCACCTGCTCCAGCAGCGCCGTCACATCGCCCAGGGGCACGGGCAGGCTGGCGTCGCTGGCGGAGGCAGGCGCCAGCAGCCAATGGCTGCGGCCTGTGTCAGTGCTCATGGTTCCTGCAGGAATGCAAAAAGGCCGACGCTTCGCGCAGCCGGCCTGGGTGGGTAGGTACGTGGAAATTGGAAATTGGAAATGATAAATCCAGCGCAGCCAGGCAAGAGCCTGCTGCGCCTGGTTCGCGGCCTGTTCGCTTGAGGATCACCGCCTGTCGGCGGGCCGCTGCACGGTCCAGCCGGACCTGACAGCACTGATGCCGCTGCAGGCCCTTGGCCAGGCGGCACCTGCCATCACCATTCGCCGACGTTGCGGATGCGCTGGTCCAGATCCAGAGGAATGCCGCCGCCAGCGGCTTCATGGTCCTGACCAGCTTGCTCCAGCGCCATGGGCGGGGGACTGAAATGATCGCGGCCAAAGGTGTGTTCGGTGAGAACGGGATCGCGGGAAGGTGGGGTGTTCATGGTTGCGCCTCCTTGACAGAAAGCTTACTGCGAATCTTTCACGATTTCTGTAGGACAAACCTGGATGCAACCCTCTGAAGCTGAAATAACACAAGGTACGCATGCTCACAAATGTGTAGCGCTTCGTAATAAAGGCGTAATGAATCCATGCGCCAAACACCGGGCCAGGGACGATCGGGTAAGCTTGCCGCCCTCCATGCCGCAGACACTCCGCGCACCCGCGCACAGCGAACTCATCATCAAGAAAAGCCGCTTCATCGGTTGCGTGCAGCCGATGGCCGACCGCGCCAGCGCCCAGGCGGTGGTCGATGCGCTATGGCGCGAGCACCCCGGCGCCGCCCATGTCTGCTGGGCGCTGCTGGCAGGCGGCCAGTCGGCAGCCGTCGATGATGGCGAGCCCAGCGGCACGGCAGGCCGTCCCATGCTGGATGTGCTGCGCCACCAGGATCTGGAAGGCGTGCTGGCCACCGTGGTGCGCTACTTCGGCGGCGTCAAGCTGGGCGCAGGTGGCCTGGTGCGCGCCTACACCGATGCCGTGGCCCAGGCCCTGCTGACCGCCGAGAAAGTGACACTGCAGCGCATGCAATCGCTGCGCTGCGCCGTGCCCTATGCGCTGGAAGGCCTGGTGCGCCGCGAGATCGATGCAGCAGGCGCCGAGCTGCTCCAGGTCGAGCACGGCTCCCTGGTGCAGTTCGATCTGCGCCTGCCGCAGTCGCAGGCGGAAGGCTTTGTGAGCCGCCTCAATGAGAGCGGTCAAGGACGCGTGGGCTGGATGGAAATCCACCACGGCGAATGAGATGCGCCGGGCTCAAGCAGCTCAACCGGCCACCAGAAACCGCTGCGCCAGCAGCACCCAATAGGCGGCGCCCACGGCTATGTTGTCGTCGTTGAAGTCATAGCCCGGGTTGTGCACCATGCAGGCGCCTTGCTCGCTTCCCTCGCCATTGCCAATCAGCAGATAGCTGCCTGGCACGCGCTGCAGCATGAAGGCAAAGTCTTCGCTGCCCGGCAAGGGTGGCGCCTGCAGCGTGACATGTTCCGGGCCCAGCAGCTCCAGCGCGATCTGGCGCGCGAAGTCCGTCTCCTTGGGCGTGTTGACCAACACGGCATAGCCGGGCCGCCACTCGAGTTGCGCCTGCACGCCGAAGCTCTCGGCCTGCGCACTCACCAGATCGCGAATGCGCTGCTCCAGCAGCCTGCGCACATCGGCATCCAGCGCACGCACGCTCAACTCCAGCACAGCGCTGTGGGCAATCACGTTGTTGGCCTTGCCTGCGTGGATGGCTCCCACGGTCACCACCGCCATCTGCAGCGGATCGATGTTGCGCGAGACGATGGTCTGCAAGGCCATGATGATGCTGGCGGCCGCAACGATGGGGTCGGCCGTGCGGTGCGGCATGGCACCGTGCCCTCCCACGCCGGTGAGGGTGAGCGTGGCGTAGTCGGAGGACGCCATGGCTGCGCCCTCGCGCAAGGCCAGCCTTCCCTGGGGCAGGCCCGGCATGTTGTGCATGGCGAAGATTGCATCGCAGGGATGTCGCTCGAACAGCCCGTCTTCCATCATGCGCAGGGCACCGCCGCCGCCCTCCTCCGCAGGCTGAAAGATCAGCGTGAGCGTTCCGTCGAAGCCGCCGTGCTCGGCCAGATGCCGGGCCGCTGCCAGCAGCATGGCCGTATGGCCGTCATGCCCGCAGGCATGCATCACGCCGTCATGCGTACTGGCGTGGGCGAAGGCATTGGTCTCGGCGATGGGCAGCGCGTCCATGTCGGCACGCAGGCCCAGACGCCGGTGGCCGCTGCCGCGCACCAGCCGCCCCACCACGCCCGTGCCGCCCAGGCCGCGTTCCACCTCGTATCCCCATTGCTCCAGTTGCTGCGCGACCAGGGCGCTGGTGCGGTGCTCCTCGAAGCCGAGCTCGGGGTGCCTGTGGATGTCGCGGCGCACATCGACGAAGGCTGCGGCCGAGCCGCGCAAAGTGTCCAGAAGGGTGTTCATGTGCGGCATCTCACTGGGGTTGCAGGCGGATGGAGCGGGCAATGCTGCGGTAGCGGGCGATCTCGGCCTCATAGAACTGCGCGGCTTCGGCCAGCGACATGGGCGCCGCGGCCAGCTGCGTCTGCAGGGCCAGTTGCTCGCGCACGCCCGGGTCCTTGAGCATGGCGCCTATCGCCTGGTGCAGCCTTTGCACCACCTCCTGCGGCGTGTCCTTGCGCACCAGAAAACTGGTCCAGGTCTTGTAGGCGAAGTTTTTCAGCTCCCGGCCCTCACGCACCGTGGGCACATTCTTGAGCAACTCCGATCGCTGCTCCCCCAGCTGGCCCAGGATCTTGAGCCGGCCCTGCTCGGCCAGCGCGCCCATGGCAGCGCTGTAAACCAGCACAGCGAAATCGACCTGCCCGCTGCCGATGTCCTGCAGCAGCGGCGCGTTGCCCTTGTAGGGCGCATGCATGAGTTGTATGCCGGCGTCCTGCTGCACCTTCTCCAGGATCAGGTGGTAGAGCGAGCCAATGCCGACGCTGCCGTACGACAGCGGCCGGCTGGCGCTTTTGCGGGCCAGTGCGATCAGCTCATCCACGTTGCCGGCCTCCAGGTCCTTGCGGGCGACAAACACCATCACGGCCTCGGCCACGGGATGGACCAGGCGGAAATCCTCGGCCTTGAGCCGCACAGCCGCATTGGCCAGCGGCGACAGGATCACCTCGTTGGGCGAGCCCTGGAAGACGTAGTGCCCGTCAGGCGGAGCGGTCAGCACTTTCTGTGCGGCCATGGCGCCGCTCACGCCGCCCAGGTTCTCCACGATGACCTGCTGGCCCAGCGCCTTGGACAGCGGCACGCTGAAGATGCGGGCAATGGCATCCGAAGGGCCGCCGGCCGGATAGGGAACCATCAGGCTTACGGGCCTGGAGGACGGGCTCTGCGCACAGGCCAGGCCCGCGCTCAGCAGCAGGCCGGCGCCCGTCAGCCAAACGCGCTGGAACAAAAATCTCATCATGTCTCCTTGGTGGATGGCTCCGGCTCGGTCGGCCGGATACGCGGCATCCTAGGAGCCGGGTCATCGAACGTCCAATGCATTGTTGGCTGCATTAGCATGAGTTTCATGCAGACTTCAGGGCGCGAAAAATCATGACGCTGGTGCAGCTCAGGCATCTCATATCGGTGGCGCAGACCGGCTCCTTCAGCCGCTCGGCCGAGGCCATGCATCTGACACAGCCGGCCCTCAGCCGCAGCGTGCGCGCGCTGGAGCAGGAGCTGGGCATACCCTTGTTCGATCGCATCGGCCGCCACAGCGAACTCACAGCCTTCGGCCGCGAGATGCTGGGACGGGCGCGCGCCCTGGTGGCCGAAGCCGACGAGCTGCGTGACAGGGGGCGCCAATTGCGCGAGGGTGCGGCCGGCACCGTGCGTGTGGGCCTGGGATCGGGCCCCGGCGCAATATTGATGACGCCGTTCCTGCAGCACATGACCGTGCACCATCCCGGCGTGCGAACCGAGGTGGCGCGCGGCAGCACCGATCTGCTGGTGCACTCGCTACGCGAGCGGCTGCTCGACGCCCTGGTCGTGGACCTGCGCGCGCTGCGGCCCGCACCCGACCTTGCGTTGGACGTCGTGCACGAAATGCGCGCCGCCTTCATGTGCCGCACCGACCATCCACTCGCCCGCCTGCAGCGGGAGTTGCGCTTCGAGGATGTGCAGCGCTACCCCGTCGCCTCCACCCCGCTGAGCGACCAGGTGGCCTGGCTGCTGGTGGAGACCTATGGCGCCACGGCCCACCCGGCGCGGTTCGTCACACTGCAGTGCGAGGAGCTGCCCAGCCTCGTGGACGTTGCGCGCAACAGCGACACCGTGCTGCTGGCCGTGCGCGCCGTCGCCCCGGACCTGGCCGAACTGCCCATGGACCCGCCCATGTGCAGCACCGCCCGCTTCGGGCTGGTCACGCTGCGTCAGCGCAGCGAGGCGCCGACGCTGGCAATCCTGCGAGGCCTGATGGGGAAGTTGATGGCCGACGATGCCCCTGCGCCGGAACGGGCGCCCAGCCATGGCGGAAGGCTGGGCCGCATGGCATCGCCAGACTGATTTGAAGCCGATGATTATCCATCAAATGACATAAAGGCAAATCGCAAGCAGGGGAAACAAGCCATGTCAGATTGAATGATTTACACAGCTTTTTTCAATAAATTCCTTACGCAATGACTGGCTGTAAACACCTTAACGTTCGATATCAAGACACCTCCACAAACATGATACATGACAACCCCATTTAAATCACCATCCGCATGCAGGCTGCTATTTTCCAAATTTATTAGACCATCTTCCGAGAAATAAATATTATTCGCATGCAGCGCGGAGGAGGACATTAAAACAATAAATACCACCATAGTGGACAATGATTTTTCATATCGAACTCTCATTTCAGCCTCTTTATCTCATCGTTTTTGAATTGATACTGACGAGCAGGAGTCCACAGATTCTGCACACAGCACGCGTTGTCTGTGGACGCCCAGATGATGGCGCGAAAGCTTTCATCGCCCAGTTCGCTGTAGCAAGCCACCATTGCGGTATCGCCTATATTCACCACAGGCGCATTCATACCGCAAAAATGCTCATATTCCTTTCACCATCAACTGAAATGGCAGTAGTCTGGTTTCACCTATATTCGCAGTCATCATTTCCATCAATTTCGACGACTCGCTCGTTTGCGCCATCATCATCAGTGGCGGCATACTATATGAGCAGCCAAAAGCCTGTGCCGCATTGGAGGAGGAAAAATTCTCGAATGAAATGCCGTTCGCTTGCACAGCAGGGACCCAGAGCCCACACACAACGATTGCCAGTGGGGTTGCAAGTCTTGGATATCGCATCTTCATGGTATTTCCTTTATGCACGGTGTGAGATGAGGCTCCGCCTTCATGGCGCGCACAGGTTCTGCACGAAGGCATGCGTGGCCAATTGCGCGACTTCGCTCCTTCCTGTCATGTAGCAGCCATCCTGGCTCAGTGCCGAGGCCGCACTGTTCTCGCCGCCTGCGAGGGTTCCCTGGTCCACGGTGCCGCCCAAGGGGGTCCAGGTGATGGCGTGCGAACTTCCGTCGGCCAGTTCGCTGTGGCCCGCCACCGTTCCGTTGTCACCGATATCCACCACACGTGCATTCATGCCGCCAGGCAGCGGAGGAATATCGCGGATGACACCGGTCTGGCTGTTCCAGTAATAGGGCATGCTGCGCCCGTCTGCCAACTGGTAGTGCCCAATCACCTCGCCGAGGATGTTGAGATCGACGCCGCTGTTTCGCGCGGGCGGGGACGATATGGACAGCACCTGCGGACTGGAGGACGAGTTGAGCCAGACGACGGTGCGTCCACCTTGGGCACCGAAATCGCAGTAGCCCATGATGCGGGTATTGACGACGGTCTTTGCGCGGCAGAAGACGGCATTGAGAGGCAGGTTCAGGGCCGTGGCCATATAGCCGCCCAGGACTGCGGCAGACCAATAGACAGGACGCGGATGCCCGCTGTTGTCGGGACAGTTGCCCACGATGCCCGGCATGTTGCCGCCCACCACGAAATTGTCCACATCGGACGGAATGCAGTTGGTGCTGTTCAGGCCCAGCAGACCCGCCGGCAGCGCGCGTGCCGTGGTTTCATTGTTGCGCCACATGACAGGGCGGGCCGTGTTGCTGCCGCTCAGGCTGACGCCTGCCACATAGCCGCCCTGGTTGAATGCCGTGGGCATGCTGCGCACATCGAGCGTCAGCGGCTGCAGTGTCTGCACCGTGGCTGGCGTGGCCGCATTCCAGAACACGCCCACGGACACCGAATTACCGTCCAGGCAGCTGCCCACCACCTGGCCGCTGTTGGTGATGGCCGCCGCGTTGCAGTTGCGCCCCGGCGACAGGCGCACAAGGTCTGCCGCACTGCCCGGCGCCAGCGACACGAAGCCTGCGGACGAGCCGTCGCTCTCTGCACAGGCGCCCACGACATGGCCGCTGTTGTTGATGTCCAGGCCCACGCATTGCGGACCTGCCGACGTGCCCACGTCCTGCATGGGCAGGGCCTGCGCGGCCGGCAGTGCCAGCAACGCAAGGCACGCAACGGAAAAATTCAAATGCTTTGGCTGAAGGCGCATGAAGGGTTCTCCTGAAAAAGCAAAGAAGTCGTTCATGGAAATCGGGCGCCGAACAGGAAATCCGCATGGGGCTTGGCATATGCGTGCCGGTGCAGACGCTATTTCCGTGATCCGCATCCCGGCCCCACGATAGGCATCGCGGTATGGAGCCGTCCATCCGAGCAGCAATCAAAACAACAAAAACAATCAACAAAATCAAAAGCTTGCAAAAGAATCCCCCATCAATAATTGTCTCATCGGCATCCGGGATTCAGGCCATGCCACAGCGCAGCGCCATATGAATGGGAGCTTTCCATGGCAATCACACACTGCCTGACATCCGACAGCGCATGGCCGAATGGCGCAATTCGCCGCCGCTGGAGTCCCGCAGAACTGCTTGCACTCGAACGCTGGGCCGGCGTCCTGCCCGTGCAGATGATCTGCCGCCGGCTGAACCGCAGCGAGCGCTCCGTTCGCTGCCAGATGCACAGGCGCGGCCTGAGCACCCGGGTCCGCGAGGGCGTCGGGCTGCGGCAGGTCTGCGAGGACCTGCAGCTGTCCGCACGGTCGGTGAAGGCCTTCATCCTCGATGGCCGCCTGCGCCTGCACAGCGCACAGGTGCATGGCGGGGTGGTGTCGCAGCTTCATTGGTCCCTGCGCCGCTGGCTGCAAACGGCACAAAGCCGCTTGTGCCGCGTCAGCCATTTGAGGGTTACCGAGACATCCCTCAGGCGCTTTGCGCGGGAAGCGGATTTCGGCGCATCAGGCAGCCGCACGGACGCGGCATGGCAGCACTGGGCATCCGGCTAGTCCCTGCGCGGCACGGGCCGGGCCCTGAATGTCCAGCAGCGGTTTCGGCCCTTCGCCTACGACTGCCGCAAGCGCCAGCATGCAGACTGGCACGCATGTCCCATGGCAGGCGAGGCAGTCATCTCGACCATCTGTCGGCACTTCAGTCGGCACTCCCGTCGGCACACCTTTCGGCCCATCCACCGGCAGCGGAGACCTCCACGGGACCTGGTGCCACAGTCAAAGGAATCAGACAGCATGAAAAACCCACCCACCACCGCCCTCGACGTGATCATCGTCGGTGCCGGCTCGGCCGGACTGTCGGCGCTGCGCGAGGTGCGCAAGCACACGGAGCATTTCGCCATCGTCAACGACGGACCCTGGGGAACAACCTGCGCGCGGGTGGGATGCATGCCGTCCAAGTTGCTGATCGAGGCGGCCAACGCCTTCCATGCACGCCATCACTTCGATACCTTCGGCATACGCGGCGCGAGCGGGCTGCAGCTGGACCTGCCCGCCGTTTTGCGCCGCGTGCGCAAGCTGCGCGACGAGTTCGTGGCAAGCACGATCAAGGCCACGGAGGGCCTGGGCTGGCGGGCCATCGACGGGCGTGCCAGGCTGCTGGCGGCCAATCGGATCGAGGTCAACGGCAAGGTGCTGGCTGCGCGCAAGCTCATCCTCGCTCCGGGCTCCAGCCCCGTGGTGCCGGAGGAATGGAAGCGCTTTGGCAAGCGCATCCTGACCACCGATACCTTGTTCGAACGCAAGACGCTGGGCCCGCGCGTGGCCGTCGTCGGCCTGGGTCCGCTGGGCGTGGAGATTGCACAGGCGCTGGCACGGCTGGGACTGGAGGTCACCGCACTGGGACGCGGCCCGAAGCTTGCCGGCCTGTCCGACCCGAATGTCACCGACGCATTGCGGCATCTGCTTGAGAAAGAGATGACGGTGATCACTGACCATGAAGTGCAGTTGAGCAAGGGCCCGGACAGCAGCATCGTCGTGCGAGCAGGCGACACCCGCATCGTCGTGGACCACGTGGTGGCCGCCATGGGCCGGCGCCCGCAGTTGGAAGGCCTGGGGCTGGAGACGCTGGGGCTTGAGCTTGACGAGCATGGGCAGCCGCCCGTGAGCCGCGAGACACTGCAGGTCGGCGAGCTGCCGCTGTTTCTCGCGGGCGATGCCAATGGCGACCGCCCCTTGTTGCATGAGGCCGTGGACGAAGGCCATATCGCCGGCACCAACGCCATGGCAGAGAACGTGGCCTGCTTCGAGCGGCGCGCGCCGCTGTCCATCGTCTTCAGTTCCCCCAACGCGGCTGTCGTGGGCCAGCCCATGAAGGCGCTGCTGGGTCAGGACTTTGTGGTGGGCCGCGTGGATTTCGCGCACCAGGGGCGTGCGCGCGCTGCGCAGCACAACGCGGGCCTGCTTCACGTCTATGCGGACCCGGCCAGCGGCCTGCTGCTGGGCGCGGAAATGTGCGCACCGGGCGGCGAGCATCTGGCCCATCTGCTGGCCCTGGCCGTGCAGCAGCAACTGACCGTGCACGAGTTGCTGCGTGCGCCCTTCTACCACCCCGTGCTGGAAGAGGGCCTGCGCACCGCCTTGCGCGACGCGGTACGCCAGTTGCGCGAGCCGCCGCCGTCCGACCTGGGCAACTGCGATTCTTTGCCTATGGACGATTGATCGCGCGCGACCCAGGGCTGCATGCGGATCAAGCCTGGGGCGCGCTCTGCGGTGCGCTTCCTTCCGACAGCGTCCACCCGCCATTGCCATCGACCGCCAGCGCGTGGGTATGGAAACCCGCCAGCGTGCTGCGGTGGCCCACGCTCACCAGCATGGTCGAGCGCATCTGCTCGCGCAGCAGGGTGTACAGCGCATGCTCCAGGCCCTCGTCCATGGCCGAGGTGGATTCATCGAGAAAGACGATGGCGGGCCGGTTGAACAGCACGCGGGCAAAGGCCAGGCGCTGCTGCTCGCCAATCGACAGGATGCGGGACCAATCCTGGTTCACATCCAGCTTGTCGGCCAGATGGGCCAGGCTGACCTGGCGCAGCGCCTGCCGCAGCCGCTCGTCGTCCTGCGGCGATGCATCGGCGGGATAGGCAATGGCCGTGCGCAGGTCACCCAGCGGCAGATACGGACGCTGAGACAGGAACAGCGCCTGGTGGCCGCCCGGGCGGCCCACCGTGCCTTCGGCATGCGGCCACAGGCCGGCAATGGACCGCAGCAAGGTGGTCTTGCCGCTGCCCGAAGGCCCCTTGATCAGCAGCGCCTGGCCGGGAATGAGCTTCAGTTGCAGGCCGCTGAGCAGGTGGTGGCCATCAGGGCGGCTGACCTGCAGGCCCTCGATGTCCAGGGCGCCGGGTTGCTTTCTGTGGACGACCTGGGGCAGTTCGCGGGTCTGGGCATTGGCATCCAGAAAGCCGCACAGGCGGTCCAGCGCAGCGCGGTACTGGGCGAAGGTGTCGTAGGAGGTTCGGAAGAAGGACAGCGCATCCTGCACCTGCCCAAAGGCCTGCGAGGTCTGCATCACATCACCGAGCTTGATGGCACCGCTGAAAAAGCGCGGCGCCTGCAGCAGAAAGGGAAAGACCACGGCCACCTGGTTGACGGTGAGGTTGAAGCCGTCGAACTTCAGACTGCGGTAGACCAGGGCCCAGACATTGGCGATCAATGCCGAGAAGCGCGTCAAAAGCGTGTTGCGTTCGATGGCCGCGCCCTGGTAGAAGGCGATGTTCTCCGCATATTCGCGCACGCGCACCAGGGCGTAGCGGAAGTTGGCGGTCAGCCTCTCGTTCAGGAAGTTCAGGCGGATCAGCGGCTGGCCCAGGCGAAAGGCGATCAGCGTGGCGATGATCACATAGACGTAGACCGCAAAGACCATGGCCCGCGGAACCTCCACGCCCGCCACCGCAATGGGCGCGGACAGCCCCCAGAGAATGCCCGTGAACGCCACCAGCGAGACCACGGCGCTGACGGCACCCAGCGCCAGGGTCAGCGAGTTCGAGACAAAGGTGTTCACATCCAGCTCGATGCGCTGGTCGGGGTTGTCCACCGGCTCGTCCAGGAAGTGGCTGCGGTAGTAGGCATCGCCGCGCATCCAGTCGGTGGTCACGCGCTCGTTGAGCCAGACCCGCCAGCGGATGCGGAACGCCTGGTTCACGTAGTAGTTGAACAGCTCGCGCATCACATGGATGGTGGCCAGCACCGCGAAGATGCCCAGGAATCGCCAAAAGCCCTTCTGGTCCAGTTCCTGCAGCGCGCTGTAGAAGCCGTTGTACCAAAAGGAGAACAGCACGTTCATGCGCACCGAGACCAGGGCCAGCACCAGCAGCAGCATAAACACCAGCAGCGGCCACCAGCTGTTTCTGGGGTGCAGGAACGGGCCGGCCAGCTGCCAGAACTGCCGACCCCAGCGGGTGAATCGAACCACCAGCAGCGCCACGGCCGCGAAAGCCACGACGGTGATCACTGAGGCCGCCGCCAGCCAGACCAGGCTTTCCTGCAGCGCCTTGCTCCAATCCATGTCCATGCCGGAGATCCTCGGGTTGTGTGGGTGGAGAGAATCTACTCCTGTTCAGGCAGGCCGGCGGGCAGGCCCGGGTGCATGCCGGCAGCAAGCCATCTGCGCTTGCAATGCCCCCATCGCCGTTGCCGATGGGGCCGCTGCCGACGAGGCCGCTGCGCAGGATT
The DNA here is from genome assembly GCF_020523835.1 of Delftia sp. Lp-1. Lineage (NCBI taxonomy): Bacteria > Pseudomonadati > Pseudomonadota > Betaproteobacteria > Burkholderiales > Comamonadaceae > Delftia > Delftia sp. Lp-1. The sequence goes on along the minus strand of NZ_JAJALJ010000001.1, from coordinate 2,206,237 downwards.
AATATTCCGTGCGTGCCACCCCGAGGCAGGCACGGAGACAGGATCGGCCCGCACGGTTCCACCCCATGACAACAGCGATGCCGTCCCCGGGCCCTGCCCGGGCGGCCCAGACACAAGCCAGAACATGCCCGCATCGCCGCCCCAGGCTTCCCCGCCACACGACACCGCCGATGCGCCTGCCCAGCGCCCCGCCCCCGCCAACCTGCGCGACCTGTTCTGGTCCTTCACCTGGCTGGCCCTGCAGGGCTTTGGCGGCGTGCTGGCCGTGGTGCAGCGCGAGCTGGTCGAGAAAAAGCGCTGGCTGACCAACGACGAGTTCGTGGAGGACTGGGCCGTGGCCCAGATCATGCCCGGGCCCAATGTGGTCAACCTGTCCATCACCATTGGCGAGCGCTACTTCGGCTGGCGTGGTGCCGTGGTCGCCGTGTGCGGGATGCTGTGCTTCCCCATGCTGCTGGTGCTGACGCTGACCGTGATCTATTCGCAGCTGGCCGACCACCCCGCCATGGCCGGGGCGCTGCGCGGCATGGGCGCCGTCGCGGCCGGCCTGGTGGCGGGCATGGGGCTGAAGCTGACCAGCACGCTGAGCCGCCACCCGCTGGGGCGCTGGTGCAGCGCGGCCCTGGCGCTGGCCTCGTTCATTGCCATGGCCGTGCTGCGCGTGCCGCTGGCCTGGGTGCTGCTGGTGGTCGGCGGTGCCGGCTGCGTGCTGACCTGGAGAAAGCTCGCCACATGAACGCCGCCCACCAGATCGCCCTGAACCTGCAGCCCGCCGACTGGCTGCAGTTGCTGCTGTATTTCCTGACGCTTTCGCTGATGGCCGTGGGCGGCGCCATTGCCACGGCGCCCGACATGCACCGCTTCCTGGTCGATGGCCACGGCTGGCTCAGCGAGGCGCAATTCAGTAGCTCCATCGCCATCGCCCAGGCGGCGCCCGGGCCCAATGTGCTGTTCATCGCCCTGCTGGGCTGGAACCTGGGCCTGAACGCGGGCGGGGGCACCGGGCCGCTGGCATGGACCTTTGGCGCGCTGGGCGTGACCATCTGCATGGTCGGCATCCTGCTGCCCAGCTCCCTGCTGGCCTGGCAGGCCTCGCGCTGGGGCCAGCGCAACAAGAACCGGCGCGGCGTGCGTGCCTTCAAGCAGGGCATGGGGCCGCTGGTCATCGGGCTGCTGCTGGCCACGGGCTGGCTGCTGGGCAGCGCCGGCGGCCGCCCCGCACAGGACTGGCGCCTGTGGCTGCTGACCCTGGCCTGCGCCCTGCTGGTGTGGCGCTCGCGCATCCACCTGCTGTGGCTGCTGGGCGCGGGCGCGCTGCTGGGTGCGCTGGGCTGGATCTGAGAGGTCCTGAGGACTACCCTGGTTTTTTCGTCAAAAGGAGCCGTACATGGCGCAAGCCCCTTCCCTCCGTTCCCTGGGCCGCAGCGGCCTGCAGGTCTCGCCGCTGTGCTTTGGCGGCAATGTCTTCGGCTGGACCGTGGACGAGGCCACGTCGTTCTCGCTGCTCGACGCCTGGCTGGATGCCGGCATGAACTTCATCGACACGGCCGACGTGTACTCGCGCTGGGCGCCGGGCCATGCGGGCGGCGAGTCGGAGACCGTGATCGGCAAATGGCTCAGGCGCAGCGGACGGCGCGCCGACATCGTGCTGGCCACCAAGGTCGGCAAGGACATGGGCGAGGGCCGGGTCGGCCTGCGCCCCGAGTACATCCGCCAGGCCGTGGATGCCTCGCTGCAGCGCCTGCAAACGGACTACATCGACCTGTACCAGTCGCATGACGACGACGCCAGCGTGCCGCTGGCCGATACCCTGGGCGCCTTTGCCGACCTGATCGCCGCAGGCAAGGTGCGGGCCATCGGCGCCTCCAACCACAGCGCGCCGCGCCTGGCCGAGGCCCTGCGCACCAGCGCCGAGCTGGGCCTGCCGCGCTACGAGAGCCTGCAGCCGCTGTACAACCTGTATGACCGCGCCGTGCTGGAGCGCGATCTGGCGCCGCTGTGCGCGGCCGAGCAGGTGGGCATCATCAACTTCTATGCGCTGGCAGCAGGTTTTCTGACGGGCAAGTACCGCAGCAGCGAAGACGCAGCCAAGAGTGCGCGCGGCGGCAAGACCGTGGCCACCTACCTGAATCCGCGCGGCCTGCGCATTGTGCAAGCCCTGGACGCCGTGGCTGCGCGCCTGAACAGCCAGCCCGCGTGCGTGGCCCTGGCCTGGCAGATGCAGCGCCCATTTGTGACTTCGCCCATCGCAAGCGCGACCTCGCTGGCCCAGTTGCAGCAACTGGTGCAGGCCACGCGCCTGCAGCTGTCGGCTCAGGACGTGGCCGAGCTCAACCAGGCCAGTCAGGAAGAAGGCGCAAGGGACTGACCTGCGCAGGCGAGGGCAGCCTGCCCGCCCTGGCCCGGGGCCTCTCAGCCCGCCAGCAGCGCGGGCAGGATCTGGGCCGATGGGCCGCGCAGGCACTGGTGCGCTGCGTCATCCAGCTCGGAAGGCGCCGGGTTGATGACGGCCACGTGCGCGCCTGCCCGGCGCGCGATTCGGGCCAGCCCCGCTGCCGGATACACGGCGCCCGAGGTGCCGACCACCAGCAGCACCTCGCAGCGCTGCACGGCGGCCTCGGCGGCCTGCCATACGCCCATGGGCAGGGACTCGCCGAACCAGACCACGCCCGGGCGCACCAGGTTGCCGCAAACAGGGCACTGCGGAGGCTCGCCAGGGTTCTGCCCGGCCAGGTCGCAGCAGGCGCGGGGCCGCTCCAACCAACGGTCGCGCATCAACTCGCCATGCAGGCACAGCACGCCGGGGCTGCCCGCGCGCTGGTGCAGGCCATCCACGTTCTGCGTGACCAGGGTCATGCGGCCCGGGTGCTGCAAGGCCCACTGCGCCAGCGCATGGTGGCCTGCATTGGGCTGCACTGCCGCCACGGCCTCGCGCCGGTGCGCATACCACTGCCACACGCGCTGCGGATGGGCGCGAAAGCCCGCTTCGCTGGCCATGTCCTGCGGGTTGAACTGTGCCCAATAGCTGTTCTTGTCATCGCGGAACGTGGGCACGCCGGACTCGGCACTGACGCCTGCGCCCGTGAGCACGGCGATATGCGCTGCATGCGCGATGCGCTCGCGCAGCTCGTGCAGCTCGTGCAGCTCGCGCTGGCCGGGCAGTTCAGCGGCAGCCGCAGGCAGCGAAGTGGGGGAAGGTTCGTCGGGCATTGGAGGGCGAAGGAAAAAAAGCAGGCCATTGTGCGGCAGCGCCGCCCCAGGGCGCATCAAATGCCTTTTTCCACCATCTCCAACAGGCGCAGCGCCAGCGCCCGACGCTGCTCGGGTGTGGCACGGCGCAGCGGGCCGTCGATCACCAGCAAGGCCATGCCGTGCACGGCCGACCAAGCCAGGAACTCGGCCTGGGGACGGCGCTCGGGCGGCAGCACGCCGGCCTCGGCCATGCTGTCCAGCGCGTAGCCCAGCAGCTCGAACGGATTCAGGCCCATGGCCGCCGCACGCGTGGTGTCGGGCGGCAGGTCCACGTCGTACTCGACAGAGGCAAAGGCCGTGCGAAACCAGCCGGTCTCCGTCTGGGCAAAGCCCAGGTAGCCCCGGCCCACGGCGGCCAGCAAGGCGCGTGAGCGCAGCAGCACATCGGGCAGGGTGTGGGCCTGGGCCATTTCGGCCTCGATTGCTGTGGCCAGTGCGCCCAGGGCGGCGGCGCGCACGGCGTCAAACAAGGCCTGGCGGTTGGCAAAGTGACGATAGGCCGCATTCGGCGCCACGCCCGCCCGCCGCGTGGCCTCGCGCAGCACGATGGCCTGGGGGCCACCTTCACGCGCCAGCGCCAGGCCAGCTTCGACCAGGGCCTGGCGCAGGTCGCCATGGTGATATGACTCACGCCTGACACGTCGCTGCGTCACTGTTTTGATTCCTTTTTTTTCTGCATGACCACGTCACACATGAGGGACGACAGCCCTGCCCCGCCGATTTACAGCTTGACACCGAAGCTGACAGCGCCTGATGTGGACAGCGTCCATTTTAGTCCCTAGCATATGTGAACGGCGTACACACGCTGGGCAGAAATAGATAAAAAGCCGGCATCGAACGGCAAAAACGGTTTTCACCGTCACCAAGGAGACAAGCATGGCTTTGCACACCGGCCGCATCCAGCCCTGCCTCTGGTTTGACAACCAGGGCGAGCAGGCGGCGCGCTTCTATACGGAAGTCTTTCCCGATTCCCGCATCACGGCCATTGCCCGCTATGGCGAAGCCGGCCACGACATCCACGGCAGGCCGGCGGGCAGCGTGATGACGGTGCAGTTCGAGTTGGACGGCCAGCCCTTTCTGGCGCTCAACGGCGGCCCGATGTTCCGCTTCAACGAGGCCGTCTCGCTGATGGTCAGTTGCGATACGCAGGACGAGATAGACCACTACTGGGGCGCCCTGTCCGAGGGCGGCGACCCGGCGGCGCGTCAATGCGGCTGGCTCAAGGACCGCCATGGCCTGTCGTGGCAAATCGTTCCGGCCCAGATGGCGGGCTGGATGGGGGGCCCCGACATGGCCGCCGCCCAGCGCGTGATGCAGGCCCTGCTGGGCATGCAAAAGCTGGACATCGCCGCTCTTGAGCGCGCGCATGACGGCCGCTGAGGCCTCCTGCGCCCATCCTCCCACTCCTCTCCCCCTCCCCTCGCCACCATCCACTTCAGGAGCGTTCCATGCAATTCATCCCCTATCTGAACTTCAACGGCAACTGCGCCGAGGCCTTTGCCTTCTACGCCAGGCTGTTCGGCGGCACCATCGTGCACCAGAGCACCTTTGGCGAGACACCGGGCATGGAGCAGATGCCCGATTCCGCCAAGGGGCTCATCATGCATGCCCACCTGCAGATCAAGGACCAGGCGCTGATGGCCTCGGACGCCACCGACAACTGCGGTGGCGGCGGCTACCAGCAGGCCCAGGGCATGTGGATCTCGATCGGCGTGGACGACGCCACCGAAGGCGGCCGCATCTTCAACGCGCTGGCCGAAGGCGGCAAGGTGACCATGCCCTTCCAGGCCACGTTCTGGTCGCCGGGCTTTGGCATGGTGACGGACCGCTTCAACACACCATGGATGGTCAACGTCAAGGGCGAGGCCTGAACAAGGCCGGCCGACACATTGCCTCTGTCACCCAAGAAGGAGTCTTCATGAACGCCAACCCAGTCGTCTGGTTCGAGATCCATGTGCAGGACATGGCGCGTGCGCGCCGGTTCTATGAAACCGTCTTCCAGGGCAAGCTGGAGCATCTGCCCGCGCCAGATGGCTCCGACAGCCAGGAGATGCTGTCCTTTCCGATGGACATGACAGGCCCCGGCGCGGGCGGAATGCTGGTGCGGATGGACGGCGCACCTTCCGGCGGCGGCGGCACCCTGGTCTATTTCGGCTGCGAGGACTGTGCCATCGAACAGGGCCGCGTCGAGGCCGCAGGCGGGCGCATCGAGCAGGCCAAATTCTCCATAGGCCCCCACGGGCACTGCGCCGTCGTGGTGGACACAGAGGGCAACCGAATCGGGCTGCATTCCATGCAATGAGGAGCGCCATGACAGCACAAGACATTCCCGACCATGCCAATGACCTGGTGCTCACGCGCCTGCTGGACATTTCCGCCGACAGGCTCTACCGCTGCTGGACCGAACCCGCGCTGATCCAGCAATGGTTTGCGCCCAGCCCCTGGAGCGTGTCCCGCGTGGACAACGATGTGCGGCCCGGTGGCCACAGCCTCATCGTCATGCGCAGCCCTGAAGGCCAGGAGATGCCCGGCAGCGGTGTCTACCTGGAAGTCATTCCCAACCGCCGCCTGGTCTTCACCGACGCATTCACCCAAGGCTGGGTGCCTGCCGACAAGCCCTTCATGACGGGCATCGTCAGCTTCGATCCCGAGGGCGCCCAGACCCGCTATACCGCCCGGGTGCGCCATTGGAGTGCTGCCGACCGCGCCCAGCACGAAGCCATGGGTTTTCACACCGGCTGGGGCCAGTGCACGGACCAGCTGGCCGAGCTCGCAGCCCGGCTCTGAAGCCGGATTTCACCAGGAGAGAGCCATGCACTACATCGACGGATTCGTGCTGCCCGTTCCCCGGGCCAACCTGCAAGCCTACCGCGAGGTGGCGCAGGCCGCAGGCAAGGTATGGATGGAATACGGCGCGCTGCAGTACTGGGAATGCGCGGGTGATGACGTGCCCATGGGCAAGCTGACCTCGTTTCCCCAGGCCGTGCAGCTCAAGGAAGGCGAGATCGTGTTCTTCTCATGGATCATCTATGCGTCGCGCGCGGAGCGCGACCGCATCAATGCCGCCGTCATGAAGGACCCGCGCATTGCCTCCATGGACCCGGCCACCATGCCCTTCGACGCCAAGCGCATGTTCTGGGGCGGCTTCGAGAGCGTGGTGGAACTGGGCACGGGCGAGGGTGCAAGTGCGGGCGCCAGCGGCGCGCCGGCCTAGATCTGGTCAGCCGGGGCGGCAGACACGGCAGGCGTGGTGCCCTGGCCGCGCTGGCGCAGCGCTTCGTACAGGCACACGCCGCTGGCCACGGACACGTTGAGGCTGGAGACGGCGCCCATCATGGGGATGCCGATCAGCTCGTCGCAGGTCTTGCGCGTGAGCTGGCGCATGCCGTCGCCTTCGGCGCCCAGCACCAGGGCCGTGGGGCCCGTGAGGTCCACCTCGTACAGGGTTTTGGGCGCATCGTCGCTGGTGCCGATGATCCAGATGTCGCGCTCCTTGAGCTCATTGAGCGTGCGCGCCAGGTTGGTGACCATGAAATAGGGCACGGTCTCGGCCGCGCCGCTGGCCACCTTGGCCACGGTGGCGTTCACGCCCACCGCATGGTCCTTGGGCGCAATCACCGCATGGGCGCCGGCGCCATCGGCCACGCGCAGGCAGGCCCCCAGGTTGTGCGGATCGGTCACGCCGTCCAGCACCAGCAGCAGCGGCTTGCTGATGCCGTCTGCCTCCAGCTGCTCCAGCAATTCGTCCAGCGAATGCACCTGGGCCACCGCCTCCACGCGAGCGGCCACGCCCTGGTGGCCATGGCTGCCAGCCAGCTTGGCAAGGCGTTCGCCGTCGGCCTCGATCAGCCGGACGCCGGCCGACTTGGCGCGGTCGAGGAACTGGCGCATGCGCGCATCGCGGCGCGTGGCCTCGTAGTAGACCTCGATGATGGATTGGGGCGCGGTCTTCATGCGCACGCCGACGGCGTGGAAGCCGAAGAGAACTTTGGGGGACGACATGGGGCGCAATTATCCCGCCAATTGAGCGGTGCCCCGGCCCCCGCCTTGCGAAGCCCGTCTGCGCGCAACGGCTCCTGTGGTTTTTACGTAGCCGCTACACTGCGCGGCTTGGCCGCCTTCCAGCAGCCCTGCACATTGCGGCATGCACCGTAGCCACGGGCATGCCGCTTTGCATTTTTCCATCGCTTGAGTTTTTTCCTTTTCTTTGCCAACCATCATGCTCAAAGCCCTCTTCGCCCGGCTTGCCCGCACCAGCCTGGTCGGCCAGATCGCCATCAGCCTGGTCGCTGGCGGCCTGCTGGCCTGGCTCTGGCCCGAGGCCGCCCAGTCCGTGTCCCTGCTGGGCACGCTGTTCATCTCCGCCCTCAAGGCCGTGGCGCCCGTGCTGGTGCTGCTGCTGGTGGTCTCGGCCACCAGCAACCACCGGCCTGGCCAGGCCACGCAGATCCGCCCCATCCTGTGGCTGTATGTGCTGGGCACCTTTGCGGCGGCCGTGGTCGCCGTCGGCGCCAGCATGGCCTTCCCTTCCACCATCCAGTTCAAGGATGCCGCCCCGGCCCAGGGCGCACCCGGGCGCATTGGCGAAGTGCTGATGGCCCTGGTCCAAAGCGCCTTCGACAACCCCGTGCGTGCGCTGATGAATGCCAACTACATCGGCATCCTCGCCTGGGCACTGGCCATGGGCCTGGCCCTGCGCCATGCCTCGGAGTCCACGCGCGCCGTGATGCAGGACCTGGGCCAGGCCATCACCCGCGTGATTCAGGGCGTGATCCGGCTGGCGCCGCTGGGCATCTTCGGCCTGGTGGCCGGCACCTTTGCCCAGTCGGGCCTGGAAAAGCTGCTGGACTATGCCCACCTGCTGGCCGTGCTGCTGGGCTGCATGCTGTTCGTGGCCCTGGTGGTCAACCCGTTCATCGTCTGGACGCAGACGCGCCGCAACCCCTATCCGCTGGTACTGACCTGCCTGCGCGAGAGCGCGGTGACGGCCTTCTTCACGCGCAGCTCGGCCGCCAACATCCCCGTGAACCTGGCGCTGGCCAAGCGCCTGGGCCTGGATGAGGACACCTACAGCGTCTCCATCCCGCTGGGCGCCACCATCAACATGGCCGGCGCCGCCGTCACCATCAGCGTGCTCTCGCTGGCTGCGGCTCATACGCTGGGCATCGAGGTCGATCTGCTGACCGCCATCTTGCTGTGCGTGGTGTCCGCGGTCTGCGCATGCGGCGCCTCGGGCGTGGCCGGCGGCTCGCTGCTGCTGATTCCGCTGGCCTGCAGCCTGTTCGGCATCTCCAACGATCTGGCCATGCAGGTGGTTGGCGTGGGCTTTGTGATCGGCGTGATCCAGGACTCGGCCGAAACCGCGCTGAACTCCTCGACCGATGTGATCTTCACGGCAGCTGCCTGCGAGGCAGCCGGGCGCCGTGAGGCCGTGGCGGCCTGAGCGCAACCCCTTGCTGGCGTCCGATCAGACCGCCAGCGCCTGCCCTTCTTCGATGCTGGCAACGCGGCCGGCCTCGATGGTCACGCGGCGCTCGCAGCGCGCGGCGATGGCTCGGTCATGGGTGACCATGACCAGCGTCGTGCCGCGTTCGCGGTTGAGCGCGAACATCAGCTCCATGATGGTTTCGCCGGTCGCAAAGTCCAGGCTGCCCGTGGGCTCGTCGGCCAGCAGCACGGCGGGCTCGACCACGAAGGCGCGGGCCAGCGCCACGCGCTGCTGCTCGCCGCCCGACAGCAGCTTGGGATAGTGGCCCAGGCGCTGGCCCAGGCCCACGCGCTCCAGCATCTCGGTGGCGCGGCGGCGGGCCTCGCGGCTGCCCGCCAGCTCCAATGGCAGCATCACGTTCTCCAGCGCCGTCAGATTGCCCAGCAGCTGGAAGCTCTGGAACACAAAGCCGAGCTTTTGCGCGCGCACGGCGGCGCGTGCATCCTCATCCAGCGCGAACATGTCCTGGCCCTGCAGCCGCACCGTGCCGCGCGTGGGCGTATCCAGGCCGGCAAGAATGGACAGCAGCGTGCTTTTGCCCGAACCCGAGGCACCGACGATGGCCACGGTTTCCCTTGCGGCAAAACGCAGATCGATATCCCGCAGAATATCCAGTGTTCCGGTCGAATCGCTGACCGACTTGAAGACATGCTCGACTTCGATCAGGGGCTGGGCAGTGCTTTGTGACATGGAGGATGGGAAGACGATGCAAGACAAGCTGCGCGCAATGCGCCGACGCCGCCACTTTATATCGGCCGGCTTGGCCTTCGGCCTGCTGGGTACTTGGACGGCCACGTCCACATGGGCAGCCGAGACGGGCCCGCTGCTGGTGCTGGGCGACTCGCTGAGTGCCGAATACGGACTGGCCCGTGGCACGGGCTGGGTGGCACTGCTGCAAAAGCGCCTGCAGGAGAGCCCAAAGAATGTGCCGCTGGTCAACGCCAGCGTGAGTGGCGAGACCACCTCGGGCGGCCGCTCTCGCCTGCCTGCCTTGCTCAAGCAGCACAAGCCATCGGTGGTGGTGATCGAATTGGGTGGCAACGATGCGCTGCGGGGTCTGCCGCTGCAAAGCACGCAGGGCAATCTGGACGCCATGGTGCGCGCGGCCCGGGATGCCGGAGCCAAGGTGCTGCTGGTGGGCATGCAGGTGCCGCCCAACTATGGCAGCGGCTATACACGCCAGTTCGAGCAGTTGTTTGCCAAGGTGGCGCAGGAGCAGAAGGTGCCGCTGGTGCCCTTCCTGCTGGCCGGCATCGGTGATGCGGCCGATTCGGCCCAGTGGTTCCAGGCCGACCGCATCCACCCCACGGCCAAGGCCCAGCCGCGCATGCTGGACAACGTCTGGCCCCAGCTCAGCAAGCTGCTGCCCTGAGCTCAGGGCAGGCAGGGTGTCAGCTGCCGCGGCCTTCCTCGCCGGGACGGGCTGCTGCAGGAGATGCCTGCGCACTACCTTCTGAGCCGTCGCCCTCATGGTCGTCGGGTCTTTTTTCGGCCTTGGCCTTCTCCTTCTCTAGCTTCTTCTGCTTCTTGGCCAGTTCGCGCTGGCGTTTTTCATAGGCGTAATTGGGTGTCGCCACAGGTGGACTCCTCTGTTGTTGCAAGCCCCACTGTAGCCGCAAGACGGGGCATGCCAGGAAAACCTCAGGATATGGTGGACGCAGGCACGGCGGAATCGCCCACGCTGCAACGGTATGCATGCCAACTGGCACAACCCAGCAAAGGCCCCACCAGCAGCAGGCCCGCGCCGTGCCACCACAGGGCAACCGCCACCAGCACGGTGATGATCGCGGCCCACTGCAGCATGACGGCCAGGTTCAGGCCGACCACGCGCATGCTGGTGATGCAGGCCGTGAGTGCGTCGCTGCCCCGGTCCAGCATGGCCGGCAGCGCCACCACCATGCTGGCGAACACCAGGGCCGCGAATGCGCCGCCGACCAGCAGGTAAATGGCCAGGAATTCCCAGTTCTCGGGCCGCGCCACGGCCTGCAGCATGCCGGCCGTGGTCGGCATGCCGGTATCGAAAAACACAGCAAAGACCACCATGGAGGCGCGCGCCCAGAGCATCTCCAGCACCAGCAGCACCATGACCAGCATGCCCATGCTGCCCATCTGCGTGTCCCAACAGGTCAGCGAGCTGCTCAGTTGGGGCGGCAAGCCCCGCTCCAGCCTGCGGCTGGTGTCGTACAGGCCCATGGCCAGGAAGGGGCCGATAAGCAGGCAGCCGCTGGCCATGGCCATGCTGTATTCCGGGCTGGCGCGGAACACCCAGCCGATCAGCAGGGCCATGGCCCAGAAGCACAGGCCGTAGAACAGCGCCACGCCGGGCGCACGCCGCAGATCGCGCCAGCCCAGGGCCAGCCAGCGCCAGGGATCGGCCATGCGCAGCAGTTGCACCTGCAGCATGCCGGCCGGGTTGTCGGAAGCTTTCTCGGGAGCGGGGGATGCCTGCATGCCTGGACCTCCTGGATCAGCGAGTCCAAAGTTATCGCAGCCATGGCACTGCTGCCATGGCGGAAACTACCGAGGCCCGCCCAGACCCCCAGGTCTGTGCCCAAGTCTGCACTCAGGCCTGCACCAGCTTGCCCGGCTGGCCGGGCAGCACCTTCCAGGCCGCATCGCGCACAGCCTGGTATTGGCGGCTGAACACGGTGTCCACGTAGATCCACTCGGCCTGGCAGGCCTGCGGCGTGGCAGTGACGATCATGTAGCCACGGCGCGAGGTATCGCAGTACTTGAGCGTGGAGATGAATTGCAGCAGCGCGCCACGCAGCTGGGCCGGGTCCTGGCCCGACAGGTATTCCTCGAAACCCGGCGAGCTGACGGACGAGGTGGCGAACTCCACGCCCACGGCCTGCCCGCTGCGGTCACGCAGTTCGCTGGCCCAGGCATTGTGGGTGTCGCCCGCCAGCACGACCAGGTTCTTGCCCAGGCTGCGCGCCGTGGCCAGCACGGTCTCGCGTGCCACGGCGTAGCCGTCCCAGGCATCGAGGTTGTAGGGGATGCTGGGCTGGGCCAGGATGGCCTTTTCCGCCGCCGTCAGGCTGGCCGGGTTCGCCTGCGCCTTGGCCAGCAGCGCCGCGTAGGCCGGCAGCGAGACACCGCTGCCGGGGCTGAGTATGTCCATCAGCAAGGGCGCCGGCAGCTCCATGCGCCCCATCAGCACCTGCTGACCCAGCACCTGCCAGGTGGCCTGCGAGGCTGCCAGCTGCTGGCCCAGCCACTGGGTCTGGTTGGCGCCCATGAGCTGGCGCGCAGGATTGGCCATGTCGGAGGTGAAACGTGCCGCGTCCAGGCCCTGGGCGGTGAAGTAGTCGGCGTAGTCCAGTTGTTTGTCGCGGCCGATGACGCGCGTGTCCAGCATGTGCAGCGCCAGCAGGTCGCCGAAGGCGAAGCTGCGGTAGATGATCTCGGGCTGCGCGTTGCGCGTGGGCATCCACTCGTGATAGGCCTTGAGCGCGGCCACCTTGCGCAGTTCGAAATCGCCCTCGGTGGCCGGCTGGTGGTTTTCGGCGCCGTGCATCCAGGTGTCGTTGGAGACTTCGTGATCGTCCCAGACCGCAATCATGGGCGCTGCCGCATGCAGGGCCTGCAGGTCGGCATCGCTCTTGTACTGGGCATGGCGCTGGCGGTAGTCGGCCAGGCTGACGATTTCGTTGGCCGGCAGGCTCTGGCGCTGCATGGCTTCGGCCTTGCCGTTGGCATAGCCGCCGCGCGCATATTCATAGATGTAGTCGCCCAGGTGCACGGAGGCATCCAGGTCGCCCTGGCGCGCGGCATGCGCGTAGACGTTGAAGTAGCCCGCCGGGTAGTTGGCGCAGGAGAACACGGCCAGCTTGACCTGCTGCACGGCGCCCACGGGCAGGGTGCGCGTGCGGCCCGTGGCGCTGGTCATGCCCTGGCAGCGAAAACGGTAGTGGTAGCGCGTGGCGGGCTTGAGGCCCGTGGCGTCGGCCTTGAAGGTGAAGTCCTGGGTGGCGCGCGCCATGGCCTTGCCCGACACCACGATGGTCTTGAAGTCGGCGTCCGAGGCCAGCTCCCACTCCACCTCGATGTCGCTGGAATGGCCCTGGGGTGGCGTCACGCGGGTCCAGAGGATGACGCGGTCGCTCAACGGGTCGCCGCTGGCCACGCCGTGGCGGAACTCGACGGGAATGCCGCTGTCGCCATCGGAGCCGCCGCAGCCGGCCAGTGGCAGCGCCAGGGCCGATGCGCCCATGCCGCGCACGAAATGGCGGCGGCTGGCCACGATGCCGGACCCATTGGACGCGGTCTTCGCGTGCTGCAGGATATTGGTGATGCTCTCTTTGTGCTTCATGCTGAACCAGGGCCTGGAGGCCCCCGTGGGATGGTATGAAGCCAACGAGCATCGGTGTTGCCGGTGACAGGCGCATGTCACCGGCGCCTGGCGCTCAACTATGCGAACGCAGCGGCCAGGGCCTGCTCCAGGTCGGCACGCAGGTCCTGCACGGCCTCCAGGCCGATGGCAAAGCGCACCACGGTGCCGCTGCGCAGCTGGGGCGTGGGGCAGCTGCGCATGGACGGCAGCTCATAGGGCACGACTAGGCTGATGGGGCCGCCCCAGCTGTAGCCGATCTTGAACAGGCGCAGGCTGTCGCAGAAGCGGTCCACGGCCTGCTGGCCGTGGCGCGGGTCGATGACCACGCTGAACAGGCCGGCCGCCACGCCCTCGCCGCCGCCGGCTGCGCCACACAGGGCCTTCCAGTTCTCGTGGCCTGGAGCGCCTTCCAGCGCGGGATGCAGCACCTGGACCACAGCCGGCTGCTGCTGCAGCCAGCGCGCCAGCTCGCGCGCGGCGCGGTCCTGTGCGTGGTAGCGCAGCGCAATGCTGGGCAGCGAGCGCAGCACGGCCTCGGTGTCGTTGCCGCCCACGCCCAGGCCCAGGCGCATATGGGCCAGCTTGATGCGCATGTGCAGCGCCTGGTCGCGCGTGATGATGCTGCCCATGAGCACATCGCCGCCGCCGCTGGGGTACTTGGTGAGCGCATGGACGGTGGCATCCACGCCCAGGCTGTGCGAGCCGTCGCCCAGCAGGTCGAAGGGATTGAAGGCCAGGCCCGCACCCCAGGTGTTGTCCAGCACGGTGGTGATGCCGCGCGCGCGGCACAGGCGCACCATGGCGATGAGGTCAGGGAACTCCATGGTCACCGAGCCCGGCGCCTCCAGCCAGACCAAACGCGTCTTGGGCGTGATTTTGGCTTCGAGGTCGGCAACATCCATGGCGTCATAGCACTGGTGGCGCACGCCGAAATGGGCCAGCTCGCCCTCGCTCAGGGTCTTGTTGGGACCGTAGGCGTTGTCGGGCAGCAGCATCTCGTCGCCGGTGCGCAGCAGGGCCAGGGAGGTGGTGGCGATGGCCGCCAGGCCGCTGGGCACCAGCAGGCATTGCAGGCCGCCTTCCAGCGCGCTCAGGCGCTCTTCCAGCAAGAACGTGGTGGGCGTGCCGTGCAGGCCGTAGGTGTAGCTGCTCTTGTCCAGCCACTGGCGGCGGCGCATGGCCGCCACGTTCTCGAAGATCACCGTCGAGGCCTTGTGCACCGGCGGCTGCGTTGCGACAAAGCCTTCGGGCGGCTGGTAGGGATGGTGGATGAGATGGGTGCTGATCTGCAGGTCGGGTGTGCTCATGCAGCGCATCTTATGCGCTGGGCCACGGCGTTCAGGCATAAAAAAACCAGGCGGACGAAGCGCCTGGTTTTCATTGGGGGAGCAAAGCCGGTGGCTGCGATCAGCTGGCCTTGATCTCCAGCATGTTGCTGACGTTGTTCACGCCCTTGACGGCCTTGGCAATGTCGCCGGCGCGCATCTTGAGCGCATCGCTGGGCACCGAGCCGGTCAGCGTGACGGCGCCGGCCTTGGTGTCCACGTCGATCTTGAGGGCGGAGATATCGGGTTCCTTGATCAGGTCGGCCTTGATCTGGGCGGTGATGCCTGCATCGTCGAGCGCGGCGCCCGCCTGGCTCATGGCGTTGTTGGTGGCCGTTTCGGCCTTCATCGCGCCTTCCTCGATCTTGGTGCCGGCGCTGCTCATGGCGTTGTCGATCTTCTGGCCTGCGCTTTGCGCGGCCTGCTGGGACTGCTGGACGGCGGAGTCGAGCTTCTGGCCGGCAGTGTCTTCGGTCTTGCCGCATGCGGCGAGGCCGAAGGCCAGGGCGGACACGGCGAGGATGTGGCAGCAGCGTTGGGTGATGAAAGTCATGCGGTTACTCCTTGAATAGTTGTGAGGCGGTCAACACAGGCCTCGACTTTATTTATGGCCCTGGGACAAACCCATACGACGCCGACGCAAGCGCCTGTAGGACAAGCCCGAACATCCCGGCACCATCCAGTTAGCATGACAATAGCGGCCATGCATTCCCTGGCGCGCTGGTTTCCCTTCCTGGCATGGCCCAAACCCTCGGCAGCCGTGCTGCGCGGGGAGTTCTGGGCAGGTCTCACCGTTGGTCTGATGCTTCTGCCCCAGGGCGTGGCCTATGCGGCGCTTGCCGGCATGCCGCTGATCACCGGCATTTACGCCTCCATCGTCCCTGCCCTGGTGGCCGTGATGTTCAGCGGCTCGCCGCGCCTGGGTGTGGGGCCCACGGCCTTGAGTGCACTGCTGATCGGCGCCTCCCTCACGGGCCTGGCCGAACCCGGCTCCGCGCACTGGGTGGCCCTGGCCGCCTGGATGGCAATTCTGTCGGGCCTGGTGCAGTGGTCACTGGGCCTGATGCGCGCCGGCTGGCTGCTCAACCTGGTGACCTCGCCCGTGCTCACGGGTTTCACACAGGCGGCAGCGCTGCTGATCCTGGCCTCGCAGTTGCCCACCCTGCTGGGACTGCGTTCGACCTGGAGCGCAGTCTGGAACACGCCTTCGCTGCAGCTTTTCGACTGGCAGTCCATCCTCTACGGCATTGCCAGCATTGCGCTGCTGGTGCTGGCCAAGCGCTGGCGCGCGGCCTTTCCCTCGGCCATCTTCATCATTGCGCTGACCGGCGTGATCAGCTGGGCCACGGACTTTGCCGATGATGGTGGCGCCGTGGTCGGCCACCTGCCGGCAGGCCTGCCCAGCTTCCAGTTGCCGGGATTGCTGAGCTGGGACGAGTTCGGCGCCCTGGTGATGCCGGTGCTGGTGATCTCGCTGGTGAGCTTTCTGGAGACGGCCTCCAGCGCCCAGGTGGAGCACCAGCAGGCCGGCACGCGCTGGAACGAGAACCAGGACCTGGTCGCCCAGGGGCTGTCCAAGATCAGTGCGGGCCTGTTCGGCAGCTTTGCCACCAGCGCCTCGTTCTCGCGCTCGGCCGTGAACCTGCTGGCCGGCGCCAAGACGGGCTGGTCCAACGTGTTCTCCATCCTGCTGGTGGTCATCGTGGTGCTGTGGTTCATCCCGGCGCTGTACCACGTGCCCAAGGCGGCGCTGGCGGCCATCGTGATCACGGCCGTGGTCAACCTGGTCAAGCCGCGCGTGCTGCTGCAGTTGTTCAAGGTGTCGCGCGTGGAGGGCAGCATTGCGCTGGCCACGCTGCTGCTGACCATCGTCACGGCGCCGCGCATGTACTGGGGCGTGTTCGCGGGCATTGTGCTGAGCCTGGGCTACTTCCTCTACCAGCGCCTGCATCCGCGCATCATCGAAGTGGGCCAGCATCCCGACGGCAGCCTGCGCGACCGCAACCTCTGGCAACTGCCGCCGCTGGCGCCGGGCCTGCTGGCCCTGCGCATGGATGCCGAGCTGGACTTCGGCTCGGCCTCGGCCCTGGAGCGTCGTATCGGTGACGAATGGGCGCTGCGCCCGGAGACCCACCATCTGTGCCTGCTGGCCCAGCCCATCAACCGCATCGACGTGACGGGCGTGGAGACCTTCGTGCGCCTGCAACTGCTGGCGGCCAAGCGCAGCGGCGTGCTGCATGTGGTGGGCCTGAAGCTGCCGGTCGAACAGGTGCTGCTGCGGGCGGGCGCCCTGCACCGCGGACCGCACCTGCGTCTGTACCGCACCGATGCGGAATTCCTCGCCGCCCTTGCCCTGCCGCCGTTCGTGCCTGCACCAGGATCAACATCTGTTACCACCGATGGTGCAAAAGTCGATGCCGACGCGGCGACAATCGAGCCTACACACTGATACACTTCACTGGCTTTTCATTCAGCCCTCCGTGACTGCCCCCGCATCCCACCAATCCGTATACCTGCGCGACCTGCGCCTGGCCACAGCCCACGCGCTGGTTACCCACGCTGGTGGGGCGGTCCATCTGCCCACGGATTCGCCGACGCGATATCTGCAGGCGCTGATCGATGAACTGTGCTCGCTGTCGCTGCGCGACCCGCTCACGGGGCTGGCCAACCGCCGCCATTTCCGCACCATTGCCGAGCGCGAGATCGACCGCGTGGCGCGGTCTGGCGAAGCGGCCCTGATGCTGATGCTGGACATCGACCATTTCAAGCAGATCAACGACCAGCACGGCCATATCGTGGGCGACCGGGTTCTGCAGTCGGTGGCCCGTACCCTGACCAATTGCGTGCGCCCCATGGACACGCTGGCCCGCTACGGAGGAGAGGAATTCGCCATCGTGCTGCCCGCCTGCCCTGCGACCTTCGGTGTCTCCGTGGCCGAACGCATACGCAGCGCCATCGAGCGCATGCCGGTGGTCATCTCACCCACGCTGACACTGCAGATCACCATCAGCATCGGCGGCGCCTATGCGCTGCAGTGGATACGCAGCACCACAACCCTGTGGACCGAGCGTGCCGACAAACAGTTGTACCTGGCCAAATCTGCCGGCCGCAACCGCGTGCACATTGAAGAACAACCTGACAGTACGGTAAGCGCGGAGGAAAAAAGCCTGCTTTTCGGACCTTTGTATGCCCCGTCCCCGTTTGACAATGGGCTGAATCCAGATATTGCAACCGATGTGGACCCCGAAGATGGACTCCGCTGATAGCCAGGTGGTAAGCGACAACGCCATTCCCCACCCCTCCCTGCCCGCTGCCGTTCCGATGAGCGATGCCGTGCGCGCCAAGCCGCGCGGACACATCATCGCCGTGACCAGCGGCAAGGGCGGCGTGGGCAAGACCTTCGTTTCGGCCAATCTGGCCGCAGCGCTGACACGCCATGGCCTCAAGGTCCTGGTGCTTGACGCCGACCTGGGTCTGGCCAACCTGGATGTGGTGCTCAACCTCTACCCCAAGGTCACGCTGCACGATGTATTCACCGGCCGTTCCTCGCTGGAGGAAGCCATCCTGCCCGCGCCCGGCGGCTACTCGGTGCTGCTGGCCGGCTCCGGGATGATCGAGTACTCGCGGCTCACGCCCGAGATCCGCCAGCAGTTCACGCACACCATCGAGACACTGGCCCCGCGCTACGACATCGTGCTGCTGGACACCGGCGCAGGCATCTCGGACGTGGTGCTGTTCTCCGTGTCCATGGCCACCGAGGTGCTGGTCATCGCCACGCCCGAGCCCACCTCGCTGACCGATGCCTATGCGGCCATCAAGGTGCTGGCCATCCAGCAAAAGCGCCAGCAGATCCGCCTGGCCATCAACCAGGCGGCACGCCCCGGAGATGGCCGCGCCATCACGGGCCAGCTGCAGCAGGTGCTCAACCGCTTTGTCAACACGGCCTCCGGCGAGCCATTGCGGCTCACGCACCTGGGCGATATTCCGTCCGACCCGGCCGTGCGCGAGGCGGTGATGCGCCGCCAGTTGCTGCTGCAGTCCATGCCCGGCGCACCGGCTTCGCTGGCAGTGGCCCAGCTGGCCAATAAAATCAAGGCCCTGCTGGTGTCGGGCGGCTGATCGGGTCGCCTCTCGCCGGCGCCCCGATCCAACCCGCGGCCTGTGCCGCACCCGCCTGCCTGCCCGTGTCCGACATCCTCAATATTTCCTGCTACAAGTTCACGCCGCTGCCCGATGCAGCGGCGCTGCGCGACACCCTGGCCGAACGCGCCCAGGCCCTGGCGCTCAAGGGCACCATCCTCCTGGCCGAGGAAGGCATCAACTTCTTCCTGGCCGGCCCCGCCCAGGCGGTGCACAGCTTCGTTGACCAGTTGCGCGCCGATGAGCGCTTTGCCGACCTGGCCCCCAAGGAAAGCTGGTCCGACACCGTGCCGTTTCGCAAGATGCTGGTCAAGGTCAAGCGCGAGATCATCCGCATGGACCACCCCACCATCCGCCCGGCAGAGGGCCGCGCGCCATCGGTCAGCCCCGCCACGCTGCGCCGCTGGCTGGAACAGGGCCACGATGACGAGGGCCGCGAGGTGGTGACGCTGGACACGCGCAACGACTTCGAGGTCGATGCCGGCGCCTTCAAGGACACCATCGACTGGCGCATCACCAAGTTCACCGAGTTCCCGCCCGCGCTGCGCGCCCACAAGGCCGATCTGGCCGACAAGACCGTGGTCAGCTACTGCACGGGCGGCATACGCTGCGAGAAGGCCGCCATCCTGATGCGGGACGAGGGCCTGGAGCATGTTTACCAGCTGGAAGGCGGCATCCTCAAGTACTTCGAGGAAACCGACGGCGCCTTCTATGACGGCGGCTGCTTCGTCTTTGACGAGCGCCGGGCCGTGGACGCGGACCTGTCGGCCGCACCCCAGCTGGAGCATCCGCAGGCCCAGGAGACTCCGTCTCCATAGACTGCTCCCCCAGCCCTGACTTGAAGCCCCTGGGCATGCACGCCACGCTTGCGGCGTGCGACACCAATGCGGCCGTACCGGCTGCAGCATCGGCCGCTGTTCAACCTAGGGCACGCACCGAGTTGCTGAGCGAGCGGGCGCAGGCCAGCAGCCCTGGGCCCAGGCGGGCTTGCGCTTCCTCCACCGTCCATCGGCTGGTCGGTGCGACGATGTGCACGGCAGCCACGGGGCGGCCATGGCTACCGATGACGGGCGCGCCCAGCGTCATGTCGCCCAGAAAGAGTTCCTCCCGGTTGACGGCATAGCCGCGCCGACGCGCCTGGGCCAGTTCATCGAGGATGGCGGCCTCGTCCGTGATGGTGAAACGTGTGTGCGCGGTCCGCTCGCTCTGGCGCAGCAGGGCCAGGGCTTCTTCATCGGGCAGTGCGCTCAGCCAGGCACGCCCCGAGGCAGTGCAGTACATGGGGATGCGGCTTCCAATGGGCATGTGCACCGGCACAAACTGGGCGCTGATGAAGCGTGCCACGTAGACCATCTCCAGCCCGTC
The DNA here is from genome assembly GCF_020523835.1 of Delftia sp. Lp-1. Taxonomy (NCBI): domain Bacteria; kingdom Pseudomonadati; phylum Pseudomonadota; class Betaproteobacteria; order Burkholderiales; family Comamonadaceae; genus Delftia; species Delftia sp. Lp-1. The sequence goes on along the minus strand of NZ_JAJALJ010000001.1, from coordinate 2,186,331 downwards.
GGGCTCGGTCAGGCAGGTGGTCTCGGTCGTGATCTTGGTCAGTTCCGAAAGATACGGATTGGCCAGGTCGATCACCGGGTTGGCCGCCAGGTAGTTGTAGCCCACGCGCATGACGCGCGGCGCGAGCTGGTAGCGCCGGGTTTGCGGATGCTTGCGGACATAGCCCAACTGCTCCAGCGTGAACACCATGCGTTGTGCCGAGCTTTTGTTGATGCCCGCAGCGGCGGCCACATCGGCCAGCGTCATGCTCCGGTGCTGAGCGCTGAAAGCGCAGAGCACGGCCAGGCCTTTCTCCAGCGACTGGTTGAACAGGGGGTTGGTGTCGTCATCCATCGGTGACGAAGCGGGTTGAGGCGTTGCTTGCATGGCGGCAAGTATAGGCATTCACCTCCAAAGAATCGCATATCGATTTCTTTGAATTGCTTAGTGGTTTTCTCTTATTTCTTAAAGATTCATCCACATTGATCATTGGTGCGGTTCCGAGAATTCTCCACTGCAGGCGAGGGGCTGCCCCCAAAGGTGACCTGTCCCTGCTGTTTCCTTCCGCCGTTCACGCCAAGGAGTCAGGCAATGCCAGGTTTTGTCCACCGCGTCCTCCAACTCGCCCTGGGCATGTGTGCCGCCGGCGCCGTCGCGCTGGCTGCAGCGCAAGGCGGCAGCGCCCCGGCCAGCTACAACGTGGGCGCCACGCCAACAGGCATTCCGTTCACCTTTCTGGATGTCAAGAGCAACAGCATCCAGGGCATGATGATCGACACCATGCAGGCCGTGGCCAAGGCCGGAGGCTTCCAGGCCCATGTGCAGCAGACCAGCTTTGCGGCGCTGATCCCCTCGCTCACATCCAGCAAGATCGACATCATCTCGGCCGCCATGCTCAAGACCGCCGCACGCCAGCAGGTGGTGGATTTCAGCGATGCGGTCTACTCCTACGGCGAGGGCCTGATCGTCAAGGCTGACGATGCCAAGGCCTATGTATCACTGGACGATCTCAAGGGCGAGGTCGTCGGTGCCCAGGTGGGCACGGTGTTCTACGACCTGCTGCAGAAAAAGGGCATCTTCAGGGAAGTGCGCAGTTACGACTCGGTAGCCGACATGACGCGCGATCTGGCGCTTGGCCGCATCAAGGCAGGGCTGGGTGACCAGCCCATCATTGCCTACCAGATCCGCCAGCACAGCTTCCAGGGCGTGAAGCTGGCCGAAAGCTACAAGCCCTCCAACGTGGGGGATGTGTGCCTGGTGGTGCGCAAGGGTGACACCGAAACCCTGGCCCGCCTGAACAAGGCCATCGCCACCATCAAGGCAGACGGCACCCTGGCCCAGATCGTCAAGAAGTGGGGCATCTGAGGACATCGGACGCCCGCCGGGTCGCCTCGCGCCTCGCCTCCCCCCCTTGCCGCGCAATGCACGGCAATGACACCTTCGAGGAAAGTACGCCATGCAAGCATTTGTGCAGCACGCGCGAGAGTTCCTGCCCATCCTGCTGCAAGGAGCGGTGGTCACGGTGCAGGTCACCGCGCTGTCGTTCCTGTTGTCCAGCGCGATCGGACTTGTGCTGGCGCTGTGCAAGCTCTCACCCGTGCGCGCCGTCTCGTGGGCCGCATCGACCGTGGTCAATGTGATACGGGGCCTGCCCATCATCGTGCAGCTGTTCTACATCTACTTCGTGCTGCCCGAGGTCGGTATCCAGCTCACCGCATTCCAGGCCGGCGTGATCGGCCTGGGCATTGCCTATTCGGCCTATCAGGCAGAGAACTTCCGCGCCGGCATCGAGGCGGTGGACCCAGGCCAGCGGGAAGCCGCATTGGCCATGGGCATGCGACCCGCCCTGCTCATGCGCCGCGTGGTGCTGCCGCAGGCATTCCGCATTGCGCTGCCGCCCTACGGCAACACCCTGGTGATGATGCTCAAGGACTCGTCCCTGGTCTCCACCATCACCGTGGCCGAGATGACGCGCCAGGGCCAGTTGATCGCAGCGTCCACCTTCCAGAACATGACGGTCTACACCCTCGTCGCCCTGCTCTACCTGGCCATGAGCCTGCCGCTGGTATGGGGGCTCAGGCGTCTGGAGAAGCGCTTTGGAGCGGGGAGGAAGTCACCATGATCGAGATTGACCACCTGGAAAAGGCCTACGGCGAGCATCGCGTGCTGCGGGGCGTCAACCTGCACGTGGCACGTGGAGAAGTGGTGTGCCTGATCGGCCCTTCGGGATCAGGCAAGTCCACTGTGCTGCGCTGCATCAACGGCCTGGAGTCGTACCAGGGCGGCGAGGTGCGCGCATTCGGGGAGTGCGTGGACACCCGCGCGCCCTCCATCCACGCGCTGCGCAGCCGCATGGGCATGGTGTTCCAGCGCTTCAACCTCTTCCCGCACCGCACCGTGGTGCAGAACGTGATGGAAGGCCCCATCCATGTGAAGGGCCAGGCTCCCGGCCAGGCCCATGCCGAGGCATTGGAGCTGCTGCGCAAGGTAGGCCTGGCAGACAAGGCACAGGCCTGGCCCGCACAGCTGTCGGGCGGACAGCAGCAGCGGGTGGCCATTGCCCGCGCCCTGGCCATGAAGCCCGAGGCCATGCTGTTCGACGAACCCACTTCGGCCTTGGACCCCGAACTGGTGGGCGACGTGCTGGGCGTGATGCGCCAGCTGGCCGAAGAAGGCATGACGATGATCGTGGTCACGCACGAGATGGCCTTTGCTCGCGAGGTGGCCGACCGCGTGTGCTTTCTGCATGGCGGCACCATCGTGGAGGAAGGCCCTTCGGCCCAGGTGCTGGGCGCACCGCGCCATGCACGCACGCAGGACTTCCTGCGGCGCGTGCTGCAGCAGCACTGTGCGCCATCAGGAGGTGCGGCATGACGATGGCAGCTACCGCCTCCTTCGCATCGTCTTCGTCGGTACGCCCCGTGCTGTCGCACCCGTCAGCGCCATCGCTGTGGGCAGCCACTGCGCCCGCCGCACCGCCCACGCCACCGCTGGCGGCACCGCTGACCACCACCGACGTGCTGGTGATCGGCGCGGGATATACCGGCCTGTCGGCAGCACTGCATTTAGCCGAAAGCGGCGCCAGCGTGTACGTGCTTGACGCCCATGCTCCCGGCTGGGGTGCGTCGGGCCGCAACGGCGGCCAGGTGAACCCCACCCTCAAGTACGACCCCGACGAACTGCAGCGCATCCACGGCGCCGCTCGTGGCGAGCGGCTGATCGACGCCGTCTCCCGCTCGGCCGACCTTGTGTACGGGTTGATCGAACGGCACGGCATCGACTGCGCGCCCGTGCGTGCCGGCTGGCTGCAGGTCGGATACACCCAGCAGGCGGTGGACGGCATGCACGCACGCGCCCGGCAGTGGGAACGGCGCGGCGTGCGCGTGGAACTGCTGGACCGCGCTGCCACGGCAGCACGCACAGGCACGCCCGCCTTTGCCGGCGGCTGGCTGGATGGACGCGCCGGCGCCATACAGCCCCTGGCCTACGTGCGTGGACTGGTGCGCGCCGCACAGGCCCTGGGCGTGCAGGTTCACAGCGAATCGCCCGTGCTGGCACTGGAGCGCCAGGGCACGGACCACTGGGTCGCCACCACGGCCCAGGGTCACCGCATACAGGCCAGGCAGGTGCTGCTGGGCACCAACGGCTATACCGATGGCCTGTGGCCTGGTCTGGCGCGCACGGTGCTGGCAGCCAACAGCTTCATCGTGGCCACGCAGCCCCTGGGCAAGGCGGGCGCGCACATCCTGCCCGGGGGCGAGACAGGCTCGACCTCGCAGCGCCTGCTGCTGTACTTTCGCAAGGACGCACAAGGCCGTCTGCTCATGGGCGGGCGCGGACATTTTGCGGACCCGCAGGGCGCAGGCGACTATGCCCACCTGGAACGCGCCGTGGCGCTGATGTTTCCCGGCCTGGGCCCCCTCCAATACGAGTACCGCTGGGCTGGGCGCATCGCCGTCACACGCGACTTCATGCCCCATCTGCACCAGCCTGCCCCCGGCATCACCATGGCCCTGGGCTACAACGGCCGCGGCATTGCCATGGCCACCCTGCTAGGGCGGGAGGCGGCAGCGCTGATCGCCGGCGGAAATGCGCTGGCCTGCCCTTTTCCGGTAACGCCGGTTCAGCCAATACCGCTGCATGGGTTGCAACGGTTGTACATAGCGGCGGGAGTGGCCTGGTACAGCCTGCTGGACCGGCTGGGGGCGTGAGGTTCAGTGGGGACAGCCGATCAAGCCGCGCCGGCCTGGCGCATCAGCCGCAGCGCCTGCTGCGCCACGCGCTCGCCGAACACGCGCGCCGTCTCCAGGTCGCCCGGCAGCATCTCGGCGGCCGAGGCATCCGAGGCCGATTGCGCCATGGCACCGCTGAAGGCGCCTATCCAGTTGAGGTCATTGCGCTGCGCGGCGCGCGCGTTGGACGGCAACATGCCGCTGCCCACCCACAGGCCACCATGCTGCATGGCCAGCTGGAACAGGTAGTCCAGCGTGGTCTGCTTGTTGCCGTTGACACTGGCACTGTTGGTGAAGCCGGCGAACAGCTTGTCCTTCCAGGCCTGCACGAACCACGGCTTGGAAGAGGCATCGGCAAAGCGCTTGAACTGCCAGCTCGGCCCGCCCATGTAGGTGGGCGATCCAAAGACGATGGCGTCTGCCGCCGCCAGCAACTCCCAGCCACCCGCAGGCAGCTGGCCGTCGCTGTCGATCGACAGCATGCGCGCGCCTGCGCCGTCGGCCACGGCCTGGGCCATGCGCTGGGTGTGTCCGTAACCCGAGTGGTAGACCACCACGATATCTGCCATACAAGAAATCCAATCCTCAGACGCCCTGCGCAGCCACAGGCCAGCCAGCGCCGCATTCATCAATCCATCCACGCCAAAGGGCCCCGCAGCGCTGCTGCGGGGCCCACTCAAGGCAGTAGCCTAACAAAAATCAGGGCATGGCCAACGCTGCCCCACCCACTTAATGGCGGCGCGCATCCACGCTCCAGCCACCGGCACCGTGGGCGGCAAAGCCCAGCAGGCCGCCAGTCACGGCGATGTTCTTCCAGAACAGCAGCTGCTGCATCATGGCCGCGTCGGCCGGCACGCTCCAGTAGGCATGGAAGAAGAAGCTGGCCACCAGCGTGAAGAACGCCAGCACCAGGGCCGCCCAGCGCGTGCACCAGCCCAGCAGCAAGGCCAGGCCGCCGACGATCTCCACCACCAGGGCAATGGCCACGCCGATCTGCGGCATGGGCATGCCTACCGATGCGGCATAGCCCACGGTCCCGGCGAAGCCTCCGATTTTCTGAAAGCCCGCAGGCACGAACATCAGCGCGATCAGGATGCGGCCGGCCAGCGCCAGCGGGTTGCTCAGACGGTTCAACATGATGGGTACTCCTCGTGAATCTTCAGAGCGTGCTGTGCACGCTCTCAGGCTTGCAGATCGAACACCAGGACCTCGGACTGTTCCCCGTCGTGCAGGCGCAGTCGCGGTTCATTCTCCACAAGGGCCGCATCGCCCGTTGTCAGCCGTTGCCCATTGACACTCAGCGCGCCGCGCACCAGGTGCACATAGGTCTTGCGGCCGGCGGGCAGTTCCAGCTCGGCCTGCTCATCGCCGTCGAACAGCCCGGCATACAGCCGGGCATCGGCATGGACGCTGACCGAGCCCTCGGCGCCATCGGGCGAGGCCACCAGGCGCAGCCGGCCGCGCTTTTCCTCGTCGGCAAAGGCTTTTTGCGCATAGCCGGGCGCTATGCCCGTCTCGCTGGGCAGCAGCCAGATCTGCAGGAAATGCGTGGTCTGGCCCGGCGCATGGTTGTGCTCGCTGTGGACCACGCCCGAGCCGGCGCTCATGCGCTGCACCTCGCCGGGCGAGATGGTCTGCTCGTTGCCCATGCTGTCCTTGTGCGAGAGCCGGCCTTCGAGCACGTAGCTGATGATCTCCATGTCCTTGTGGCCATGGGAGCCGAAGCCCGTGCCCGGGGCGATGTGGTCCTCGTTGATCACGCGCAGGTTGCCAAAGCCCATGTGGCGCGGATCGTGGTAGCCCGCAAACGAGAAGCTGTGGTGCGAGCGCAGCCAGCCATGGTCGGCATGGCCGCGTTCCCGGGATTTGCGCAGGGCGATCATGTTTTTGTCCCTTTCCAACGTGTCAGATCTTCGAAACTCTTGCGTCGATGGCTCCACTGTAGAAGCCGCTGCCGCAGGCAAGGCGCAGCAGGATTGATGGCATCATTCAAAGCTTTTGAAGCCATAACGCCCCATGCCCAGCCCCCGCGACGTGCTCACCCCCGACAGCCTGGCCATGCTCCAGGCCATTGCCGAGGCCGGCAGCTTTGCCGCCGCAGCACGCCAGCTGGGCCTGGTGCCCAGTGCCCTGACCTACCGTGTGCGCCAGATCGAAGATGCGCTGGACGTGCTGCTGTTCGACCGCCGCTCGCGCCACGCCCAGCCCACCGAGGCCGGCCGGGAGCTGCTGCGCGAGGGGGTGCGCCTGCTGCATGAGATCGACACCGTGGCGCATCGCGTGCGCCGCGTGGCCACGGGCTGGGAGCCTCACCTGACCATCGTGGTCGATGGTGCCGTGGCGCGCACGCCGATGCTGGAGCTGGTCGAGGCCTTCTACGCCATGCAGCCACCCACGCGGCTGAAGCTGCGCGACGGCATCCTCACCGGCACGCTGGAGACGCTGACCTCGGGCCGGGCCGACCTGGCCATCGGCGTGGCGGTCAACTCCAGCAACGTGGCGGGCCTGCAGGCCTGCGAGCTGGGCGAGCTGGACTTCGTCTTTGCCGTGGCGCCCCACCATCCGCTGGCCACGGCGCCCGAGCCCATCACCGACGCTACCTTGCTGCAGCACCGCATCATCGCCGTGGCCGATTCAGGCCTGCGCGACAGCGCCAGCATGGGCCTGCTCAGCGGCCAGGACATCTTCACCGTGGACTCCATGCAGGCCAAGATCGAGGCCCAGGTGCGCGGCATAGGCTGCGGCTTCCTGCCCCATTTCATGGCCGATGTGTATGTGCAGGCCGGCCTGCTGGTAACACGCCAGGTCGCCCGGCCCTCGCGCAATGTGCGCATGCACTACGCATGGTCCTGCCCGCCGCAGCAGGTCCCCCCGCGCGCGCTGCAGTGGTGGCTGCAGCAGTTGGAGAGCCCCGCCACGCGCCGCGCTCTCATGGAAAATCATCACCGACATTGAGCTGGCGCACGCCGCCGGGCGGTCTTCGCGGGTGTAGAGTGGTTACAGGTCCCGGCCTGCCACGCCGCTGCGGTGCAACAGGCCGGAAAGGACATGCTTCCCGGAATCTGCCACTGCCCGCAAAGGTCTGCTCCATGAACGCTTCCCGCGCTGCCTCCAAGTCCACGGTCAAGAAAAAGGCCACCAAGCCCCCCGAAGCCTCCAAGGCGCGCCCCAAGGCCGGCGCACGCCGCATTGCCGTGATTGGCGCCGGCATGGCGGGCCTGGCCTGCGCACGCACGCTGATGCAGGCCGGCCACGATGTCCATGTCTACGAGCGGCTGCCCCAGGTGGGCGGGCGCATGCGCTCTGTCAACGCCGCGCATGGCGCCTTCGACATCGGCGCGCAGTATTTCACCGTGCGCGACAAGCGCTTCGAGCTGGCCCTGCAGACCGTGCCCGGCCTGTGCCGCCCCTGGAGCGTGAGCACGCTGCGCGTGCTGGATGCGCAGGGCCGCCAGTCCAGCGCCGCACCCGCACCCACCGAAGCCCATTGGGTGGCCACGCCCGACATGCAGGCCCTGCCGCTGGCCTGGGCCGCGCCGCTGTGGGATGCCGACCGCCTGCACCTGGGCCAGCGCGTGACCAAGCTCGAACGCCAGCCCGGCCCGCAGGGCTGGAGCCTGCATGTGGAGACTACCGAGCCGACCACGCAGATCCGCGCAGGCTTCGATGAAGTGATACTCGCCCTGCCCGCGCCCCAGGCGCGCCAGCTGCTGCAGACCACGCCCCTGGCCCTGTCGCTGGTGCAGGGCATGGCGGCCGTGGAAATGGCGCCCTGCTGGGCGCTGACGCTGTCCTACCCCATGGCCACCGAGGCCGGCCTGTCCACCCTGGGGCCGCAGTGGAATGCGGCCCGCACCACGCATGAGCGCGCGGTCTGGGTGGCACGTGAATCCTCCAAGCCGGGCCGCTCCCAAAGCGAACGCTGGACCGTGCTGGCCAGCCCCCAATGGTCGCAGGAGCACCGCGCCGACGACGCCCCGCGCGTGCTGGCCAAGATGCAGAAGGCCTTTGGCGAGATCACGCGCATCCGCATCCCTCCCCGCCATGCCAGCGTCTACCTCTGGCCCCATGCGCAGACCCTGTCGCCGCTGGGCCGCAGCCATTTGCGCAACAAGGATGCGGGCCTGGGCCTGTGCGGCGACTGGTGCATTGGCCGCCGCGTGGAGGATGCCTTTGTCTCGGGACTGGAAATGGCCCTGGCGTTGGTTGCAGACTGAACCAGGCCACCAGGTCCTGGCAGGGGGCGGCGCAAGGCCTTAACATCCGGCCCCGATGATTCCCGCCGCCCCTGAATCCGCCGAAACCGGCTCCGCACCCGCCCCATCCCCGTATGTCGGCCGCTTTGCGCCCTCACCCACGGGCCTGCTGCATGCAGGCTCCCTGGTGGCGGCGCTGGCCAGCTGGCTGGACGCACGCGCCCATGACGGCCGCTGGCTGGTGCGCATCGAGGACATAGACCCTCCGCGCTGCCAGCCCGGTGCCGACACCGCCATCCTGAACCAGCTTGCCACCTGCGGCCTGCTGCCGGATGGAGAGCCCGTCTGGCAGTCCCGCCGCCACACCTTCTACGAAAGCGCACTGGAGCGGCTCAAGGCCGGCGGCCTGGCCTATCCCTGCGGCTGCACGCGCAAGGACATCGAGGCAGCCTGGGAAAACCTGGGCTGGGCCCATGAGCGCCATGTGGAGCGGCCCTACCCCGGCACCTGCCGCGACGGCCTGCACGGCAAGAGCGCCCGGGCCTGGCGCTTTGCGCTGGACCGCTTCACCCGCCACGACCCCGTGCTGCACTGGCAGGACCGCCGCTTGGGCGCCCAGCAGCAGGATGTGATCCACGGCGTGGGCGACTTTGTCCTGCGCCGGGCCGACGGCCTGTGGGCCTACCAGTTGGCCGTGGTCGTCGATGACGGCCTGCAGGGCATCACCCATGTGGTGCGCGGCGCCGACCTCGCCGACAATACGCCCCGCCAGATGCTGCTGCAGCGCGCCCTGGGCATAGATCACCCGCAGTACCTGCACACGCCGCTGGTGCTCATGCCCGACGGCGAAAAGCTTTCCAAGCAGCACGGTGCCCCCGCACTGGACCTGAGCGCCCCCGTGACCGCGCTGCGCACCGCAGCCGCCCACCTGGGACTGCCCCAGCCATCACCCCAGGCCGCATTGGGCGAAGCGCTGCAGTTCTGGGTCAGGGGCTGGCGCCATACATACAATTGAGCCCGTGAACCCAATTTCTTCCCCCCAAGCCGAGCAGTCCATGGACGGCGATACCCCGAACACCATGTCCGCTGCCCCCGGTGCGCCGCACGATTCCTCTTCGCCCTCCACACCTGCGGCCGCCCGTACCGGCCAGCCGCCCGAGGGCGTGGCCCATCCCAAGACCATCAAGAGCTATGTGCGCCGCGCCGGCCGCACCACGACAGGCCAGGCCAAGGCCTTCGAGGAGCTGGGTCCGCGCTTCGTGCTGAACTACCAGGCCGCGCCGCTGGACGCCTCGGCCACCTATGGCCGCCAGGCCCCCCTGATCCTGGAGATCGGCTTCGGCATGGGCGAGGCCACGGCCCACATCGCGCGCGTGCGCCCCGATGACAACTTCCTGTGCTGCGAGGTGCACGAGCCCGGCGTGGGCGCCCTGCTCAAGCGCATTGGCGAGCAGGACATCTCCAACATCCGCATCCTGCAGCACGACGCCGTCGAAGTCATCGACAACATGCTGCCCGAGGCCAGCCTGGACGGCATCCACATCTTCTTCCCCGATCCCTGGCACAAGAAAAAGCACAACAAGCGCCGCCTGATCCAGGAGCCTCTGGTGGCCAAGCTGGCACGCCGGCTGCGTCCCGGTGGCTACATCCACTGCGCCACCGACTGGGAGCCCTATGCGGTGCAGATGCTGGAGGTGCTGGGCGCGGAGCCCCTGCTGGCCAACACGGCCGAAGGCTATGCCGCCAAGCCCGACTACCGGCCGCTGACCAAGTTCGAGAACCGTGGCATCCGCCTGGGCCACGGCGTGTGGGATCTGGTGTTTGAGCGCCGCTGAGCCGGTCGCGCCCTCTTCCAATACAAGGCCTCGCATGCAGCCATTGCTACAGAATCTGGTCGAGATGACGGCCCACAGGGACCATCTGCGATTGGAAATCTCGGTGCTGTCCACCCTGTTCAAGCTCAATGGCGTGGTGCAGGTGCGGGCGCTGGAGCTGTTCGCCATGCCCGACGGCAGGCATTGCGTGCGTGCGCGCACCTGGAGCCAGGGCGATCAGGTCATGTCCACCGATGCCGAGGCCTTGTATGACCCGCAAAGCGTGGAGCTGGCCTCCATGCCCGCGCTGCAGCAGGCGCTGCAGCAGCGTGCCCTCATCGCCTCGGCCGTGCAGCCCGATGGCCAGCACGTGCTGTGGCTGCCGCTGTGGCGCCAGGAGACGGCCTACCACTGCCTGGAGATCACGCAGTCCACGGCCTTCTCGCCCAGCCGGCTCGATGTGATCCAGGGCATCTTCGGCGTCTATCACAACTACCAGAGCCTGCTGGACTACAGCGAACGCGATGCGCTGACCGGCCTGCTCAACCGCAAGACCTTCGACGAGCAGTTCCTGCGCCTGTCGCTGCAGGAGCCGCCGATGGCCATGCCGGGCGTGGCCACGGAAGACGTTCCCGGCCAGTGGCTGGCCGCCATCGACATCGACCATTTCAAGCGCATCAACGACCGCTTTGGCCACCTGTATGGCGACGAGGTGCTGATCCTGGTGGCCAACATCCTGCGCAGCTGCTTCGACGCCAAGGACCGTGTGTTCCGCTTCGGCGGCGAGGAATTCGTGGTGCTGCTGCGCTCGGTCAGCCTGGTCAATGCCCGCAAGGCGCTGGAGCGCCTGCGCCACGACGTGGAGAGCTACGAATTCCCCCAGGTCGGCCGCATCACCGTGAGCACGGGCTTTGCCGCCATGGGCACGGGCGCACCCGTGGAGGTGCTGGGCCATGCCGACCAGGCCCTCTACCACGCCAAGGAGCATGGCCGCAACCAGACCTGGTACTACGGTGATCTGATCACCCAGGGGCTGCTGGCACCCCAGGTGAACAGCAACGACATCGAACTGTTCTGAGCCGGCCCGGCGCCGTGCCGTCAGGCGAGGCCGGCCACGCGCACGCAGTCGCGCCCGGCGTGCTTGGCCTCGTAGAGCATGGCATCGGCGCGCTGCAGCAGTTCCTGCGCGCTCTCGGCGCCCTGCAGTTGTGCCACGCCAAAGCTGGCCGTCGCCGCCAGCTCCAGGCCATGGACCTGTATGGGCGTGGAGCGTATGGCCTCGCGCAGCTGCCCGGCCAGCGCCCAGGCCTGGGCCGCAGCCACACCGGGCATCACGATCAGGAACTCCTCCCCGCCATAGCGCGCCATCCATTGCGCCGAAGGCTCCCGCTCCAGTGCGCGCCGGCAACGCAGTGCCACCTCGCGCAGCACGGCATCGCCTGCGGCATGGCCGTGCCTGTCATTGACCTGCTTGAAGCGGTCCACGTCCACGAACATCACGCTCAGGGCCGCACCCAGGCGCTGGCCCTGGGCGACCTCGGAGGCCAGGCGCTCGTCCATGGCGCGGCGGTTGAGGCATCCGGTCAGCGCATCGGTCAGCGACATGCGCTTGACCTCTTCCACCAGCTCCTCCAGCTGGGCCGTGCGCTGGGCCACCAGCAGGTCCAGATGCTCGATGTGGCCGCGCAGGTCATGCTGCAACTGGCCAAAGCCCTGCACCACCATGTCGATCTCGTCGCGCTGCCCGCGGCGCGCCCGCTCCAGCACCAAGGGCCTCGACAACTCATTGGGTTTGAGGTTGGCCGCAAAGCCCGCAATCTGCTGCAGCGGCTGGCGCAGCTCCCTACGCATCACCCAGGCCACCATCAGACAGACCAGGGCCGTGAACAGCGCATAGCCCAGCAGCACGCGCAGCGTGGAGTCGCGCAGCACCTCCAGGTAGTGGCCCCGGTTCTCCCAGACCTGCAGTTCACCCAGCGGCAGGCTGGACTGGCTGTGACGCGGTGCCGGAATGAGCATGGACACGGCAGGCGCGCGGCCATCCCTGGGCTCGCCCGCCTCGTACATCTCGCCCGTGGAGGTGACGCGCAGCTGCACATGTCCCACCAGGGGCAGCTTGCCCAGCCACTGCACCTGCTCGCGCACCAGGGCCGGCTCGATGTCCCACAACGCGGCGGAAAGCGAGATCATGCTGTTGGCCACCAGCGTCTCCATGGAGCGGCGAAACTCCTGCTGCCCCTTGCGGTACTCCCACCAGGCGTGGGCGCCGCCAAACACCAGCATGCAGGCCACGGCCAGCAGCATGATGCGCAGGATCAGCAGGGAGGCGATCGAACGGAAGCGGGGCATGGAAGGCGCTCAGCGCAGCAGGTGCTTGAGCTCGAATCCGTAGCGCCGCAGCTGGGGATTGAGGTGCTTGCTGTAGCTGCGAAAGTCCAGAGGGGCCAGCGGCGCGCTGATCCTGTGCTCGTAGCGGTCGATCTGGGACTTGTCCAGCAGCGTGAACATGGGCCGCACCTGCTCCAGCCCTTCGGAGGCGAAATCGGCGCCGTGCGCATGGTCGTAGAGCATGACCAGGGCCCAGGCGCCGGTCAGGAAATGGCCGCCCGCCAGTGCCGACAGCTCGCCCGTGCGCAGCGCCGTCATGGCGGCCGCCGATGAATTGATGGCGCTGAAGAAGGCGTCACGCCCCGGCGAGCCGCCCCGCGCGCGCCAGGCCTGCATGGCGCCAAAGGCCATCTCGTCGTTGCCCGCCCAGACCAGGCGAACCTCGGGATACCGCTGGAACAGCACGGCCGCCTGCTGCTCGGCGCGTTCGCGGCGCCATTCGCCAAAGACTTCCTGCTGCAGCACCACGTCGCTGGCCTCGGCCGCCGCGCGGCGCATGCCGGCATTGCGCTCCACCGAGGAGGGCGTGGAGCGGTCTCCGGCAATGGCCACCATGTGCAGCCGGCCATCGGCCGCACGCGCCTGGCCCGATGCCCGCGCAGCGGCGAACAGTGACTTGGCGGTCAGGTAGCCGGCCTCCTCGGCGCCCGGCTCCAGGCTGCCCAGCCAGTGGCGATAGCGCTCTCGCGCCACGCCGGTCTGGCCGCGCAACGTCTCGGGCACGCCGCTGAAGGCCATGAAGCTGTCGATGCCTGCGGCCTCCAGCGTGCGCAGGATTTCAGGCGCCACGCTGTAGTCGTTGGTAAACATCACGTAGCGGGGCCGCTGCCCCTTTGGCAAGGCGGCAATCTGGCGCGCAATCTCGATGGGGCGCAGGTGGTCGCGCTGCGCGTAGCGCACCTGCAGCTGCATGCCCAGGCTGCTGGCCGCGTCCTGCATGGCCTCGCTGACCGTGGTCCAGTAGCGCTCGTCGGAGCGGCCGGGGTTGATGAAGACCACGCTTTGCGCGGCGGCAGCGGCCGATTGCGCCAGCACGCCCATCACCCAGGCCATGTAGGTCATACGCAGCGCCCACGGCAAGACGCCCCGGTGGAGTCCACCGGGGCGTCCCGAAGAAGGGGCAGCAGGAATCATCTGCCGCGCAGCTGGGTCAGACGCGCTCTGCCACCCAGGCCTGCACACCGGCCAGCGCCGCGGGCAGGCCCGAAGCGTCCGTGCCGCCGGCCATGGCCATGTCGGGCTTGCCGCCGCCCTTGCCGCCGACCTGGCTGGCCACGAAGTTCACCAGATCGCCAGCCTTGATGCGCGAGGTCTCGGCCTTGGTCACGCCTGCGGCCAGTTGCACCTTGTCGCCATCGACGGCGGCCAGCACGATAGCTGCGGCGCCCAGCTTGTCCTTGAGCTTGTCCATGGTGTCGCGCAGGGTCTTGGCGTCGGCGCCTTCCAGCCTGGCGGCCAGCACCTTGATGCCCTTGACGTCCACAGCCTGGCCGGCCAGCTCGTCGCCCTGGCTGGAAGCGAGCTTGCCCTTGAGCGCAGCCACTTCCTTCTCCAGCGCGCGGATCTGCTCCAGCGCACCGCCGATGCGGGTGTTCAGCTCGGCTGTCGGCGCCTTCAGCGCGGCGGCGGCCTGGTCCACCGTGGATTCCAGCGATTGCAGGTAGGCCAGCGCGTTCTCGCCGGTCACCGCCTCGATGCGGCGCACGCCAGCGGCCACGCCGCCTTCGCCCACCACCTTGAACAGGCCGATGTCGCCGGTGCGCTGCACGTGGGTGCCGCCGCACAGTTCGCGGCTGCTGCCGATGTCCAGCACGCGCACGGAGTCGCCGTACTTCTCGCCGAACAGCATCATGGCGCCCGTGGCCTTGGCCGATTCGATGTCCATCACGCGCGCATCGGTGGGCGTGTTGGCCAGGATCTCGGCATTCACGCGGCGTTCGATCTCGCGGATCTCTTCAGCGGTCACGGGCTGGTTGTGGGCAAAGTCGAAGCGCGTGCGCTCGGCGTTGACCAGCGAGCCCTTTTGCTGCACGTGGTCGCCCAGCACTTCGCGCAGGGCCTTGTGCATGATGTGCGTGACCGAATGGTTGCGCATGGTGGCCGCACGCAGCTGCGTGTCCACCTCGGCCTGCACGGCATCGCCCACCTTGAGGCTGCCGGACTCCAGCACGCCGTGGTGGCCGAACACATCGGCCTTGATCTTGAGCGTGTCCTCGACCGCGAAGCGTGCGCCCGTGGTGCTGATCACACCCTGGTCGCCCACCTGGCCGCCGGACTCGGCGTAGAAAGGCGTGGTGTCGAGCACGACCACGCCGCTCTGGCCGGCCTTGAGTTCCTGCACGGCGCTGCCTTCGGCATACAGTGCCACCACCTTGGCGGCCTCGGCCAGCTTCTGGTAGCCCGTGAAGGCATTGGCATCGCCCGTGTATTCCAGGGCGCGGTCCATCTTGAACTTGCCTGCTGCGCGGGCCTTGTTCTTCTGCTCTTCCATGGCGGTCTGGAAGCCCGCCTCGTCCACGCTCAGGCCGCGCTCGCGGCAGACGTCGTTGGTCAGGTCCAGGGGGAAGCCGTAGGTGTCGTGCAGCTTGAAGGCCACGTCGCCGGGCAGCACCTTGGCGCCACCGGCCAGCGCCGCGTCCAGGATTTCCATGCCGTTGGCCAGGGTCTCGAAGAAGCGCTCTTCCTCGACCCGCAGCACTTCAGTGATGCGCGCTTCCTGCTCGCGGATCTTGGGATAGGCATCGCCCATCACGGCCACCAGATCCTTGACCAGCTTGTGGAAGAACGGGGTCTTCTGGCCCAGCTTGTAGCCGTGGCGGATGGCGCGGCGCACGATGCGGCGCTGCACGTAGCCGCGGCCTTCGTTGGAGGGGATCACGCCGTCGGCCACCAGGAAGGCGGTGGCGCGGATGTGGTCGGCGATCACCTTGAGCGAGGGGGTCTCGATGTCGGCGATGTGCGTCTCGCGCGCAGCGGCCTTGATCAGCGCCTGGAACAGGTCGATCTCATAGTTGCTGTGCACATGCTGCAGGATGGCGGCCAGGCGCTCCAGGCCCATGCCGGTGTCCACGCAGGGCGCGGGCAGCGGCTTGACGTTGCCCTGCTCGTCCATGTCGAACTGCATGAACACGTTGTTCCAGATCTCGATGAAGCGGTCGCCATCTTCATCAGGGCTGCCCGGAGGGCCGCCGGCCACGTGCGCGCCGTGGTCGTAGAAGATTTCCGAGCAGGGGCCGCAGGGGCCGGTGTCGGCCATCATCCAGAAGTTGTCGCTCTTGTAGCGGCCGCCCTTGTTGTCGCCGATGCGGATCACGCGCTCGGGCGGCAGGCCGATTTCCTTGGTCCAGATGTCATAGGCCTCGTCGTCCTCGGCGTAGACCGTGGCCAGCAGGCGTTCCTTGGGCAGCTTGTAGACCTCGGTCAGCAGCTCCCAGGCCCACTTGAGCGACTCGCGCTTGAAGTAGTCGCCGAAGGACCAGTTGCCCAGCATCTCGAAGAAGGTGTGGTGGCGGGCCGTGTAGCCCACGTTTTCCAGATCGTTGTGCTTGCCGCCTGCGCGCAGGCAGGTCTGCACCGAGGTGGCGCGCTTGTAGGGGCGCTTGTCGGTGCCCAGGAACACGTCCTTGAACTGGACCATGCCCGAGTTGGTGAACATCAGCGTCGGGTCGTTGCCGGGCACCAGGGGGCTCGACTCCACGATGGTGTGGCCCTTGGATGCGAAAAAGTCCAGAAAGCTCTTGCGAATGTCGGCAACGGTGAAAGTGGGTGTGCTCATGGTGTCTAGGAGTTCGGAGCGCGCACGCGGGGCGCTGTCCCTGGTGGGAGGGTGTCCCGTCGGGACCAACGCGCATTATAGGTTTGCCCCATGGTTGCGGCAGCGAGCCCTGCCTGGCCTCCATCACGCACCTGGCCAAAGAAGGCCTCTCCTCCCATCTGCCCGCCCTTGAGCACGATCTCCAGCCCGTCGCTGGCCGGATCGCTGCCATGCGCGCGCAACAGCGGCGCGCAGCTGGCCGGTCCACGGCGCCTGCAGCTGTGGGTGACGCCCCGTCTGGGCCGCAGGGCCGACATTCTTGCGCTGGAGAAATGGCTGGTGCAGGAGATGAGGGAGATGGCTAGCACAGGCGATCTAGCCGTTCCCTGATCCCGCTCAGACTGCGCGCGATGGGCGCCCTGGATAATCTCCAGCCGGAACCACAGCAAGCACACCATGGCGCAACCACAGACACCCGAGCCTCATTCCAGCGAACCGGCCCCCGCTGCCAGCGCCCACGGATCCGATCCGGCCAAACCGCCCAAGCCGCCAAAAAGCCGCATCGTGCCCTGGCTCATCGGCCTGCCCGTGGCCTTCTTCGCTGTGCTCATGCTGGCTGGCCAGTTGCTGTCCACGCCCGAAGGCGAGGCGCGCTGGGTGGAGCGCGAAACCATCAAGATCTGCCGCAAGGAAACCGCGCGGCCAGAGGCCGAGCGCAAGACGCAGCAGTTTGAATCGGTGCAGGACTGCGACAGGCTCGAATTCGACTTCAAGCAGCGCTACGGTGAAAACCCCTGAGGCGAAGTCACAACGAAAAAGGCCGGCAGAGCCGGCCTTTGATTTGCTGCGCCCGTTCAGTCGCGCGTCTCGATGGCGCGGTTGATGCCCAGCGCCGCCAGCGTGCACAGCGCACCCGACAGCAGATAGATCCCCAGCGCCACCAGTCCGAAGCGCGAGGACACGCCCAGGGCCACCAGCGGAGCGAATGCCGCGCCCACCAGCCAGGCCATGTCCGAGGACAACGCGGCACCCGTGTAGCGATAGCGTGAGGGGAAGTTGGACGTCACCGTGCCTGCCGCCTGGCCATAGGACAGGCCCAGCAGGATGAAGCCGACGATGATGAACACGTTGTTGCCCATCGTTCCGCTGCCCAGCAGCCAGGGCGCAAGGAAGCTGAAGATGCCGATCAGGCAGGCCATGGTGCCCAGCGTGTTGCGCCGGCCCACACGGTCGGCCAGCCAACCCGAGACCATGATGGCGGCAGCCGCACAGAAGGCGCCCACGATCTGCACCCCGAGCACATGGGTCACCGACTGGTCCGAGTACAGCGAGATCCAGGACAGCGGGAAGATGGTCACCAGGTGGAACAGCGCAAAGCTGGCCAGGGCGGCAAACGCACCGATCACCACGTTGCGACCCTCGTCGCGCATCAGCGGCAGCACGCCCATGGGCTCCAGCTCACGCTGCTGCAGCAGTTCGGTGTAGGACTGGCCCACGACCAGGCGCAGCCGGGCGAACAGTGCCACAACGTTGATGGCAAAGGCCACGCAGAAGGGATAGCGCCAGCCCCAGCTGAGGAACTCGTCGGCTCCCACATGGGCGTAGATGAAGGCAAACAGCCCTGCCGCGAGCACGAAGCCCAGCGGCGCGCCCAACTGGCCCATCATCGAATACCAGCCCCGCCGGTTCTTGGGCGCCGACATGGCCAGCAGCGACGGCAGGCCGTCCCACGAGCCACCCAGCGCAATGCCCTGGCCTATGCGCAGCAGCGCCAGCACGATGATGGCATTCACCCCCGCCTGCTGGTAGCTGGGCAGGAAGGCCATGCCCACGGTGCACACGCCCAGCAGAAACAGCGCCAGCGTCAGCTTGGTCGCCCGCCCCCAGCGCCGCTGCACGGCCATGGACAGCGCCGTGCCCAACGGCCGGGCCACAAAGGCCAGCGAGAAGATGGCGAACGACATCAGCGTGCCGTCGAGCTTGGAAAGGTAGGGAAACAGCAGTGCCGGGAAGACCAGCACGCAGGCGATGCCGAACACGAAGAAGTCGAAGTACTCCGAGGATCGCCCGATGATCACGCCGACGGCGATTTCGTTGGGCGTGACATCTTCGTGGGTGTCGGCGCGGGACAGAGATTCTTTGCTCTCATAGCTTCCGCCGGGGAAGCTTGCAGTTGTGTCGAGGCCGCTCATAGATGGATGCTCCTTGTCTCGTCTCACTGACAGCTCTGTTCTACGCCCTCGCTTGATCTGGCGCAAGGCGGTTTCCACCTCGACCGGCCTCGGTGTTTGTCCTGCTGCGCGCGACGCGAAAATGCGCCCTCCGGACCGCCAGGCACCTGCCGTGCACCCGCCCAGGTAGCAGAAAGTTCCCGGGTTCTCCTTGACGTTGGACAAAATGTCCAATGGACAAATTTATACTTCGTAATACATTTGCCCGGATCTTGTAATCCGCGTTTCTATGTAAACGCGCTCTTGTTGCGCCCCTAGCATGCTAAAAATCAAGGAACTCCGTGGGCCTGCGTGGCTCACCGCGGCCGCTTTGACAGCCAGTCTCACTGGCTGCAGCAAAGCCGTCGTGCTCAACCCCGCCGGCGACATCGCCGCGCAGCAAGGCAACCTGGTGGTCACGGCCACCTTGCTGATGCTGATCATCATCATCCCGGTGATCATCCTCACGCTGCTTTTCGCCTGGAAATACCGCCAGTCGAACACCGAGGCCCACTACGACCCCGAATGGCACCACTCCACCACGCTGGAGCTGGTGATCTGGTCCGTGCCGCTGATGATCATCATCGCGCTGGGCGCCATCACCTGGATCAGCACCCACAAGCTGGACCCCTACCGTCCGCTGGACCGCGTCTCGGCCACCAAGCCGCTGAGCACCGATGTCAAGCCGCTGGAGGTGCAGGTCGTGGCCATGGACTGGAAGTGGCTGTTCTTCATCCCTGAAAAAGGCATCGCCACCGTCAACGAGCTGGCCGCTCCCGTGGATCGTCCCATCCACTTCAAGCTGACCGCCACCTCGACGATGAACTCCTTCTACGTGCCTGACCTGGCCGGCATGATCTATGCCATGCCCGGCATGCAGACCGAGCTGAACGCCGTGATCAACAAGCCCGGCGTGTTCCACGGCCTGGCATCGCACTACAGCGGCGCCGGCTTCTCGGGCATGACGTTCAAGTTCCACGGCCTGAGCAACGAAGAGTTCGATCAGTGGGTTGCCAAGGCCAAGTCCGAAGGCAAGGCCCTGACGCGCGATACCTACCTGAACCTGGTCAAGCCCAGCGAGCGCAACCCGGTCGAGCGCTTCGCCACGGTGGACGAAGGCCTGTACGACAAGGTGCTCAACCGCTGTGTCGAAGAAGGCAAGATGTGCATGCATCACATGATGGCCATCGACGCTGCCGGCGGCGAAGCCTATCTCAAGGCCGTGGGCATGAACCTGCCCCAGGATGTGTGCACGGTGCAAAACGCCGACCGCGTCGTGGCCTTCCTGGACCAGCGCGACGGCTCCGCAGCCGCTGCGCAGCAATAAGCAGTTAGCGGACGCGGACGACGGCCAGACCGCCGCCCGCTCCCATCACGACCTAAGAGACTCGATATGTCTGAACATACCTCCCCGGCACAGGCCCACTGGCTGCTGGGACGCATCACTTGGGACTCCATCCCGATGGCGCATGAGCCCATCGTGCTGGCGACCTTCATCGCCGTGGTGCTCGGCGGCCTTGCCGTGCTGGGCCTGCTCACCAAGTTCCGCCTGTGGGGCCCGCTGTGGCGCGACTGGCTGTGCAGCATCGACCACAAGAAGATCGGCATCATGTACATGATCCTCGGTCTGGTCATGCTGTTGCGCGGCTTTGCCGACGCGCTGATGATGCGCCTGCAGCAGGCCATGGCCTTCGGCGACAACCTGGGCTACCTGCCTCCGCACCACTACGACCAGATCTTCACGGCACACGGCGTGATCATGATCTTCTTCGTGGCCATGCCCTTCGTGACCGGCCTGATGAACTATCTGGTTCCGCTGCAGATCGGCGCCCGCGACGTGTCCTTCCCGTTCCTGAACAACTTCAGCTTCTGGATGACGACGGGCGGCGCCGTGCTGGTGATGATCTCGCTGTTCCTGGGCGAGTTCTCCACCTCCGGCTGGCTGGCACTGTCCAACCTGGGGGCGCAGAACCCCGGGGTCGGGCTTGACTACTACATCTGGGGATTGCAGGTGGCCGGCGTCGGCACCACGCTGTCAGGCATCAACCTGATCGTGACCATCATCAAGATGCGCGCACCCGGCATGAACCTGATGAAGATGCCCGTCTTCACCTGGACCGCCCTGTGCACCAACGCGCTGATCGTGGCCTCGTTCCCCATCCTGACCGCAGCCCTGGTGCTGATGTCGCTGGACCGCTACGTCGGCACGAACTTCTTCACGAACGAGCTGGGCGGCAACCCCATGCTGTACGTGAACCTGATCTGGATCTGGGGCCACCCCGAGGTCTACATCCTGATCCTGCCCTGCTTCGGCATCTTCTCGGAGATCGTCTCGACCTTCAGCCGCAAGCGCCTGTTCGGCTACACCTCCATGGTGTACGCGACGGTGTGTATCACCATCCTGTCCTACCTGGTCTGGCTGCACCACTTCTTCACCATGGGCTCCGGCGCCAGCGTGAATACCTTCTTCGGCATCACGACGATGATCATCTCGATCCCGACGGGCGCCAAGATCTTCAACTGGCTGTTCACCATGTACCGCGGCCGCATCCGCTTCACGGTGCCGATGCTGTGGACCGTGGGCTTCATGTGCACCTTCGCCATCGGCGGCATGACCGGCGTGCTGCTGGCCGTTCCCCCGGCCGACTTCGTGCTGCACAACAGCCTGTTCCTGATCGCCCATTTCCACAACGTGATCATCGGCGGCGTGGTGTTCGGCGTGTTCGCCGGCATCAACTTCTGGTTCCCCAAGGCCTTCGGCTACAAGCTCGACGAGTTCTGGGGCAAGTGCTCGTTCTGGTTCTGGCTGGTCGGCTTCTGGGTCGCCTTTACACCGCTGTACGTGCTGGGCCTGATGGGCGTGACACGCCGTGCCAACCACTTCGAGGACCCCTCGCTGCAGATCTGGTTCGTGATCGCCGCCCTGGGCGCCGGTCTGGTGGCACTGGGCATCGGCAGCTTCCTGATCCAGCTCGTGGTCAGCTACTTCAAGCGCGACCAGCTGCGTGACGTGACCGGCGACCCCTGGGAAGGCCGCACGCTGGAGTGGGCCACCTCCTCGCCCCCTCCCCAGTACAACTTCGCCTTCACGCCCGTGGTGCATGAGATCGATGCCTGGTGGGACATGAAGAAGCACGGCTACCAGCGTCCGCTGACCGGCTTCAAGCCCGTCCACATGCCGTCCAACACCGGCGCCGGCGTCGTGATCGCCGCGCTGTCCACGGTCTTCGGCTTCGCGATGATCTGGCACATGTGGCCCCTGGCCATTGCGTCGTTCGCCGCCACCGTGCTGGCGTCGATCATCCACACGTTCAACTACAAGCGCGACTACTACATCCCCGCCGCAGAAGTCGCGGCCACGGAAGAACTGCGCACACAACAGCTGGCACGTCATGTCTGATACCCGTTACACCGCAGGCGGCGCTGCCGCCCTGGCCCCGCGCGAGTACCACCTCGCCGAGGAGCCCCATCCCGAAAACGGCACCGCTCTGGGCTTCTGGCTCTACCTGATGAGCGACTGCCTGATCTTTGCAGCGCTGTTCGCCACCTATGGCGTGCTGGGCCGCAGCTACGCTGCAGGTCCCACGGGCGCCCAGCTGTTCGACCTGCCCCTGGTGGCGATGAACACGGCCTTCCTGCTGCTGTCGTCCATCACCTTCGGCTTCGCCATGCTGCAAAAGCAGCAGGGCAAGCTGGGCGGCACCCAGCTGTGGCTGGCCATCACCGGCCTGTTCGGCCTGTGCTTCCTGGGCCTGGAACTCTATGAGTTCTCCCACCTGCTGCACGAGGGCGCAGGCCCTCAGCGCAGCGCCTTCCTGTCCTCGTTCTTCACGCTGGTGGGCACCCACGGCCTGCACGTGAGCTTCGGCCTGATCTGGCTGGTCACGCTGATGATCCAGATCAACAAGCACGGCCTGACGCACGAGAACAACCGCCGCCTGATGTGCCTGTCGATGTTCTGGCACTTCTTGGACGTGGTCTGGATCGGCGTCTTCACTTTTGTTTACCTGATGGGGGTGCTGTAAATGGCTGCACACGACATCCACGCCGGCCATGGCCACGGTCACCACGACCATCATGGCCATGACGATCACCACCACGACGCAGGCCCGCACAGCACGTTCTCGGGCTATATGTGGGGCTTCGTGCTCTCGATCATCCTGACGGCCATCCCGTTCTGGCTGGTGATGAGCAACGTCATCTCGGACCGTGCAACGGCCGTGATGGTGCTCGGCGGCTTCGCCGTGGTGCAGATCCTGGTCCACATGGTCTTCTTCCTGCACATGAACGGCAAGATCGAAGGCGGCTGGACCCTGCTGTCCACCATCTTCACCGTGGTCTTCGTGGCCATCGGCATTGCGGGCACCCTGTGGGTCATGTTCCACATGAACACCAACATGATGCCCCAGCACACCATGCCGGCCGACCCCGCCGCGCAGACGGCTCCGGCCTCGGTCACGCCTTGACCGCATCCGGAAACTCCGGGCCGTCCAGCCACGCCGGCGCATCGCGCCGGCGTGGCCCACTCGCTCAGGCGATGCTCATCTCGGTGGGCATCGCCTTGTTTTTGGGCTTCATCTTCCTGGGCAGCTGGCAGGTCCAGCGCCGTGCCTGGAAGCTGGACTTGATAGAGCGCGTGGACCAGCGCGTGCACGCCGCACCCACTGCCCTGCCCCCGCCCGCCGAATGGCCGCAGATCACGGCCGCCGACCACGAGTACCGCGCCGTGCAGGCCAGCGGCCACTGGCTGGCCGGCAAGACCGTGCTGACCCAGGCCGTGACCGAATTGGGCGCCGGCTTCTGGGTGCTGACGCCGCTGCAGATGGACGACGGCAACCAGGTGCTGGTGAACCGGGGCTTCATTCCCACAGCGCAGCGCGCGCGCTGGCAGGATCAGCACGCGCAGGCGCCCCAGGACCCGGTGACGGTGGCTGGCCTGCTGCGCATCAGCGAGCCGCGCGGCGGCTTCCTGCGCGAGAACGATCCCGCGCAGCAGCGCTGGTTCTCGCGCGATGTGGCGGCCATTGCACAGGCCCAGGGCCTGGCCCATGCAGCCCCCTACTTCATCGACGCAGGCCTGCCGGGCCAGCCCGTGGCAGACGGCACCTGGCCGCGCCCGGGCATGACCGTGATCCGCTTCCCCAACAGCCACCTGGTCTATGCGCTGACCTGGTACGGGCTGGCGCTGATGGTGGTCGGCGCGGCCTGGCTGGTCAGGCGCAATGACCGGCAGGCAAGCAGCAAGCCGTAAAGCCGTAAGGCCGTAAAGCCGTCGCTGCAGGCAACAGGGCCACCGATGACATCGGTGGCCTTTTTTACGCCAGTCCTCTACAAGACCCTGTCGCGCCACGGCTGCCTGCGGTAGCGCACAATCGCCCGCGTGAATTCGCCTTCAGAGTCCCTGTTCCGCGTCGAGCGCACCACCGAACGCCAGAACATGCAGCTGCTGATACAGCTGCGCTGGTTTGCCGTGGTCGGGCAGGTGATCACCATCTCCCTGGTGCACTACGGCTTCGGCATCACCCTGCCGCTGCCGGCCATGGCCCTGGTGCTGATGGCCAGCGTCTTCACCAATCTTGGCTACATCTACTGGTACCGCAGCCACCGCCGCCAGATCTCGGCGCGCAACCTGTTCCTGGCCCTGCTGGCCGACGTGCTCGCCCTGGCCATACAGCTGTATTTGAGCGGCGGCGCCAGCAATCCCTTCATCTATCTGTTCCTGCTGCAGGGCATTCTGGGCGCCGTGCTGCTCAGGCCCGTGCACGCCTGGATCATCGTTGCCAGCACCTCGCTGTGCACCCTGGTGCTGGCCATCGTGCACTGGCCCCTGCCCATTGGCGCGGCGGGACCGGACGGGCTGCCCGGCCTGTACGTGAGCGGCATTCTGATCAGCTTCGGGCTGACCACGGTGCTGCTGGTCGTCTTCCTGCGCCGCATCGTCTCCAACCTGCGCCGGCGTGACGCACGGCTGGCCAACATGCGCCAGCGTGCCAGCGAAGAGGAGCACATCGTGCGTATGGGCCTGCTGGCCACGGGCGCGGCGCACGAGCTGGGCACGCCGCTGTCCACCATGTCCGTCATCCTGGGCGACTGGCAGCGCATGCCCGCCATCACGCAAGACCCCGACCTGCTGGCCGACCTGCAGGAAATGCAGCAGCAGCTGCTGCGCTGCAAGTCCATCGTCTCCAGCGTGCTAATGTCGGCCGGCGAGACCCGCGCCGATGCGCCACAGGCCACCACGCTGCGCGCCTTCATGGACGGCGTGGTCGCGCACTGGCAGTCACGCCACGCCGTGGAGCATTTCGACTATGTCCAGGCCGACGAGGACTTCCCCATTCTTTCCGATACCGCGTTGCAGCAAATGGTTTGCAATGTGCTCGACAATGCGGCCGAAGCCTCCCCCCGCCATGTGGCGCTGCACCTGGCCGTGCGCACCGGCATGCTGTGCATCACCGTGCGCGACAAGGGACCGGGCTTTGCACCCGCCGTGCTGGAACAGCTGGGCCAGCGCCATATCTCCACCAAGACGGAGCGCCCGGGCCGGGGGCTGGGCCTGTTCCTGGTGCTCAACGTGGCGCGCTCGCTGGGCGGACGCGTTCAGGTGAGGAACACCCCGCCGCGGGGCAGTGAGGTGGAGATCCGCCTGCCCCTGTCATCGATTGCCATTGAACCCGGCGCCTGAAGCGGCGCCCACAGGAACCCGAATCGCCCATGGACAGCTCCCGCCTCCTGCTGCTGGTTGAAGACGATGCGACCTTTGCGCGCACGCTGACGCGCTCGTTCGAGCGGCGCGGCTACCGCGTGCTGCAGGCCGCCAGCGCCGAGGAAGTGCGCGAGCTGCTGCAGACGCACTCGCCGCAATACGCCGTCATGGACCTCAAGCTGGCGGGCAACGCGTCGGGCCTGAGCTGCGTGCAGATGCTGCACCAGCACAACCCCGAGGCGCTGATCGTCGTGCTCACAGGCTATGCCAGCATTGCCACGGCCGTGGAGGCGGTCAAGCTGGGCGCATGCCACTATCTGGCCAAGCCCTCCAACACCGACGATATCGAGGCCGCCTTCGGCCGCCTCGAGGGCCGCACCGACGTGGAACTGTCGCGCAACCCCACCTCCATCAAGACGCTGGAGTGGGAACACATCCACGAAACCCTGGCCGAGAGCGATTTCAACATCTCCGAAGCCGCCCGTCGCCTGGGCATGCACCGGCGCACGCTGGCGCGCAAGCTGGAGAAGCGGCAGATCAAGTAAGGCGGCAGGCACCAAGACAAACCGGGCCTCAAGGGCCCGGTTTTCATTGCGCGGCCATGGCCCTCAGGCCATCAGCCCAGCCAGAGGTAGTGATCGATCAGCAGCGCCAGGAACAGCACGCTCAGGTGGATCAGCGAGAAGCGGAAGGTCTTGCGCGACAGCTGGTCCGAGTAATTGCGCCACAGTGCAAAGGCATAGGCACAGAAGCCCACGCTCAGCACCACGGCCACCACCAGATAAAGCCAGGAACTCATGCCGTACATGAAGGGCAGCATGCAGGCCGCAAACAGAATCACCGTGTACAGCAGGATCTGCAGCCGCGTGTACTCGCTGCCATGCGTCACGGGCAGCATGGGCAGGCCGGACTGGCGGTAGTCTTCCACGCGGTACAGCGCCAGCGCCCAGAAATGGGGCGGCGTCCACAGGAAGATGATGAGGAACAGGATCAGCGCCTCGGGCCCGACCTGGCCCGTCATCGCGGCCCAGCCCAGCACGGGCGGCATGGCACCGGAGGCGCCGCCGATCACGATGTTCTGCGGCGTGGCGGGCTTGAGGATCACCGTGTAGATCACGGCATAGCCCACGAAGGTGGCCAGCGTCAGCCACATGGTCAACGGGTTGGTGCACAGCAGCAGCACCAGCGCGCCCAGCGTGCACAGGATGGCCGAGAAGGCCAGCGCCTGCTGGCTGCTCAGCTCGCCCCGCGCCGTGGGCCGCCAGGAGGTGCGCTTCATGCGCGCATCGATATGGCGCTCCACCAGGCAGTTGAAGGCGGCAGCCGCGCCCGCCACCAGCCAGATGCCCAGGCAGGCCAGCGCCATGTGCAGCCACTGGTCGGCGTTGGGCCAGCCCGGCACGGCCAGCACCATGCCGATCAGTGCGCAGAACACGATCAGCTGCACCACACGCGGCTTGGTCAGGGCATAGAACTGTGTCCAGCGCGAGGGCTCGACACTCAGGGAAGCTTGTTTACTCATGCAATCTCTCCACGGGCAACCGGCAGACCGTCCCGCAGTGCGCCCGGGCGGCTGGCCGCCAGGCACCAAACAATCACGGTCACCAGCGCAGCTGCGCCGCCCGTATGCAGCACCGCGGCCACCAGCGGCCAATCGAGCACCACGTTCGACAGGCCTGTCAGCACTTGCAGCACCAAAAACGCACCCAGCACGCGGCGCTGCGACGCCAGTGCGGGCACTTCACCCAAACGCCACCACAGCCCGGCCAGCGCAGCCACCACCACATAGGCCGCCAGGCGGTGCAGATAGTGGATGGCCGTGAGGCCCGCAAAGCTGATGTTGCTGCCGTCCTGCAGCAGGCCCAGCGGACGCCAGATCTGCAGCGCCTGCGAAAAATCCATGGCCGGCCACCAGCTGCCCTGGCAGGTCGGGAAACTGCTGCAGGCCAGCACCGCATAGTTGGTGCTGACCCAGCCGCCCAGCGCCACCTGCAGCACCAGCAGCGCAAGGCCCAGCCACAGCCCCGCGCGCAGCGCGGGTGAAATTACGGTCGCCCCTTGCTGGCGCGCAGCACGGCTCAACCCCACGGCGGGCACGCACAGCAAGGCCAGCAGCCCCGTGCCGCCCAGCAGGTGCAGGGTCACGATGGCCGGGAAAAGCTTCATGGTCACGGTCCAGGCGCCAAAGGCGCCCTGCAGGCAGACCCAGAACAGCGCCAGCGTGGGCCACCATGGACTCAGGGCACCGCCTGTGCCCCCCGCCCCTGTACGCTCGGCCCCTGCGCCACCCGCCCTGCCCAGGCGCCGCGCGCGCCGCCAGGCCATGATGGTCATGGCGATGATGAGCACGCCCACGGTGGTTGCCAGATAGCGGTGGACCATCTCTATCCATGCCTTGCCATGCGTCACCGGCCCGGTGGGCATGGCGGCCTGCGCCTCGGCAATCTGCGCGCGGGCGCCCATGGGGCTGGCGCTGCCATAGCAGCCCGGCCAGTCGGGGCAGCCCAGGCCGGAATCGGTCAGGCGGGTGAAGGCGCCGAACAGCACTAGATCGAAGGTCAGGAACAGCGTGAGCACCGACAGCGCCTGCAGCCGCTTGAGCGAGCCACCGCTGCGATTGCGCAGCCACACCCAGGCCAGGGGGCCCAGCGCCAGCAACAGGCCCAGCAGCATCAGCTCCAGAACGGGGGCCAGATCGTACAGCGCCTGTTCGCTCACGCCCGCCCTCCGCAGTGCGGCGTGCACCACACGGCATGGCCCCCGGGCAAGCCGAAAGGCAATGCCGCAGGCGCATCCGGTTGGCGACAGCAGATCTTCATAAATGAGAGCAATTTGACGAGAAGGCTCAGCCCCATGCGCGAGATTGGATCGCAGGCCGGGCCTACAGAGAATCAGGACATGCACCCAGATACAGGCAGTGGGAGGCGCACCTCATGCACAAGGCCCGCCAAGCGGGCCCGGTCGCTGCAACTTTCAGAGCAGCATGTCTTTGATATGAAACAATTCTACTTGGCTGCGAACCGCTCAATCGCCCACGCATGCAGTGCCCCTAGATCGCAGCCAGCTTCTTTTGGCCGGTGCGATGCGGCTTGGGCCTGGCGCACACGAATTTCCACAGGACCCTGCCCAAGGCGTCGGCGGCCCAGCTTTACACGACTGCTCAGATTCGCTCAGATTCAGACACCTCGCGTTCCTTAGATTGGTGGTTTCACTTGGGGACCGGCAACTGCCGGGTGAGGCCATGATTGCAGGAGGCTCGTGGACTGTGCTTGATGGGCACGGAAACGAAATCGGGCGTGTCGAAGGCGATGAATTCGTCCGGTGCGGGACCAGGCCCATCTACCGCATCGATGGGCCGGCGCTGTACTCCATGGACGGTCCGGTCAGACTGATGGGCTTTATCGAAGGGACCGAGGTCAGAACGCGGCAAGGCCGGATCTTCCTCAAATTTCTCGCACATTGAGCGGCACTGCTCAGATTTGCTCATCTTCGGCCAGGTGAAGCCAGGGAGACTCCACGTCCAAGAAAACCTCCAGGCAATGGACCTCTTTTTCGTGCGCGTGCTCTCCAACAACGATTTCAATGCCTTCTGGGACGGCATCGCCCAGGACAAGCCCCTGAAGACGCCCGACAAGGGACGCACCGCGTCCTTCACTGTCATCCGCCGCAGCGACAGCGGCCTGGAAGTCAGAACGCACAAGGGCAACACGGTGCGCATAAGGCGGGAAGCCTTCGGCGCCGTGCTGCGACATCTGGCCCAGGAGCATCACGGCGCCGAGCGGCCCTGCATCGTGGCCTCCAGCCAGCACCGGCCCGGCTTTCTGGGCTTTGCGGCCAAACAGGCCAACGACAACGCAGCCGTGGTGATCACCTACATCCTGCCCATACTGCAGGACGCAGGACTTGTGGAAATCGACGGCAACCGGCCCAACAGGACCTGGCTGCTTTGAACAACTGCACAGCCTTCGGCCTTCTGCGCCGGTCGATGACAATCTATGTCAATTCATTCATAGCCAATCACTAAGGCGCACAGATAATTGCCGGCATTCGTGTGAATTGTGAGAAGGGTCCGGGCCACGCTCCGCGCCCTTCGATGCTGGAGGATTGGCAGATGAGCGCCCCGGAAATGGAGGCCATACAGGAGCGGCTGAAGAAGCTGCGGGTCGACGAGGCGCTGGTTGCCGAGCAGCTGGACCGGCTGCAGGCCCAAAAGGCTGCGCTGCAGCACAGGCTGGCCATGATCCAGGGCGCCGT
The DNA here is from genome assembly GCF_020523835.1 of Delftia sp. Lp-1. Taxonomy (NCBI): domain Bacteria; kingdom Pseudomonadati; phylum Pseudomonadota; class Betaproteobacteria; order Burkholderiales; family Comamonadaceae; genus Delftia; species Delftia sp. Lp-1. The sequence goes on along the minus strand of NZ_JAJALJ010000001.1, from coordinate 2,156,801 downwards.
GCAGGTGCTTGAAGAGATGCGTCAGGAGCTGGAGCCATGAACCGTGGCAAGCCCGTCTCACCACCCGCATCGCCCACCTTGCCCACCGCCGAAGACTGGCTGGCAAGAATTGCGGCGCTGGATGCCACACAGCCCCCTCCCACCCCGCCCCGTTTGCGCAACCCCCGCAAGACAAAGCGCCGCAGGGCGGTCACCATCGTGGCAGTGGCCGTGCTGCTGGTGCTGCTGGCCATCGCCCTGGCCGTGGCGGTGCAGTTGATGTGGGTCAAGTAGCTGTCACACGGCAGCAGCGGAAAGAGCCTTCAAGCGTGAAGCCAACCGAGCCGGTGCTGCTGTATACCCTCACATCCTGGCGAAGTCCCCATATTGTTTGCATGCTCACTTACGCCTAGCATGTGTCCACACTCAACGCAGTGGAGGTGCCATGGCCGATCCCGAAGAACCACTGGAAGTACGCTCAGAACGCTGGCAGTCGCTGAAGGGGCTGGACATCGCCTCCGTGGATCTGGGCCCCATCTGCGTGGTGCTCATGCTGACGCTGGTCTGCATGGCCGTGATGATGCTGCTGGCCAAATCAGGCACCGAGCAAGCACGGCAGGCCCAGCCATCGTCCCAGGCCAAGGGCCCGGCTCCCCGACCGAAGCCGGCGCAGCCCGTGACCGAACCCGCCCAGCAACAGACCTGGACGCCGGCCTTGCGCACCTGAGGGCGACATGAGGGCGACCTGAGGGCGTCAAGGCCAGGCAGCAGTACCTTCAGAGTTTCACCGAACGTGTCGCAATGAAGGTCGGCACGAACTTCTCGATCACAAAACGGGCATGGGGTTGCCAGTCTTCATGAAAGCCCGTCAGCACCAGCCCCGCATCCAGCTGGCCGCCGATCTGATCGGCCAGCGTATGGCCGAACACCAGCGCCTCATTGCGCTCCCGCTTGGCATCGATCGCTGCGGGCGGCAAATCCACCACATCGGAATACGGCAGGCGCCACGCAGGCCGCATGAGCCCTTGCTCGCGCAACGCGGGGTCGCGGTCCTCCACGAAAACCACCGGATTCCAGAAGCTGGACAGAAGGCGCCCACCCTTCGCGAGCACCCGCGCGCATTCACGCCATACGGGCCGCACATCAGGCACGTAGAGGTTGGAGATGGGGTGAAAGACCACATCGAAGCCGGCATCTGCAAAAACGCCAAGATCACGCATGTCGCCCTGCACGCAGGTCAGCGCAAGGCCTTCGCGCTGCGCTACATGGCGGTCCTGTGCAAGCTGCCCGGCAGAGGCATCGAACACGGTGACCTGCGCGCCCGCCGCCGCAAGAATGGGCCCCTGCTGGCCGCCGCCGCTGGCAAGGCAGAGGATGCGCAGGCCACGCACATCATCCAGCCAGCCCGCTGGCAAGGGGCCGGGCGTGAGCCGCGCCTGCCAGCTTCCGGCACGGGCCCGGGCTATTTCAGCGCTGTCGACCGGGCGCGACCAGTCGCAGTCTTTCGCTGCCTGCAGGTTCCAGGCGGCGGTGTTGTGGGCAAGGATGTCGATGGGTTCTGTCATGGGCACTCTTTCAAAAAGAGGCCGCACGGCGACGCGAGGTTGCGTTCAGAAAACGCGGAGCAGTCAACGGGCATGCAGGTGGTGACGCGGGCGTCCGCCGTGGGCCGGCAATGGGCTTCGGGGGATCGGTCGGACAAGGGTCCGAAGGCGTCACAGGTTCATGTCAGGCTCGCAGCGGTCGCAGGAATGGAAGAGGCAAATTCTAAGACTGCGCAAATTGCACTGTCAAACCACTGCGGCGCGTTCCCCACACGGTCATGCGGAAGTCACAACCGTGAGACGGCTTGGCTGTAAGTTGAGCACGCACCCTCGATGGCGCTGGCTTCTGCTGCGCCATGGCGCGCCCGCTGACGACCGGCCTTTCCCAACCCGGCGCCCAATGGATACCGAGGAGCAACACTTTGAAGGAGAGCTATGCGTAGTCCCAAGAAAGGCCGAGAGCCGATCCGGCTCATGGACCTGGCCCCCGCCGTCTTCTGCATCCAGTGCGAACAGGAAAAACCCGCCACAGGAGCCCGCCAATTCCACGCGTGGCATGTGTGCAGCGACTGCTCGCAGAAGTTGGCCCAACTCCCCCCGGCGCAAGCACCCACGGCGCACCACGCGCACTGAGGCAAGCGATTCCCCAAAACGAAAGCCCGCCAGATGGCGGGCTTTCTCATGCCCTCGCGGAAATGAGCGGGGGGCGGGAGCGGGACGTCGATGCGCGCCTACCAGGGCACAAACATGATCACCAGTGCCACAGCCACGATAGCGGCAACGATGTACATGGTTCGCTTGGTGGCGAACCGGTTGCGGGACGACGAGGTGGGCACTTGGCCCGGGGTGTTGGGAGTAGGTTTGTTCATGGCCTCAAGCATGGTCGCCGCCCGGGACCGGCCCTGTCGGACAAGCACAGCTAAGGCAATCAGCGCAGAGCATGACAAGGGCGTCGGCCTTGGCGCAAGGTGACGCTTGTGAACTGCCGTGGGCTCACTGAGCGCAAGTGGCCAGAAAAGACAAAGCCCGCGAGTGCGGGCTGTTGGTCAGATTTCGAAGGCAGTGCGGTCCACTGCATCCTTGATCCACGCAGGAGGCTTGCCCCGGCCGGTCCACGTTGCGCCGGTGGACGGATCACGGTACTTGGGCACGCCTGCACCGACGGGCGACTTGCGCTTGCCCGTGCTGAACACATCTTCCTGGGTCAATTGGAATTGCTGGACGAGCTCGCGAACCTTGGCGATGGCCCCGCCTTTTTCGGCTTTCAGGACTTCGGCGATGCGTGCTTCGATCTCTGCCTTTTGCTGCAGGAGCGTCTTGTAATCAGGTGTCATGGACTTTTCTTGGGTTGTATGCTAGCGAGTCAGCATTCTATGCACAAAATGCCGCGCTGACATACCTTTGCATCGCAAACCGAAGGTTGCGGACACAACAACACTCCCAACCTCCAGAGGTATAGAGTGGCGCAATGAACAAAGCACTGGAACTCTCAGGAATCGCGCTGGTGGCGCTGGTGGCACTGGCACTCAGCGCATGCGCCCAACAGAAGCTGGCACCCTCCGTGGGCATGGCCAATCCCGCATCGGTCTATTGCGGTGAAATCGGCGGACAAGTTCGGATGGAGAAGACGCCCCAGGGCCAGGAAGGCATCTGCGTGCTGCCGAACGGCACGGAAATGGAAGAGTGGACGCTGTACCGCAAGGACCATCCGGCCAAGTAGTGGGATAGCGCTCTGCACGAACCACAAGCAAGTCGTTAACGCTCTGCCGTCACTGCGCGGATGCACAGCGCAAATGCACAGCTATACGCTCAGAGCAGGTGAGAACCCGGCCGCAGTCAAGCCACGTTCCACCTGCATCACGCAGCAGACCTGCAACTTCTTTACACGACGTAAAGCTTTCCTTCAGGAAAGGTCTGCATACTGGCCAGCAACGGATTCCGCCGAGCCTGGGAACTTTCTCCTCCCTCCCTCTCAAATCCCTTCCCCAGGCACGCCACCACGGCATCGGCATTTTTCTTCCAGGGCCCGCAGCTTCGCCGCTTGCGGGCCCTTTTCGTTGCCGGATCGCAGCGACCGCACCCCAGCAATTCATCCATCCTGATGACGAACGAACGCTGGCCGGATGTGGCGCGCTGATAGAGGCAACGCGACACGCTTGCCCTTCAACGGCCGCTGCTCCAAGCGGACACCTTGTCGAAAGAACTCATACATCCGGGGCATGCTCGACCTACATAAGCACCCTTACTTGGCTCGCACAGGGAAGCCTCACAAGCAGTTGAAATAGCGTCTGTCCCGAGACCGCAATGCCCTGCTGATGGAGATAAGCATGAGTCAAGTCGTACCGAGTGAGTCTTTCAATCCGGACCCTGATGCCCGTTACCACCGGAGTCTCCTGGATGCCTTTCCGGTAAGGGGCAGCTACCAGCTCATTCAGTTGCGCAGCACCAGATCTCGCAGCCCCTTCCGACGTTTTGCGAAGGCTTGCATTCGGGCGGTTCGCGCACTTGTTCAATGACTTGAAGGAGATTGTGATGCGACATATTTTCCTCACATTTTTCTGGTCCGTGGTGACCCTCATCTCGCTGTACATCTCCACGCTGGCAGGGCCGATGTTCCCCGTCACGAGCTGAAATGCGGTTAACAGCCGGGCCTATGGTTGACTCATGGTTCTCCTCCTGGAATTCATAGGCGCGCCCTGAAAAGGGCACCGGACTTTTTCTTCCCCGTGCCTGCACGTCGCAGGCATTCACAAGCTCGCAGCACCGCTGGCGGGCTTCTTTTCTGTGGGGGCCGCTTGCGGCTTTGGCCCGCTTTGCAGAGATGCAAGGCGGGCATACATCGGGTGCGCACAGCGAAGCGCCAGCGGCGCCAAGGTTCAGGCGACCAAGCGGAGGCTTATGCCGGTGCGGCATCAAGTACAGGACATTGAAAATGCGGAGCGCTCCGCATTTGGTCAAATGCCGGCATCGCGTAAGATGCTGATCCACCAGTAGAAGCGGGCGTCGTTCAATGGCAGGACCTGAGCTTCCCAAGCTCATGATGAGGGTTCGATTCCCTTCGCCCGCTCCAGATTTCCTGGAGCAAAGTCCATCAGTCCCGGATACACATCCGCCACTGATATCCCCACGGACCGCCTTCCGCGCGGGCCCGATCTCTCCCGCCTCCGACCTCTCCCCCGCTTTTCTCCGCGACATTTTTTCGCTCCTCCGCGACGGATCCGTGCTGCCCGCGCGTTGAACGCAATAAGGCTGCCTGATGTGGCCGATGCAGGAGTCTTTCATGTCCTCATTGCGTTTGACTGTTCGCCGCGCCGTCCGTCCGCTTGCGCTGGCGCTTGCCGCCGGCAGCCTGGCCGCGCTGGCCGGCTGCGTGGTAGCGCCTGTTGCGCCCGTGGCGCCTGGACCCTACGTGGTGCCGCCGGGCGTCGCCTATGTGGCGCCTGCCTATCCGATGCCCAGCGTCGGCTTCGTGTGGCAATACCACCCGCGCTACGGCTGGGGCTGGCACCATCCGGTCTACGGCTGGCATCGCGGCTGGCGTTGAGCCGCGCGACACTGGCTGACCCCGCCACTACACCGATGCCCTTTGGCTGAAATCGATGACCCGGATGCCGACCTGCTGGCGAGACTGGCCCGCGGTGAGCCGCAGGCCGCCCGCGAACTGGTGGAGCGCAAGCTGCCACGCATGCTTGGTCTGGCCCAACGCCTGCTGGGCAACCGGGCCGAGGCTGAAGAGGTGGCGCAGGAAGGCCTGGTGCGCGCCTGGCAGCAGGTGGGCCACTGGCAGCCGGGCCAGGCCCGCTTTGACACCTGGCTGCATGAGGTGGTGCTCAACCTGTGCCGCGACCGGCTCCGCCGGCGCGCGGTGCGGCGCGAAGAAGCGCTGGACGAGCACGCCGAAGCCGCCGCCTTCGCCGACCCCGGCCCCACACCGGAGCAGCAGCTGGACCACGCGCAGCACAGCGCCCGGGTCGCCGCTGCCCTGGATGCACTGCCGCCGCGCCAGCGCGAGGCGCTGGTGCTGCACTACTACCAGGCGCTGCCCCAGGCCGAGGCGGCAGCACTCATGGGCGTCTCCGTGGATGCCCTGGAAAGCCTGCTGGCCCGTGCGCGGCGCAGCTTGCGCGCCCGCCTGCAGGACGCAAGCACGAGCGCAATCGCTGCACCCGCAGACCCTGGAGGATCACCGCCATGACGCCAGAACGCTTTGAACAATTGGCCGACGCCTGGGGCGCCGACCTGCGGCGCTGGCCGGCACAGGAGCAGGCTGCAGCACGCGCGCTGATGGAACAGCCGGCCTTTGCGCCTGCGGCCCGGGCCTTGCTCGCCCGTGCGAATGAACTCGACACGCTGCTGGGCAGCCATGCCGTCGCCCCCCCCAGCGCAGCGCTGGCAAGCGCGGTGCTGGCCGGCTTGCAAGCTCGCCCAGGCTTGGCGACTGCGCCAGGCCAACCATTGCCGCATGCATGGCCGCAGCCCCGTGGTACTGCGCCCGCACGGCCGGTGCGCGCCAGCGGCCGCAAGCCCTGGCATGGCTGGTGGTCCGGCGCCAGCATCGCCGGTGCGGGCCTGGCCGGTGTGGCCGCAGGCGCCCTGGCCGTGGCCTTGCTGATAGGCACGGCCTTGCCCACGGCCCGGCCGGCACAGTCCGACGGCGGCTGGTGGCCCGGCACCGCCTTCGACACGGGCAGCGCCTTGGTGGAAGGAAGCGAGGAATGACGATGAACGAATCCCCCATCGGCGATGCCCCCCGCACGACGCACCTGCGCCGCTGGCTGTGGGCCTCTGCCCTGCTGAATCTGTTTCTGGTGGGCGGCATTGCCGGTGGCACCTGGCGCTGGTGGGCACACCAGGCCGAGGCCAGGTCGGTAGCCACATCCACGCAGACAGGAACACCCACCGGAGCACCGGCAGGCAGCTCCCCGGCCACTGCGCGCGGACTGCGCTTTGCCGCAGACGGCCTGCCACCCGAGCGGCGCCAGGCTTTCCGCACAGGACTGCGTGAAGTGCGGCGCGAGGCTGCTGCGCTGACCCAAGGCAGCCGCGAAGGCCGCACCGAGGTGGTTCGCCTGCTGGCTGCGCCGCAGTTCGATCGCGCTGCCGTCGAGGCTGCATTGGCACGCACCCGGGCCGCCGACACGGCGGTGCGCGAGCGCGTGGAAGCGCACGTGGTCGACTTCGCGGCACAGCTCACGCCGGCCGAGCGACAGACACTGGTGCAGGGGCTGGCAGCGCAGCAAGGCCCCTTCCATGTGCCCGCATCCCCGGCCAAGCGCTGAGGAGCACAGGACACGCCCGCCACGCCCGCCACGCCCGCGATTTTTCGAGGTGAATCCATGAATTCTGCCGCCATCGCCCTGAACCGCTTCGGCCTGGGTGCCCGCCCTGACGACGCACTGCCCGCCGACCCGCAGCGCTGGCTGCTGGACCAGTTCGCGCGCTACCAGCCACAGCCCCCTGCCTGGGCCGGTAACGCGGACACGGACGCGCTGCTGTCCGACTACCAGTCCCGGCAGCGCGAGCTGCGCAGCCTGCCTGAAGACCAGCGCGCCGCCGCCCGCCAGCAGTTGCGCCGTGGCGCACGCAACGGCTACCTGGACGCAGTGAACGCGCGCCTGGCCAGCGCCATCGACACACCCGCGCCGTTTGTGGAACGCCTGGTGCATTTCTGGTCGAACCACTTCGCGGTCTCGGTGGAAAAGCCCGTGGTGCTCGACCTAGCCGGCGCCTACGAGGCCGAGGCCATACGCCCGCACGTGCTGGGCCGATTCGAGGACCTGTTGCTTGCCGCCGTGCGCCACCCGGCCATGCTGGTCTATCTGGACCAGGCCCAGTCGGTGGGACCCGCCAGCCCCGCTGCACAGCGCGCCGCCCGGCGCAACCCGGACAAGACACGCGGCCTGAACGAAAACCTGGCGCGGGAAATCATGGAGCTGCACAGCCTGGGCGCGCGCAGCGGCTACACCCAGCAGGACGTGACCGAGTTCGCCCGCGCGCTCACCGGCTGGAGCTTGGGCAATGACGCAGGCAGCCCGGCCGCCAGCGCCGGCTTCCAGTACCGCCCGGCATTGCACGAGCCCGGACCGCGCCGCCTGCTGAGCCGCAGCTATGCCGCAGGCGGGCAAGAACAGGCGCTGGCCATCCTGCGCGACCTGGCGGCCTCCCCCGCTACCGCGCTCCATGTCGCGGCCAAGCTGGCACGGCACTTCGTCGCCGACGATCCGCCGCCCGCGCTGGTGCAGCGCCTTGCGGCCGCCTACCAGCGCAGCGGCGGGGACCTGCCAGCCGTCTACCGCGCGCTGATCGATTCGCCAGAACCCTGGGCCGCGCCAGCCACGAAGTTCAAGACACCCTGGGAATGGGCCGTCTCCTCAATGCGTGCACTGGGCCGGCGCGAGTTGAAGGGTGCTCAGGCCGCCGGCCTGCTCAACCAGCTCGGCCAGCCGGTGTGGCGCCCCGGCTCGCCGGCCGGCTACGACGACATCGCCGCCAGCTGGGCTGCGCCCGATGCGCTGGTGCGCCGTGTCGAGCTGGCGCAGCGGCTCGCAGCCCAGGCCGGCAACAGCGTCGATGCGCGCGCGCTGGCGCCCCGATTGCTGCCCGGCGATGCACTGGGCGCGGGCACGGCCGAGGCCATTGCCCGATCCGAAAGCGGCAGCGGTGCTCTCGCGCTGCTGCTGGTCTCGCCCGACTTCCTGCGCAGGTGAACACCATGACCACGATCCATACGACCGCCACGAACATCGCGACCAGCACGATGGCCAGGCGCAATCGCCGACATTTCCTGGGCCTGCTGGCCGCAGGCACCGGGCTGGCACTGGCCGCGCCCCACCTGGCGCTGGCGCGTGCAGCCACCGAGCGCCGCTTCGTGTTCATCATCCAGCGCGGCGCGGCCGACGGGCTGGAGACCCTGATTCCCTATGCCGACCCCGGCTACGCCCGGCTGCGCGGCGCCATCGCCGTGGACACGGCTGCGGCCACGCGGCTGGACGGCATGTTCGCGCTGCATCCCTCATTGGCCGAGACCGGCAGGCTCTACGCCCAGGGCCAGGCGCTGTTCGTGCACGCGGTCGCATCGCCCTACAGTGACCGCTCGCATTTCGACGGCCAGAACGTACTGGAAACCGGAGGCAGCGCGCCCTACCAGGTCAAGGACGGCTGGCTCAACCGCCTGGTCGCCCAGTTGCCGCACCGGGAAGAGGCCATTGCCTTCGCGCCCACCGTGCCCATGGCGCTGCGCGGGCCGGCGGAAGTGGCCTCCTACGCGCCTTCCTCCCTGCCCCAGGCCAGTGACGACCTGCTGCTTCGCGTGGCCAGGCTCTACGAGGGCGATGCGCAGCTGCATGCTCTCTGGACTTCCGCCATGGACACGCGCGGCGTGGCCATGGACAGTGGCAACAACCGGCCGCGCCTGGATGGCGCCAGCCTGGGCAAGCTGGCAGCCGGCTTTCTTGCCCGCCAGGACGGGCCGCGCATCGCCATGATCGAAACCGGTGGCTGGGACACGCACAGTGCACAAAACAATCGGCTGGCAGCCCAACTCAAGAACCTCGATGCACTGATTGCGGCGCTGCATGACGGCCTGGGCGATGCCTGGTCGCAGACCGTGGTGCTGGTGGCCACCGAGTTCGGCCGCACGGCCGCGGCCAACGGCACCGGTGGCACCGACCACGGAACAGGCGCCGTCGCCATGCTGATGGGCGGCGCGGTTCAGGGCGGCCGCGTGCTGGCCGACTGGCCTGGCCTGCAGCCCGGCCAGCTATTGGAGAACCGGGATCTGAAACCGACCACCAGCGTCGATGCGCTGATTGCCTCGGCAGCCGGCGAGTGCTTCGGCATCGACCCGCAGCGGCTGGCGCGCAACCTGTTCCCCCAAGGCCATGCCCTGCCAGGCGGTGCCCCGGCGCGGTCGCTGCCGCCATTGCTGAGAACCTGAACGCGGGCCGCGCGCCAACATGAAAAAGGGCCGGCGCCTCAAGGCGGCCGGCCCTTGTGTCATGTGCGCAAGATCTGGCGAGATCTGACCGGCGGCCGCGCAGTGGCCGCTCAGTGCCTGCTCAGTGGCCGATCTCACGGCTGACCTGGTTCTCCTGCTGGTTCAGCACATGCTGCTCGCTGCGCGTGATATGACCGCCGTTCTGGCTGGCCATGAGGCGTTCTTCCTGCCGGATCTTGTGGTCCTGCTGGTGCAGCGCAGCCGCCTGGCCATGGCTGATCTCGCCCTTGCGGACTTCGTTGTGGATACGGCGGTCCTGGTTGGCCAGGCGGCCGTTGACCTCGGCACGGCGCGGATGGGCCTGGTCCCAGGTGGCGGCGGATGCGGCGCTGCCGAGGCCGGCCAACGAAGCAGTGGCAATGACGAGCATGAAGGCTTTGCGCAGGGACATGGTGTTTCTCCTTGAAAGGATGTGGACGGACGTTGCTTGCAGAAAGCCGATGTCGGCTTGCCACATCACTTCAACGCACGGCCAAGGCCAATCCGTCGCGGATCAAGCAAGTCCATCGTCCGTCCGGGGCCGTGCACGCTACATTGGCAAGCACCGTATCCGTCCCACCTCACCAGGCAGCATGCAGTACACCCTCTCTTGCGAGAACACCACCGAAGACATCCAGCTGAGCGCCGTGCGCGTGCGTGGCATGAGCGTCTGCAATTGCATCGCACGCATGCACATGGATCTCGAAGCCAGGGGCTCGCCCGATGCACTGGACGTGATGCACCACTTCTTCAACTACTTCTGGCTCAACGACCTGGACCTGCCCTATCTCGCCGAGCTTCTGGATCTGCGCAATCCTCAGGTGCGCGCTGTCAGCCTGCGTGAGGACGGCTGGGCGCAGATGGAGCCGGACCAGCGCCAGGTGCGCATCTGCAGTACCTACGGCGACTCACCCTGTGCGCTGATCGCCTGGGAAGAGTTCAGCGCGGCCATGCAGCTCAAGCACCGCTTTCTTGGCCTGATGCGGCGGTATGAGGGACATGGCATTCCTCGCTACAGCGTGTCGGAAGGCTTCAGGGTCCGGCTTCACGCGCCCGGACTTGAGGGGGCCCGCGCACAGGGTCGGTGATCGATGCGGGCCATGCTCGCTCGCGTTGCTCAGCTACGGCGCCTCATCCTCCGCGCCCTCGGGCCCTACCCACCAGGCCCAGCTTTCTTCCCCGTCGGGCACGGGCAGTTCGCGGGTCTGCACTGCGTCGATACGGCGCCCGGCGCCACCGGCTTGCCATGCGTTGAGCACGGCATCGACGGCGGCGCGGTCCACTGCGGCGATGCCCAGGTTGCGATCGGCCTGCCAGGACGGTTCGCCCTCGCGTGGCGAAGCTTCTTCGGCATGCTGGTGGGGCGTGCCGTAGCTGCAGCGCATGCAGTAGTGGCGGATGCTGGCCGTCCAGTCCTCGGCATAGCCAATGCCCGGGGCTTCGGTACCCAGCAATTCCTGCAAGTCCTGCGCATTGGCGCAGGTGATGAAGACCACGAAGGTCTGGAATGCCGAGGGCTCCAGCCGCTGCAGCTCGTTGAAGACCGGCACTTCGCGCTGGCCGTTGAACCGCTGGCCGGTGGAGGCGCCGTCGTGCAGCACGATGTCGCCGAAACGATGGCCGCTTTCGGGCAGCGGCACGTTGAGCAACTGGGCGCGCACGGGGTCGATGCGGCGCATGAACACGGTCTCGCCGCCCTGCCAGGGGTGCAGGCGCACCACGGCCACGCCGTAGTCACCCTCGATGGGGCCCTGCTCGCCGGGCACCTGGATGCCGCAGGCCTTCCACAGCCTGCGCGCCGTGGTCCAGTCGGACAGCGCCGTGGCCGCGATGGCGCCATTCCAGAGGCTGGCTTCATCGTCTTCGCCCGCCAGTGCAATGGCGCGCAGGTTGTGCTCCAGCGATGGCTGCCAATCGCGCTGGTACTTGCGCGCAAGCCCCAGCATGTAGTGGTAGTGGCGGTTGTCCGGCATGTGGGCTGCCAGCGCCTCGAAGGCCTGGGCGGCCTCGGCCAGCGCGCCGCATTCCATGTCGGCATAGGCCTGATCGTGCAGGGCTTCGAATTCGTCGGGTGTGGAGGAGGTCACGGTGCTGCGATGGGGCAATGCTGGACAGCGCCAGGCGGCTATCGCACGCCGGGCGACGAGCTGCCCATGTCGACTTTCAGGTCCGGGAAGGAACTGACCATCTGGACCTTGAAGTCGGGGAAGGAGGTGACGATCTTCCACTCACCGCAACTGTCTGCAAAGGAGTCCACCACCTTGACCTTGAGGTCCGGGAAAGAGCTGGTGGCCTGGACCTTGATGTCGGGAAAAGAGTGCACGATCTGGACCTTGCCGTAGAGGCGGATGCCTTTGTAGGTGCAGTTTTTCTTGTCGAAGTCTGCGGCGTGAACGAAGGCAGGCAGTGCGAGACAGGCGAGGACAAGGCTGAAACGCGGCAGAAGTGGCATATGCGACAAGGGAGTGGGTCTTGAGAAACAAGCCAGGCCATGGCTTGCGGCCGCCCGCATACTAGCAGGCCGACCCACCCCTGCGAATGACGTCCCGCACATGCCGTCCATCCGTCCTCTGCGCTCCCTGCTGTTGCTGTTTCTGGCGATCTCGGCCGAGGCGCTGCCGCAAGCGCCAGCTCCCGAACCTGTCCCCGCCGATGCTTCCGTTTGCAGGCACCGGGCCGACACCGCCTGCCTGCAATCCTTCAACCTGCCCGGCAACGCGGGGCGCATGCGCTACTACGCATCGCAGGCGCCGGGGGCCAGCAACAGCGCCATGCCCCGGTCCGCGCTGGTGGTGATGCACGGGCATCCGCGCGATGCCAACCGCAGCTTCGAGGCCGGCCTGCGGGCCGCCGAAGGCGCGCAGCGGCTGCAGGACACCCTGGTCATCGCCCCGCTGTACCAGGTGCCCGAGGACCAGGCTGCGCATTGCCACAGCCGTGGCGTGCCCGCAGCCGGGAGCGCAGACGCGGTATGGACCTGCGCGGGCTGGCTGGCCGGCGAGCCCTCGCTGGGGCCGCATCCGATAGGTTCTTTCGCCGCGCTGGATGCGCTGGTGGCCGAGCTCGTGCAACGCTGGCCCGGCCTGCGCAGCGTGACCCTGGCGGGGTTTTCGGCAGGAGCGCAGATGCTGCAGCACAGCGTGGCCTTTGCTGCCGATGCGCCGGGCACGGTCACCTTGCGCTACGTGATCGCCGACCCGGGCACCTGGCTGTATTTCGATCCCGTGCGGCCACAGCCGCAGATGGCCGGGCAGAGCACCGACTGGGCAGCCTGCGGCACAGGCGCGGCGTTTCCGGGGGCGTGCAGCTATGTCTTCCATGCGCCGCCCGCCGCCAGCGCCTGCCCGGCCCATGACCGCTGGAAGTACGGCCTGCAGGACCTGCCCGGCCACCTGGGGCGCGATGCCGCTGCCGCGCGGGCCCGCTATGCGGGCACGCAGATCGACTACCTGGAAGGCGCCCTGGACAGCAGCGCGGACAAGGGCGCGTTCTATCCCATCCTCGACAAGTCCTGCGCCGCCATGCTGCAAGGCCCGTTCCGGCTGCAGCGAGGCCACGCCTTCGCGGCATACGAGCGCGAGCTGCTGGCGCCGAAGCGGCCACGCCGCTTCGTCGTGGTGCCGGACTGCGCCCATGATGTGGCTTGCGTGCTGCCGTCCCTGGCCGCGCGGCCCCTGCTGTTTCCACCAGCGCCCTGACCCCGCAACGGAGTGCCCCCATGACCCCCACCACCGAACAAAAGCGCGCCACCTTCCACGCCCTGCACCGCCAGGGCTGCTTTGTGCTGCCCAATCCCTGGGATGCGGGCAGCGCCCGCATGCTGCAGGGCCTGGGCTTCAAGGCGCTGGCCAGCACCAGCTCGGGCCATGCCTGGTCGCTGGGCCAGCCCGATGGCGCCATCTCCCGCGAGATGACGCTGGAGCACCTGCGCAGCCTGGTCGCGGCCACCGATCTGCCCGTGAATGCGGACTTTGAAAGCGGCTTCGGCCTGGGTCCGCAGGAGGTCGCCGAAAGCGTGCGCATGGCCGTGGACACCGGCGTGGCGGGCCTGTCCATCGAAGACTCGTCGGGCGATGCAGCCAACCCCTTGCGCAGCATCGAAGAAGCCGTGGCCCGGCTGCGCGCCGCCCGTGCCGCCATCGACGAGGCCGGTGGCGGCACCTTGCTGGTCGGGCGTGCGGAGAATTTCTTCGTGGGCCGCCCCGATCTGGACGACACCATTGCCCGGCTCAAGGCCTATGCCGAGGCCGGCGCGGACTGCCTGTACGCACCCGGCATACGCAGCGCCGAGCAGATCCGTGCCGTGGTGGCGGCCGTGGCACCCAAGCCGGTGAATCTGCTGATCGGAGGGGCCAGCGAATGGAGCCTGCAGGATGCCGAGGCCATGGGCGTGCGCCGCATCAGCGTGGGCGGCGCACTGGCGCGCGCAGCCTGGGGCGGCTTTCTGCATGCGGCGCGCTCCATTGCCGAGACGGGGCGCTTCGACGCGTTCGCCCAGGCCACGCCGGGCGCCGAACTCAATGGCTTTTTTCAGGGCAAGGACTGATCCGCACCGGCCTGCAGCCGCTGCGCGGTCATGACCCAGACTGCGATATCGAGCAGGGCGGCCGCGCGCTCCATCGGCGGAAGCTGTGGGTCCAGCACGCCGTCCATCTGCCTTGCCAGGGCGCCCCAGCCCAGCAGCGCGCCCTCATCGGCCCAGGCGCGGCCGGCGGCCAGCAGCGGCATGCCCGCCCCCGCAAGGCCTGCGGCCTGCATATCGGCCAGCCAGGCCTGGCCTTCTGCCAGCCAATGGCGCAGCGGCGCGGTGGTGCTCTCGTTGCTTGCTTTGCTTGAATTGCTCATGGAGCCTTCTCCACACCGACTTCGGCAAGCGGCGGCGGCCAGGCCGTGCTGGGATGGTGCCAGTGCGCGCTGTCCTGCCAGCGCACCGATGCCACGGCCATCTGCAATCGACCGGCCACGAATTCCACGCGGCCAAAGACTTCCCGCAGCACGCGGCCGCGCGCCAGTTCCCTGCGCAATGCCTCACCCGCCCTGCCCTGCATGCCGTGCAGATCGCCCACCAGGGACAGGGAAGGCCCGGGCACGGGCGACTGCAATGCAATCGTCCAGCGCTGCAGCAGCTCGTCACGCTGCGTCAGGCCGCTGCCGGCCACCTGCAGCCGTGCCCAAAGGGGCGGCTGCTGACGCCAGGGGTCGGCATGCAGCTCCTGCAGATGGCGCTGCAGCAGGACCTGGGGGTCGTCGGCCACCGGCAGCGGGCTGGTTGCCTGGGTCGGCAGCGGGCCGGTCGCCTGGGCCGGTGCCAGCCGCGTGGCGTCGCGCGCCGACAGGCGGCCATCGTCGCTGGCCCAGCCGTCCAGCAGCACATGGGGGCCTTGCAGCAGCTGCCTTGCGGTGAGGCCGCCCAGGGTTTCCGAGTCCAGCGCCTTGGCCGGTTCCCACTCCGGGTCGAAGCCTTCGGCGCGCGATGCGGACCAGGTCAGATACCGACCGCTGGCCGCGTCCTGCAAATGCACGGAAAACCCGCGCTGCCCGCCGCGCGCATGCCATAGCTCGGCTGCCACGGCGTGCAGGCAAAGGCCTTGCACGCGCCGGTAGCTGCGCCTGTGCACGCCCGCCAGTTCGCTCAGGGGCCGTGGCATGGGCTGTTGCGCCAGGCCGCGCAGCAGCATCCACAGCGCGGCCAGCAAGGGCGCCACGCGTTCGGCCGCACCGGCACGCCCTGCACGCTCGTCACGCAAGGCGCGTACCAGCAGGTTGAGCACGCTGGCAGGGCGCGGCAGGTCGGCCTGGCGCAGTTCGGTGGCCAGTGCCTCGCCCTGGTCGAGGAAGGCCGGGCTCATGCCTGCACGGCCCTGCAGCACCCAGCCGGTCAGCCATTGGCGCGCCTGGGCCAGCCGCTGCAGTGCGCCGGCTTCCAGCGCATGCGCGGGCAGCTCCGGCATGGGTGCGCCCGCCAGGCGCCGGGCCTGCAATGCCACCAGGGCGCGGTGGGCGCAGGCCGCTGCCTTGCAGCTGCAACTGGCCGCCGCCAGGC
The DNA here is from genome assembly GCF_020523835.1 of Delftia sp. Lp-1. Classification (NCBI taxonomy): domain Bacteria; kingdom Pseudomonadati; phylum Pseudomonadota; class Betaproteobacteria; order Burkholderiales; family Comamonadaceae; genus Delftia; species Delftia sp. Lp-1. The sequence goes on along the minus strand of NZ_JAJALJ010000001.1, from coordinate 2,141,260 downwards.
CGCCGGCGCGCGGCAGGCGCACGGTGACTTCGTCGGGGTTGGACAGTTCGCCGATCAGCGTGGCCGGGGCCTCTTCCAGCACTGCCTCGAAGCCCTGGGCCATCCAGCGCAGGGCCTTTCGTTGGGCGGCCATTCCAAAGGCCTGGGCCACGGCGCCGGCATCGCCGTCGAGCCACGGGGCAGCGGGCGTCTGGGCCATGCCATCGGCCGGGGTCTCGTGGGCCAGCCGCGCCCGCAGGCCCAGCAGCAAGGCGCACAGATGGTGGCAGGGGCCAAAGGCGGGGCAGCTGCATTGCAGCGTGGCAAAGCCCGCGCCGGCCAGGGTCTGGACATGGCCTTCGATGTCGGCGCGGGCCTGGTTGGCCGCCAGTTCCCACTGCCCTGCATCCGCCGCCGCCAGGGCCTTGGCCCCGCGCTTGAGCAGGCCCTTGTTGGCCCAGTCGGCAATGGCGTCATCGTCCAGGGTGCGCAGCCATTCCTGCATCATGAGGATCGCCCTCCCTGCATGGCACGGGCCAGCCAATCCACCAGATGGTCGGGCGTCATGGCGGCAACCTGGGCGCCGCGCGCCACCAGTTGCGCGGCCAGGTCGCGGTCATAGTCGGGGTGGGCGCGGCGGTCCAGCGCAGCCAGCACCAGCACGCGGGCGCCACTGGCAACCAGCCGCTCGGTCTCGGCGATGACGCGGGCCTCGTCATGGCCTTCGTACAGGTCGGTGATCAGCACGATCACGCTGCGGCGCGGCGCGGCAAGCTGCCCGGCCACATGCGCCAGTGCCAAGCCGATGTTGGTGCCCCCGCCCAGTTGCGCGCCCAGCAGCAGCTCTTCGGGCGCATGCAGCTGGCCGGTGACATCGGCCACCGCATCGGAGAACAGCAGCACATGGGTGCGCAGGGCGCGCACGCGCGCAAAGATGCTGCCCATGACGGCGCTGTGGATGACGGATTCATGCATGGACCCGCTCTGGTCCACCACCAGCCACAGGTCCCAGGTCAGGCGCTGTGCTTCGTTCTCCCTGAAGAACAGGCGCTCCAGCACCAGCATCTGCTCCTCGCTCTGGTAGTGGCGCAGGTTGTGGCGCAGGGTGCGCGGCCAGTCCAGATCGCTCATCTGCCCCTGGCCCCGGCTACTGCGGCGCCTGCGCCGCCGCCCCAGAGCCGAGTGCACGCGCGAGGACAGCCGCGCCTGCAGATCGGCCACCACGCGCGCCACCAGCCGGCGGGCCTCGGCCAGCACCTCGGGGGGCAGGCTGGTGCGCACCGCCATCAAGGCGGCCACCAGTTCGATGCTGGGCGTGGCCTCGGCCAGGACCTGGGGATCACTGAGCAGGCCATGGAGCCCATAGCGCGACAGCGCATCGCGCTGCAGCGTTTCCACGGCGCTGCGCGGGAACAGGTCGCGCACCTCGCCCAGCCAGTGCACGGCCTGGGGCTCGGGCACGCCGCTGCCGCCCTGGCGCGCGGACAGCCCGCCTGTGCCCTGCCAGGCGTCGGTGCCTGCACCGTCGGGCTGCTCGCGCAGGCGGTGCTCGCGCTGGTAGAGATAGTCCAGTGCCGCGTCGCGGCGCGCATCGGCGGCATCGAGCGGCTGCGCGGCAGCCAGGGGCTGGGCGGCTTCGGGCCCGAGGATGAGGCGCCAGCGCCGCAGGGCGGCGGCATCGATTGCCTGTTCCTGCATTGGCGGCTCGTGCATTGGCGGCTCGTGCATTGGCGGATCTTCCCGGCTCATGACAGTCCCCAGGGTTGCAGCAGCCGGCCCACCTGGGCCGCCAAGGCGCGGCTGTGCGCCAGGGCCTCGTCCGATGGCAGGTGCACGGAGGCCAGCGTGGTTGCGCCGGGTGGCGGGGCCGCGCCCGACAGCCCCGCCAGCCGCCCGGCCAGCTGCCGCAGTTCGGCGCGGGTCAGCTGGGCAAAGGCCAGCCGCAAGGCAGGCAGGCCGGCCAGGAAGGCGTCTTCCGGCCAGTGCGCAATGCCGTCACTGAGCAGGCGCAGCAGCGGCGGATGGCTGAGCAGCCAGCCCTTGGCCACGCGCAAAAAGCCCTGCAGGTATTCGCCCATGGCGGCGCCATCGACCTGCGCCAGGCCCAGCATGGCGCGCAGGGCGGCATCGGTCTGCGCGATCTGCCAGCGGCCGGCCATGCTCAGAATGCCGGCCGTGGCGCCGCGCACGCGCGCGGGCGTGCTGTCGGCGCCTGCCTCATGCAAGGCGGCACAGGCATCGTGGAACAGGCCGGCGTCGGCCCAGGGCGCGTGGCGGCAGACCATGCCGTGCAGATCGGCCAGGGCATCCAGGGCCTGTGCCTGCTGGGATGCATCGCCCTCGCCCAGCCAGGGCAGGCGCAGGCAGGCCTGGGCAAAGCAGCGCCGCAGCAGCGGCAGCAGGCGCGCCAGGCCCACGCCGCCCAGCGCATGGCGGGCCTCGTAGGCCAGGGCCAGGCAGCCCGTGGCGCGGGCCAGGGCCAGCGCGTCGTGGCTGCGCTCCATCCAGGCCTGCACGGTGTCCAGCACCTGCTGGGCGATGCCGTCCAGCCCCATGACCAGCACCTCCAGCACGCGCTGCGCGGGCTCCGTGTGGGCCGTCTGCGCCAGGCGCTCGAGCACGAGGTGCACCGCGGCTTCCTCCAGGCTGGAGCCGTGGCACATGGCCTCGGTCAGGGCCACCGTGGTCTCGACCTGCCAGCCCAGCGTCCAGACCTCGCGCACACGCGCCAGGCCCGTGCCCGCCACGAAGTCCGGCCCGGCCAGGCGCTGCGCATAGGGCACGCCCAGGTAGCACAGGCGGTGCAGCCCCTGCGACAGCCGGCGGTGGCGCGCGCTGCGGTAGATGTCCAGCTCCTTGCGCACGGGTGCGGCGGGCCGCACGGGCAGGCGGTGGCGCAGGCAGAAGGCCTGCACATCGACCAGCAGCGGGGCAGCCGGCGCGTTGGGTGGCAGCTGGCCGTAGTTGTCGGCGTCCAGCAGCCATTGAGCAGTCTGCTGCCCGGTCTGCTGCACCGTAGGCTGCGGTCGCAGGGCCTGGGCATGCTCCTTGAACACGGCGCTGTCCAGCGCTTCCAGCAGCTCGGCCCGGCCGCCGCGGCAGGCGCGCAAGGCGGCCAGGCCATGGGCCAGGCGCACGGCCTCGGCCGCGTCAGGCAGGCTGGCGGGCATGCCCCGGGCGCGCAGGCTGTTCACGGTGCGTGCCGCCATCTCGGGCCAGGCCTGGGCATCGGGTTGCGAAGCGCCCTGCTCCAGCGCCTGCCAAACGCCCTGGTAATAGCCGGGCATGGGCATGCCGGCCGCGTAGCCGCTGGCGCGCTCCAGCCGCTGCAGCGTGTAGGCAATGAGGTGCACGCCCACATCGATCGCGGGCCTGGCGTCCGCAGGCTGGGCGGGGGCCGAGAGGCCGGCAACGATGCCCGGCACATGGAAACCGCCGCAGACCACCAGGCAGCGCCCGCCTTCGGCCAGGGCCGCGCTGACCTGGGCGGCCATGTGGGCCTCACGGGCCACGTCCTCGGCATCCATGCCGCTGCCGCCCGCGCCCTGCTCGCGCTCGCGCAGCAGCTGGCTGAAGGCCAGCACGCCGGCAAAGTACGCCTGGGGCGATGCGTCCTCGTTGCCAGATTCGTAATGCCGGTCCCACCATTCGTCGAAATCGCGGCAGCCGCTGGCCTGGATGAGGCCGGCCAGCACATCGGGCGCGCGCCGCGCGGGCTCGTCGGCCAGCAGGGGTTCGGGCGCGCAGGCGAAGTAGTCCAGCTGCGCGGCCTGCGCCAGCCTGTCGGCATAGGGCAGGTCGATGAAGCGCACGGCGCTGCGCAGCCGCGCCGCCTCGCGCAGGGCCACCCATTCGGGCGAGAAGGCGGCAAAGGGCACGTAGCAACGGCAGCGCCAGTCTTCCTCGGCCGTGCCGGGCCCGGCCATGGCCGCATGCAGGTAGGCGGCCAGCGGGGGACGCGCCTGGGCGTGCTGCAGCGCGGGCAGCAGGGCATCGAGCTCGCCCGGGCCTTCGATCAGCACGTGGGTGGGCTTGAACTCGCGCATCAGCGCGCGCAGGTGGTGGGCGCAGCGCGGGCTGTGGTGGCGCACGGGCACCAGGCGCAGCTGCGGCAGCGGCGCCAGCCACGCGGCAGCGTCAGTGCTCACGGCCGCCTGCGACAAAGTCCTGCCACTGCGGCTGCCCTGCGCGCTGGCGTGCCACCACGCGCAGGTATTCGGCGAAACGGCGCCGGTCCTCGTCGTCGTCCTTGATCACCGTGCCCAGCAGGTGGCGCGCCAGGTGGGCCGGACCCACCTGCTCCTGCCCGAAGTACCAGCACTGGCAGGCGGCGTTGAAGGCCACGTCGATGGCCTCGGCCGTGGACAGCACGGTGCCCGGCCGCTCCACGGCCGTGCCCTCCACGCTGCCGCTGCGCAGCTCCTGGAAGGCCGTGGCCAGCAGGGCCAGCACATCGGGCGCGACGGTGGTGCCGATGCGCTGCTGCGCCAGTGCGCGGCCCACCTCCTGCCCTATCAATGCGGCCTGCGCGGCCACGCCTTCGAGCGGGCGCATGGTCTCGAAGTTGAAGCGGCGCTTGAGCGCGGCCGACATCTCGTTGACGCCGCGATCGCGCAGGTTGGCCGTGGCAATCACATTGAAGCCCGGCCGTGCCAGCAGCCAGGGCTGCTCGTGCTTGAGTTCGGGAATCTGCAGCAGCCGCTCGGAGAGCACGGGCACCATGCAGTCCTGCACCTCGGTGGAGCAGCGCGTGATTTCCTCGATACGCAGCAGCCGCCCTTCCCCCATGGCGCGGTGCAGCGGGCCGGGCACCAGGGCTTCGGGGCCAGGGCCGTCACGCAGCAGCAGGGCGTAGTTCCAGCCGTAGCGGATCTGCTCTTCCACCACGCCGGCACCGCCCTGCACGGTGAGCTTGCTGTCGCCGCTGATGGCGGCGGCCAGCAGCTCGGACAGCAGGGACTTGGCCGTGCCCGGCTCGCCCACTAGCATCAGGCCGCGCTGGCCGGCCAGGGTGACGATGGCGCGCTCGACCAGGGCATCGTTGCCGTGGATCTTGCGCGCGATGGCAGGCCCGCCGCCGTCAGGCTCCGCACCGCCCAGGATGAAGCGCCGCACGGAGCGCGGGCTCAGGCGCCAGCCGTCGGGGCGCGGGCCCTGGTCGGCGGCCTGCAGGGCCGCGAGTTCCTGGGCGTGGGCCATCTCGGCCGGCAGCCGCTGGGCGGCAGGCTCAGGGGTGGCCGCTGCAATGCGTTTGGTGGCCATCAGTCGCTCTCTTTGGTGCTGGCCGATTTGGCGGCGATGGCCGCGAACTGCGCCATCAGCGTGGCCTGCAGTGCGCGCGGCCACTGCTGCGGCTGCAGCCGGGGCCAGCGGCCATCTTCGCCGCGATGGCTGCTGTCGTAGACCACGGCATGGGTGATGTCCACGCGGTTGTCCAGGTCCATGAACGGCAGGTAGCGCCCGTGGTGGAGTTCGATGTACAGCTGCGGGCCTGCCAGGTCCAGCTTGTGCTCGTAGATGCCGGGGCCGTCCCCCACGGGGCCGGGGCGGTAGTTCCACTTGGCCAGCAGGCCGGACAGCGCGCCCTGGCGTATCTGCAGCGGGCCGGCGGGGTGCAGTGCATGGTTCTTCCACTGCCCGGCTTCGGGCAGTTGTGCGCCTGCGTTCAGCTGGTCGATCAGCGGCTGCAGCTCGTAGTCGGCCAGGCAGGTGCGCCAGGCCTCAACCTCGCCCGCTGCGGCATCGACCGGATGCCAGAGCAGCACCTGCGCATCGTTGGGCAGCTCCACGGCATCGTCGGTGGCGTCGAGCAGGGAAAAGTCCTCGGCAATGCGAAAGCTCGCGCCCTGCTCCAGCCGCCAGATCAGGCTGCGGCCCACGATGCGCAGCAGGGGATGCTGCAGGAACAGGCGGCGCCAGCGCGGGACGGACCAGCGCTGTCCCGTCATGAAGGCGGTACCCAGGCGCGGCACCTGCTGCTTGGCGACGGCCTTGACGCCAGAGGCAACGGTCTTGAATTCGGCCTGGGCCGCATTCCACTGCAGGCGCAGCGATTCGTCCTTGAGCGCAGGCAGGGTCTTGGAGGCCTTGCCCTTGTCACCCACCACGCGCAGGCTCAGGTCGCCCTGCAGCTGCAGGCGGTAGCGCTGCGGGCCCACCTCCAGCACCAGGCCTTCGCCGCCCAGGCCGAAATCGGGCGTCAGCTCGTCATACAGCTCGATCAGGCTCAGGCCGCGGCGCTGGGCGGCCGCCTTGAGCGCGTCATGCGTGGCTTCAATCACCAGGTCCTTGAGCTTGCGCGAGGTGGACAGGGTCTGGACCTGGGACAGCGCGTACAGCGTGTCCAGCGCACCGAGCTGCTCCACGGCGATGATGGCGCGCAGCTTCTTGCTCCAGCCCCAGGCCTTCACGGCGGCCGCCAGGGTCTGCACCAGGCGGTCGTCGATATGGCCGGTGGCCAGGCGCAGCGCCCAGCGCGCCTTGGGCTCGCCCTCCAGGGCCACCCAGGCATTGACCAGGTGCAGGGACAGCTGGGCGCGGCTTTCGGCCGGCACATGGGCCAGCAACTGTTCCACCAGCGGCGGCAGCTCTTCCTCGGCCGTGGCCACCAGGTGCAGCACGGTGCGTGCCGCATGCCCGGACAGCGGCGCGAACAGCGCCAGGGTCTCGGGCTGGTCATAGGCCTTGATGCTGCTGGAAAAGCGCTTGAAGCGCGCCACGCGGGCCTCCAGCGCATCGAGCGGGACCCGGCCCCCCTCCCCCTGCGCCACGGTCAGAGCGCCTGGCACTGGGACACCCAGGGCCAGCAGCCGGCTCTCGACCATGCTTTCGGAGCCCAGGTCCAGGCCCGTGCGCAGCAGCGCCTGCAGCAGCGGTGCGACCCCGGGATCGGGGTGGGACAGCAGGATATCGCGGCAGGCCAGCTGCATCGCTTTCTCGCGCCGCTGCAGCCAGGCGTTGGACTCGAAGGCAGCGCCTACGGCCTGCGCATCCAGCCCTTGCATGAAGCGCGCCACCGCTTCGCGCAGCGCCCGCGAGCTGCTGGCCGCCAGCAGTTCGCCCAGCAGGGGCAGCCGGGCATGCAGCATGGCCGGGTCCAGCTGCGCCAGCAGCGGGGCCAAGCGCACGGTGGGAATCTCGCGCAGATAGTCGGGCTGCTCGGTGAGCATCTGGTTGAGCAGGCCGATGAAGGGCTCAATGCTCGATTTCTGCAATATGCAGCGCAGCAGATGGGGCAAAAGCTCCGGGTAGCGTGCCGTCCAGATCTGCCGGGCGACCACTGCATCGAAGTGGTACTTGGGCTGCCATCCTTCGATCCAGGCGATGAAGGGCGCGGCATCCTCCCGCATCAGGCGGTCGAAAATGGGGATGAAGTAATCAGCCGGCTCGCGGTCCGCCCTGCCCAGCAGCAGGTTGACCAGTTCCAGGCGCCGCTGGGCGTCGGCGCCCAGGTCCCAGCGCAGCGCGATCAGGCCCGGGTCTTCGTTGATGGGCTTGTCGTCGAACCAGTCGGGATGGCGGCGGTAGAAGTCGTACCAGGGCGCGCAGCGCTGCGGGTGCGGAACGTCGCTGTGCCGCTTCATGTAGACATCGCGGATGTCGGCATAGAGCGCGCCGCCGCGCTCGGCCAGCTCCATCAGGTCCTGGTCTTCCAGGCTGCCCAGCAGCAGCTTCCAGTCGGTTCTGTCATACCTGGCGCCGGACTGGACGTTCAGCTCTGCGGCCCAGTCCAGCAGCTGCATCACCCGTTCGCGGCTGATGCCCGGGTACCAGAGCCAGCCGAACATGTCCAGGATGCGGATTTCACGGTAGTCGTTGTCGCCGTCCGGCGCAGGTGGACGGGCCAGGCTGGCGCGCGCCATCTGCTCGAACTCGGCCGCAAGCTCGGGACTGTGGCGTGGAATGTCGCCGTCCAGGCTGCCGTCGATCCTGCGCCCGAAGGGGATGGTCTGCCGCGCGAAGGCCAGCCACAGGTCATGGTCATGGGTCCAGGGCAGATCGAAGTTGCCCAGGGCGCGGATGGGGTTGGAATAGTCGTCGAAGGCATTGCGCGTGAAGGCGCCCACTTCGTCATGCCGGCCCGCGCGCATGCGGCTGGCCAGCACCTGGACCAGCTCGGCGGGCGGCAGCGAGGCGCTCAGTTCCTCCAGCGTGGCCTGGTCGGTGTGTTCTAGGGTCGAAGAGGTCATGGATTCAGGGGTTCTGGAGGGAGTCAAACCTGGGCTGCGGCTGCCGCGCCCGCAGCGCGCGAGGCCAGGGCCTGGAGCATGGCGCACAGCGATGCCTGCAGCGGCAGCGGCCATTCGGCCGGGGGCAGCAGGCGGTCGGCGGCCATGTCGCGCAGGGCAAAGCCTTCGATGTCGATCTCATGGCCGGGCTCGTAGTACGGCATGGCCGCGCTGTGCAGCAGCTCCACGCGCCAGCGCTGCACGGCAAAGTCCCGCAGGTGCAGGTAGATGCCGGGGCCATCGCACACGGGGCCGGCATGAAAGCGCCATGGCCCTGCCAGGCCGTCCAGCGCCTGCTGCGTGAGCCGTATCGGTGCCTGGGGCTGCAGCAGCTCATGCTGCCACTGGCTGGCCAGTGGCAGGTCGGCGGGCGCATCGACCTGCTCGATCAGGGCATTGAGGCCGTAGTCGGTCAGGCATTCGCGCCACTGCGCACGCTCCTGTTCGGTGGCCTGCGCGGGGTGCCACAGGGCGATGCGGCCCTCGGCCGGCAGTTGCACCGCGTCGCTTTCGGCATCGACAAGGGACAGGTCTTCGGCAATGCGCAGGCTGAACGGCTGGCCGGCCGCCGGCTCCACCCGCCAGACCAGGCCCTGTGCCACCACGCGCAGCAGCGGGTGCTCCAGGAAGAGGCGGCGCCAGGTGTCCAGCGGCCAGTGCCGGCCCAGCATCAGGCAGGACTGCAGGCGCGGCGCCTGCTGCTGCAGCACGGCCTTGATGCCCTTGGCCAGTGTCTTGAGCCGCGCGGCGGCCGCCTCCCACTCCGTGCGCAGGCCCTCGTCGGCCAGGGCCGGCAGGCTGCGCACCAGCTTGCCGGCCGGCGTGCGCAGGCGCAGCGACAGGTCGCCCTGCAGCAGCACGTCATAGGTCTGCGCGCCCACTTGCAATTGCACGCCCCGGCCCAGGTCGAAGTCCGGGGTCAGCTCATCACTGAGGTCGGCCAGCGCCATGCCGCGCCGCGTGGCGGCCTCGGCCAGCACGGCCTGCGCGGCAGCCAGCACGCTGGGCTTGAGCGTCTTGCCGGTGGCCAGGGCCTGCACGCAGGACAGGGCATAGACCGTGTCGAGCCGGCCCAGCTGCTGCAGCGCGACCACGGCGCGCTCCTTGCGCGTCTTGTGCCAGGCCAGGGCGGCCGAGGACAGCACATCGACGATGCGGTCGTCCGCCGCGCCGGGCAGCAGCTTGAGCACCCAGCGCGACTCGGGCGCGCCATCGGCAGCCACCCAGTGCTGAACCAGGGCCAGGGCCAGTCGCGCACGGTTCTCGGCGCTGGCCTGGGCCAGCAGTTGATGGGCCAGCGCCGGCAGCTCCTGCGGGCTGGTGGCCGCCAGGTGCAGCAGCGCGCGCGCGGCCTGGGCGGACAGGGGCGCGAGCAGGTCCAGCAGCGCCGGCTGGTCCAGCGCTGCAATGGCGGGCGACAGGCGCTGCAGGCTGGCGGCCTGGGCTTCAAGCTCTGCCAGGGAGCCGGCATCGCTGCCTGCCGGCGCGGCTTCGGCGGGAGGTGACCTGGTATCGGCCACCGCCGCCACAGGGGCTTGCGCACCCAGAGCCTTCAGGCGTGCCTGCACCGGGCCTTGCTCGGCCACGTCCAGCAATCCACCGGACAGCAGTGCCGACAGCAGGCTGCCAGACGCCGGATCAGGATGGGCCACCAGCACATCGCGGTAGGCCAGCACCAGATTCTTGTTGGGCTTGGCCAGCCAGCCGGCGGCCTGGGGCGCATCCACGGGCAGGGCAGACAGGGCCTGTGCCAGCGCCGCACGCAAGCCCTTGGAGGCACTGCCGGAGGCGGCCTTGCCCAGTTGCGGCAGCAGCCGCTGCAGCGTGTCCACCCGCAGCGCGGGCAGCAGGTGCGTGAGCGGGCCGGCGGCCAGCCGGGCCAGGTCGCCAGGGCGATCGGCCAGCAGGGTCTCGGCCACCGGGGCGTAGCCGGCGCGGTCGGATTCGTGCTTGCAGCCGTCTGCGCAGGCCGGCAATAGCAGCGGCAGCAGGGCCGGCCACCGGGCGTCCCACAGCCGCTGCGCCACGGCGGGATTGATCGCCAGGTGGCCCAGTTGCTTGAACCAGGCGACCAGCGGTGCGGCATCGGTCTGCAGCATGCGCTCCACCAGGACACGGTCATGCGGCCAGTCATCGTCCGAGGCAAAGCACAAGGCCTTGAACAGGTCCTGGGCCAGCAGGTCGCGGCGCGCGGCATCGGCCGTCTCCCAGCGCGATGCAATCAGCACGGGTTCGGGCAGGCGCAGCTGGTCAAGCACGGCGGGGAATTGCGCAAAAAAATCCCGCCACAGCGCCCAGCGCTGCCCTGCAGGCCGCGTGCGCTGCAGCGGCAGCTGGCGTTGGACGATGTCGCGGCTGAGCTGGCCGCCGCCGTCCTCGATGGCCATGGCCAGCAGTTCGGGCTCAGGCAGCTGGTGCAGCAGGTGCTGCCAGTGGCAGTAGTACTGCGCGCCGGGCGCAATGCCGGCCTTTGCGCTCAGTTCCCGCGCCCAGCGCAGCAGGCCGGTGATCTCGGCACTGGACATGCCTTCATGGCCCAGCACGCCAAACACCTGCCTGAGCACGAGGTCGTAGCCATCGCGCAGTCTCCAGGGCTGGTGGCTGCGGCTGCCCCAGTCATCCAGCCAGGCGCGGGCCAGTGTAGTCAGTTCGGCCGTCAGCTCGGCACTGCGCCGGGGCACTCCCGAGTTGCCCCCATAGAACTGTCCCAGCGGAAGGCTGATGCGCGCCAGCGCCAGCCACAGCGCGTGGTCGCGCTGCCAGGGCGCATGCTCGCCGGGCAACTGGTGCAGCCGCTCCTGGCACAGGCTGCTGGTGTCGCGCAGGAAGTCCGCCACCTCGGCATCGCGCCCCTGGGCCAGGCGCTTTGCCAGTTCGGCGGCAAAGGCCGGCATGCCCTCGCGCCCGGCCGGCGCGGCCGTGTGCAGTTCGTACAAAGCCTGCAGGGGAAGCGCTGCTGTCTCGTTGTTGCTCATGGTCTGTGGAGTCTTGGGTGATGGGCGGTCGGGCGGCCAACGTTTCAAGGGGTCAAAGGTTCACAAAGACAAGGACTCAGGCAGCCGCCTTGGCCGCCAGGGCCAGCCACTGGCCTTGCAGCGTGGCCAGCAGCGGCTTGGGCAGCCGCGCCGGGTCGGCGCTGGCCCCATATTCCTTGCTCAGGTCGTGCACTCGCAGACCTTCCACGGCCACGGGCAGGCCCAGGTCCAGATAGGGCGGGAAAAAGCCGTGCGACAGCTCCAGGCTCAGCTCCAGCGCGGGCAGGCGCCACACATGCTCATTGATGCTGGGGCCATCGCCCACGGGGCCGGGCCGGTAGCCGAATTTCTTGAGCAGGCCGCCAAGCTGCTCCTGCGCCAGCGTGATCGGCGCGGGCGGCAGCAGCATGCCGTTCTTGAACTGGCCGGGCGCGGGCTGCTCGGCGCAGGCGCCCAGCTGGTCGACCAGGGGCTCCAGCTCATAGTCGGCCATGTAGGTCTGCCAGGCTTCGCGCTCGCCGGGCTGGGCCGTGGCCGGGTGCCAGAGGCTGATGCTGCAGCCAGCGGGCAGGGTCACGGTTTCATCCTCCACATTAACCAGCGAGAAGTCCTCGGCCAGGCGGAAGCTGGTGCGCGCCAGGCCCGGCGCATCCTCTGCGCGCCAGATCAGGCTGCGCCCCACGATGCGCAGCAGCGGGTGGGCCACGAACAGCCGCTGCCAGCGATCCAGCGGCCAGCGCTTGCCGCTGACCAGGGCCGCCAGCATGCGCGGCGCCTGCTGCTTGACCACGGTCTTGAGGCTGGTGGCCAGGGTCTTGAGCTGCGCGGTGGCCGCCTCCCATTCGGGCTTGAGCGCCTCGTCCTTGACCGCAGGAATGGTCTTGCTGGCCTTGTTTTTGTCGTTGATGACGCGCAGGCTCAGATCGCCCTGCAGCTCCACGCGGTAGCTCTGCGGACCGACCGTGACCGTCAGGCCCTGGCCCAGGCCGAAGTCCGGCGTCAGCTCGTCGAAGAGTTCGGGCACGCTCATCTTGCGGCGCGCGGCGGCAGCGCGCAGGGCGCTGCGCGCCGTGCGCTGCACCTGGTCCTTGAGCGAGCGCGACTCGGAGATCTCCTGCACGCGCAGCAGAGCGTAGAGGCTGTCCACCTCGCCCAGATGCTCGACGGCGGCGGCCGCGCGCTGCAGGCGCGGGCGGTTCCAGGCCTGGACGGCGGACACCAGCGCATCGACCACGCGGTCATCGGCATGGCCGGGCAGCAGCCTGAGCGCCCAGCGCTGCTTGGGCTCGCCCTCGGAAGCAATCCATTGCTGCACCAGGGCCAGCGCCAGGCGGGCACGGTTGTCGGCCGGAATGCGCGCCAGCAGCTCGCCGGCCAGCGGCGGCAGGCCGCCTTCGGCAATGGCGGATACATGCAGCAGCACGCGGGCCGCGTGTTCGGACAGCGGCGCGCACAGCGCCAGCAGCTCGGGCGTGTCAAAAGGCTTGATGGCCGCGCTCAGGCGCTTGATGGAAGCGAGCTGGGCTTGCAGATCCACGCCGCCAGCGGCAGACGCTGGCGATGCGGCATCTGCCTGGCTTTCATCCGATGTCGAGGCGCCCTGCCCTGTCAGGCCCAACTGCTGCAGCCGCTGCTGCACGCTGCTGGCCGAGGCCGCATCCAGCTTGCCGCCGGCCAGCAACTGCGCCAGCAAGGGACCGACAGCGGGGTCGGGGTGGGCCAGCAGCACGTCGCGGCAGGTCAGCAGCAGGTTCTTGGGCGGTTTGTTCAGCCAGCCGGCATCCACCAAGCTGGCCAGCGGAATATGGGCGGCCAGGCTGGCCATGGCAGCGCGCAGGCCCTTGGCGCTGCTGCCGGTGATGATGGCGGTCAGCGCAGGCAGCGCGGCCTTCAGGCTGGCGGTGTCGAACGCGGGCAGCACATTGACCAGGTCCTTGACAGGCACCTCGGCCAGATCGGCCGGGCGGCGGGTCACCAGTTCGCGGATCACGCTGCGGTAGCGGCGCAGCTCGTCCTCGCGGTCGCAGCGCTGGGCCATGGCGGGCAGCAGCAGGGGCAGCAAGGCGGCATCGTCTTGCTTCATGACATGCATGGCCAGCGCCAGGCTGATCTGGTAGCGGCCGTTTTCGCGCAGCTGCTTGGCAAAGGGCGCGGAATCCTCGGCCACCAGGCGGTCCAGCAATTGCAATGCGCTCGTCCGCTCGGCACGCTGGGAGTAGGTCAATTGGCTGAGCAGCAGCGCGGCCAGTTCCTCTCGCCGGGGCGCGCCGGCACTGGCCCAGCGCTGCCCGATCAGGTCGGGATCATCTATGTAGGATTTGTCGAAGAGCTGGGGATGCTCGGCAAAGAAAGGCAGCCAGCCCTTCCAGCCCTGGCCCTTGGGCTGCCCGGGCTGGCGCTCGTTGCGGTAGTGGTCCAGCACATCGTCGAACAGCTTGCCGCCCACGGCGGCGTAGCGCTGCAGGTCGGCATCGTTCAGCTGGGCGACCAGGGGCTTCCAGGCCGCGTGGTACTCATGGCTGCGGCGGAACCCGGCCTCCTCGCGCAGCGCCAGCGCCCAGTCCAGCGTGGACGTCACCTCGTCATAGGGCATGCCGGGATAGCTGAGCCAGGGCAGCAGGCTGCCGAGCACCAAGCCTATGCCCTTGTACACAGGCAGGTCGGCGCTGCGGGCGTGGGCCAGCCATTGCTCGGCCAGCACGCGCACTTCGGCAGCCACATGGGCATTGGTCAGCTCCTCGCTGCGGCCCGACAGCACATGGCCGCGCGGCACGGTGAGCCGCGCAAAGGCCAGCCAGCGATCGCCGTCACGCGACCAGGGTGCGTCGCTGCCGCTCAGATGCCCCAGGATGTTGAGACAACGCTCCTCGCAGTCGCGCAGGAAGGTGCGTGCCTCGTCGGCCCGCCCGTCATGCAGGCGGGCGTCGAGTTCGGCGGCAAAGGCCTCGTCGCTGAGGCTTTCATGCAGCCGGTCATAGAGATCGCTCAGGGAAGCCGCGTGAAGATCGGTAGTGCTCATAAAGATGAGGAGATGAACAATGTGGGCAGCCGCAAACCAGGGCCTGCCGGGATGGAGACGGGGGTGGAGCCTGCACCGGACGGAAGCAAAAATTCTTGATCCATCCGGACAGTCCCTCGGAAAACTCACAGATTCATGCCCTGCGTATGTCGTCAGCTTTGGAAAAATCTGTAGCGCCATCCGCAACGGCCACGCCATTGTTCCCCGGCACGCACGCGGTGCGGGCGCCGATCTTGTCAGGTCGTGGGCACCGCCACTTGACAGGCTGTCAAGCAGGAGACTGCCGCCGCTGCGGGCCATGGACTGTACTGGGGACTTTTCGCCCAGGCGTACTGCCCGGCCCCGCCATGCCGCCGATACCATGGACCGCGACATGACACGCGCCATGACACGGGAGCCTGACCATCTCATCGCCGCCGCAGCCGGACTGGACCGCGGCGCCCGGCATGTGGCCGCCCTGTGGCCGACCTGCGGGGCGTTGCACCCCGGGCCGGCGGCTCGCACGCCCCCAGATCCCCAGATGGAAACCGCCCAGGGCCAGTGCGCCCTGCGCTGAAGCCCCTAACCCAAGAACCAGGACACCGGAGACACCCCATGCCCCAGACGCACAAGCTCTTTGACGACGACGCCTACCTGGACCGCTGCGAAGCCACCGTGACGGCCGTCAGCCCCGAAGGCATCGAGCTCGATGCCACGGTCTGCTATGCCCGCAGCGGCGGCCAGGCCGGCGACACCGGAACGCTGACCCTGGCCGATGGCCGCAGCCTGGCGCTGATCGATACCGTCTATGCCGATGACCGGCAGCGCATCCTGCATGTGCTGCAGACCGATGCGCCGCCCCAGGTGGGCGAACGTGTCCAGGTGGTGATCGACTGGGACAGGCGCCACCGGCTGATGCGCCTGCACACCTGCCTGCACCTGCTGGGCGTGCTGGTGCCTGTGCCCGTGACGGGCTGCAGCATCTCGCCCGACTCGGCGCGCCTGGATTTCGACCTGCCTGAATCCACGCTGGACAAGACCGATCTGACGGAGCGCCTGAACGCCCTGATCGCCGCCAGCCATGCCGTGAACGTGGACCGCATCACGCCCGAGCAACTGGCTGCACAGCCCGATCTGGTACGCACCGCAGGCGCCGCGCCCCCAGGCGGCACGGCGACGATCCGCATCATCGACATCCCCGGCCTGGACCGCCAGCCCTGCGGCGGCACGCATGTGCGCAGCACGGCCGAGATCGGCACGGTGGCCGTCACCAAGATCGAGAAGAAAAGCCGCACCAACCGGCGCGTGGTGGTGCAGTTCGCCTGACACCTCCCAGACCTGTTGATGCCAGACCTGTCGATGCCAGGCCTCAGGACATCCAGGACCTGGGCGCCACAGGCCCGCTCGCTTCAGGGGGCCCATCGCCTCCCTGTGCCAGCCCCTCGCCCTGGCTGCCGGACTTTCGCACCAGTTGCAGGATCTGGTCGAGCTGGTCATGCTCGACGGCGATCGAGTGCAATCTGAACAGCACATACGGAATGAGGACGCTGGCGCAGGCCATGGCCGCCAGCGCCGCCTGTTGATGGGAGCTGTCGACGAAAAACGCCATCAGCAAAAAGATGGCGCCGATGACCGAGCCTATGAAAACAATAAATCTCATACATTCCCTCTATTTACGGCAATCGTACCCAAATGTGACTGACGTGAGTAGAGGCATGCGAGCTGTGGGGTTGCCCGTCGCCAAAAGACCACGGGCGGCAAAACCGTTTTCCTGCGGCAGCCCGAATGCATGCCCTGCATGCGCGACGCCATACCGCATGCTCCAAGCGCAAGTCTTCGAACTCTTTTGACTTGATTCAAATCAACCTGCCGCCCCCGATCCTGTCTATGCTTGGGGCAGCCATACAAAGCATCCATGGCAACAGACCGCCTGCCGGTCCATGGCCCTCGGATGCCAGCCACCTCACCCGCTTTTCAAGGAGAAAACAATGGCAAAGCAATGGAAGCCCGTCCTCTTGGCCCTCGCAATGACTGCCGTCGCCGCGCCTGTGCTGGCCGCCGACTGCGCCGTCGAGATCGAAGGCAACGACGCCATGCAATTCAACAAGCCCACCATCAGCGTGCCCGCCAGCTGCAAGCAGTTCACGGTCAAGCTCAAGCACGTGGGCAAGCTGCCCAAGACGGCCATGGGCCACAACTGGGTGCTGAGCAAGACGGCCGACCTGCAGCCCGTGGCCAATGACGGCATCGCCGCTGGCGCAGCCAAGGATTTCGTGAAGGAAAAGGATGCCCGCGTGATCGCCCACACCAAGGTGATCGGCGGCGGCGAGAGCGATTCCGTCACCTTCTCCACCGCCGCCCTGAAGGCCGGCGAGGCCTACAGCTACTTTTGCTCCTTCCCCGGCCACTCCGCGCTGATGAAGGGCACGCTGACGCTGGCCAAGTAAGCCGGCGATCTGCCTTGGCGCGGGGCTCTCGTCCCGCGTTCAAACCGGCGGCACTTCGGTGCCGCTTTTCATTTGTGGGGATCGGAGCAAGCAGCCTGCCCGCCGCGCTTCATGCCTCTTCAGTGCCGGCCTGCGGCCCCCCTGCCATGCGAGAGGCCCTGCATTTCCACGCAGCCCTTTTGCATCAGGCGCAGCAGCAGCTGGGTCCAGCTGGCGTCGGCCCATTTGGCGCTTTCCAGCACCAGGGAGCGCGCGGCCTGCAGGCCGTCGCCGGGCTGCAGCTCCACGCGGAAACTGCCGCGTTCGCGCTGGGCCGTGACGGCCACCACGCTGCCCAGCAGGGCGATGTCATGCGAAGGCCTGGGGCCCTGCGGGCCGTCCAGGTCCACGCGCAGCACGCAGCCGGAACGCAGTTCGTAGGTCCAGCGATGGTCGGCGTGGCCGGCCGCGCCCATGACGTTCATTTCGGCAAGCCGCTGCTCCTGGGTCATGTCGTAGGGGCTGATGATGGGCGCCTGCTGTTGCGGGTAGCCCTGCACGCCGTCCAGGCAGGCGGCCATGAAGACCACGGCCGCCGCGCATGCCAGCAGTTTCCATGCGCCGCGCGGGCCCCTGCGTTCAGCGCGCGGCATGGGCCGCACCGACGTCTTCACCACCCGGTACCTGCAGCGACACGTCCACGCGCATGGCCAGCACCTTGTCGATGGCCTTGCCGTCCATGTCCACCACCTCGAAGCGCCAGCCTTCCCATTGCACGGTGTCGGTGACACGCGGCAGCCGGCCCGTGAGCAGCATGACCATGCCGGCCAGCGTGTGGTAGCGCCCGCGCTCTTCCTCGGGCACGGTGGCCAGCTCCAGCCGGTCCTTGAGTTCGGGCACGGGGATGTGGCCGTCCAGCAGCCAGCTGCCGTCCTCGCGCTGCAGCGCCCAGGAGTTGCGCGGATCGCGGGGCTGGAATTCGCCCGTGATGGCTTCCACCAGGTCCTGCAGGGTGACGATGCCCTGGACCTCGCCGTACTCGTCGATCACAAAGGCCATGTGCACGTCGGACAGGCGAAAGCTCTCCAGCAGTTCCATGCCGGTGATGGTTTCGGGCACATAGAGCGCGGTCTGCATGGGCTGGTCGGTCAGGCCCTGCTCCTTGCCCTGCAGCGCGCGAGACAGCCACTGGCGCGCGTTGAGCACGCCGATGATGGAGTCCATGCCGCCGCGCACCACGGGAAAGCGCGCATGGTCGGACTGCTCGATCACGCGCAGGTTGTCCTCGAACGGCGCATCGGCATCCAGGCAGACCACGTCGCTGCGCGGCACCATGAGCGAGCCGATCTGGCGGTCATCAAGGCGGAACACGTTGCGCACCATGGTGTGCTCGTGCGATTCGATGACGCCGGCCGTCGTGCCTTCGGCCAGCATGGCGTGGATTTCTTCCTCGGTGACGGCGCTGCCGCTGTTTTCCTTGACGCCCAACAGGCGCAGCAGCGCATGGGTGGACACGGACAGCAGCACCACGAAGGGCTTGGTCAGATGGGCCAGCCAGTTGACTGGGCGTGCGATCAGGCGCGCAAAGGTCTCGGGATAGGTCTGGCCGATGCGCTTGGGCACCAGCTCGCCGACGACGATGGAGAAATAGGTGATCAGCACCACCACCAGCGCCGTGGCCGTGTAGCCGCCATAGGGCGCGGGCACGCCCATGCGCTGCAGCCACTCGGCCAGGGGGGCGGCCAGCGCGGCCTCGCCGACGATGCCGTTGAGCACGCCGATGGAGGTGATGCCGATCTGGATGGTGGACAGAAAGCGCGTGGGGTCGGCCCCCAGCTGCGCGGCGGCGGCGGCGCCGGCATCGCCCTCGTCAATGAGTTTTTGCAGGCGCGCCTTGCGCGCCGTCACCAGCGCGATCTCGGACATGGCGAAGACGCCATTGAGCAGGATCAGCGCAAAAAGTATGGCAATTTCCATGATGCGTGTTGTGGGAACCGGGAGCCGCAGCTGCGGCAGAAAGGGCCCATGCGGCGATGGGTCCGGGAAGAAGGAAAGCCAGGGGCCAGCCCGGCAGCCGGGCATTCAGGACAGGGTCCCGAAGCGGCAGAGGCACCGCAGGCGCAGGGCACTGCAGGTCAGAAAAACGGCAATGGGGGATCAGGCTGCCCGGGGAGGCCGGTCGGGCGGGGCCAGGCTGCGCCACGGGCCTTCGCGCAGGCTGGCGGTGATGTGGCGCCCGGCCTGCAGGCGGGGTGCCGGCATGCCGTCCACGGCGTGCACGACATCGGGGAGGTCCTGCTGATCGTCCATCAGCGCGTGGTCGAAGTCATCGAGCAGGGAGACCGTGTCCACCCGCGGCGCCGCCGCGCGCTCCGGGCCGACGCAGGCCGCGCGCGGGTGGACACCGGGCGGCTCGCATGGCTCGTTCGGCAAGGCGCGCCATGGCGCAAGCCCCAGCGTGGACAAGGCCACGCTGACGACGAAGTGCAGGGAGAAAACCGCGATGAACCATCTGGACATGGTCCTCGGATTCTATCCATGCCCGTGACCCGCAGACAGGCAGGCCGCCTGTCCACCGCTGTTCGCCGCTTCCTACAAGCGGCGCGCCGCAGCCGTGGAAACATGCGCCACGGCCCACTCTCCGCCCTCTGCCATGAAAGCCATCCATACCCTTTTCACCGTGTTGCACGCCCTCATCGCGCTGCTGTTTTCGCTGGCCGCCGTGGCCCTGCTCTGGATCGCGGGCCTGAAGGGCTGGAACGCCATGGCGCATGGCGTGGATGGCGAATCGGGCCTGCGCATCGTCGAGGCGCTGGGCATCCTGGCCTCCGGCGTGGTTGCGCTGCAGATCGCCCAGACCATCACCGAAGAGGAAGTCATACGCGAGGCCCACATCAGCGGCCCCACGCGCGTGCGCCGCTTTCTCTCGCGCTTTCTGGTGGTGCTGGTCGTCGCCCTGGCCGTCGAAGCACTGGTCGCTGCCTTCAAGACGCAGGAAGAGCCGGCCCACCTGCTCTACCCCGCCGCCCTGGTCAGCGCCGTGGGTGTCCTGCTGCTGGGCTGGGGCGCCTTCATCCACCTCAACCGCTCCGCCGAGGAACTGGAGCCCGAGGCCATGGAAGAAGCCAAGGGCGAGGACCACAAGGTCAACAAGTCGTGAGGGCCAGGCCCGCGCACGCCGTGGTTGACAGGCCGCATCGCCGGCCTCAGGATGCGCGGATGGTTTTTGCCACGCACCGCCTCACGACCACGACCGCCAACGGCGGACCGTGGACGGATACCTGAGCGCCGCAAGGCAGCCACCATCCCCCAAGGCCCCGCCCACGATGGACGGGGCCTTTGCGTTTCTCCGTGCATCCAGGGCATCACCGGAGAGACTTCATGCAGATTCCCCCTTCCGCCGCTTCCGCCCCTTCCGCCGCCTCCTCCCCATCCTCGACGGCCGCACCGGACGGCCCACGGCGTGCCCTGCTCGTCATCGACATGCAGCAAGGTCTTTTCAACGGCAGCGACGCGCCGTTCGACAAGGACCGCGTGCTGGCGAACACCCGACAACTGATCGCCCGCGCCCGTGAAGCCGGCGCGCCCATCTTCGCTGCGCGCCACACCGGCCCTGCAGGCTCGCCGATCGCCCCGGGCAGCCCGCTCACGCAACTGCTGCCGCAGCTGGGCATCGATGCGCAGCGGGACCGCGTCTTCGACAAGACACGGCCCAGCTGCTTCGAGGGCACCGGCCTGGCCACCTGGCTTGCCGAAGCCGGCATTGCCGAATTGGTCATCGCCGGCATGAAGACCGAGTTCTGCGTGGACACCACCTGCCGTGCCGCAGCCGGCCTGGGCTTTCGCCCGGTGCTGGTGGCGGATGCCCATACCACCACCGATTCGCCGCTGCTGCAGGCCGAGCTCATCATCGGCCACCACAACCGCACGCTGGGCGGCGCCTTTGCGCAACTGGTGCAGACTGCGGACTGCCGGTTCTGAACGGACTTCGCGCATGATGGCCCTGGAAGCGTCGCGGGTCGTGCCGTGGCAGCCTTGCATCAAACCAATATGAATGACTTCCGTTAACTGGTTCATGACGTGCGCAGGCCTGGCATGCTGGCCTGCAGCGCACCACAGGAGCGAGCAATGCCCGAACCTCTTGCACCGTCGGCCGGCCCGGCTTTCACCGATGCGCCGCCCTCCATGCCCCGGCAGGAAAAACTGTCCGACGTCAGCGAGACGCTGCGCATTCCGCTGACTGCCCGCGCCCTGGGCGACCGGCTGTTTCCGGGCATGGCCGTCAGTGACGCCCATGCCTTGGACACGCTGACCCAACTGGACGACGACGGCAGCCGCTGGCTGCAGGACAGGCAGAGCATCTACGGCGTGCTGGCGCGCACGCACTGCTTTCGCGCGCTGGCGCAGGACTTTCTCCGGCGCCAGCCGCGGGGCCATGTGGTGAACCTGGGCTGCGGCCTCAGCGACTATTTCCAATGGCTGGACAACGGGCAGATGCGCATGACGGATGCGGACCTGGGGCCGGTCGTTGCACTGCGCAGGCAGTTGCTGCCCTGGCAATCGGAGCGCCAGGAGATCCGCGAATTCGACCTGGCCGACGCCGACTGGTGGCAGCGGCTGGGACTGCCGGCCGACAGGTCAGGGCCTGCCGTCTTCATGATGGCCGAAGGCGTTTCCATGTACCTGCAAAAAGAGCAGATACAGGCGCTGTGGACCACGTTTGCGCAATGCAGCCCGCCGGGTTCGGAACTGGTGTTCGACGCCATGTGCTGGCTGGCCGCCGGGCGCGCAAGCCAGCACCCCTCGGTCCGGCTCACCCAGGCCCAGTTCCATTGGGGCCTGCGCCGCGAGGCCGATCTGGCGCAAGCCCATCCGCGCCTGCAGCTGGTGGCCGCGCACCAGGTGATGGAAGGCTACGGCCCGCCCTACTCGCTGGTGGGGCCGGCATTCCGCTGGACCTTTGGCGTGCACTTCTATGCCATCTACCAGTTGAAGTCGGTCGAGACGGCGGCTTAGGCCGATTGCGCAGCCGCAACGAAAGATGCCCGGTCTAGCCGGGCATCCTTGTTTCAGGGAACCAGGATCAGCCTTCGTCGGCCGCGCTGGAGGACAGGGCCAGGGCCAGGCCTTGCACCAGGTCTTGCCCGGGCTGCCATTCGCGCACAAAGCGGTTGCGCGGCGGCCGCAGGGCTTCGCGGCCGGCCGAGACGGGCGTGCCCACATACAGCAGGCCGACGAGCCGGTCATGGGGCTCGAATCCCAGGGCCTCGCGCACGCGCGCATCGTGGCTGTTGGCGCCGCTGGCCCAGAAGCCGCCAAAGCCCAGGATGTGCAGGGCGTTGAGCATGTTCATGGCGGCAGCGCCACCGGCCAGCAGCTGCTCGCTTTCAGGCACCTTGTGCTCGGGCTGCAGGTGCACGCCCAGCGCAATGATCAGCGGGGCGGACAGGGCCTTGGCGCGGAATCGCTCGGCGTCGGCCTGCGGGTCACGCGCCTTGGCAGCCTGCACGAACACCTCGCCCAGCGCATGGCGCGCATCGCCCTGCACCAGCACGAAGCGCCAGGGGCGCAGCTGGCCGTGGTCGGGGGCGCGCAAGGCCGCGTCGATGACGGTGTCGATCACGCCGGGGCCGGGCGCCGGCTCCTGCAGCGGCCAGCGTGACTGGCGCGACATCAGCAGGTCCAGCGCGGCGCGCTGCTCGGGGGTCAGGGATCTGTCGTTGGTGCTCATTCGTTGTCCTGCAGCGCAGGCTGTCTTGCCTGCACGGGCTGTGCCGGTGATTCGGGTGGCAGCTGCGAGCACGCGCCGCAATGGCCGTACAGGGCCAGGCGGTGGTCGGCCAGGCGGTAGCCGTGGGCCTGGGCCACCTGGTGCTGCAGCGCTTCGATGTGGTCGTTGCTGAATTCATCCACGCGTCCGCACTGCAGGCAGATCAGGTGGTCATGGTGCGGCCCCTCATTGAGCTCGAACACCGCCTTGCCGCTTTCAAAGGTCTGGCGCAGCAGCAGGCCTGCGGCCTCCAGCTGCGACAGCACGCGGTAGACGGTGGCCAGGCCCACCTCGGCACGCCGCTCGGCCAGCAGGCGAAACACGTCTTCGGCGTGCAGGTGACGCGACTCGCTCTGGCGAAACATCTCCAATACCTGCATGCGCGGCAGCGTGGCCTTCAGGCCGACGCTGCGCAGTTCGGGTTCGCCGCCCGGGCTCAGGGGCATCTTGCTGCGTGTCATGCGGTGGTGTCTCCGTGTGTCAGTGTCATGGCGGGGTTGTCGCCGCCTTCGGCACCCCGGTGTATGCGGACGATGCGCAGCGCATCGGGCTGCTCCACCAGCACGCAGGTCTTGCCCGTGCGCTGGCAATGGTCCTGCATGCGCCAGTACTCGCCGTGGCTCAGGCAGCCGGTCTGGCAGATCACCAGATCGGCCTCGCGCAGGCTGGCCTCGAAGGCCTCGGCGTCCTGTTCGGGCTTCCGCGCAGGCATGGCGGGCTGCGCCAGGGGCGCGGCCGTCTGGCGCTGCCAGCGTGCGCGCTCGCGCAACAGGTCCTGCACGCGCACCAGCAGCGACTCCACGCGCCGTGCCAGCGTGACGCGGCGCGAGAGGCCGGGAATGGCATTTTCCAGCGCCTCGCGCTCCTCGCGCGCCCACAGCAGCTGGGTTTCCTTGGCCATCAAGGCCGCGCGCTGGCGGATCACCAGCCTTTGCAGCCTCTCTATTTCCTGGGCTTGAAGGCACAGCAGCTCGCTGCTGCGCAACTGGGCGTGGCCGTAGCCACGCAGCAGCACCTGGTGCTCATGCGCCAGTTGCTGAATGTCGTCCAAGGTCTGGGTCATGGTTTCCTCGGCAAACCTGAGCATTGCGCGGTGGTCGCGCGAAGGCCTTTGCGCATGGCTCCGTGCGGCACGGGCCCGGCTTGCCGACAAGGCAGTGTGCTGCGGTGCAAGCCGGATGCGCTGGCAAATCAGTGAGAATGATTCTTATTAAATCATGAAATGCCGGCCGTCAAACCGATGACCGTACGCCGTCTGGTGCGAAGGCCGCACCGGCGCAGATGCGCTTGCAGGGCGGCCGTCAGCGCCCTGCCATGTACAGCAACGCAGGCCTGCGCCCGGCCTGCCGTTGCCTGTCCGACCTGCTCAAAGACCCTTGAGCAGCCGGCCGTTGACCTCGGTGCCGTACAGCGAGAACGGGGTGTCGTGGAACTGCTTGCGCGTGTCGGCCACGTTGCCGGTGAAGCGTGGGTCCTGCGGGCGCTCCATGCTGTTGATGTAGGTAGCCACGTCCCAGGCCTCCTGGTCATCCAGCGTGGGGTTGCCGTAGGGCATGTTGCCCTTGATGAAGCTGGCGGCCTTGTCCACCTCATGCGTGCCCGCGCCCCAGTTGTAGGACTGCTTGCCCCAAAGCGGCGGGAACACGGTCACGCCGCCCGCTTCCTGGCCCTGGCCCTGCGCGCCGTGGCACAGCGCGCACTTGGCCTCGTAGACCTTGGCGCCGCGCTCGAAGCTGGGCTCCTGCGCGGCCTTGCCCACCTTGGTGAAGCCCGCGCCCGGCAGCTTCTCGCCCGTGGGCGCCTTCTGGGCCATCCAGTAGGCGTAGGCCTCCAGCGCCACGAGGATGTCGTGGCCGTCGTCGGGGGCCTTGCCGTTCATGCTGTACATGAAGCAGCCGCGCACGCGCTCGGCGAAGGTGTCCACGTGGTTGGTCTTCTTGCGGTAGGCCGGGTACAGCGGGTAGGCACCCCACATGGGTGCGGCGCCCTTGAGCCGGCCTGCGTCCAGGTGGCAGTTCACGCAGTTGAGGGTGTTGCCCGAAAAGCCCACTGCGTTGGCCGGCGTGCGCAGGAAGATGGCCTCGCCACGCCGAATCCACTCGCCCATGGGCGTGTCGGGGATGTCGCGGGCACCGGGGGGTGTGAAGGCGCCGCCGTCGGCAGCCACTTTCACGGCTTGGGAAGTGACCTGCGCATTCGCATTTGCATCGGCCCTGGCTGCGGTGGCAGCCGCAGCGGGGACCGCGCCCAAGCGGGCCGGCGCAGGTGGCATGTCTGGCTGGCTGATGTACATGCCATAGGCGAGCGCGCCCGCCAGGCCGGCGAACAGGCAGGCGACGACGGCGTACTCGGCGGTATTGGAGTTTTGAGAGGCGTGGGTGGGTTGTGTGTCGGACATGTTCGGCTCCCGGTCCATCAGGGTTTGGCTGGCGCGGAGGCCGTGGCTGCGGTGCTGGTGCTGGTGCTGGGGCTGGTGCCATGCAGGCGGGCGTAGTAGGCCGCCACGGCCTGGATGTCCGCGGGCGTGAGCTTTTGCGCGACCTTGCCCATGAGGCCCAGCGGGCCGGCCTCGCGCTGGCCCTTGTTCCAGGCGGCGACCTGGCTTTGCATGTAGTCGGCCGTCAGGTGGCCGATGGCCGGGAAATCGGCGCCCACGCCCACGCCGCCCGGGCCGTGGCATTGGGCACAGGCGGGAATGCCGTCCGCCCAGCGACCGCGCTCGACCAGCCAGGCGCCGTCATCGTCCTTGCCCTTGGGCAGGGGGCCGCGCACGGGCTGGATGGGCAGCGGCAGGCTGGCGTAGTAGGCCGAGACGTCGGCACGGTCCTGGGCCGACAGGGCCTTGGCCATGGGCGCCATCACGGGGGCCTGGCGGCTGCCGTCGGCCAGGTGCTGGAGCTGGCGCGCCAGATAGCCGGCGTGCTGGCCGGCCAGGGCCGGAAAGCCCGCCATGCCCTCGCCCTTGGCGCCGTGGCAGGTGGCACATGCCGCCGCACCCTGGGGCGTGCCCGACTGGGCGATTTTCTGGCCGGCTGCTGCACTGCCTTGCACCGCAGCTGCGGGCGCTGGTGCCTTGGGCGCGGCGTCTTGCGCCCAGGCGCTGCCCATCAGCATGCAGATGCCGATGGCGATGCACGACCGGGACAGGGTCTGTTTGTTCATGCGGATCATCGTGGGAAGAGGCATTTGCCCTGCCATGCGTCCGCGCCACGCACCCAGGAGCGCACGGCTGCGGCGGACAGGATCGAATAGGGATACCGGCCACCGCCCCGCAAGGCGCAATGCCCGCAGGGCTGGCCAGCCAGGCCCGCACGATACGGAACCGAGATTAAGCCGGCGTTAATGGGTCGGCGTTAATGGGCCGGCGGCCGGGGCCTGCGGGCACGGGCCGTCCGCCAGCGGCAGGTACAGGCGCGCGACCAGGCCGCTGGCCTGGCCTTCCTCGGGCCGCCACAGGCTGCGCGGCTGCAGCAGCAGGCAGCCGCCTGCGCATTCGGCGATGCGCTGCACGATGGGCAGTCCCAGGCCGCTGCCATGCTCCTGGGGACGCTTGCGCCAGAAGCGGCGCGTGGCCTCTTCGCATTCCTCGGCGCTGAGCCCCGGGCCGTGGTCGGCCACGGTGAACTCCACATAGCCTGTGCCCGGCTGCTGTGTCTTGCCCGGCATGGCGCCAATGGGGCGCACGGCCAGTTCCACGGGATGCTGCGGCGCATGGCGCAGGGCGTTTTCCAGCAGATTGCGCAGGGCCGAGACCAGCAGGGGCTCGGAGATGGCCAGCGGCCAGTCCTGCACGGGCTGGCCGTTGTCCAGCCATGTGCGCAGCGCGGGCGCTGGGGTCTGGGCGCTCACGGCATTCACAGCCAGTTGCCAGGCCTTGTCCAGCGCCTGCAGCGCATCGGCTGGCGCATCGCCGCAGGCCAGCACGGAGGCAGCGCCAGGTTCATGCTGCTCCAGCCGCGCCAGCAGCAGCAATTGCTCCAGCGTGTGCTGCAGGTGCTCCACGCCCTCGCCCGCTTGGGCCAGCGAATCGCGGGCCATGGAGCCGGGCGGCGCGGCCAGAAGGCCGGCAGGCATGCCGGGCGCCGCCAGCGCCATCTGCGCCACCTGCACATGGGTCTTGATGGCGGTGAGCGGCGTGCGCAACTCATGGGCGGCGTCGTCGCTCCAGCGGCGCTCGCGGTCGATGGCGGCGCGCACGCGGTGCAGCAGCTGGTTGAGCGTGCCCACCAGCGGCGCCAGCTCGCGCGTCTGCAGGCCCTGGGCCACGGGCGAGTCGTCGCCGGGCGGGCGGCGCGCCAGTTCGCGCCGCAGGGCCTCCAGCGGCCTGAGGCCCTGGGTCACGGCCCACCACATCAGCCCCATGCTGGCCAGCAGCGCCAGCACGAAGGGCAGGACGATGGTGTAGGCAAAGCCGTGGATCAGGCCCTCGCGCACATCGATGCGGTCGGCCGTGGCGATGCGCACGCCGTGGTCCTCCAGCACATAGGTGCGCCAGGGCTTGCCCCCCTTGATGATGGTCGAGAAGCCCAGCGGCATGCTCTGCGGGAACACGGGGCTGCCCTCGGTCTTGGCCAGCACCTGCGGCAAGGCCGACTCGGGCCGCACGGGCTGGACCTCGCCGCGCACCAGGCTGACCTCGCAGGCCACGCCGTCGCGCGCGATCACGTTGAGCATGGGGCTCCAGTCCTGCGGCAGCTCCCGGGCAGGCCGGAACTGGTGGACGATGCCTGCCACCATGCGCGCCGAGGCGATCAGCCGGTCATCCAGCACGGTGCGCAGTTCGTTGCGCATGTCGGAGAACATCCAGGCCGCCACCCCGCCCCACAGCGTGCACAGCGCCAGGCACAGACATGCCAGCAGGCGCACGCGCAGGCTGCGCATCATGGGTGCAGGCCCAGGCGGTAGCCCTCGCCGCGCACCGTCTCCACCAGTTCATGGCCCAGCTTGCGGCGCAGGTGGTGCACATGCACGTTGACGGCATTGCTCTCCACGTCCTGGCTGTAGCCGTAGAGGCTGTCGCGCAGTTGCTCGGTGCTGAGAATGCGGCCCGGCGACTGCAGCAGCGCGCGCAGCAGCGACCACTCGCGGCGCGACAGCTCCACCGTGCGGCCCTGGCGCTGGATGTGGCCTGCGGCGGGATTGATGCGCACCTCGCCCAGCTCGATCCAGTCCACGCTGCGGCCGGCCGCGCGGCGCAGCAGCGCATGCAGGCGCGCCGCCAGTTCGTGCAGGTCAAAGGGCTTGACCAGGTAATCGTCGGCGCCGGTCTGCAGGCCTTCGATGCGCTGTGACACGGCATCGCGCGCCGTCAGCACCAGCACGGGCACCTGCAGGCCCTGGCCGCGCCAGCGCGCCAGCAGCGAGAGGCCATCCTCGTCCGGCAGGCCCAGGTCCAGCACGCAGGCATCGAAATGCGAGTAACGGATGGCCGCATCCGCCTGCCCGGCCGAGGCCACGGTATCCACGCCAAAGCCCTGCAGCTGCAGGCCGGCTCGCACGCCGCTGGCCACCAGGGCGTTGTCTTCCACCAAGAGAACATGCATGTTGTTGTCCGCAGGGCCTGGCGCCAGGCCCCGCCGTCTGTATCCAAGTCGGGAACGAAAAGCGACTGAGCATCGCAGATTTGTAGCGAGGTGTGCGCCAGCATGCCGAATCTCGCAGGCACGCGCACAAGAATGCGGCCAGATGGCCCGCTCAGGGCCGGGCCAGCAGCCCGCCCAGCAGCAGGTCCAGCGCCGCCGCGCCGCGCTCCAGCCGCAGGTCGGCGTCCTCGCCCTCGGCAATCCAGAAAGCCGCTTCGGCCAGGCTGCCGTAGATCAGCGATGCCAGCGCCTGCGGATCGGCCCGGGCCACGATGCCCTGCGCCATGAGGTCCGCAATCAGTACCTGCATGGACGCAATGCAGTGGCGCTGCGATTGCGGCAGCGCACCGCCCAAAGCCGCGCGCGCATCGCGCAGCACGATGCGCTGGATTTCAGGCTCCAGCGCCATTTCCAGGTAGGCCCGGCAGCGGCTGCGAAAGCCCTGCCAGGGATCCTGGGCATGGGCGGTGATGGCCTTCAGGCGTTCATCCACCTCGGCATCGATCTGCTCGACCACGGCCGCCAGCAGGCCCTGCTTGTCGCCGAAATGGTGGTACAGCGCGCCCCGCGTCAGGCCCACCTGCGCGGTGAGATCGTCCATGGAGGCATCGGCGTAGCCCTGCTCTCCAAAGGCCTTGCGGGCCGTGGCCAGCAGCGTGGCGCGGGTTTCTTCCATCTCGGCGCGGGTGCGGCGAACCATGGCCAATCTCCTTACATACGGCGTGCATGATTATTTACATACGCCACGTATGTATATAGGATTCTATTCATACGCAGCGTATGTATTTTCTCTGTCCCGCGACGGCGGTGCAACACCCCCCACCTGTTTGAAGGGATCTGGACCATGAATTCGTCTTCCTCCACGCGGCCCGAACCCGCCGCGCGCCGCCCGTGGCTGGCCGTGTCCGCCGTGGGCCTGGCCACCTTTTCCGTGGTGACCACGGAAATGCTGCCGGTCGGCCTGCTCACATCCATTGCTGGCAGCCTGGGCACCTCCATGGGCAGGGCCGGCCTGATGCTCTCGCTGCCGGCGCTGCTGGCCGCGCTGTTCGCGCCGCTGGTGGTGATGGCGGCGGGCGGCATGGACCGGCGCCGCATCCTGTGCGGACTGCTGGCCCTGCTCGTGCTGGCCAACCTGGCCTCGGCGCTGGCGCCGTCGCTGATCTGGCTGCTGGCCGCGCGCGTCCTGGTGGGCTTTTGCCTGGGCGGCATCTGGGCAATCGCGGGCGGGCTGGCGGCACGGCTGGTACCCCAGGCGTCGATGGGCCTGGCAACCTCCATCATCTTTGGCGGCGTGGCGGCGGCCTCGGTGCTGGGCGTGCCGCTGGGCGCGCTGATCGGCGATTTCGCGGGATGGCGCTGGGCCTTTGGTGGCATGGCAGGCTTCAGCGCACTGGTGCTGGCGCTGCACGTGGCCGTTCTCCCCGCCCTGCCTGCCACAGGCTCGGCCAGCCTGCGCCAGTTCAGCCATCAGCTGGCCAACCGCGGGCTGCAGGCCGGGCTGGCACTGACGCTGCTGCTGGTGGCCGGGCATTTCATGTCCTTCACCTTCGTTCGCCCGCTGCTGCTGACGGTGTCGGGGTTCGATGCGCAATGGATGAGTGCGCTGCTGCTGGCTTACGGCATCGCGGGTATTGCGGGCAACTTCCTGGCGGGCATCATCGCGGCGCGCCGCACGGCGCCGAGTCTGGCGGCGATCGCCCTGGGCCTGCTGCTGGCGCCTGTGCTGTTCCTGTCCGTGGGCGACTCGCCAACCGGTGGTGGCGCCGTGCTGCTGGTCTGGGGCCTGGCCTACGGCGGCGTATCGGTGGGCCTGATGACCTGGATGATGCAGGCTGCGCCACGCGCCGTGGAAATTGCCACGGCGCTGTACGTTGGCGTCTTCAACATCGGTATTGCGCTGGGCTCATGGGCGGGCGGCCAACTGGTCGATGGCTGGGGGCTGCACGCCACGCTCTGGCTGTCTGGCGGCTTGGCCGCTGCGGCCTTGCTGCTGTCTGCGGCCATGGGATTGGCTGGGCGAAATGGACCGGTCGCAGCCTGATGGCCATGAGGCCGTTAACCCTCGTTAACCCCCCGTTAATTCCCCGCTGCCAGCATCCACGACCTGTCAGCCTGCATGGCTGAAACTCCCTTCCATGCATCTCCGGTCATCCCCTCTTCTTTCGTCCTTCCTGCCCTTGCTTGCTGGCCTGCTGCTGGCGCCTTCGCCTGTTCTTGCCGGAGCGGCAGAGCCTGGCGGGCCGTCAGCGCTATCGGCGCTGGGCGCCTGGCTGCACCTGCCTGCCAGCCTGGCGCTGGGCCCGCTGGTCCTGCCGATGGGTGTGGTGGTGGCCATGCTGGCCTGGCTGCTGGCGCAGTGGCTGGCGCGCAGGAATGAAAGGCGCACGGGCCAGGCCGTGGATGCGCTGCTGTGGCAAAGCACCCTGGCCGGCCTGCTGGCGGCGCGCCTGGCCTATGTCGCGCAGTGGTGGACAGAGTACGCGCCGGCCCCCTGGGATTGGAGCGGGATGCCGGCCTTCGCAGGCCGCATCATCGATATCCGCGACGGGGGATGGAACCTGTGGGCCGGCCTGCTGGCCGCGCTGCTGTACATGCTGTGGCGCAGCCGCCGCTCCCCGGTGCTGCGCCGCGCCACAGGGCTGGCGCTGGGCGCGGGGGCGGCCCTGCTGGTGCTGGGCAGCCTGCTGCAGGCGCTGCCGTCCGCAGATGCACCGGCCCTGCCGGCCTTCACCCTGGTCAACGGACAGGCGCAGCCGGTCTCGCTGCAGCAGTTGCAGCAGGCCGATGGCAAGCCCATGGTCATCAACCTCTGGGCCACCTGGTGCCCGCCCTGCCGGCGCGAGATGCCGGTGCTGGCCCAGGCCCAGCAGCAGCGGCCCGATGTGCGCTTCATCTGGATCAACCAGGGCGAGTCAGCCGAGGCCGTGATGGGCTACCTGCGGCGCGAGCAGGCAGCAGCCCCGCTGCCGCTGGCCCAGGTGCTGTTCGACCCGCAGCAGCAGGCCGGCCGGCACTGGCGCCAGCGGGGCCTGCCTTCCACCTATTTCTATGGCGCCGACGGCCGGCTGTGCGGCATGCGCATGGGCGAGCTGTCGCGCGCCAGCCTGGCCCAGCATCTGAAGGAATGTTCATGAGCGCTTCCCCCCTGTTCCCCCTGCCTGCACTGGCAGGAGCCCTGGCCCTGTCGACAGCCTTGGCCCTGCCGGCTGCGGCGTCCGAGCTGCCATCGGAGGATTTCCTGGCCCAGCAGGGACTGACCCTGGTGGGACCGCTGCCGGCCGTGGGCGGACTCAAGGCCTGGGCCACCTACCGCGACCGCCAGCCCGTGCCCATCTACCGCATGCCTGACGGCAAGCACTGGGTGCTGGGCACGGTCATCGACGCCCAGGGCCGCGACGTGAACGCCCAGGCCCTGCAGGCCGCCGTGCAAAAGCCCATGGGCGAGCAACTGTGGAGCGATGTGCAGCGCGCCCAGTCCATACCGGACGGCCGGGCCGACGCGCCGCGCACGGTCTATGTGTTCACCGACCCCAACTGCCCCTATTGCAACCAGCTGTGGAACGATGCCCGGCCCTGGGTGGAGAGCGGCCAGGTGCAGTTGCGCCACATTCTGGTGGGCATCCTCAAGCCCAGCAGCGAGGGCAAGGCCGCCGCCTTGCTGACCGCGCGCCAGCCAGAGCAGGCCCTGGCCGAGCACGCACGTGCCTATGCCAAGGCCGGCCGCGCCAGCGCAGAAGGCGCGGGCGCCACGCCGCTGGCCCCGGTGCCGCAGGCCACGCGGCAGGTGTTGGCCAACCATGCCTCGCTGATGTCCACCTGGGGCCTGCGTGCCACGCCGGCCCTGGTCTGGAAGGATGACAAGGGGCTGGTGCAGGTACGCACCGGCCTGCCGCCGGGCC
This sequence comes from Delftia sp. Lp-1, assembly GCF_020523835.1. Taxonomy (NCBI): domain Bacteria; kingdom Pseudomonadati; phylum Pseudomonadota; class Betaproteobacteria; order Burkholderiales; family Comamonadaceae; genus Delftia; species Delftia sp. Lp-1. The sequence continues at coordinate 2,109,400 of NZ_JAJALJ010000001.1, read as the reverse complement.
TGCTGGAAGAGGTCATGGGGCCGCGTGGCAGGAAATGACGAGGACGACCATGAGCACAAGCCGTTGTCCCGCCGCTTCCACCTCCTCCAGCGACTGTAGCGACCTGTTCCCCGCCCGGCCGGATGCGCCGCCGCTGCGCATCGTGCTGCATGCGCCCACGCCCGGCGCCCTGGCCCGTGCACGCAGCAATCTGGCCAACCTGCGCCAGGACCGGCCCGGTGCCGAGGTCCGCATCGTCATCAACGGCCCGGCCGTCGAGGCGCTGCTGGACGCCGCGCCGGGCACGCCCCAACATCTGGATGCAGAGGCCCTGGCCCATGCGCTGGTCTGCCCGAACACGCTCAGGAAGCTGGGCCGCGAGGCGCCTGCCGGCATGCGCGTGCTGCCGCAGGGCGGCATCGAGTCACTGGCCCTGCTGCAGCAGTCGGCCTGGTGCTACGTGCGCTGCTGAGCGGCCTGCGCCAGCGAGGCCAGGCAGCGCGCCTGCCATTGGTATTCAGGCTCGAACGATTCACGGTCCGTGACGGCGCCGTGGCCGCCCTCGCCATAGACCATGGCGTAGGCCGCATAGTCGGCCGCCTGCAGCGCCCGGCCCGCCAGCCCATGGGCCGTGGCATAGGTGGCGGACACGGCGGCATGGCCGCAGCCGTCGAGGGAGCGCGATCCCTGGTGGTGGTTGGCCAGGCTGGCGGCCTCGCGGGCCAGGCGATCCAGCTCCTGCCTGTCGATCTGGCCGTCCAGGTAGCGGCGAAGGCCTTGTGCGCAGCGGATGACGTCCGGGTCTTCCAGCAGGTGCGCGATGCGGTCCACGCAGGCCTGTGTGAATTGCAGCCTCAGGTGCTCGCCGGCTTCGGCGGCAAGGTCCAGTTCCGAAGCAAGGCTGTTCAGGGCATGGTTCATGGAGAACTCCTTGGCAGTGGCGACACAAGCAGCGTAGACCGGGGCCGCGCGCGGAAACAAGAGGGTGATTTCCGATACGCGCCCCGCATTCCCGAGGAATGCAGTCACCCTGTTAACCCCGTCTTAATCCCTGCGCCACACGCTATGGACTGCCTTGGGCGCCTGTCCATGGCAGGCAGTTGGTGGCGCTTTGCAAGCCCTCGGCAGGCACTCAGCAGGCACTTGGAAAGCCCATTGCTTGACTCACATCAAGCCGCCAAGGCCCTGAATTTCATATATTAAATTCAATATAAAAAGCATATTTTTAATGCTTTATTGAGTTTGAGCGACCACGATCCGTGGCCGCAGGACGATGAAAGACAGGCCATGCCAAAAACTTCCCGCGCCGGCAGCGGCTGCAACGACTGCAGCTGCAAGCCCTCCTCCCAGGACATCCCCGCCCGCACCGCCGCCCATGCGCAGCCCGCCGCAGGCAAGCGCGGCTTCCTGCAGGACCTGCTGGCCGCCGCCATGGCGGCCGTGGCCCTGCCCGTGGCGGCGGCCGCGCCCGGCACCCCCGGTTTTCAACCGCCGCGCCGTCCCGGCGAGGCCGGCAGGCGCTACGGCATGCTGGTGGATCTGCGCCGCTGCATAGGCTGCCAGGCCTGCACGGTGAGCTGCTCCATGGAGAACCTGCCGCCGCTGGGCCAGTTCCGCACCACGGTGCTGCAGTACGAGGTGCAGCACGCGGGCAACGAGGACCTCCCGCCGGCCATGCTCAACCTGCCGCGCCTGTGCAACCACTGCGACAACCCGCCCTGCGTGCCGGTCTGCCCGGTGCAGGCCACCTTCCAGCGCAGCGACGGCATCGTGCTGGTGGACAACGAGCGCTGCGTGGGCTGCGGCTACTGCGTGCAGGCCTGCCCCTATGACGCACGCTTCATCAACCACGAGACGCAGACCGCCGACAAGTGCACCTTCTGCGAGCACCGCCTGGAAGCCGGCCTGCTGCCGGCCTGCGTGGAAAGCTGCGTGGGCGGCGCCCGCGTGATCGGCGACCTCAACGACGAGGGCAGCGAGATCCGCCAGCGCATGCGCGAGCACGCCAAGGACCTCAAGGTGCTCAAGCCCGCCATGGGCACGGACCCGCATGTGTACTACCTGGGATTGCCCGACGCCTTCGTCGACGGCGTGGACGGGCAGGCCAGCGTGCGGCTGGTCACTTCCCACTGAACGCAAGGAGCACCCCATGCACATCGTCGAACTCCTGACCCCCGCCTACGAATCGGCCTGGCTGCCCTGGGCCGTGCAGTACTTCTTCCTGGCCGGCATTGCCACGGGCGCTGCCCTGCTGGCCGCCGCCTGCGCCTGGGCGCCGCGCGCCAGCGCCATGGCGCGCCTGCTGCCGGCCGCCGTGCTGGTGCTGGCCGTGAGCGCCATCGCCGCACCCGTGTCGCTGCTGGCCGACCTGCACCAGCCTGCGCGCTTTTGGCATTTCTATGCGCACTTCACGCCGTGGTCGTGGATGTCGGTGGGCGCCCTGCTGCTGCCGGCCTTCGTGGGACTGGCGCTGGCCTTCGTGCTGGCCTGGTGGCTGGGCCGGCCGCAGTGGCTGCGCTGGCTGGCGCCGCTGCTGGCCGTGTCGGCGCTGACCATCACCGCCTATACCGGCGCCGAGCTGATGGCCGTGCGCTCGCGCCCGCTGTGGAACACGCTGTGGGTGCCGCTGAACCTGGCACTCACGGGCTGGCTGGCCACGGTGGGCTGCATGCTGGTGACGGCGCGCTTTCTGCCCGCCCGCCACCGCCCCGATGCCGGCGCCCTGCAGGCCCTGCGCGTGCTGGGCCTGGCGCTGGCGCTGTGCCTGCTGGCCATGGTGGCGGTCTGGGCCGTTGCCGGCTGGCTGGGCCAGGGCCGCTCCTTCCAGGCGGCGCTGCAGCTGTGGCAGCAGTTTCCGGTCTGGCGCCTGAGCATGCTGGGCTCGGCCGTGGCCGGTGCCGCCCTGCTGTGGGCCCTGGTGCGGGGTGGGCAGCGCATGGCCTGCCCGCGCTACACGCTGGCCCTGGGGCTGGGCCTGGCCGCCGCGGCCTGGGCCTTCCGCTGGGCGCTGTTCATGGGCGTGCAAGGCGTGCCCAAGTACGGCGCGGGCCTGTACATCTACCACATGCCGCTGGGCGGCGACGGCCTGCTGGGCATGCTGGGCGTGGCCGGCCTGTGCATTGCACTGGTGACGCTGGCCACCTGGGCGCTGGAGCTGTTTCCCGCGCGTTCGGCCACGGCCCGCGCCCTCTGACACCGCCGCCCTGACGACCCCTCACCCATTCACGGAGCGCGGCCCGCCACCGGCCGGCCGCGCCACAGAAAGCCTTTCATGACCGACAAGAAGAAACTCCCCCAAGCTCCCCAAGATTCCCTGGATGCCGAGGCCGCCCGCCGCCGCCTGCTGCTGCGCGGCGGACTCACCGCCGGTGGGCTGGCCGCCTTCGCGGCCGGCTACGGTGAAACACTGGCGCGCGGTGCCAAGGGCCTGGTTGCAGGCACCTCGGGCACGCCCACGGCCAGCGCCACGCGCGGCAATTCGCTGACGCCCGAGTTCCGCATCGACCCGGCCACGGGCGCGCTCGCCACCCAGCCCGGCCAGGTGGTCAGCCCCTCCAGCTGCCTGGGCTGCTGGACGCAGTGCGGCGTGCGCGTGCGTGTCGATACCGCCAGCAACCGCATCCTGCGCGTGGCAGGCAACCCCTACCACCCACTGGCCACCACGCGCCCGGCCGCCATGGAAGAACCCGTGCGCGAGGTCTACGCCAAACTGGGCAAGGAGCTGGGCCTGGAGGGCCGGGCCACGGCCTGCGCGCGCGGCTCGTCCATGCTGGAGCACCAGAGTGCGCCGCACCGCGTGCTCACCCCGCTCAAGCGCGTGGGCCCGCGCGGCAGCGGCCGCTGGCAGAGCATTTCCTTCGAGCAACTGGTGCAGGAAGTCTGCGAGGGCGGCGATCTGTTCGGCGAAGGCCAGGTCGAGGGCCTGCGCGCCATCTGGGACACCAGGACGCCGCTGGACGCCGACAACCCCGAGTTCGGCCCGCGCTCCAACCAGTTGCTGGTGACCGACGCCTCCAACGAAGGCCGCGCCCAGCTGCTGCGCCGTTTTGCGGGGCCGTCCTTCGGCACCGTGAACGTCAGCAACCACGGCGCCTACTGCGGCCAGAGTTTTCGCGTGGGTGCGGCAGCGGCCCTGGGCGACCTGCCCGGCATGCCGCACGGCAAGCCGGACTGGAGCCATGCCAGCTTCGGCCTGTTCATCGGCGCGGCGCCCGCGCAGTCCGGCAACCCCTTCCAGCGCCAGGGCCGCGAACTGGCCGAGGCCCGCTCGCGCGAGGACAACCGTTTCCGCTACGTGGTGGTCTCGCCCGTGCTGCCGACCTCGTCCAGCCTGGCTGCGGGCAGCGGCAACCGCTGGCTGGCCGTCAAGCCGGCCAGCGACCTGGCCCTGGCCATGGCGCTGATCCGCGTCATCCTGGACGAGGCGCGCCATGACACGGGCTTTCTCGCCCAGCCCGGCCCGGCCGCCATGCAGGCCGCGGGCGAGGCGTCCTGGAGCAATGCCACGCACCTGCTGGTCAACGAGCCCGGCCACCCGCGCCATGGCAGCTTTCTGCGCGGCGCCGACCTGGGCTGGGCCCTGCCCGCGCCAGCCGAAGACGGCAAGCCGGCCCAGGATGTGTTCGTGGTGCAGCGTGCCGATGGCAGCCTGGCGCCGCACACCCAGGCCGAGCCTGCACAGCTGATGGTGCGCGCCCGCGTGGCCGTGCCCGGCCTGAAGGCAGAAGGCGCGGACCAGGCCCCCGAGCTGTCGGTCTGCTCCTCGCTGGCCAAGCTGCATGAGCAGGCCAGCCTCAAGACACTGGACGAATACGCGGCGCTGTGCGGCGTGGCGCGCGGCGAGATCGAGGCGCTGGCGCGCGAGTTCACCAGCCATGGCAAGCGCGCCGTGGCCGATGCGCATGGCGGCACCATGAGCGGCGCGGGCTTCTACACCGCCTACGCCATCAGCATGCTCAACACCCTGGTGGGCAACCTCAACGTGCAGGGCGGCCTGGTGCTGGATGCCGGCCCGTTCGGCCCCTTCGGCCCGGGCCCGCGCTACGACTTCGCCAACTTCGACGGCAAGGTCAAGCCGCGCGGCCTGGCGCTGTCACGCCACCGCCAGCCCTACGAGAAAAGCGCGGAATTCCAGCGCAAGCGCGAGGGCCAGCCCGAGGGCGCGAAGAACTACCCCGCCGCCCAGGCCCCGTGGTACCCGGCCGTGGGCGGCCTGTCCAGCGAGATGCTGGCCAGCGCGCTGGCCGGTTACCCCTATCGCGCCAAGGCCTGGATCAACCACATGAGCAACCCCGTCTACGGCATTGCGGGCTTTCGCAACGCGCTGGTGGACGATCTCAAGGACCCGAAGAAGCTGCCGCTGATCGTCTCCATCGATCCCTTCATCAACGAGACCAGCGCGCTGGCCGATTTCATCGTGCCCGATACCGTGACCTACGAGAGCTGGGGCATCTCGGCGCCCTGGGCCGACGTGGTGGCCAAAAGCTCCACCGTGCGCTGGCCCGTGGTGCAGCCCGCCGTGGCGCGCACGGCCGACGGCCAGCCCGTGAACGTGGAGAGCTTTCTCTTCGCCGTGGCAGAACGGCTGGGCCTGCCCGGCTTTGGCGAGGCCGCCATCAAGGACGCCCAGGGCCAGCCCCATGCGCTGCGCTCGGCCGAGGACTTCTTCATCCATGCCCTGGCCAACGTGGCCTGGGCAGGCGGCAAGCCCGTGCCGGCGGCCAGCGATGACGACATCGCCATCACCGGCGTGGACAGGCTGGTGCCCGCGCTGCGCCAGCGCCTGAAGGACGATGAATGGCGCCAGGTGGCCATGCTGCTGACGCGCGGCGGGCGCTTCGACCGCATCGAGGACGCCTGGAAGGACGGCCACACCCGCAAGGCCCACGCGCCTGCCCTGCAGGTGTGGAGCGAGGAGCTGGCCCGCATGCGCCACGCCATGACGGGCGAGCGCTACAGCGGCTGCCCCACCTGGTATCCGGCGCGGCTGGCCGACGGCAGCGCCATGCGCACGCATTTCGGCGAGCAGCAATGGCCGCTGCTGCTGACCTCCTACAAGTCCAACCTGATGAGTTCCATGTCGATTGCCGTCTCGCGGCTGCGCCAGGTGCATCCGCACAACCCGGTGTCCCTGCACCGCGATGACGCCGAGCGGCTGGGCATCGCCAACGGCGACACGGTGCGCATCCGCACGCCGGGCGGCGCGGTGACGGCCGTGGCCATGGTGCGCGACGGCGTGATGCCGGGCACCGTGGCCATCGAGCACGGCTACGGCCACCGCGAGCTGGGCGCGGGCCGCCACAGCATCGACGGCAAGCCCATGCCGGTGAACGCCGAGCATGCCAATGGCGTGAACCTCAACGACCTGGGCTTTGCCGATCCCACGCGGCCCGGCTGCAAAAACGTGTGGGTGGACTGGGTGTCCGGCGCCACGGTGCGCCAGGGCCTGCCTGCGCGCATCGAGAAGGTCTGATCAGCGGGCGGGGCTGGCGACAGGTGCAGTGACGGTTGCAGCGACTGGTGTGGTGGCGGCCTGCCAGCCCCCGCCCAGCGCCTGGTACAGCGCAATGGCGTTTTCCAGCTGGCTCTGGCGCAGGCGTATCACCTCCTGCTGCGCCTGGAAGAGATTGCGCTGGGCGTCCAGCTCTTCCAGGTAGCTGGCGTAGCCGGCCTCGTAGCGGTCCTTGGCAAAGCCCAGGGAGCGCTGCAGCACCGCCTCGCGTTCGCTGGCGTGCTGCCACTGCGACTGCAGGCGCCGGGTGCCGACCAGGGCGTTTTCCACATCGGCCAGGGCCTTGATCACCACGCCACGGTAGGCATAGGCGGCCTGGTCGCGCTGGGCGGCGGCGGCGTCGAACTGCCCTTGCAGCCGGCCGCCCGTGAACAGCGGCGCGAGCACGCTGCCGCCCAGGGCCCAGACCGTGGCCGGGTGGTATTGCAGGGCATTGACCAGCAGGCTGCCGGCGCTGGCCGTCAGCGAGACCTGGGGCAGGAAGGCGGTGCGCTGCACGGCCAGGCTTTCGTCGGCGGCCGCCAGTTGCAGTTGGGCCCGTGCAATGTCGGGGCGGCGCTGCAGCAAGGCAGAAGGCAGGCCGGCGGCCGGCGCAGGCGGCGGTGCGCCCAGCGCAGCGGACTGGCCGTCGGTTGTTGCCATGAGCGCGGCTGCCTGCTCGTCACCCTCGCCGCCGGCCAGCAGCAGGAGCGCCGTGCGCTGGCGCGCCAGCGACAGCTCCAGCTGCTCCACGGCCTGCTGCACGGATTGCAGCTCGGCCTGCGCCTGGGTGAGCTGCAGCTGCGAGGTGTAGCCGACGCGCGCCTGATCGTCAGCCAGGCGCAGGGCCTGTTCGCGCGAGCGGGCCGTGGCCTGGGCCACTTGCAGCTGCGATTGCAGCGAGCGCAGGCCCACATAGGCCTGGGCCGTGGTGGCTGCCACGGCCAGGGCCACGGCGTCGCGGTCGGCCTCGCTGGCCTGCAGGCGCAGGACGGCGGCCTTTTCCAGGTGGGCGATGCGGCCCCACAGATCAGGCTCCCAGCTGGCCTGCAGGCCGGGCTGAACCGAGCGCGTGTGCGCCAGGCCCCGCGCGCCCAGGCTGCGGCCCGTGGAGGTGCCAGCCGTGGCCGAGAGCTGGGGCAGGCCCGCAGCGCCTGCCACATCCAGGTTGGCCCGCGCCTCATCCACGCGCGACAGGGCCAGCAGCACATCGTTGTTGCGGGACTGGGCCAGCTCCACCCAGCGCGTGAGCAGCGGATCGCCAAAGGCCTGCCACCACGATGCCTGGACGGCGGCGGCCGGCTCCTGCCCTGCCCCGCTCCACTGGGCGGGCATGGCGGGCCGGGCCGCTTCAGGCGCGGTGCTCAGCGGCGGCACGCTGCAGCCGGCCAGCGCGGTGGCGCAGGCGATGGCCATGGCCAGTGCGCGGGCGGTCATGGGCGGGCCTCCGGTTGGGGTGCGGGTTGCCGTGCGGGTTGCGGTGCGGGTTGGGGCTCAGGCTGCGCCGTATCCAGCCGCACCACCACCGACATGCCCGCGCGCAGCCTGGCGGCCAGCTCCTGGTCGGGATCGATTGCAATCTTGACCGGCAGGCGCTGCACGACCTTGGTGAAGTTGCCCGTGGCGTTGTCGGCCTTGAGCACGCTGAATTCCGAGCCCGTGGCCGGCGCGATCTCCAGCACGCGGCCCGTGAGGTGGGCGCCGCCCAGCGCATCGACGCTGAAGCGCACAGCTTGTCCTATGCGCACCTGGGCGGTCTGGGTTTCCTTGAAGTTGGCCACCACCCACAGCGTGTGCGGCACCACGTACATGAGCTGGGAGCCGGCCGTGACGTACTGGCCCCGGCGCACGCCCACCTCGCTGACCTGGCCATCGCCGGGCGCGTGCACCACGGTGTTGTCCAGGTTGATCTGGGCCTGGCGCAGCTGGGCCTCGGCCATCTGGACCTGGGCTTCGAGCGAGGCGCGGTTCACCGTCGTCGCCTTGATCTTCTGGGCGTTGATTTCGATGTCGGCCTGGGCCTTGGCCACGTTGGTGGCCGCCAGGCGCGCGGTGGCACGCACCTTGTCGCGCTCGTTGAGCGAGACGGAGCCGCGCTCGGACAGCGCCTGCACGCGCTGCAGCTCGGCAGCCGCACGGTCGGATTCGGCCTGCGCCGCCGCCAGGCCGGCGCGGCTGGCGCCCAGCGTGGCGCGGTTCTGCGCCTGGGTCTGGTCGGCATTGGCCAGCTGTGCGCGGGCATTGGCCAGCTGGGCCTGCGCCTGGGCCTGGGCGGCTTCGTAGGTGCGGGCGTCGATGCGCACCAGGGGCTGGCCGGCCTTGACGTTCTCGTAGTCCTGCACCAGCACCTCGGTCACATAGCCGCTGACCTGGGGCGCGAGCACGGTGACGGCGCCGCGCACATAGGCGTTGTCGGTGCTGACCACGGTGCCCGCGAAGGGGAACAGGTTCCAGGCACGCAGCACCAGCAGGACGCCGGCCAGTGCGACCACCAGCATCACCAGCACGCTGCGCAGCGAGGGTTTGATGAGCTTGGGCGATGGCGATGGCGATGGCGATGGCGATGGCGATGGCGATGGCGAAGGTGAAGGGGAAGGCGAAGGCGCCGCAGCGGGAGCCGGCGCAGGCGAGGCAGAGGCGGCCGTGCCGCCATTGGAATTTTCGGAGTCACTCATGTTGTTGTCTTTTCTCTTGGCGAACGGTTTCAGGCGCGGGCGACGGGTTGGGTGGGCGGCTGGCCCGGCGCGTCCTGCGGCGCGGCGGCATCGGTGCCGCGCATGGCCGAGGCATCGGCGGCAGCGGCGCGCATGCGCTCCACGAAGGCGCGCTGGCGTGCGCGGCCTGCCAGGGCCAGCATCCACAGCAGGTAGAGCACGGCCACGCCGGCCGTGAGCGCGAACACGTCGTTGTAGGCGCGCACATTGGCCTCGCGGCGTGCGGCCTGCGCCAGCTGGGCCGTGCCCTGGGCCGCACGCAGGGCCGGGTCGGCGATGACGCGGGCCAGGCTTTGCTGCTGCAGGCGCAGGCGGTCGGCCACGATGGGGTCGGTGGGATCGACATCGGCCACGATGGCGGCCGAATACACCTGCTCGCGGTGCATCTGGTAGGTGCTCAGCAGGGCCGAGCCCATGAGCGCGCCCATGGCCTGCGTCATGGAGATGGTGACGATGGCCGTCAGCATGTAGTGCGCGCCGAACTTCAGGCCCTGCACCACGCCGATCAGCATCAGCGGCCCCATGAACAGGCCCGCGCCCACGGCCATGAGGAACTGGCTGCCGAAGAAGTCCTCGGGCCGGGCCAGGCTGGTGCGGCTGTGGTCCAGCCAGGCCGCCAGCGCGAACAGCACGATGGAGCCCACGATCTGCTTGCCCATGTTCTCCAGCCCGAAGGTCAGCGCCGACACGGCAATGCCCGCGATGGTGCCCAGCAGGATGACGATGAACAGCGGCTGCATCTGGTCCACCGTCATGCCCAGCATGCGCTGCATGCCGATCACGCCATAGGTCTGCTCGGTGGTCAGAAAGCGCAGCAGCAGCGCACCGATCACGAAGCGCACCGTGGGCGCCAGCACGAACCAGCGCGTCTGCAGCATGGGGTTGCGGCGGTGGTGCTCGATGTACAGCGCCACGCTCAGCAGGACGATGGAGCCGATCAGCATCCAGGCCAGCCAGGGCGTGTCCAGCCACCAGTGGTTGTAGCCCTGCACCAGCACGGCGATCAGCAGGCCCACGCCGGGCACCATGAGGAAGAAGGTCAGGAAGTCCAGCCGCTCGAAGCTGCGGATATGCACGCCCGGCGGCAGCTTGAGCACCACCACGCCCGCGAACGAGATCAGGGCCAGGCCGGCCTCGAACAGATAGAGGTTGTGCCACTCGCTGTTGAACAGCAGGCCCGGCGAGAGGATCCAGGCCAGCGGCGTGGCGATCTGCCCCAGCCCCACGCCGATCACCAGCATCTTGAGCACATGCTTGCGCGGCGCAGCCTGCAGCATGTAGAGCGTGCCCAGCGTGCTGCAGGTGGCGCCCGCCAGGCCGCTGGCCGCGCGCAGCATGAGCAGGCTGGTGTAGCTGCCCAGCACCAGGTGCAGCAGCGTCAGCAGCGCATACAGGCCCAGGCCGATCTCGGCGAACAGCCGCATGCCGAACTGCTGGCGGAACTTGTAGACCAGCAGGTTGGCCGTCATGTTGAGCATGACGTAGGCGCCGGTCAGCCAGGCGGCCTCGGAAGACGTCAGCCCCATCTGGCCCTGGATGGTGGGCAGGTTGGCCGTGAACAGTGCATTGCCCAGGCCACCCGTCAGCGCCACCAGCACGGCGATCAGGCCATAGGCGGCGCGCACGGCCGGCTGGTGCAGCGGCATGGACGGCGAGCCCGGCAGGCTGGGCTTTTCATGCTCTTCCCAGTCCGGCGGGGGCTTGAGGTAAACGACGGGGGGCGACGGGGGCAGCACGGGCCCCGGTGGAGTGGGTGTGGTGGCCATGTCAGGCCTTCAGGCCTTGCCAGACGATCTGCAGCGCCTTGCGCGCCAGGGTGCGCCGCTGCTGCGGCGTCTCGCCGCGCAGCGAGGCGCCCAGCATGCCGAAGACCAGGGACAGCTCGGCCTGCGTCAGCGGCTGGCGGCAATGGCCACAGGCCACGGCCCGGTCCATGGCCGGCCGAAAGATCTGCCACATGGCAACGCGGGCCTGGGCGATGACCTCGTCGCCGCGCTCCACCGTGCGCCAGTAATCGGTGATGGGGGCGGATACCGCAATGCGCTCGGCCAGGCGGGACAGCAGCTTGTAGAAGGCATCGTCGTCCTCGGCCATGGCTTCGGCCGCGCTGCGCATGGTGTCCAGCGAACGCTCCAGCAGCGCCAGCATCAGCGCGCGCCGGTCAGGAAACTGCCGGTACAGCGTGGCGCGGCCGACTTCGGCGCGCTCGACCACCAGGTCCAGCGGCGCGGTCACGCCATGCTCGGAAAACACGGCATCGGCCGCGTCCAGCAACTGGGCGCGGCGGATATCGGCACTGGGTCTTTTGGAAGTCATGCGGACAATTATCGGACAAAGTTGTCCGTTAAATGTCCGCAACCGGCCTATCCCATGGCAAGGCCATGGGCAAAAAACCAACGGTTTCCGGCAGTGGAAAAGCCTCTACAGGTCGGTCAGCGGCAGCAGCTGGCGGCGGCTGTCAAAGCGCCGCGACTGGCCGTCCAGAGGATCGGTGAAGGCCAGGCTGCGCGCCAGCAGCTGCAGCGGACGCGAATAGTCGCCCTCGGGCATGTCATGCACTTCGGGATAGAAGCCGTCGCCCCACAGCGGCAGGCCCAGGGCGGCCATGTGCACGCGCAGCTGGTGGCGCTTGCCGCTTTCGGGCTCCAGCCGGTAGCGCGCCCAGGGGCCGTGCTGCTCCAGCACCTGCATGTGGGTGCGGGTGTTGGGCGTGCCGGCCACCTCGTGCATGCGGAAGAAATGGCCGCTTTCCTCCATGCGGCTTTCATGCACGCGCGGAAAGGCCACATCTTCGCGCCAGGGCGCGACGGCCTCGTAGGTCTTGTGGATGGCACGGTCGCGGAACAGCGCCTGGTAGATGCCGCGCGTGGCGCGCTGCACCGAAAACACCACCAGCCCCGCCGTGTCGCGGTCGATGCGGTGGATGGGCGACAGCTCGGGCAGGTCGAACTCGCGCTTGAGCCGCACCAGCAGCGTCTGCTGCAGGTACCTGCCGGCCGGCACCACGGGCAGGAAATGCGGCTTGTCGGCCACCAGCAGATGCGCGTCGCGGTGGATGACCTCGGCCTCGAAGGGGATGGGCGGCTCGGCCTGCAGCTCGCGGTAGTAGTAGTAGCGCAGGCCCGGCGCAAAGGCCGTGCCTGCATCGGCGGCGCGGCCATGCTCGTCCACCACCTCGCGCAGCGCCAGGCGCCGCAGCCAGTCTTCGCGCGCCACGGCCGGCAGGCGCTCGGCCAGAAAATCGATCAGCAACCCGCCGCCCTGGCTGGGCAGCACCACGCAGCTGGGGCTGACGCCGTCGCGTATGGGAAGAACCTTGGGGTCGTGGGCGTTGTGCATGGGGCGGCGATTCTAGCGGCGCAGGACTTCCGGCGCGCCGTCATCCCCACCGCCCGCGGCACCGTCCGCCGTCACCAGCACGCCCGCCGAAACGATGTAGTCGGCCGCGCTTTCGATGTCGCCGCGCAGCGCCTCCTTGGCGGCTGGCGCATCGCCGCGCCGCAGCGCCTCGACCAGGCGCGCATGGTGGCCGACCGCCACCTGTTCGCTCACGCGGCGCGAGCCCGAGCGCATGTCGTGGTTGAGGATGGGGCCTATGCGCAGCCACAGCGCCTCGATCATCTGCAGCAGCATGGGCATGCCGGCCGCGCTGTAGACGGCGAAGTGGAAATCCTTGTTGAAGGCGATGAGCCGCGCGCCGTCCGGCGAGGCGCTGGCCATCTCGGCCGCAAAGCGGTCCTGCAGTGCGGCGATGCGTTCCAGCTCGGCGGCCGGCAGTTGCCGGGCCGCCTGCTCCGTGGCCAGGCCTTCGAGGTTGACGCGGATGCGCGTGATCTCGCGGAAGGCGCTTTCCGTCATCAAGGGCACGCGCAGCGCGCGGTTGGGCGTGAGTTCCAGCGCCTGCTCGGCCACCAGCCGGTGCACGGCCTCGCGCACGGGCATGACGCTGACGCCCAGCGCGCTGGCCGTGGTGCGCAGCGAGATCTGCTCGCCCGGAATCATCTGGCCCGTGATCAGCAATTCCCTGAGCTGTGCATAGACATCGCTGCTGAGGGTCTGGCGTTTGAGTGGGGTGACTAGTTCGTTGATGGCCATGGCGGCGATGGTAGCGCGGCGCCGCCGCTGTCATGCCGCATAGGGTATTCACCATATTTGATCTGTGATCACATATACAAAATCCAAACCCAACCCGAATCCCTTTCAACTTTGTTTGAGTCCCCAAGGAGTCCCCGCATGTGGAAAAACGATCTTCTGGCCGGCCAGCGCGTCCTGGTGACGGCGGGCGCCGCCGGAATCGGCCTGGAAATCAGCCGCGCCTTTGCCGAGGCCGGCGCGCGCGTCATGGTCTGTGACGTGGCCCAGGCCAGCCTGGATGCGCTGGCTGCCGCCCTGCCCGGCGCCAGCGGCCGTCTTGCCGATGTGTCGGATGCCTTGCAGGTGCAGGCCCTGTTCAAGGCCGTGGACAACGAGTTGGGCGGCCTGGACATCCTCGTCAACAACGCCGGGGTGGCCGGCCCCACGGGCGCGGTGGAGACGCTGGACCTGGCCGACTGGCAGCGCACGCTGGATGTGAACATCACCGGCGCCTTCCTGTGCACACGGCTGGCCGTGCCCCGGCTTCGGCAATCGGCACGCGAGGGCCGGCAGGCGGCCATCGTCAACCTGTCTTCGGCGGCAGGCCACCTGGGCATGCCGGGCCGCTCGGCCTATTCGGCGTCCAAGTGGGCGGTGATCGGCCTGACCAAGTCGCTGGCGCTGGAGCTGGGCGCCGACGGCATCCGGGTGAACGCCATCCTGCCGGGCGCCGTGGACGGCCCGCGCATCCGCGATGTGATTGCCGCCAAGGCGCAGGCGCGCGGCCTGCCGCTGGAGGACGTCACGCGCAGCTACACGCACCAGGCCGCGCTGGGCCGCATGGCCACGGCGCGCGACATTGCCAACATGGCCGTGTTTGCCGCCAGCCCGCTGGCCGGCCATGTCACGGGCCAGGAGCTGGCCGTCGATGGCCTGACCCAGGCGCTGAGCTGAGCACCCTCTCCTCCCCTCCTCCTCTCGACTTTTCACTGTTCGCAAGGACCTTCCATGGCCACCCGCACCAAAGCCATCATCACCTGCGCGCCCACGGGCGCCATCCACACGCCCAGCATGTCGCCCCACCTGCCGGTGACGGCCGAGCAGATTGCGCGCGCCGCCATCGATGCCGCCGAGGCCGGCGCCGCCATCGTGCACCTGCATGCCCGTGATCCCCGCGACGGACGCCCTTCGCAGGACCCTGAGCTGTTCCGCCCCTTTCTCAAGGCGATCCGTGCCGAGAGCGATGCCATCGTCAACATCACCACGGGCGGCAGCCCGCACATGACGGTGCAAGAGCGCATGCGGCCCGTGACCGAGTTCCAGCCCGAGCTGGCCTCGCTGAACATGGGCTCGATGAACTTCGGCCTGTTCCCCATGCTGGAGCGCTTCAAGGACCTGGAACACGCCTGGGAGCGCGAGCACCTGGAAAACAGCCGCAACCTGGTCTTCAAGAACACCTTTGCCGATATCGAAGGCATCCTGCGGCTGGGCCAGGCCCAGGGCACGCGATTCGAGTTCGAGTGCTACGACATCAGCCACCTGCACAACCTGGCGCATTTCGTGGACCGCGGGCTGGTGCAGGGGCCCGTGTTCGTGCAGTCGGTGTTCGGCATCCTGGGCGGCATCGGCGGCCACCCGGAGGACCTGATGCACATGCGGCGCACGGCCGACCGCCTGCTGGGCAGCAACTACCAGTGGTCCATCCTGGGCGCCGGGCGCAACCAGCTGCCGCTGGCCACCATGGGGGCGGCCATGGGCTCGCATGTGCGCGTGGGGCTGGAAGACTCTCTGTGGATAGGCCCGGGGCAGCTGGCCACCTCCAGCGCCGAGCAGGTGCGCCGCATCCGCACCGTGCTCGAGGCCCTGAATGTCGACGTCGCCACGCCTGACGAGGCGCGCAGCATGCTGGGCCTCAAGGGTGCGGCCAACGTGGCCTTCTGAGCCCCCCCTTTCCAACCATCCAGCACATAGCACCAGAGCCTGCTGCAGCAGGCCGGGCCGGTCCCTGGAAGTTCCGCCCCACGCCCCCCAAGCCTTGAAGGAGACAAGCACCATGTCCAGCCATTCCGTCCATGCGCCGCCGCCAGTTCCTGGCAATGCGGCCAGCAGTGCCAGCGCGGCGCTCAACGCCAGAATCTTCCGCCGGCTGATGCCGCTGCTGGTGCTGTCCTATGTGATCAGCTTCATAGACCGCACCAATATTGCGCTGGCCAAGTCGCACATCGAGGTGGACCTGGGCATCTCGGCGGCCGCCTACGGCCTGGGCGCGGGGCTGTTCTTCCTGAGCTATGCGCTGCTGGAAGTGCCCAGCAACCTGATCATGCACAGGGTGGGCGCGCGGTTCTGGATCACCCGCATCATGGTGACCTGGGGCCTGCTGTCGGCCGGCATGGCCTTCATCACCGGAGAGACCTCGTTCTACGCGATGCGCGTGCTGCTGGGTGCGGCCGAGGCGGGGCTGTTCCCCGGCGTGATGCTGTACCTGACCTACTGGTTCGGCCGCGAGGAACGGGCCCGCGCCATCGGCTACTTCCTGCTGGGCGTGTGCATTGCCAACATCCTCAGCGGCCCCGTGGGCGGCGCGCTGCTGCAGATGGACGGCTTCCTGGGCTGGCACGGCTGGCAGTGGATGTTCGTGATCGAGGGCCTGCCCGCCGTGGCCCTGGCCTGGGTGGTCTGGAAGAAGCTGCCAGACGGCCCGGCCAGCGCGCCCTGGCTGACGGCCGCCGAATCGCGCGAGGTACTGCAACGCCTGCAGGCCGAGCAGGACCAGCAGGCCAGCGCCGGCCAGGTGGGCCACTCGCTCCGGGACTGCCTGCGCGACCGCCAGATCTGGCTGGCCATCCTTGTCTACTTCTGCCACCAGATCAGCATCTACACGGTGATCTTCTTCCTGCCGGGCATCATCGGCACCTACGGCCAGCTCTCGCCGCTGCAGATCGGCACGCTCAACTCCGTGCCCTGGATCGCAGCCGCCATCGGTGCGGCCTGGCTGCCGCGCTTTGCCACCCACCCGCAGCGCTGCCGGCGCATGCTGCTGGCGGGCCTGGCCACCATGGCCGCCGGCCTGCTGGTAGCCGCGCTGGCGGGCAAGGCCTCGCCAGCCCTGGGCCTGCTGGGTTTCAGCCTGACGGCGCTGATGTTCTTCGTGGTGCAGTCCGTGGTCTTCCTGTTTCCGGCCTCGCGGCTGGCGGGCGCAGGGCTGGCGGGCGGCATAGCCCTGGTCAATACCTGCGGACTGGTGGGCGGTTTCATCGGCCCCACGGTGATGGGGATGATCGAACAGGCCACGGGCAGCACGCGCAACGGCCTGTTCATCATGGCGGGCCTGCTGGTGGTGGCCGCCCTGGCATCCACCCGGCTGCGCCAGGGCCAGGAGACGCCGTGATGACGGCCTCTTCCCCGCCGCAGGCCGCGCTGTAGGTCAATCTCCTGTATGCGGGCCTGCCGGCTGCCCGCCAGCGCGTCCCGGGCCTTGGCAAGCGTTTTCATGGCGATAGGATGGACCGAACCCCATTTAGCGGCCCCCTGCGCCATGACAGACACAGCGACCGACACAGCGAACCACAGCCCCGCCACACCAGCACCCCACCGCCCAGCCCGCCGCCGCTGGCTGCGCGCCCTTTTGTGGACGGTGTCGGCCCTGGTGCTGCTGCTCGCCGCGGTTGTGGTCCTGATTGCAACCTTCGACTGGAACCGGGCCAAGCCCTGGGTCAACGAACGCGTCAGCGAAAGTACCGGCCGCCACTTCGCCATTGAAGGCGACTTGCGCCTGCGCTGGACCTGGCCCCAGCCCCTGGACCAGGGCTGGCGCCATTGGGTCCCGGGCGTGACCATCGAGGCCGAGCAACTGGCCCTGGGCCAGCCCGAAGGCTGGCAGGTCGAGCAGGAACCGGCCAAGGGCAGCGACGAACTGCCAGCCCTGCCCGCGCCGCCCGACCATCTGAACAAGGGCCGGCTGCCCGAAGACCCACCCATGGGTCAGCGCAAGGACCAGCTAAAAGGGAAAACGAAGGCCAATGAAGGGGACGCGCAGGCCAGCCGCCCCGCACGCGATATCGATACCGACAGCATCGCCCTCTCCGACGAAAAGCTGGCGCCTCCGGCGCGCGATGCCGACACCATGGCCACGGCAGCCCGCGCCACGGCCAGCCTGCGGCTGTGGCCGCTGCTGGGCCGGCATGTGCTGCTGGACCATCTGCAACTGGAAGGCCCTGACCTGGTCTTTGCCCGGCGCAAGGATGGCAGCAACAACTGGACCTTCAAGCGCCCCGAGTCCACAGGGCCGCGCTGGCGCTTTCAGATAGCGCAATTGAGCCTGCGCGGCGGTCTGGTGGGCTGGAGCGATGGCGTGCGCCAGATGGCGGTACGCGCACGTCTGGACAGCCTTGTGCAGCCGCCCAGTCCAGACTTTCCGTATGGCATGCGCGTCGGCCTGACTGGCCGCATCGCCAAGGCCACGGTCGAGGCCCAGGGCCTCATCGGCCCCGTGCTGGACCTGCAAAGCGAACAGGCACGCTTTCCCGTGAAGCTGTGGGCCCATGCGGGCAGCCTGCGCGCCCGGGCCGAGGGCATTCTCGACAATCCCAGGTCGCTCAAGGGCATGGACCTGCAAGTGCGCCTGCGCGGCTCCAGCATGGCCGACCTGTTCCCGCTGACGGGTCTGCTGCTGCCGCGCACACCGCCCTTCGACACCAATGGCCATCTGGTCGGCAGCCTGGAGCCGGGGCGCGCCGTCTGGGATTACGAGGAATTCGATGGCCGCGTGGGCCAGAGCGATCTGCGCGGTACGCTGCACTACGCATCGGGCAAGCCGCGCCCCAAGCTCAGCGGCGATCTGGCCTCGCGCAAGCTGCGCCTGGCCGACCTGGGGCCGGTGGTGGGAGCACCTTCCACCAAGCAGGGCCAGAAGACCCGGCAGGCGGCCAGCGGCAAGGCCCTGCCCACGCAGCGCTTTGACACCAGCAAGTGGAATGCCATGGACATGGATGTGCGCTTCAAGAGCGACCGCATCGAGCGCCCCCAGGCCCTGCCCATCGAGGACTTCAGCGTGCATGCCGTCATGGACAACGGCGTGCTGCGCCTGTCCCCGCTGCGCTTCGGCATGGCCAAGGGCAGGCTGGACATCGAGGCCGTGGTGGACAGCGGCGCCAAGCCGCCCAAGGCCAGCCTCCAGGGCAAGGTCCAGGGGCTGCAGCTGTCGGCCCTGTTCCCCGAGATCGAACTGATGAAGAAAAGCCTGGGCAGCATGGATGGCGCGCTGGGCCTGGAGGGCCGGGGCCAGTCCATTGCCGAATGGCTGGGCACCAGCTCGGGCGACATCCGCCTGTATGTGCGCGATGGCCGCTTCAGCAAGCAGCTCCTGGACCTGGCCGCGCTGAACCTGGGCAGCGTCATCGTCACCAAGCTGTTCGGCGCCGACAAGGAAGTGCAGCTCAACTGCGCCGTTGCCGACCTGACCGTGAAGCAGGGCATTGCGCGCACCCGCAACGTCAAGCTGGCCACGCCCGAGGCCATCATCGAGGCCACCGGACAGATCAGCCTGGCGCAGGAGACCATGGACCTGCGCATCGTGCCCGAGTCGCTGAAGTGGAAGTTCTTCTCGCTGCGCACGCCGCTGTACGTGCGCGGCAGTTTCGCCCAGCCCAAGGTAGGGGTGGAGCCCGGCCCGCTGCTGCTGCGCGCGGGCGCGGCCGTGGCCGCCGCCGTGGTGGCGCCGGCGGCCCTGGCGCTGGTGCCGCTCACGGTGCCGGCCGCCGAGGAAGATGCGCAATGCCAGCGCCTGCTGGCAGAAAGCAGCAAGAAGTAAACGCGTGACCCGGATGCGCGGCAAGCGCCGCGCTGCATTGGCGCAAAAAGGCTAGCAAACCCGGTGGCAATGTGACGAAATAGCGCCGCAGCACACAGGCATCGAGACGCGGCGCCGGCAGGTCAAGGGCCTCGCCAATGCACTCGCAGACGATGCGCAGGCAGCGGGCGCCCTGGCGGCAGCGCCAGCGCGCCGGCCCCGACGGCCCGTGTGCAGGAACGCCCTGCCAGAGCACCCCTTCGCTGTAGCGATCCATGCATTGCGTATTTCCCCTTAGCCCC
This sequence comes from Delftia sp. Lp-1, assembly GCF_020523835.1. Taxonomy (NCBI): domain Bacteria; kingdom Pseudomonadati; phylum Pseudomonadota; class Betaproteobacteria; order Burkholderiales; family Comamonadaceae; genus Delftia; species Delftia sp. Lp-1. The sequence continues at coordinate 2,090,053 of NZ_JAJALJ010000001.1, read as the reverse complement.
TGTGACGGCGCAAGCCGTTGATTTCGCTTAACCTTGACGTTCGCTTTTCTCCTGTGCCAAGTCCTTTTCCCATGTCCTCCAAAGTCCAGTTCCGCCTGCGCGTATACAACGACAGCACCATTGCCATCGGTCCCGGCAAGGTGCAGTTGCTCGAAGCCATTGCCGAGGCGGGCTCCATCTCGGCTGCAGCGCGATCGCTGGGCATGTCCTACCGGCGCGCCTGGGTGCTGGTCGACGAGATGAACCGCGCGCTGCAGACGCCGGCCGTCAACACCAGCGCTGGCGGCGCCCACGGCGGCGGCGCCTCGCTCACCTCCACGGGCGAAGCCATCGTCAGGCATTACCGCTCCATAGAGACCACGGCGCGCATGGCGGCGGCGGCCGATATCGCCGCGCTGACACGCCTGCTCAATCCCCAGGGAACGAGCGCATGAGCGCGTCCGGCTCCACGGCGCAGGCCGTCGCCTGCCGCCCCATCGGCCATGTGCGCAGCCGCTTCACCGACCCGGTGGGCATGCCCATACAGACGGCGGGCGCGGCCGACGAGGCCGGCCGCGTGGAGCTGCTGCCCGAGTTCGAGGCCGGGCTGCGCGACATCGAAGGCTTTGACTACCTGATCCTCATCACCCACCTGCACCAGGCCGTGGAAAAGCTGGAAGTCGTGCCCTTCATGGACGACAGCAGCCACGGCGTGTTCGCCACGCGCGCCCCGGCGCGGCCCAACCGGCTGGGCCTGTCCATCGTGCGCCTGGTGCGGCGCGAAGGACTGCTGCTGCATTTCCTGGGCAACGACATGCTGGACGGCACGCCCGTGCTCGACATCAAGCCCTACGTGCCCAGGCTGGATGTGCGCCAGACCGAGCGCATAGGCTGGTTCGGCAAGCGCATAGACCAGATGCCGGACATCCGCGCCGACGCCCGCATGGCCTGAGCCTGCTTCGGCAGCCGCAGCAACGGCAACAGCCCTCAGTGGAAATTGCGGCTCGCCACGCCGGCACCGCCCAGGCGGCCCAGCCAGCGGCTCATGTCGCGGGCGCGGTGCACGATGAGATGGCGTACGGCGGGCACCTCCTGGCTGGCCTGCTCTGCAGGCGCTGGCTCGCCGCAGTTCTTGCCGCCGCCCCAATCCGAGCTGCTTTGCCAGATGCCCTCCACCGCCAACAGCCGCGCGCCCAGCAAGGGCTCGCCCCAGCGCGTGACGGTATCGGGCCAGACCACCAGGTTGACCGTGCCCGTCTCGTCCTCCAGCGTGATGAAGACCGTGCCCTTGGCCGTGGGCGGGCGCTGGCGCACGGTGACGATGCCGCAGGCCCGCACGCGCATGCCCGGCAGCGTGTCGCGCAGCTCCAGCGCCGTGCGCAGCCCGTGGCGGCGCAGGCGGTCACGCAGCAGGGCCAGCGGATGGCGGCGCAGGCTCAGGCCCGTGGCAGCGTAGTCGAACAGGATTTCCTCGCCCTCGGGCGCGGCGGCCAGTTGCACGGGCGCCTCGTGCACAGGCACGCCCGCAAAAAGCGGGGGCTGCACCTGCAAGGCCGCGGCATCCCACATCTGCTGGCGGCGGTGGCCTGACAGGCCCTGCAGCGCATCGGCCGCCGCCAGGGCCTGCAGCTCGGCGCGCTGCAGCCGAGCGCGCAGAGCCAGGTCCTCGGTGCTCCTGAACGGCGCCTGCGCGCGGACCTGCGCCACGCGCTCGCCCGAAGCCTTTGGCAACTGCGCCACCATGCACAGACCCAGGCGCACGGCCGGCTGCGGCAGCTCGACGCCGGCAATGCGCTCGTGCGGCGCCTCCAGCGTGCAGTCCCAGTCGCTGTGGCGCACATCGACGGGCAGCACGCGCACGCCGTGGCGGCGCGCATCCTGGATCAGCTGCGAGGGGGTGTAGAAGCCCATGGGCTGGGCATTGAGCAAGGCCATCAGAAAACAGGCCGGCTCATGGCGCTTGAGCCAGGCGCTGGCATAGGCCAGCATGGCGAAGCTGTAGGCATGGCTTTCTGGGAAGCCGTATTCGCCAAAGCCCAGCATCTGGCGGAAGATGGCCTGGGCAAATTCGGCGCTGTAGCCGTTGGCCAGCATGCCGTCGATCAATGGGCGCTCGAAGCGGTGCACGCCCCCCTTGCGCCGCCAGGCGGCCATGGAGCGGCGCAGCTCGTCGGCATCGCCCGCCGAGAAACCCGCCGCGATCATGGCGATCTGCATCACCTGCTCCTGGAAGATGGGCACGCCCAGCGTGCGTTTCAGCGCACCCTCGAGCGCGGGCTTTTCCAGGACCAGGGCATCGCCCTGCCGCCGACGTTCGCGCGCCTGCAGATAGGGATGGACCATGCCGCCCTGTATGGGGCCGGGCCGCACGATGGCGACCTCGACCACCAGGTCGTAGAACACGCGCGGCCGCAGCCGGGGCAGCATGCTCATCTGGGCGCGGCTCTCGATCTGGAAGGTGCCCACGGTGTCGGCGCGGCAGATCATGTCGTAGGTGGCGGCGTCCTCCTTGGGAATGTCGGCCAGCTCCCAGCGCGGCCCGCGCAGCGCGGCGCGTGCCTTCAGGCTGCCGCGCAGCACGGTGAGCATGCCCAGGGCCAGCACATCGACCTTGAGCAGATTCATGGTGTCCAGATCGTCCTTGTCCCACTGGATGACCGAGCGGCCCTGCATGGCGGCCGGCTCCACGGGCACCAGCCGCGTCAGCGGCCCGTCGGTCAGCACAAAGCCGCCCACGTGCTGGCTCAGGTGGCGCGGGCTGTCGCGCAGTTGCAGGGCCAGCTCCAGCCACAGCCGCGCACGCTGGGGCGACAGTTGCGGGCAGTCGTCGCCCAGCCGCTCGCGCAGCCGGGCCAGGCGCAGCAGCTTGGAGCGCACCCAGCCCAGGGCGGGGTCATCGGGTTCGGGCTCCGGCTCGGCCGCTTCGTCCTCGGCATCGCTGAACCAGTGGTGCTGCCGGGCCATGGCGTCGATCAGCACCGCATCCACGCCCAGGGCCTTGCCCGCGTCGCGCAGTGCGCCACGCGTGCGCCAGCAGCTGACCACGGCCGTCAGCGCCGCACGGTCACGGCCGTATTTTTCGTAGATGTACTGGATGACGGTCTCGCGCCGCGCGTGCTCGAAGTCCACGTCGATATCTGGGGGCTCGCTGCGCTCGCGGCTGATGAAGCGCGCGATCAACAGCGTCTGCAGGGTGGGATCGACGGCCGTGATGCCCAGGCAGAAGCAGACCACCGAGTTCGCGGCCGAACCCCGGCCCTGGCACAGGATGTCCTGACTGCGAGCGAATCGCACGATGTCGTGCACGGTGAGGAAGTACATCTCGTAGCCACAGTCGGCGATCAGCGCCAGTTCCTCTTTGAGCTTGTCGCTCACCGCGTCGGGAATGCCTTGCGGATAGCGCCCCGCCGCTCCCTGCCAGGTATGCCAGGCCAGGGTCTGGCGCGCGTCCATGCCGGGCAGCACGCTTTCCTGCGGATAGTGGTAGCGGATCTCACTGAGCTTGAAATCGCAGCGCGCGGCAATCTGCAAGGTTGCATCCAGCATGGCGCGCGGATAGATGCCGCCCAGCCGAAACCGCGAGCGCAGATGTCGCTCGGCATTGGGGTGCAGCTCGAAGCCGCACTCGGCCACCGTGCAGCCCAGGCGCAGCGCCGTCACCAGGTCCTGCAGCGGCTTGCGCGAGCGCGCATGCATGTGCACGTCGCCGCAGGCCACGCAGGACAGGCCCAGTAACCCTGCCACGTCCTGCAGGCTTTGCAGCCACAGGCTGTCGTCGGGCGCCAGCAGCAGCTCCACGCCCAGCCAGCAGCCCGGCCCCAGCTGCGCCACGGCGGCCTGCACGGCCTCGGCCATGGCGGGCACATCGCCGGGCAAAAGCTGCGCACGCTGCGGCACAACGATGCATTCGCAGCCTTCACGCAGCAGATGCCAGGGGCTGTCGGCATCGACCAGGTACCGGCCCTTTTCGGCACGGGCGCGCGCTGCGCTGATGAATTCGCAGAGGTTGCCCCAGCCGTTCAGATCGCGCGCCAGCGCCACCACGCGCAGCGGCCCCCAGGCGAATTCGCTGCCATGGATCAGGGCCATCTCGCAGTCGCGCGCGGCCTCGAAGGCGCGCACGGCGCCGGCCACCGAGCATTCGTCGGTCAGGGCCAGCGCCTGGTAGCCCAGGGCCTTGGCGCGCTGCACCAGTTGGGCGGGCGAAGAGGCGCCGCGCAGAAAGCTGAAGTTCGACAGGCAGTGCAGCTCCGCATAGCCGGGCAGGCCCGGGCCCGATGCCATGCCGGACACCGGCCCGGTGGCCTGGGGCGGGGGCTGCAGCCGCTGCAGCTGCGGGGGCGGCGGCTCCAGCAGGATGTCCTGTTCAGCCATAGATGCCTTGCGCAAACCAGGCGGCGGGCGACAGCAGGGCCGGCATGCCTGGCAGCCGCTCCGATGCAGGCGCGCGCTCGCGGTAGATCCAGACATGGCCGACAGCCGCGTTGCTGGCCACGAAATAGTCGCGCACGGCGAGCGCCGCATCGGCCTGCGGCTCTCCCCACCAGCCGGCCTCCAGCCGATAGGGGCCGGCCAGCAATTGCAGCGGCCCCTGCCAGCAGGGGCGGCTGCCCTGCAGGAGCAGAGGCTGGGGCGGATCGAGCAGCCAGGGCGGCAGCAGGTCCTGCCAGGGGTTGGCCGCCTTGCGCGCATGCGCGGGCCGCCGCGGTGCCTGCGGGGTCTGCAGGGCCTCGCAGGCAGGGGTCCAGCGCTGCATGGCCTCGGGCCGGTGGTCCGATTGCAGCTGCGCCACCCGCACGCCCTGCGCACCACGGCGGGCCGAGACGCGCTCCACCCATTCATGCCAGGCCATGCCGCTGGCCGCGCCTGCCCCATCTGTCGCGCCTGCCGTCTCGCCCAGCGGCGCCGGGCCGGGCGCGGCCGGTGGCAGGCAACTGCCGGCATCGGCCGCGAAAGGCGCGGTGTCCAGCGCCACCAGCTCCAGCATGTCCGCAGGCGCGCGCCAGGGCGTGCGGGCCAGGCGTTCGCGCAGCAGGCGCTCCATGTGCTCCAGCGCCTGGGCGGGCCGGGCCGTGCGGATGTCCAGCGCTTCCCAGGCCGGCAGCTGCGTGCCGTCCACGCGCCGCAGATCGTGGTGCCAGCGCAGCTGCAGGCCCAGCACACCCTGGTGGCGGGCCTGCAGCCAGGCCTGCAGCGCACGCAGCAGGGGCCGGGCGGCCTGCAGCAGGGCCTGGGCGTCGCTGGCCGGATAGCCCAGGTCGGCGCGCAATGCAAAGTGCTCGGGCAGCTCCAGCCAGTCCAGCGCATGGGGGCTGCTGCCATAGGCCTGGTCCAGCGCCAGCAGCGCCGGCAGCCCGATGCGCCGCGCCAGGCCCGCGCGCGGCAGGGCGCGCAGCTCGCCCCAGCGGCGGCAGCCCATGCGCTCCAGGGCCGGCGCATGCGGCTCCAGTGCGGGCAGTGTCCAGATGGGCAGTGCGTCGGCAGGCGGCCAGGGCTGGCGCGAATCCGTGCCATGCATGCGCCAGCGCAGACGCGCCAGCGCCTGCCATGCCGTGGCGCCCCGGGCCCAGAACGGCATCCGGGGGCCGCCCGCCTGGCCGCCCTCGGGCTGCTGTTCGCGCAGCGCGCGCAGCAGGCCCAGCAGCATGGCCTGGCGACCGCCCCACAGGCGCTCCACGCTGCCCACCTCCATCAACGCCACGGCCTGCCCTGCCCCGTACCAGAGAGCCACGCGCGGCGTCCAGCGCAGGGCCCACCAGGCCTGCTGCGCGCAGGCACTGCGTTCGCCATCACTGTCACCGTTGCCCTGGCCATCGCCCTGCGCGACATGCAGCGGCCAGGCAATCCAGTGCAGTGCTTGATTCGGCTGTGCCATGGCATCTCACCCCAGGATGTGCGCTGCCGCCTGCAGGGCGGGCGCCTCGGCGGGCAGCAGTTGCCCGTGTCCATGAAGCCAGCGCTGCGCCTCGTCCGCCTGCCGGGTGCGCCGCTGGGCCTGGGCCTGCAGCACGTCCTGCCAGGCCCAGTGGTGCAGCGGCAGCTTCAAGGGATGCTCCAGCGCAGGCCCCCGGCGCTTGAGCAACTGCACGCGCAGGCAGGCTGGCGTACCGCCTTCGCCCGGCTCCCCCAACTCTGTCTCCACGCGCAGCCGCAGCGGCGCGGGCGAGGCCACCGTCTGCAGGGCGGCCGAGGCCTCGCGCCACAGCCACAGAATGCGCCCCTGCGCAGCGGCCGCCCATTGCAGCCGGCGCAGCGTGGCCATGGGCAGACCGGTTGGCAGCCAGGCCAGCACGGCCAGCACGTCGCGGCAGCGCAGTGCCTGCTCACAGACCCAGGCCAGCCCTGCCCCATCGCCTGCCGGGTGGACGCCGGGGTGGGTGTCGGCCTCCACGCAGCACAGCCGGTGCGCCGCCACGCCTGCCGCTTCCAGTCCCGGAGCAAAAGGCCTGCAAGGCGGCGCCACCAGCACCACCTGGCCCGCGCTGCGCTGCATCAGGGCCGCCAGGCCCGGCAGCAGCAGCGGCCACTCGGCATGGCCATGCGCGGGTTGCAGCAGCTCGACCATGGCACCCAGCGGCCAGCCCCCGCCTGGCAATTGCGCATCCAGCAGCGCATGGCCCGAAGGCTGGACCCGCTGCTGCAGCGCCTGCTGCCAGCCATCGCCACGCCACACGCCCTGCAACTGAGGCAGCACACGCGCCGCGCCCGCCATGGGGGCGGGCTGCGCAGGTTGGGAGGCGTGGGGCGTGGTCATGGGGGAAATCTCAAATACTGTATGAATATACAGCATTCTTGATTTCCAAGAGATCCACGGATGTAAAAAAGCCGGGCAAGCCCGGCTGTCTCAGTGCGCTGGCGCTCTCGCTGCGCCGCCCGCTGGGGGTGTGGCGTCGATCTGCATGCAGGCTTCGCACCATTGCGCGACCGCTGTGTCCACGGCGTGGGTGCGGGCGTTAATGGCGGGCCAGCGGCGCAGGCAGGCGTTGACGATGGCCTGCAGTTGCCACAGCGCCTCGCGGCTGAGCAGGGCCAGCTCGCTCATGCCCTGCACATCGTCCTTGAGGTAGGCCAGCAGGTCGGTTTGCTGGCTGGGATGCAGGCCGGCCTCGGCCAGCTGCTTTTTCAGGCCGCCGATGCTGGAGTCGATGTAGACGGCCGCCTGGTGGTCGGGCATGGCCTGCCAGCGCTCGGGAAAAGCCTGGCTGAACGTGTCCCACATCTGGAAGGCGGCCGACAGCGCTGCCACGCTGTGCGTGACCTCGGCCTGCAGCGGCGGCAGCGGCGTGCCCGGCGAGATCTCGTCGTACAGCAGCGGCAGCAGGATGCCGACCAGATCGGCCGGATAGCGGCGGTGGTTCATGCGCAGCATCAGCGACAGGCGCTGGCCAGGCAGGTCCTGGAATTTGTCGAAGAAGGCCGAGACCACCTCGGCCAGCAACAGGATACGGCCCATTTTGGAGATGGCTTCGCCATGCACGCCGCGCGGATAGCCCGTGCCGTCCATGCGCTCGTGGTGCTCGAGCACGGCCATTTCCACGTCCTGCGAATACGCGCCCGCGCCACGCATGATGAGCATGCCCGTGACCGAGTGCGCCACCAGGTGCTTGCGCTCGGCGCCCGTGAGCCGGTAGTTGGGGTCGGTCCAGGCCGGGTCCATGTAGAGCATGCCCACATCGTGCAGCAGGGCCGCCGTGGCCAGCGGACCGCATTCACGCTCGCTCCATTCGCTTTGCAGCGCCAGGTAGACGGCCACCAGCATCATCTGCAGGCTGTGGGCGAACAGCTCGGGCCGCTGCTCGCGCATGACCGTGAGCTTGAAGGCGATCTGCGGCGGCAGCACCATCAGGCGCAGCGGCGCCAGCAGCCGGTCCGTGCCGCCCAGCGACTGCACCAGGCGGCGCATCAGGTCCACGGTCTCGCACTGCACCATGGCCTGGGCCTCGATGGCCAGCACGTCCACGCGGTTGTCCACGCCCAGGTGCTTGTCGATGGGGTCGCGCAGCTTGTGCTTGACCAGGCGCTCGTACATGTTGCCGTCAATGCGCGCTCCCTTGTCCACGAGCTTGACGCCCTTGTCGTTGAAGATGGGCTCGCCGGTGACCACGTTGCAATGCTCGGCCATGTCGGTGACGGCGCGCAGGAAATGCACGCCCTCGTCCTTCCATCCCTGCGCTGTCGGTGGATTGCGCACGGCCGCGACATCCGTCATAGAGGCTCCCATTGGCTCGAAATCTGAAATATAAGCAAAAGAGCCCGCGCAAGGCGGGCTCTCGTTGCGCAGGCCTGCCAAGGCAGGCCGTGCACGGCAACATCAGCGAATCAGCGTCACGCCGGTCTTGGACTGGATGTCCTCGAAGCTCACTTCGGGGGCCAGTTCCACGAGCTTCAGGCCCTGCGGCGTCACGTCCATCACTCCCAGGTCGGTGATGATACGGTCCACCACGCCCACGCCGGTCAAAGGCAGGGTGCAGGCGGGAAGAATTTTGAGGTCGGTCGTGCCGTCCTTCTTCTTTGCCACATGTTCCATGAGCACGATGACGCGCTTGACGCCGGCCACCAGGTCCATGGCGCCGCCCATGCCCTTGACCATCTTGCCGGGAATCATCCAGTTGGCCAGGTCGCCCTTCTCGGACACCTGCATGGCGCCCAGGATGGACAGGTTGATCTTGCCGCCGCGGATCATGGCGAACGACTGGTCGCTGCCGAAGATGGACGAGCCGGCAATCGTCGTCACGGTCTGCTTGCCGGCGTTGATCAGGTCGGCGTCCACGGCATCCTCGGTCGGGAAGGGGCCGATGCCCAGCATGCCGTTCTCGGACTGCAGCCACACTTCCTTGTCACCCGTGTGGTTGGCCACCAGGGTGGGAATGCCGATGCCCAGGTTGACGTAGAAGCCGTCTTCGAGTTCTTGGGCCGCGCGGGCGGCCATCTGGTCTTGGGTCCACGGCATGGTCAGGCTCCTTGTTTTTCTGTGATGGTGCGCTTTTCGATGCGCTTTTCGGGGTTCGGGTTGTGCACGATGCGGTGCACGTAGATGCCGGGCAGGTGGATGTCGTCCGGTGCGATCTCGCCGACCTCGACCACCTCTTCCACTTCCACGATGCAGACCTTGCCGGCCGTGGCTGCGGCAGGGTTGAAGTTGCGCGCCGTCAGGCGGAACTGCAGGTTGCCGCTCTTGTCGGCACGGTGGGCCTTGACCAGGGAGACATCGGGCACGAGCGAGCGCTCCATCACATAGGTCTCGCCGTCGAACTCGCGCAGCTCCTTGCCCTCGGCCACCATGGTGCCCACGCCGGTCTTGGTGAAGAAGGCGGGAATGCCGGCGCCGCCGGCACGCAGCTTCTCGGCCAGCGTGCCCTGGGGGGTGAATTCCAGCTCCAGCTCGCCGGCCAGGTACTGGCGCTCGAACTCCTTGTTCTCGCCCACATACGACGAGATCATCTTCTTGATCTGGCGCGTCTCCAGCAGCTTGCCGAGGCCAAAGCCGTCCACGCCCGCGTTGTTGGAAATCACCGTCAGGCCCTTGGCGCCGCTGTCACGCAGCGCGTCGATCAGGGCCTCGGGAATGCCGCACAGGCCGAAGCCTCCCACAGCCAGCAATTGCCCGTCGGCCACGACGCCCTGGAGCGCCTGCTCCGCGGAGGGGTAGAGCTTTTTCACACATGTCTCCTTCAGATTGGATGCGCTACGATACTACGTACTTGCATAGGTAGTTTTTCGTAAAGATTTGCCCATGGATATAGATTACCGGCTGGCGTTCGAAGCCGCCCCCGTCGGCCTCGTGATCTCGCGCAATCGCACCATGATCGACTGCAACCGCCAGGTCTGCGAGATGTTCGAGGCCTCGCGCGAGGTGCTGATCGGCCAGACCTTCCAGATCCTCTACCCCAGCGCCGACGAGTATGAGCGGCTGGGCGCGCGCATCGCGCCCATTCTCAACGCCCGGGGTTTCTACTCGGACAACCGCATCATGAAGCGCGCCAACGGCGAAACGTTCTGGTGCCATGTCACGGGCCGCACGCTGGACCGCAGCGACCCGCATGCCTCGGGCATCTGGAGCTTCGAGGACCTCAGCGCCCACCGTCCCGTCAAGGCCGAGCTCACGGGGCGCGAGCGCGAGGTGGCGGCCCGCCTGCTGGAGGGGCTTACCTCCAAGGAAATCGGCCGCGCCCTGGCCATAAGCCACCGCACGGTGGAGATCTACCGCGCACGGCTGATGCGCAAGTACGGCGCCTCCACGGCCGCCGATCTGGTCCACAAGCTGGTCTCGGGCTGACAGGGCGACGGCCTACACGGGCCGTATCCGCCCGCGCAACACAATGCCTTGGCAAAAAGCATGCCCGGCACGACGCATGCGGGGGCGGTGAAATTTTTTGGCTATGGCGCAGTTGAGATTTGCCAATCGCCAAAGCCTTGCCGCATCCATAGAACGAAACAACAATAAAAGCAATTCGATAGCACACAGCTATTGATTTTCCAAGCGCCGCGCTGCCTGCGTGCAAGCCGGCGCCGCTACCACCCCTCGATCAAGGAGAGACCATGACCCACAAGCTCACCACCGCCGCAGGCGCCCCGGTTGCCAACAACCAGGACTCGCTCACGGCCGGCCCGCGTGGCCCGATGCTGCTGCAGGACCTGTGGCATCTGGAAAAAATGGCCCACTTCAACCGCGAAGTGATTCCCGAGCGCCGCATGCACGCCAAGGGCTCGGGCGCCTTCGGCACCTTCACCGTGACGGGTGACATCACGCGCTACACCCGCGCCAAGGTGTTCTCCGACATCGGCAAGCAGACCGAAGTGTTCGCGCGCTTTTCCACCGTGGCCGGCGAACGCGGCGCGGCCGACGCAGAGCGCGATATCCGGGGCTTCGCCGTCAAGCTCTATACCGAGGAAGGCAACTGGGACCTGGTGGGCAACAACACGCCGGTGTTCTTCTTCCGCGACCCGCTCAAGTTCCCCGACCTGAACAAGGCCGTCAAGCGCGACCCCTACACCAACCTGCGCTCGCCCGAGAACAACTGGGACTTCTGGACCGGCCTGCCCGAGGCGCTGCACCAGATCACCATCGTCATGAGCGACCGGGGCATTCCGCGCGGCTACCGCCACATGCACGGCTTCGGCTCGCACACCTACAGCTTCATCAACGCCAGCAACGAGCGCCACTGGGTCAAGTTCCACTGGGTCTGCCAGCAGGGCATCGAGAACTTCGGCGATGCCGAGGCCGCCGCCGTGGTCGCCTCCGACCGTGAAAGCAGCCAGCGCGACCTGCTCGAAGCCATCGAGCGCGGCGAGTTCCCGCGCTGGAAGCTGTGCGTGCAGATCATGCCCGAGCATGAAGCCGAGACCTACCGCTTCCACCCCTTCGACCTGACCAAGGTCTGGAGCAAGAAGGACTACCCGCTGATCGAAGTGGGCGTGATGGAGCTCAACCGCAACCCGCGCAACTACCACGCCGATGTGGAGCAGGCCTCGTTCACGCCGGCCAACCTGGTGCCGGGCATCGGCCCCTCGCCCGACCGCATGCTGCAGTCGCGCCTGTTCTCGTATGGCGATGCCGCGCGCTACCGCCTGGGAGTGAACCACCACCAGATCCCCGTGAACGCGCCGCGCTGCCCCTACCACGCCTACCACCGCGATGGCGCCATGCGCGTGGACGGCAACTACGGCGGCACCATCGCCTACGAGCCCAACACCAAGGGCGAGTGGCAGGAGCAGCCCGCCTTCGCCGAGCCGCCGCTGGCCCTCAACGGCGCGGCCGACCGCTGGAACTACCGCGAGGACGATGCCGACTACTTCACCCAGCCCGGCGACCTGTTCCGCCTGCTCACGCCCGATGCGCAGCAGCGCCTGTTCGAGAACACGGCGCGCAACATCGCCGGCGTGTCCGAGCACATCGTGCAAAAGCACATAGCGCACTGCACCCAGGCCGACCCCGCCTACGGCAAGGGCGTGGCCGATGCCATTGCCCGCCAGAAGGCCGGCACGCTCTGACCGGCTGACGCCCACGGCAAAACGCCCCCGCATCGCCGGGGGCGTTTTTCATGGCGCGCCCTGCCCTCAGGCCACGGCCTTGAAGGCGGGAAGCTTGTCGCCCAGCCGCTTGCCCATCTCCGTGCCCAGGGCCTGCAGACCGCTCATGGGGCGCACCATGACCTCGAATTCCCGGATCAGCCCCTGCTCGTCGAAGCGGATGAAGTCGATGCCCTTGAGGTTCTTGCCGCCCACGCTGGCGCTGAACTCCAGCACCACGTCCAGGCCGTCATCGCTGGCCATCTGGCGGTGGTAGGTGAAGTTCTCGAAGACCTGGACCACGGTGGACAGCGCCAGCATCAGCGCGGGTGCCGAGGCATAGGGCGTGTTGGCCATGGGCGAGCGGAACACTGCATCGGGATGGACGATGGTGTGCAGCTCGCCCAGGTCGCTGGCGGCAACCATGCGATGCCACAGCTCCAGGGAGCGGGCGACTGCGGGATGGGCGTTCTTCGGGGGCTGGGACATGCTTGTCTCCTGGTGGTTGAGGTTGAAAACGGAATCGGGCGGCGCCCTCAAAGGCTGGCCGCCAGCGTGGTGCCTTGCACGATGGCGCGCTTGGCGTCGAGTTCGGCCGCCACGTCGGCGCCGCCGATCAGGTGCACGCTGCAGCCCGCCGCGCTCAGGGCCGCATGCAGCTCGCGCTGCGGCTCCTGGCCCGCGCAGAGCACGACGTTGTCCACCTCCAGCAGTTGCGGCTGGCCGTCCACGGTGATGTGCAGGCCGGCGTCGTCGATGCGCTCATAGGCCACGCCCGAGCCCATGGCCACATTGCGTGCCTTCAGCGAAGTGCGGTGTATCCAGCCCGTGGTCTTGCCCAGCTGGTCGCCCACCTTGGTGGACTTGCGCTGCAGCAGGTGCACGCGACGCGGCGAGGGCTCGGCCTGCGGCTGCGCCAGGCCGCCGGCCCGGGCGTAGTCCGTGTCTATGCCCCACTCCGCATAGAACTTGCGGGGCGCCACGGCGCCGCTGTCGCCGGCATGGGTCAGGTACTCGGCCACATCGAAACCTATGCCGCCCGCGCCGATGATGGCCACGCGCTCGCCCACGGGCCTGTCGCCCTGCAGCACGTCCAGGTAGCCGAGCACCTTGGGATGGTCCACGCCGTCGATGGCGGGAACGCGCGGCCGTATGCCCGTGGCCAGCACGATCTCGTCATAGCCGCCCTCGATGAGCTGGGCGGCCTCCACGCGGTGGCCCAGTTGCAGCGCCACGCCGCCCAGCTCCAGCTGGCGCCGGAAGTAGCGCAGCGTCTCGTGGAACTCCTCCTTGCCGGGCACCTTCTTGGCAATGTTGAACTGCCCGCCGATCTCGCTGGCCGCATCGAACAGCGTCACCGCATGGCCGCGCTGCGCGGCGGTGACGGCAAAGCTCAGGCCCGCCGGGCCGGCGCCCACCACGGCGATGCGCTTGGCGGCGGGCGCAGGCGCAATCACCAGCTCGGTCTCGTGGCAGGCGCGCGGGTTGACCAGGCAGGAGGTGATCTTGCCGCCAAAGGTATGGTCCAGGCAGGCCTGGTTGCAGGCAATGCAGGTGTTGATCTCGTCGGCACGGCCCTGGCGTGCCTTGCGCACGAAGTCGCCATCGGCCAGCAGCGGCCGGGCCATGGAGACCATGTCGGCATAGCCCTCGGCCAGCAGGCGCTCGGCCACTTCGGGCGTGTTGATGCGGTTGGAGGTGATCAGCGGGATGCCCACCTGCCCCATCACGCGCTGCGTGACCCAGGCATAGGCGGCGCGCGGCACCTTGGTGGCGATGGTGGGGATGCGCGCCTCGTGCCAGCCTATGCCCGTGTTCAGCAGCGTGGCGCCTGCGGCCTCGATGGCCTGGGCCAGCGCGATCACTTCCTCCAGCGTGGAGCCGCCCTCCACCAGGTCCAGCATGGACAGGCGGTAGATGATGATGAAGTCCCGCCCCACACGCTGGCGCGTGCGCCGCACGATCTCCACCGCAAAGCGCATGCGGCCCGCGTAGCTGCCGCCCCATTCGTCATCGCGGTGGTTGGTGCGCGCAGCGATGAACTCGTTGATCAGATAGCCCTCCGAGCCCATGATCTCCACGCCGTCGTAGCCCGCATGCCGGGCCAGGGCTGCGCAGCGCACGAAGTCCTCTATGGTCTGCTCCACCTCGTCGCTCGTCAGCGCATGCGGCACGAAGGGGTTGATGGGCGCCTGCAGCGCGCTGGGCGCCACCAGCCCGGGCTGGTAGGCGTAGCGGCCGAAGTGCAGGATCTGCATGGCGATCTTGCCGCCCTCGGCATGGACGGCCTGCGTGACGATGCGGTGCTGGTCCGCCTCGTGTTCGTTGACCATCATGGCGCCGCCCTTCATGGGCCGGCCGCGCTCATTGGGGGCGATGCCGCCCGTGACGATCAAGCCCACCTCGCCGCGCGCCCGCTCGGCGTAGAAGGCGGCCATGCGCTCGAAACCGTTGGGCGCCTCTTCCAGTCCCACGTGCATGGAGCCCATGAGCACACGGTTTCTGAGCGTGGTGAAGCCCAGGTCCAGTTCGGCATTCAGGTGGGGGTAGTGGGTCATGCCTGTCTCGCTTTTTTATGCAACTGATTGCATGAATGTAGTCAGCCTCCTTTATTTATGCAACTGGTTGCGCAAAAAATTGCAGAAATGACTGCAGCGCTTGGCCGCACCTCCATGCAGGCCCGTAAGATGGCGCCCAGCTCCAGCGCCTTTCTTGTTGCCGATGTCCCTGCCACACGCCCTTCTCACCGCCTTGGTCGAGCACCCCTGCTCGGGCTCGGAACTTGCCGAGCGCTTCGACCGCTCCATCGGCTATTTCTGGAATGCCACGCACCAGCAGATCTACCGCGAACTCGCCCGGCTGGAAGAGGCGCAATGGATCGAGGCCCTGCCCGCCGAATCCGGCCGGGGCCGCAAGCGCCAGTACCGCATCCTGCCCACGGGCCGCAAGGAGCTCAAACGCTGGGTAGCCGAGCAGGAAGACCCCAAGCCGCTGCGCGAGGAATGGATGGTCCGCCTGCGTGCCGAGGCGGTGGTGGGCCCCTGCGGACTGCAGGACGAAGTGCAGCGGCTGCTGGCACTGCACCAGGCGCAGCTGGACGTCTACCAGCGCCTGGAGCAGCGCGACTTCCTGGACAAGCCGCCCACGCGCGAGCGGCGGCTGCAGCATCTGGTGCTCAAGGCCGGCATACAGCAGGAGCAGCTGTGGATAGGCCTGCTGCAGGAAGCCCGGGAGATCCTGGACATGCCGGCCAGGCCCTGAGGAACGGTTGCGACGACTGAGACGGCTGAGACGGCTGAGAAGGTCGAAACGGCCGCCTCAGCCCTTGTTCAAGCCGTGCAGCGCCAGCCCCGGCGCCTCCAGCCGGGCACGCAGAATGCGCCCGTGCGTGGAGTCCGTCACATACAGCGTGCGGCGGTCCGCACCGCCAAAGGCCAGGTTGGTGAGCGAGCTTCCCGGCACGCCACGCAGCACCTGCACGGGCTCGGCGCGGTGGTTGAGCACCCACACCAGGCCCAGGCCCGGGTTGGCCACCAGCAGCCGGCCCTGTTCATCCACGGCCAGCCCGTCGGGGCCGCTGGGGCCGTAGGAGGTGAAGAACTGCCCCACCTTGGCCACGCTGCCATCGGGCAGCAGGGGCACGCGCCAGACGCAGTTGCCGCGTGTCACGGCCAGGTAGAGCACGCGGCCGTCGGGCGACAGCGCCACGCCGTTGGGGCTGGGCACGTTGGCCAGCAGCAGGTCCAGCCGGCCATCGGGCCGCAGGCGGTACAGGCGGCCGCTGGGATCGTGCAGGCCGCTCTGGCCCTGGTCGGTGAAGTAGAGGTTGCCCTCGGCATCGAAGACGAGGTCGTTCACGCCCTTGAAGCGCTCGCTGTTGCGCCGCTGCAGATAGGGGCTGACGCGCCCCGTGGCCACATCCAGGCGCATCAGCCCGTTCTTGTAGTCGGTGATCAGCAGCGTGCGCTCGTCAAGGAACTTCATGCCGTTGGGCTCGCCGTCGTACTCGGCCACCAGGGTCCAGGCGCCTTGCGGATCGATGCGGAACACGCGGCCCCAGGGAATGTCGGCCACGTACAGATGGCCGGCCGCGTCGAACACCGGCCCTTCGAGGAAGGAGTCGGTCACGGCGCCGCTGCGGTTGGCATCGGCCCAGTCGCTGCGCTCGGGGCGGCGCAGGGCATCGGGCATGGTGGTGAACGATTCGAGGTCGCAGACCTGGGGAGCTTGCAGCAGAAACATGGTGTCTGTCTTTCTTGGAGTGTCAGGCCGCGCCGTCGAAGCCATACAGCCTTGCGGGGTTGCCCACCAGGATGCGGTCCATGGCCTCGTCCGTGCCGGCCCAGGCCTGCAGCAGATCGACCAGATCGGCATCGTTGACGGAGCCCGGCGCCTCGGTGGTGTGCGGCCAGTCGCTGCCCCAGACCAGGCGCTCGGGCGCGGCGCGCACCAGGTCGCGGCCCAGCGGCAGCGTGTCGGCATAGGAGGGGCCGCCCACCGATGAACGCATATAGGCGCCGGAGAGCTTGACCCAGGTGTTGCCGCCGTCGAGCAGCCGGCGCAGCGCGGCATGGGCCGCGCCCTCCACGCCAGCCACGCCCTCAACGCCTTCAGCCGGGTCGATGCGGCCCAGGTGGTCCACGACCAGGGGCACAGGCAGCGCGCCCAGCACGGGCTCCAGCGCCACCAGCTGTTCGGGCTGCACAAAAATCTGCACATGCCAGCCCAGCCGTGCAACCCGGTGCGCCAGCGTGACCAGCATGTGGGCCGTGGTCTCGCCCCAGGACTGCGGCGAGACAAAGTTCACGCGCAGCCCGCAGACGCGGTGCGCGGCCAGCCGGTCCAGCTCGGCATCGGCCACGTCGTGGGCGACCACGGCCACGCCGCGCGCCACATCGCCCAGGCGCTCCAGCGCATCGAGCGTGCAGGCGTTGTCCGTGCCATAGGTCGAGGGCGTGACCACCACGGCGCGCGAAGTGCCCAGGCGCTGCTGCAGTTGCCGGTACATGGCCACGTCGGCATGCGGCGGCGTGCGCGGCCAGTGCGGCGACGGTGCAAAGCGCGCATCGAAGATGTGCATGTGGCTGTCGCAGGCCAGCGGCGGCAGCGTGCGGAAAGGCCGGTTGGTGCCGGCCGAATGCGCAACGGCGATGGTCGATGCGTTCATGGCCATGCGCTCAGTCCAGCACGATGGCGCCCTTGCGCACCACCTCGCCCCACTTGGCGTCTTCCTTCTGGAGGAAGGCGGCGAACTCGGCCGGCGTCGTTCCCATGGGCTGGGCGCCCAGGTCGCTCAGGCGCTGGCGCACCTCGGCTTCCTGCAGCACCTCGGACAGCGCCTGGTGCAGGCGCGCGGCCACGGGCTCGGGCGTGCCCGTGGGCAGGAAGATGCCGTTCCACTCATAGGCCTCGTAGCCGGGAATCACGGTCTCGGACACGGTGGGCACATCGGGCAGGCGCGCCGAGCGCTGGGGCGCGGCCACGGCCAGGGCGCGCAGCTTGCCACCCGTGACCAGCGGATAGGTGGCCGCCATGGTGCCGAACATGAAGTCCACCTGCCCGCCCATCACATCGGCAATGGCCGGCCCGCCGCTCTTGTAGGGCACGTGGACCATGTCCAGATCCAGCCGCTGGCGCAGCAGCTCGGCCGCCAGGCGCTGCACCGTGCCGCTGCCGCCCGAGGCGAAGTTGATCTTGCCCGGCTGCGCCTTGGCCCTGGCGGCCAGGTCGGCCACGCTGCGCACGGGCGAGTCGGCCTTCACCACGACCACATTGGGCATGAGCAGCACCAGCGACAGCGGCTGCAGCGCGCTGCGCGCATAGGGCAGCTTGGCGAAGAGATGCGGGTTGATGGAAAACGGCGTGGCGTCGTAGAGCACCGTGTACCCGTCGGCGCGCGCCTTGGCCACCTGGCTGGCGCCAATCGTGCCGCTGGCGCCGGGCCGGTTGTCCACGATGATGCTGGTGCCCAGCCGCGCACCCATGCGCGTGGCCAGCAGGCGCGCGGCCGCGTCAGCGCCGCCGCCGGGCGCATAGGGCACGACCAGGGTGATGGGACGCTCGGGAAAGGCGGCCTGGGCCACGGCGGCGGCCAGGGCGCAGGCCGCGATCAGGGTTCTGGCAAGGAATTTCATGGCTTGTCTCCAGTTTTTTTCGAGGGGGTGGCGGCCGAATCAATCTGCCTTCAGGTTCAGTTCGCGGGCGATCTGCGCATAGGAGGCCGCTTCGCTGGCCACGCGCTGCGCGAAGGCGCTGCCGCAACTCGACTCGGCATCCATGCCCAGGCCATGCAGCTTGTCCGCGGCCGATGCACTCTTGGCAAACTCCACTGCCACGCGCTCCAGCGCCTGGGCCACGCCGTCGGGAATGCCGGCCGGCGCGAGCACGCCATACCAGACATCGGCCGAGTAGTCGCCGCCGCCCGCTTCTGCAAAGGTGGGCACCTGGGGCAGCAGGGACGCGCGTCTGGGCGAGGCCACGGCCAGCGCCGTGAGCTTGCCGCTGCGCACCTGGGGCAGCACCGAGCCCAGCGTGGCGAACGAGCTGTCGAGCTGGCCGCCCATGAGATCCGTGACCACGGGCGCCGCCCCCTTGTAGGGGACGTGGTTGAGCTTCAGGCCCTTGGCCCGCGCAAACATCTCGGTGGCGAAATGGCCCGAACTGCCCATGCCCGCCGTGCCGGCCGTGACGCTGCCGGGCCGGCTGCGCGCCTGGTCCATGTACTCCTGAAGGCTGCGCGCCGGCATGCCCGGCCCCACGACCAGCACCGTGGGGCTGCTGGCCACCGTGCACAGCGGCCGGAACGAACGCACCACGTCGAACTTCACGCGGCCCTGGTACAGCGCCGGGATCATGCTGTGGTTGGTGGCGCCGAACAGCAGGGTGTAGCCATCGGCCGGCGCACCAGCCACGGCCTGCGCGGCCACGATGGTGTTGGCCCCGGGCTTGTTGTCCACCACGAAGGGCTGGCCCAGCGCCTTGCCCGCATGGTCGGCAAAGGCGCGCGCCACCACGTCGGTGGGGCCGCCCGCCGCAAAGCCCACGACCAGCCGCACGGGCTTGGCCGGATAGTCCTTCTGCGCCAGCGCGGGCTGGGCGCCCAGCGCGGCCAGCCCCATGGCGGCCAGCAGGCCGCCGCGCAAGGCCAGGCGGCGGACCTCTTGAAAATTCCTCGACATCGCTTGTCTCCTCAAATCACATGCATGCACATGCATGGGCCAAGGGCGCGCACGGCGCCCCTGCCCTGCCCTGGCTCAGGCGCCGGCCGCCGCAGGCACGCGGGCCAGCACCTCCAGCACATTGCGTGCCGCGCCCACGCCCATGTTCACGTAGGCATCGCCGGTCACGCCGCCGATATGGGGGCTGAGCACGAAGTTCCTTTCGCCCTGGAACGGATGGCCGGCCACCATGGGCTCCACCGCAAAGCTGTCCAGCCCTGCAGCCGCCACCTGGCCCGAGCGCACGGCAGCCAGCAGCGCGGCCTCGTCGATCAGGCCGCCGCGTGCGGTGTTGACCACGATCACGCCGCGCCTGCAGGCCGCCAGCGTGGAGGCGCCGAGCATGCCCCGGTTTTCCTCGGTCAGCGGGCAGTGCAGCGAAATCGCATCGGACTCACGCCAGATGGTTTCCAGGTCCACGGGCTGCACGTAGGCGGGCAGGTTCTTTGCGAAGGGATCAAAGCCGATCACGCGCATGCCCAGCGCATCGGCCATGCGCGCAAAGCGCAGGCCAATGGCGCCCAGCCCCACCAGGCCCACGGTGCGCCCGCCCAGCTCCAGGCTCTTGTGCGTGGCCTTGTCCCAGTGGCCTGCGTGCATGCGGGCATCCAGCGCCACCACCGACTTGGCGCAGGCCAGCAGCAGGGCCAGTGCCTGCTCGGCCACGGCCGCCGCATTGGCGCCAGCGGCGGCCACCACGGCAATGCCGCGTTCGGCGGCGGCCGCCTTGTCGATGGTGTCCGTGCCGCTGCCGTGCTTGGAGATCACGCGCAGCGAGGGCGCCGCGTCCATCACGGCCGCGCCCACCTTGCCGTAGCGCACGATGATGGCCACGGGATCATGGGCACGGCACAGCGCGACCAGGTCCTCTTCGGTGGGCGTCTTGCCCGCATAGACGATCTCGTGCCGGGCCAGCAGTTCCAGAGCCTGTGGCGCCAGATCGGCGCCGGTGACGATGATGGTGCTCACAGCGATTCCCCTTCCTTGAGCACGCCGGCCGCGCGCAAGGCCGCGGGCAGCCACTTCGATGCCGTGTCGCCGCGCGCAATGGCCTCGATGCGGGCGGCCTCGTCAGCCACCTTCTTCACGGCCAGCTCCAGCATGGCGGGGGCCTTGGCGCGCTCGATGACGACCACGCCATCGGCATCGCCCACCACCAGGTCACCGGCGTTCACGGTCGTGCCACCGGCCGAGATGGCGTGGTTGATGCGGCCCGGCACGAACTTGGTCGGGCCTGCGGGATTGAAGCCTGCGCTGAACACGGGGAAGTCCAGCTCCAGCAGCTCCAGCCGGTCGCGGATGGCGCCGTCCACGATGACGCCGGCCAGGCCCAGCTTCTTGCAGGCGCTGAGCATCAGCGTGCCCATCAGCGCGGCGGTCTGGTCGCCCTTGCCGTCGATGACCAGCACGTCGCCGGGGCGGGCCAGCGCGATGGCGGCGTGGATCATGAGGTTGTCGCCGGGGCGCACCTCGACGGTGAAGGCCGGGCCGGCCACCTTCATGCCCTGGTGCACGGGCGCCACGCGCGAATGCATGGTGCCGCGGCGGCCCGCCACGTCGGCCAGGATGGCGGCCTGAAAGCCGGCTGCGCGTTGCACGACTTGGGCGTCCACGCGCTGTATGTCACGGATGATTTCTGGGAGTTGGCTCATGATGGTCCAGTGAGATGGGGGAAGAAAAACAGGAAGATCAGGAAGATGTGCGCGCGTCAGTCGGCCTTGATGCCGGCCTCGCGGATGAGTTGGGCCCACTTGGCGGAGTCGGATTTCTGCAGCTCGCCCAATTGCCGCGGCGTGCCGCCGACCAGGGTCACGCCCAGCCGCTCGGCCAGCGCCACGACGGCCGGGTCCTTGAGCGCCTGGCCGATCTCCTGGTTCAGGCGCTGCACGATGGCGGCCGGCGTCCTGGCCGGTGCAAAGACGGCCTGCCACTGCTCGACCACGAAGTCGGGGATGCCGGCCTCGGCCATCGTCGGCACGGCCGGCAGGGCCTTGAGGCGCTCTGCCGAGGTCACGGCCAGCGCGCGCAGCTTGCCGCCCTGCACATGGGGCAGCGCGGCCGCCACGGGAGCGAACATGAACTGCACCTGCCCCGCCAGCGTGTCCTGCAGCGCGGGCGTGTCGCCCTTGTAGGGCGCATGGATGAAGCGCACGCCGCCCTTTCTTTGCAGCAGCTCGCCCTGCATCTGCAAGATGGTTCCGCTGCCGCCCGAGGCAAAGGCCAACTGGCCCGGCTGCGCCTTGGCGGCGGCCAGCAGATCGGCCACCGACTGGAAGGGCTGGGCCGCGCCCACCACCAGCAAATGGGGAATGGTGCCTATGGTGATGACGGGCTCGAAGCCCGCAATCGGGTCATAGGGCAGCTTGCCCATGAGGTGGGGCGCAATCGCCTGCGGGCCGATGGAGGTGCCCAGCAGCGTGTGGCCGTCCGGCGCCGCCTTGGCCACGTAGGCCGCGCCGATGGTGCCCGTGGCGCCCGCGCGGTTGTCCACGATCACGGTGCTGCCCAGGACCTTGCCCAGGTGCAGTGCCACCTGGCGGCCCAGCACATCGGTGCTGCCGCCGGGCGGGTAAGGCACGACCCAGGTGATGAGCTTGCCTGCCGGCCATGCGGGCTGCGCCTGGGCGGCGGGGCTGCACAGCGGCCCCAGCAGGGCCGCGCCGCCTGCGGCCAGCAGTGCGCGGCGCGCGGGATGGAAGGTGTTCATGATTTGTCTCCTGCTTGTGTGCAAAGCGATGGCGGCGCTGCGGTCTCGAAGCCGTACAGCGCCTGGGGGTTGTCCACCAGCACGCGCTGCAGCGTGGTGGCACCGCCGGCATGGGAGGTCCAGTCGGCCAGGCGGTCGATCTGGCGGGCGTCATCGGGCAGGGGCTGCATGCCTGCCAAGGCGCTGACATGCGGCCAGTCACTGCCCCAGAGCACGCGCTCGGGCGCGCAGCGCAGATAGCTGGCGGCCAGGGCATCCAGCGCCGGGTCTTCGACCGACTGCAGCGCGCTGACGATGTAGCCGCCGGACAACTTGACCCAGGCCCGGCCGCCCTCCAGCAGCTCCAGCAGCAACGCATGGCCCGCATGGCGCCCCGCCTGCACCGGGGCGATGCGGCCGAAGTGGTCGAACACCAGCGGCACCGGCAAGAGCCGCAGCACGCCGGCCAGGGACGCCAGCAGGTCCGGCGCCATCAGCAGCTGCAGGTGCCAGCCCAGCGGGGCGATGCGGCGGGCCAGCGGCACCAGCAGCTCGGCCGTGCCCGTCACGCCCAGCGACAGGTTCAGCCGCACGCCGCGCACGCCCAGGGCGTGCAGGCGCTGCAGCTGGTCATCGCTTTCACTGCCATCGATCACGGCCACGCCCCGCGCCTGCGGGCCCAGCGCAGCCAGCCCATCCAGCAAACAGCGGTTGTCGCTGCCATAGGTGGACGGCGTGACCAGCACGCAGCGCGAGGTGCCCAGGCGCCGTTGCAGCACGCGGTAGTCGCCGGCCGAGGCATCGGGCGGCAGCAGCCGCGCGCCCGGGGCTGCCGGGTAGCGGCCGTCATAGACATGCACATGGCAGTCGCAGGCATCCGGGGGCAGCACGGCACGAGGCCGGGCGCTGCCCTGCGAGAAACGGACGGGCACGGCAAGGCTGTCGCAGTCCATGGCGAGATCTCGATGGAGGAAGAAAAAGGAAGGGAGGAGGAAGCGCGGAGGAAGCGAAAGGGCTGGCGCCCCTGCCCCCCGGTCTCAGTCCAGGCTGGCGCCCGAGTCCTTGACGATGCGTGCCCAGCGCGGCACCTCGGCACGCAGCAGCGCGGCGAACTTCTCGGACGAGCCGCCCAGCACCTCGCCGCCTTCGGAGCGCAGCTTCTCGGCCACCTCGGGCACGAGCAGCGCGTCGTTGATGGCCTTGTTCAGTTGCTGCACGATGGCCTGGGGCGTCCCGGCCGGGGCCAGCACGCCGAACCAGGTGACGGCCTCGAAGTCCTTGTAGCCCGACTCGGCCAGCGTGGGCGTCTGCGGCAGCTGGTCGGAGCGCTTGAGCGAGGTCACCATCACCGCGCGCAGCTTGCCGTTGCGCACCTGGCCCAGCAGCGTGGGCACGGCCGACATGTAGAAATCGATCTGCCCGCCCACCAGGTCGGTCATGGCCTGGGCCGCGCCCTTGTAGGGCACATGGCGCAGCTTGATGCCGGCGGCGTTCTCGGCCAGTTCGCCGGCCAGGTGGGCCACCGTGCCGTTGCCCGAGTAGCCCAGCGTGAGGCCGTCGGGCTTGGCCTTGGCGGCCTTGACCAGGTCGTCAAAGGTCTTGTAGGGCGAGTTGGCGGGCGCGGCCATCACGATGGGCGCGGAAGACACCAGCGCCACGGGCACCAGGTCCTTCAGCGGGTCATAGGGCAGCTTGGCGTACAGCGAGGGGTTGATGGCCAGGTTGCTGGTCTGGCCCATGACCAGGGTATGGCCGTCCGGCGCGGCCTTGGCCACGGCATCCACGCCCAGGTTGCCGCCGGCGCCGGGCCGGTTGTCCACCACCACGGTCCACTTGTTGTGGTCCGCCAAGCGCTGGGCCACGGTGCGCGCGATCATGTCCGTGCCGCCGCCGGGCGGAAACGGCACGACCAGGCGGATGGGCTTGCGGGGATAGGCGTCCTGGGCCTGGGCAGCGCCCATGGGCACGATGGCGGCAACGCCAACCAGGGCGGCAAGAAGGCGTGCGTTGAGGCAACGCGAAAGCGAGGGAATCGGCATGGCGGTTTGTCTCCGTTTGTTGTGTCCAACGCCCGCATGGCTGCGGTGCGTGGGACGAACTTTATGAAAACGTTTCAACCCATACAATGCCGTTTCATACAGCGCAACCGATTGCATGCCTTGCACCATGAACAAGCCCCCCAGCACCCCTTCCCCGGCGCAGCCACCCGATGACATGGCCAGCCCGGCCAAGGACGGCGGCGTGATTGCCGTCACGCGTGCCTTGCAGTTGCTTGGCGCCTTCGCCCTCGGAGAGTCGCACCTGTCCCTGGCGGAACTGAGCCGGCGCTGCGCTCTGCACAAGACCACGGTGCTGCGGCTGGCGCGCACGCTGGCGCAGTCGGGCTTCATGGTGCAAAGGGACGATGGGGACTGGCGCCTGGGCCCGGCCGCAGGCTGGCTGGGTGCGCGCTACCAGGCGGGCTTCGATGTGCAGAACGTGCTGGAGCCCGCGCTGCGCGCGCTCACGCAGGCCAGCGGCGAGAGCGCGGCCTTCTATGTGCGCGAGGGCAATGTGCGCACCTGCCTCGTGCGCGTGGAAGGGCCGCAGGCGCTGCGCCACCATGCGCGCATGGGCGAGGGGCTGCCGCTGGACCAGGGCTCGCCGGGGCGCGTGATCCTGGCCTTTTCAGGCGAGCCGGGGCCGGTGTACGAGCAGATCCGGCAGCGCGGCTACCACTGGTCCATCGGCGAGCGCGAACAGGGCGTGGCCACGGTGTCGGCGCCGGTGTTCGGCATGCACTGGCGGCTGATGGGGTCGGTGTGCATCTCCGGGCCGGCATCGCGCCTGCCCGAGTCCCGGCTGGAAGCCATGGCGCAGACCGTGGTGGCGGCGGCCAACCAGCTGTCCTATGCGCTGGCGGGCAGCGCCAGCACACAGGCCCCTGTGGTGCGCGCCAGCCAGTGGCATCCCTGAGAACACCTTCCGGGGCGACGCCCGGAAGGTGGATGGCCGCTTACTGCAGCGCGCCCATGGGCAGGGCGATGGGCTTGCCGTTGAGCGTGACCTGACCGGCCTGCATCTTGAGCGCGCTGACCAGCTTGTCGCCTTCCAGGCGGGCATAGCCCGTGGCCTGGGCCATGCCCAGCATGCCTTCCACATCCTCGGCCGAGACATCGGGCTTGCCCGATGCCTTGAGCAGCGGCTCCAGCCAGGCCTTGGGCAGGCTGGCATTGGCCTGCAGTGCCGAGGTCTTGAGCAGCGCGGGCATCCAGCCGGCCTCGGCGACCTGCTCCTGCGTGGGCGCGCTTTGCACTTCGGCGCCGTACTCCAGGTGGCCGGTCTGGCCCTGGTAGGTGGCCTGCAGCTTCATGGAGTACGCCGGCAGGGCCGCCACCAGGCGCGGGGCGTTCTGCATCAGCACGCCCATGCCCTGCTCTTCCAGCGATTCCAGCGCCTTGGCCAGGCCCTCCTTGCGGTAGCCCTCGACCATGACGCGCTGGAAGCCGCGCAGGGCCTCGATGTCCAGGCGCTGGATCTTTTCCTCGTAGCCCACGGACTCGAAATCGATGGGGCCGATGCGGCCCGTGCCCTTGACCTGGGTGGTCATGCCCAGCGTGGTCTTGTCGGACTCGATGACCGAGCTGCCGTCCACGTTCTTGAGGTCCAGCAGCGTCTTGGCCTCGCCGCCTTCGGCGGGCGTGCTGCTCATGCCGAAGCGGGCGATGCGCACGCTGGCCTTGCCAGGGCCCAGGCCCCACAGGCCGTCGATGACCTTGTTCTCAAAGCTGCTCTCCAGGCCCGTGAGCATGATGCTGGTGCGCTCCACCGGCACTGCGGCCGGCTGGGTGGGGAGGGCCTCGTCGTTGTCGGATTCCTCCTCCTCGCCCTCTTCCTCTTCCACGCCCATGGACTTGTCGCGGCTGGGCAGGCCCAGCAGGGCCACCTCGGGCCAGCGCCAGGTGCCCTTGACGCTGCCACCGCCCAGGGCCGTGTCCAGCACCATTTCCTGCCAGCGCATGGTGACTTCCTGGTCGCCCAGCTCGCCGGCGGGCAGCAGCAGGCGCACATCCTGGCCGCCCGTGAAGTGGTGCACGCTGGTCAGCGTGGGGGCTACGGCCTTGGCCAGCATCTGAGTGCTCTTTTCGTCCAGGCCGTCGAGCGCAAAGCGCGTCTCGGAAACCGCTGCCGCCAGTCGGCCACCGGCCAGCGGGCCGTGGCGCACCGTGGTGTCCACCACCAGGCGCACGGGCTTGGACGCAGCGACCGGTTCTGCGGCGGCGGGCGCTTCAGCTGTGTCGGCTGCTTTTGCCGCGTCAGCCGTTTCAGCCGCCTCGGCGGCCTGAGCTTCCGCCGCAGGCCACTGCAGTACCAGCTTGGCCTGGGAGGAGAGGAATCCCTTGTGGTACTCGTCGGTCACGACGACTTTCTCGCCCAGCACCTTGCGCAATTCGGCCACGGCCTCCTTGTAGCCAGCCTCGGCCCGCTGGCCGGTATACCAGGTGGTTCCTCCATAGCCCACGACGGCCAATGCCACGGCAGCGGCCACTACGGTTTTCTTGTTGCTCATTGTGAATATCCCGTGATGAATAAGACCCTCCCCCTCGGGCGGGCCGCGCGACTGTATCAGTTCGGCGTTTCACCACAGATCGGCAATGGGCTGCGCATTGACGCAGCCATGCCTACTGTCGCAGGCACGCATGGACGCAGGCCCTTGCCCAGGGCTTGCCAGGCCTTGCCTGCAGCGGTTTTCAGGATCTGCGCCCCCGGCATTGCCCGCGCAAGACAGGCACCCGGATTTTTCAATTGCTTACCATTGCCGCACATGATTGGCATGCCAATTGAATTCGGAGGAAAACGCTATGGCGTCACGGATATGGCGTGAATGCACCTTTCCCCTCTTTGCCGGCTTGCCCGAATGCCGTACCGAGTGCCTCCAATGACGGCACTCACCCGGCCTGCAGCAGAAATGGCAGGGCCGCGTCCAGCAGTGCATCGGGCGCCTCTTCGGCGATGTAGTGCCCGCAGGCCAGCGGTCGGCCGCGCACATCGTCGGCCACGAGCTGCCACTCGCGCAGCGGATCGAAGCAGCGGTGCACCACGCCCTCCTCGCCCCAAAGCACCAGCAGCGGCATGGACAGCCTGCGCCCGAGCTGGCGGTCTTCGCGGTCATGCTCCAGATCGATGCCGGCCGAGGCGCGGTAGTCCTCGCACATGCCGTGCGCGCTGCCCGGCAGCGCCAGGCAGCGCTGGTACTCGGCCAGCGCACGCGGGTCGAACGGCGCCAGGCCGGCGCTGCGCCGGCCCATGATCTCGCGCACATAGGCGGGGGGATCGGCCTCGATCAGGCGCTCGGGCAGCGGCGTGGGCTGGATCAAGAAGAACCAGTGCCAGTAGGCGCGCGCAAAGGCCTCGCCGGTCTGCTCGTACATGGCCAGCGTGGGCGCAATGTCCAGCAGCACCAGACGCTGCACGCTGGCGGGATAGTCCATGGCCAGCCGGTGCGCCACGCGCGCGCCCCGGTCATGCGCCAGCACGCTGAAATGCTCATGGCCCAGCCGCGCCATCAGCCGCAGCAGGTCGCGGGCCATGGTGCGCTTGCTGTAGTTCACATGCTCGGGGTCGCCGGCCGGGCGCGAGGAGTCGCCATAGCCGCGCAGGTCGGCCAGCACCACGGTGAACTGCTGCGCCAGCCGGGGCGCGACGCGGTGCCAGATGGCGCTGGTCTGCGGGTGGCCGTGCACCAGCAGCAGGGCCGGCCCCTGGCCGCCCACCCAGGCGTTGATCTCCACCCCGTCATCGACCGTGATGCGCTGCTGGCGCAGGCCCGGCATCCATGGATCTGTGTGCATCCCGGAGATTCCTTCTACGTTGTTCATGACTGTCAGCCTGCCATGCTAATCAGTAAACCAGGCTGCATAAATAGCAAAATACTGCATTGATCCATCAGTTCAATTTACGAATCAACCATCCACCGCATCCACCATGGACGGCTTTTCCGACCTGCGTTTCTTCTCGCTGCTGATCCGCGAAGGCAGCCTGGCCGCCGCGGCCCAGCAGATGGGCGTGACGCCGCCCGCCGTCAGCCGCCGCCTGTCCCTGCTGGAGCGGCGCCTGGGCGTGCGCCTGCTGCAGCGCACGACACGGCGCATCCACCTGACGCCCGAGGGCGAAGCCTACCTGCTGGACGGCGCGCGCATCCTGGCCGACCTGGAGGCGCTGGAGCGCAGCATCTCGGGCACGCGCGCCACGGCGCGCGGCCCGCTGTCCATTGCCTGCACGCTGGGCTTTGGCCGCCAGCGGCTGGCGCCCGCGCTGTCGGCCTTTGCGCGTGCCTATCCCGAGGTGCAGGTGCAACTGCAACTGACGGACAGGCCCGTCAACCTGGTCGAGCAGGGCTTTGACGCCGTCGTGCGCTTTGGCACCCTGCCCGACTCCGCCCTCACCGCCCGCCTGCTGCTGCCCAACCGCCGCGTGCTGTGCGCCGCGCCCTCCTACCTGGACGCCCACGGCGAGCCGCGCCAGCCCGCCGACCTGCAGGCCCACCGCTGCATCGTGATCCGCGAGAGCGACGAAACCTATGGCAGCTGGCGCCTGAGCCGGCGCACGCGCCAGGGCCTGAACGAGCACAACATCAAGGTCAACGGCGTGATGAGCACCAACGACGGCGCAGCGGCCCTGGCCTGGGCGCTGGACGGCCACGGCATCCTGCAGCGCTCGCTCTGGGATGTGGCCGCGCCGCTGGCCGCAGGCGCGCTGCGTGAGGTCCTGCCCCAATGGCAGTTGCCTGCGGCCGACATCTACCTGGTGCACGCCACGCGCAGCGAGATGTCGGCCAGAATCCGCGCGCTCACCGGCTTTCTGGGCGACTGGTTTGCACAACGGCCTGAGCCGGAGATGGCGCCCGCCTGAGCCCGGGCGCAATCTGCAACCTCGGCGGCAGACAGGCTGTCATGCGCGTTCACCCCGCGCAGCGCAGGCCATGCGAACATGGCCCGCAACGACAACCACCACACCCAGGAGACAAGACACATGGCCACCGCCCGCTACCCCCAGCCCGAACTGTCCAGCCTGCCCGAGGACATCCGCACCCGCATCCTTGAAGTGCAGGAAAAGGCCGGTTTCATCCCCAACGTCTTCCTGGCCTTTGCGCGCCGCCCCGCCGAATGGCGCGCCTTCTTCGCCTACCACGATGCCCTCATGCTCAAGGAAGAAGGCAGCCTGACCAAGGGCGAGCGCGAGATGATCGTCACCACCACCAGCGCGGCCAACCAGTGCCTGTACTGCGTGGTGGCCCACGGCGCCATCCTGCGCATCTACGAAAAGCAGCCCTACGTGGCCGACCAGGTGGCCGTCAACTACCGCAAGGCCGACATCAGCGCCCGCCAGCGCGCCATGCTGGACTTCGCCATGAAGGTCTGCGAACGCAGCCATGAAATCTGCGAGGCCGACTTCGAGGCGCTGTACCCGCATGGCTTCGACGACGAGGACATCTGGGACATCGCCGCCATCACCGCCTTCTTCGGCCTGTCCAACCGCATGGCCAGCTTTGCCGGCATGCAGCCCAATCCCGAGTTCTTCCTCATGGGGCGCGTGCCGCGCGAGAAGAAGTAGGCTGGCCGGCCTGTGCCCCCTGGCGCGCCGCAGCACCCTCGACCAAACCCCGGCATATCTCCCCCACCTGCCCCACGGCCCCCAGCAGGCGCGGCGTGGGCTCGTTGGCGCAGTTCAGGCGCAGGTGGTTGGGCAGGTCCGAGCGCGATGAGAACAGCGGGCCGGGGCTGACGCCAATGCCCAGCTCCAGCGCGCGGCGGTGCACCTCCAGTGCATTGACCTGGCGCGGCAGTTCCACCCACAGCAGAAAGCCCGCGCGCGGGGCCGAGACGCGGGTGCCGGGCGGAAAGCTGGCCTCGACCCTGGCCGTGACGGCCTGCACCCCGGCCTGCACGCGGGACTTGAGACGGCGCAGGTGCCGGTCGTAGTCGCCGCTGGCCAGCACCTCGCTCACGGCGGCCTCCAGCAGCGGCACACCGGCCCAGTCGCCCGCCAGGCGCACCTGCAGCACCTGGGCATGGAAGCGGCCCGCCGCAATCCAGCCCACGCGCCAGCCCGGCGCCAGGGTCTTGGACACGGAGCCGCAATACAGCACGTTGCCGCTGCCGTCGAAGGCCTTGCAGGCCGGCGGGCGCTGGCCGTCGCCTGCAAGGTCGCCATAGACATCGTCTTCGATCAAGGGAATGCCCGCCCGCTCCAGCAGCGCCACCAGGGCCTGCTTGCGCTCCACCGGCATGCTGGCGCCCAGCGGGTTCTGCACGGTGGGCGATGCCAGCACGGCAGCCGGCCGGTGGCGGGCAATGGCCTCGGCCAACGGCTCCAGCAGCAGGCCTTCGCGGGGATCGGTGGCAATCTCCAGCGCCTTCAGGCCCAGGTCCTCCAGCAGCAGCAGGCTGCCGAAATAGGCGGGCCGCTCCACGGCCACGACATCGCCGGGCTTGCACACGGCGCGCAGCGCCAGCCGCACGGCCTGGGTGGCGCCTGCCGTCAGGACCAGGTCATCGGGGCCGAAGCGCGCGCCCCATTGCGCGGCCCGGGCTGCTATCTGGCCCCGCAGGTCGGCGCGGCCCGGCGGCATGCTGTAGGTCTGCCCGTGCGCGTCCAGGCGGCGCCCGGCGGTCTGCAGCGCGCGCTGCAGCCGGGCCGTGGGCAGCCAGGCCGGATCGGGCAATGCCGCACCCAGCGGGATCAGGCGCGTGTCGGGACTGCTGAACAGCGAGCGCGCCAGGGCCGACAGGGTCACAGGCACGGGGCGCGACGACGGGCGGGACGCCTGCAGCGCCGCGCCGCCCGTTGCCTGCCGCACAAAGTAGCCCGAGCGCGGGCGCGCCACGATCAGGCCCTCGGCCTCCAGGCAGCGCAGCGCCTCCAGCGCGGTGGGCAGGCTGACCTGTTCGCGCTCGGCCAGGCTGCGGGCGGAGATCAGCCTGTCGCCGGGGCGCAGTGCGCCGCAGGCCAGCGTCTGGCGCAGGGCCTGGGCAATGCGGCGGTACTGGGGCAAGGGTTCGTTGGTGGTGGGCATGCCAATCTGTACAGGTCAGTTTTCTTGGATTCTGCTTATACAGGCATTGGCTGCCCGGATTTATCGTTGCATCCATCAAGCAACCCGAGGAAACCCATGCAAGCCAGCAATTTCGATCTCCAGGCCTACTTCCGCCGCATCGGCTTCAGTGCCGGGGACTCCGCCCAGGCGAATGCCGCCACCCTGCATGCGCTGATGCGCCAGCAGCTGTTTTCCGTGCCTTTCGAGAACCTCGACGTGCAGGCCGGCAAGATCGTCTCTCTGGTGCCAGAAGACATTGCGGGCAAGATCCTCGGCGGCGCCCGGGGCGGCTACTGCTACGAGGTGAACGGCCTGTTCGCCATGGCACTGCAGGCCCTGGGCATTGCCTACCGCTTTGTGGCGGCGCGGCCCATGTTCTATCCGGCCCGCCGCCCCCGCACCCACATGGCCCTGGTGGCCGAGGTCGAGGGACGGCGCTGGCTGTGCGACCTGGGCTTTGGCAGCTACGGCATACGCGCCCCCATGGCCCTGGACGTGCTGGATACCGAGGTCCGCCAGGACGGCGACACCTTCCGCCTGAGCCTGGACGACCAGGGCGAATACCTGCTGCAGGCCCGCGTGGACGGTGAATGGGCCAACCAGTACGCCTTCAACCTGTCGCCCCAGGAATGGGTGGATTTCGCCCCCGCCAACTACCTGAACTCCACGCACCCGGACGCCATCTTCGTGCAAAAGCGGGTGGTGGTGCTGCACCAGCCGGCCGGCCGCATGATCCTGGTGGGCGACGCGCTCAAGACCATCACGGCCAGCGGCACCGAAACCAGGCAGCTGGCGCCTGATGAAATCCAGCACGTGCTGGGCAGCCTTTTCGGGCTGGCGGCCGAGCGCCAGGCGGCTGCCGTGTGCTGACTCTCTAAGCTCGGCGGGTCGAATCCCGCTCGATCAGCTCGAACCCCAGGTCGAACGCCGACCGCCCGGCACTGTGGCCCTTGCAGCGTGCCAGCACGAGTTCGGCGGCCAGGCGGCCTATGCCCGGCCCGTCCACATGCACGGTGGTCAGCGACGGCAGCAGGTGGGCCGCGAAATCGGCATTGCCGAAGCCCGAGACGGCCAGGTCCACGGGCACGCGCAGGCCGCGCGCCTGGGCTTCCACCAAAATGCCGTGGGCCAGCATGTCCGAGCTGCAGACCACGGCCTGCAGATCGGGCTGCTGCGCCAGCAACTGGCCCAGCGCCTGCCGGCCCAGCTCCAGGCTGCCGGGCGCGGACACGGTGACCGTGGGCACCTCGCGGCCCCAGGCCGCGAGAAAGCCCTCGCGCCGCTGCTGGGCCCGGTGGTCGCTGCCCGTGGCCATGCCCACGCGCTGCAGGCCGCGCGAGAGGAAATAGCCGGCCAGCGCGCTGCCCACCTTGAGGTGGGAAAAGCCCACCACCATGTCCAGCGGCCGGTCGCTGAAGTCCCAGGTTTCCACCACGGGAATGCCGGTCCTGCGCAGCCGCTCACGCGCCTTGTCGGACTGCACCAGGCCCATCATCACAATGCCGTCGGGCTGGCGCCCGATCATGGCGTTGAGCACCTCTTCCTCGCGCTGCTCGTCGTAGAAGGTCTGGCCCAGCAGCAGCTGATAGCCCTCCTGCGCCAGCGTGGCCGTCAATGACTGCACCGTGGGCAGGAATTGCGACACCGACAGCGCGGGCACCACGCCGGCCACCATGCGGCTGCGGCGGGACTTGAGGCCGCCCGCCAGCAGGTTGGGGATATAGCCCGTGGCCTCCACGGCCTGGCGCACGCGCTCGCGTGTCTTCTCAGAAACGATGGAAGGATTGCCCAGTGCGCGCGAGGCCGTGATCAGCGAGACGCCGGCCGCCTCGGCCACGTCGTGCAGCGTGGCGGGCCTGGGTGGTGTGGGTGTGTTCATGGGCAAGCGCGATCGCGGGCTGGTATCGGGGACGGGCCTGAAGATAGCAGACCGCCCTCCACGCACGGGCGCCAAGCCTGCCCTGCATCGCAGAAATCGTGATTGACAGCCAAAATGACAACGATATCATTTTGCTGAAAGCGCAAATCCTTGCATCTAAAAAATGGCATCGGCGCTTTTTCATTTCCCCGGAAATGACAACGATGTCATTCACAAATCAGGAGACAAGATGAATCACATTCTTCGTGCCATGGCGCTGGCCCTGGCCGCGCTCGCTGCCTTTTCTGCATCGGCCCAGGCCTGGCCCGACAGGCCCGTCACCCTGGTCGTGCCCTTCCCCGCCGGCGGCTCCACCGACCAGGTCGCGCGCGCCGTGGCGCCCAGGCTGGGCGACAAGCTCAGGCAGTCCTTCGTGGTGGAGAACAAGGCCGGCGCCACGGGCACCATCGGCGCAGCCTTCGTGCAGCGCGCGGCGGCGGACGGGCAGACCTTTCTCGTCACCTCGCTGGGCCCGCTGGTCATCGTGCCCCACCTGATCAAGAACCTGCCCTACGACGCGCTCAAGGACTTCGACCTGATCACCGTGGCCGTGCAGTCGCCCAACGTGCTGGTCGTGCCCGCAAGCTCGCCGCACAAAAGCGTGGCCGACGTGGTCGCCCACCTCAAGGCCCATCCGGGCAAGATGAGCTTTGCCTCGGCCGGCCACGGCTCCAGCGACCACCTGACGGCCGAACTGTTCTGGCAGCAAACGGGCACCCAGGGCGTGCACATCCCCTACAAGGGCGGCGCGCCCGCCCATGCCGACCTGATCGGCGGCCAGGTCGATGCCTCGTTCCAGAACATCAATGCCGTGATCCAGCACATCCGGGCCGGCAAGATGCGCGCCCTGGCCGTGACGAGCCCGCGCCGCTCGCCCGTGCTGCCGGACCTGCCCACGCTGGCCGAGGCCGGGGTGAAGAACGTGGAGGTCGCCTCCTGGCAGGCCATCGTCGCGCCCAAGGGCCTGCCGCCTGCGCTGCGCGACAAGGCCCATGCGGCCTTTGTCGAGGCGCTCAACGATCCCCGGGTGCGCGAGCAGTTCGTCTCCATCGGCTACGAGATGGTGGCCGGTACGCCCCAGCAGTTCGCCGAATTCCAGCGCCAGGAATACGCGCGCTGGAAGACGGTCATCGAGGCCGGAAAGATCAGCATCGACTGATGCCTGCCCCTGTCCTTTTTCCAACCACCGCACTCCCGCAGCCATGACTTCTTCCGCGCTCTCCGAAACCACCAGCCAGGACCGCATCCAGTGGATACGCCTGTCGTCCTGCTACCTCCCCCTGGCCCAGCCCATCAGCGATGCCAAGGTGCTCACGGGCCGCCAAAAGCCCATGACCGAGGTGGCCATGCTGTTCGCCGAGATCCAGACCCGCGACGGCCACCGGGGTCTGGGCCTGAGCTACGCCAAGCGCGCAGGCGGCCCCGGCCAGTTCGCCCATGCCAGCGAAATCGCGCCCACCCTGCTGGGCGAAGACCCCAGCGACATTGCGCGGCTATGGACGCGCATGTGCTGGGCCGGCGCCTCCGTGGGCCGCAGCGGGCTGGCCGTGCAGGCCATCGCGGCCTTCGACGTGGCGCTGTACGACATCAAGGCGCGCCGCGCGGGCCTGCCGCTGTCCAAGCTGCTGGGCTCGCAGCGCGAATCCGTGCGCTGCTACAACACCTCGGGCGGCTTTCTGCACACGCCGCTCGATGAGCTCAAGCGCAACGCCAGCGCCTCGCTGGAGCGCGGCATTGGCGGCATCAAGCTCAAGGTGGGCCAGCCCGACTGCGCGCTGGACATACGGCGCGTGGAGGCCATGCGCGCCCACCTGGGCGATGCCGCACCCATCATGGTCGATGCCAACCAGCAATGGGACCGCCCCACGGCCCAGCGCATGTGCCGTGTCTTCGAGGAATTCAACCTGGTCTGGATCGAGGAGCCGCTGGACGCCTACGACCACGAAGGCCACGCCGCGCTGGCCGCACGCTTCGACACGCCGATCGCCACCGGCGAGATGCTGACCAGCGCCGCCGAGCATGGCGATCTCATACGCCACCGCAGCGCCGACTTCCTGATGCCCGACGCGCCGCGCGTGGGCGGCATCACGCCCTTCCTGCAGATCGCGGCCCAGGCCGAACTGGCCCACCTGAGCCTGGCGCCCCACTTCGCCATGGAGCTGCACGTGCACCTGGCCGCCACCTGCGCCAACGAGCCCTGGGTGGAACACTTCGACTGGCTGGAGCCGCTGTTCAACGAACGCCTGGACATCGCCGATGGCCGCATGCTCGTGCCCACGCGCCCCGGCCTGGGGCTGAGCCTGAGCGAGCAGGCGCGGCGCTGGACGCGCGAAAGCGTGGAGTTCGGGGAGCGGGGTTGAGGGTGCCTACCCATCCAGCCCGTACTTGCGGATCTTGTCGTGCAGCGTGGTCTTGGGCATGGACAGGGCTTCGGCCGTGCGCGCCAGGCTGCCGGCGTGGCGGCGCAGGGCGTCGGCGATGAGGGCGCGCTCGAAGGCCTCGACAGCGGCGGACAGCGGCCGGGGCGCGGCGTCCTGCGCGGTGGTGCCGGCCGGCTGGCCGAAGGGGGGCGAGCCGGTCTCGATGCCCAGCACCGTGCGCTCGGCCACGTTGCGCAGCTCGCGCACGTTGCCGGGCCAGTCATAGCCCAGCAGTTGCTGCACGCGCGCCGTGGTCAGCTCGGGCACGGGCCGCTGGTGGCGCGCGGCGCCCTGCAGCGCGAAGTGCTCGAACAGCAGCGGCACGTCCTCGCGCCGCTCGCGCAGCGGCGGCAGCGAGACGGTGGCCACGTTCAGGCGGTAGTAGAGGTCGGCGCGGAACAATCCTTGCCGGCTCAACTCCAGCAGATCCACCTTGGTGGCCGCGATCACGCGGCAGTCGATGGGGATCAGGGTGTTGGAGCCCAGGCGCTCCAGCACGCGCTCCTGCAGCACGCGCAGCAGCTTGATCTGCATGGGCAGGGGCATGCTTTCGATCTCGTCCAGGAACAGCGTGCCGCCGCTGGCGTGCTCCAGCTTGCCGATGCGCTTCTTGCCCGCGCCGGTATAGGCGCCGGCCTCGCTGCCGAACATTTCGCTGTCGAACAGCGTGTCGGGCAGGCCGCCGCAGTTGACGGCCACGAAGTTGCCGTCGCGCCGCGCGCTGGCCTCGTGCAGGCAGCGCGCCACCAGTTCCTTGCCCGTGCCGGTCTCGCCCTGGATCAGCACATCGGCAGCGCTTTGCGCCAGCCCCGTGAGCATCTGGCGCAGCTGGCGCATGTTGGGCGCGCGGCCTATCAGCCGGTGCTCCAGGCTGTCGCGCTGGTCCAGCTGCTGACGCAGCGCACGCACTTCCAGCACCAGGCGCCGGCGCTCCAGGGCGCGGCGCACGGCGCCGACCAGGGTTTCGGGGGCGAAGGGTTTCTGGATGAAGTCCTGGGCGCCGTCCTTCATGGCCTGCACGGCCATGGAGATGTCGCCGTGGCCGGTGATCAGCACCACGGGCAGCTCGGCATCCATGGCCACCAGTTCGCGCAGGAAGGCCATGCCGTCCATGCGCGGCAGGCGGATGTCGCTGACCACGATGCCCGCGAAGTCGCGCGACAGGCGCCGGCGCGCCTGCTCGGCGCTGCCCACGCTTTCGCAGGCGATGCCTTCGAGCTGCAGCGCCTGCTCGCAGCCGAGCACGATGTCGGGGTCATCCTCGATGATCAGGACTTTGAGGGCGTCGGTCATGGTGTGTCGGCAGAGGGTGTGGAGGGAGCCAGGGCCAGGCTCAGCGTGAAGACGGCGCCGCCGCCCGGATGGTTGCTGCCCGTGAGCGTGCCGCCGCATTCACGCACGATGCCGGCCGACAGCGCCAGCCCCAGGCCCAGGCCCACGCCCTCTTCCTTGGTGGTGAAGAACGGCTGGAACAGATGGGCCTGCGCCGCTTCGCTCAGGCCCGGGCCGTGGTCGCGCACGGTGACCTGGGCGCGGCCATCGGCCACGGCGCAGGCCAGCTCCAGGCAGGGCGCGGGCTGGCCGCGCATGGCGTCCAGGGAGTTGTTGATCAGGTTGATCAGCACCTGCTCGATGCGGTTGCGGTCGCACCAGGCCACGGCCTCGGGCACGCCGTCATCGCGCAGGATGCGGGCGCCAGTCTCGGCCACGCGCGACTCCAGCACGGCCAGCGCATTGTCCAGCGCATGCGCCAGCGGCACGGCCTGGCTGGCGCCGCTGGACTTGCGCGCGAAGTTGCGCAGCTGGCCGGTGATGCGGCCCATGCGGTCGGCCAGCTGAGCCATGCGCTCCAGGTTCACGCGCGTGGTTTCGGTATCGCCGCGCTCCAGAAAGCGCTGGCTGTTGCCGGCCAGGGTGCGCAGCGCCGTCAGCGGCTGATTGAGTTCATGGGCGACGCCCGTGGACAGCTGGCCTATCACGGCCAGCTTGCCGGCCTGCACCAGCTCGTCCTGGGCGGCGCGCAGCGTGGCCTCGGCGTGGGTGCGCTCGGCCACCTCGGCCTGCAGCGCCTCGTTGGCGGCCGACAGGTCGGCCGTGCGCTGCTCCACCTTGCGCTCGAGCTCGTCGTGCGCGGCCTGCAGCGCCTCGCGCGCGGCCAGCCGGTCGCGCAGGTGGCGGCGGCGCTCGTTGACCATCATGGCCAGCAGCAGCACAAAGGCCGCGCCCACGGCCGCGGCCAGCGCGCGGCTCTGGGCCAGCTGGTCGACCTGCTCCAGGTGCGATAGCACGGTGATCGTCCAGGGCGTGCCCGGCAGCTGGCGCGACTGGGCCAGGAAGCGGCCGCTGACCGGGTAGACCGAGCCCGGCGATTCCTCGCCATGGCGGGCAATGCGCACCAGGCGCGCGCCCTGGCCCAGGTCGCGCAGCACCTGCAGGCCCAGCGGCTCCAGCGCGCGGCGGTTGTACTGGCGCGTGTGGTCGAAGGCGGCGCGCGTGCCCTCGTCCAGCGTGCGCAAGGTGGTGAATTTCCAGTCGGAGACCGTGCCCAGGATGACGACGCCGTTCTCGTCGCCCACCAGCACGGGCGCCTCCACCGTGGACCACGATTGCTCCAGCTGGTCCAGGCTGACCTTGACCACGGCCACGCCCAGCGTGTGGGTGTCGTCGCCCAGGGTGGAGGCCAGGTAGTAGCCGGGTTCGCCGCGCGTGGTGCCTATGCCGAAGAAGCGCGCGCTGCCCGTGGCCATGGCGGTGCGGTAGTAGGGGCGAAAGCTCAGGTCCTCGCCCATGTAGCTGTCGGTGCGCCGCCAGTTGCTGGAGGCCACGACGTGGCCGCGCGCATCGACCAGGTAGGCGGTCAGCGTGCCCGCGCGGTCGTTGAGCTGCTCGAGGTAGGCGTTGACGCGATTGGTGAGCTGCTCGTCGCCGGGCTCGGCCAGCAGCCTTTGCACATTGCCTTCCAGTGCCAGCACGTCGGGCAGGAAGGCATATTTGCCGATCTCGCGCTGCAGGCTGGCGCCGTACAGCTCCAGCCGGTGCATGCCCGTGGCACGCAGATCGGCGATGCCCAGCCGCTGCGCCAGCAGGTACGCACCCCAGCCGCTCAGCCCGCTCAGGGCAAGCCACAGCAAAAGCAGGATGAGCTGGCGCAGGGGGCGGCGGGCGGGCATGGTGAAGGCACCGATGTTATCAGTGCCCCCCAGCGCCGCCTGGGCCTCAGGCCGAGACAGCGGGCCGCCCTTGCTCGGAATGGTCCGTGGGCAGCAGGGACTCGTCGTCATCCGTAGCCGCAGTCGGATCGACGGCGCCTTCCCACTTGGCCACCACGGCCGTGGCAATGGCATTGCCCAGCACATTGGTCAGCGTGCGGCCCATGTCCAGGAAGTGGTCGATGCCCAGGATCAGCAGGATGCCCGCCTCGGGCAGGCCGAACATGGGCAGCACGGCGGCCACCACCACCAGCGATGCGCGCGGCACGCCGGCAATGCCCTTGCTGGAGACCATCAGCACCAGCAGCATGGTGATCTGGGCCGTCAGCGTCATGTCGATGCCGTAGGCCTGGGCGATGAAGATGGCCAGGAAGGTGGTGTAGACCATCGAGCCGTCCAGATTGAACGAGTAGCCCAGCGGCAGCACGAAGCCGATGATGCGCGGCTTGATGCCGAACTTCTCCAGCTGCTCCATCAGCTTGGGATAGGTCGATTCGCTGCTGGCCGTGGAAAAGCCCACCAGCAGCGGGCCGCGGATCAGGTTCAGCAGGCGGAAGATGTCACGGCCCAGCACGACGTAGCCGGCCACGATCAGCAGCACCCACAGCGTGGCCAGGGCCAGGTAGAAGCACAGCATGAACTTGCCGAACACCGACAGCATGCCCAGGCCATGGATGGTGATGGTGCCGGCCACGGCACCGAACACGCCCACGGGGGCGAAGCGCATCACGTAGTCGGTGACCTTGAGCATGATGTGGACCACTTCGTCCATCAGGCCCACCATGGAGCGCGCGGCCTGGTTGTGCAGATTGCCCAGCGCAATGCCGAAGAACAGCGCGAACACCAGGATCTGCAGCACCTCGTTGGTCGCCATGGCCTCGAAGATGTTCTTGGGGAACACGTGGGCGATGAAGTCCTTGAGGTTCAGCGCCGAGGTCTTGAGGTTCAGGCCTTCGGCCGACGACGGCAGGGCCACGCTCAGGCCATGGCCGGGCTGCAGCACGTTCGCATAGATCAGGCCGATGGCCAGCGAGCAGAACGAGGCCACGATGAACCAGCCCAGCGCGCGGCCGCCGATGCGGCCCACGGCCTTGGCGTCGCCCATGTTGGCCAGGCCCGACACCAGGGTGGCGAACACCAGGGGCGCGATGATCATCTTGATCATGCGCAGGAAGACATCGGTGAGGATGCCGAAGTAGCTGGCGATTTCCTTGGCGGCCTCGGGCGTGGGTGCGTAGCTGTTGCAGGCATAGCCCACCAGCACGCCGAGGACCATGGCCACGAGCACCATGGTGGTCAAGCGGTTGAATTTCATGCGGATTTTTCGTTGGACGTATTTCGGTCTTGCAAGCGAGCCCGGCCACCACGGCTGCCGGCACGGGCCGGATGCCACAGCGAAGACGGGCTTGTCTCCCTGCATACACAACCACGATGCACGTGGCCTGCGCCTGACAGTGCACAGACCGTGCCAGCCACATCCGGCACCTGCACCCCGCGCTAACTGCTTGATTCGCCTATATCGACCTTACTTTTATGCATAAGGTGGCACGGAAATCCGAACGATGGAACGCCTGCGTCGTTCGGAAAACCGGATGACCGGACCTGCCGCCTCCGACCCTCCCGGCCGGCGCTATCATCCGCACCGGCCCCCTGTCACGGGGCCGGTGCTTCAAAACACCTCCATCACACAGCGGCACAACCTCTTCGAAAGCGAGGTCTGTCAATGCAATTCACGGATCAATGCAATCGCAAAGGCCAGTGAATTCGCTTTGCAATGGAGCATCAAACATGAACACCGTTTTCCTCGCACTCGCCTGCGCGCCCTCTGCTGGCGCCGCCCCTTCCACACGGAGGGCCAAGGCATGACCCCCGCCCAACCCACCCCCGCCAAGGACAGCCACACCACGCGGCAGCTGTCCAACGCCCTCACCCAGGTGGACCATCTTGTGCAGCAAGGCTGTGCAGAGATTTCCTCCATCGCCCAGCTCGCCCTGGCATGGCTGGAGACGCCCAAGGGCCATCGCCATATGGACGTGGTGGCCCGCGCCCTGCAAAGCATCCGCGACAGCGCCGAGACGCTGGCCGACTACGCCGGCACCGAGGCCCAGGCCATGGGCTGCGGGTTTGAAGACGCGGCCGAGATGCGCCGCGCCGAAGCGGCCGAGGCAGCCGCCAAAGC
Source organism: Delftia sp. Lp-1 (assembly GCF_020523835.1). NCBI lineage: Bacteria > Pseudomonadati > Pseudomonadota > Betaproteobacteria > Burkholderiales > Comamonadaceae > Delftia > Delftia sp. Lp-1. The sequence goes on along the minus strand of NZ_JAJALJ010000001.1, from coordinate 2,049,360 downwards.
CATGGCGCAACTGTTTGAACGCCGGCCGGTGCCCGGGCAGGACGGCGGCAGCGGCTGATGTTCCGGCGCCTGTAGAGGGACCCGCTCTCCCAGGGTCCCGCACCGTGTCTTCACCGGTGCGCCAACCCTGCCTCAACCCTGCGCCTGAGGCCCCAGGCGAAAAACGCTCACGGACTGCACAAGGTCATGCGCCTGCTGGCGCAGGCTCGTGGCTGCCGCCGCCATTTCCTCCACCAGGGCTGCGTTTTGCTGCGTCGCCTGGTCCATCTGCATGACCGCCTCGCCCACCTGCGCAACGCCGCTGCGTTGTTCGGCGGAAGCCGCGCTGATCTCGCCCATGAGGTCGGTGACGCTGCGTATGCTCGTCACCACTTCAGCCATGGTGCCCCCCGCGCGGTCGGCCAGCACAGAGCCCTGTTCGACCCGCTCGACGCTGTCGGAGATCAGGGCCTTGATCTCCTTGGCCGCCGCCGCGCTGCGGCCGGCCAGGCTGCGGACCTCGGAGGCCACCACAGCGAAGCCGCGGCCCTGTTCTCCGGCACGCGCAGCCTCCACCGCAGCGTTCAGCGCCAGGATGTTGGTCTGGAACGCGATGCCGTCGATGACGTTGATGATGTCGGCGATGCGGCGCGAACTTTCACTGATGCCCTTCATCGTGTCCACGACCTGGGTGACCACCTCGCCCGCCTGCCCGGCCACGCCGCTGGCCTGCTGCGCGAGCGCGTTGGCCTTGCCCGCGCCATCCGCGTTCTGGGTCACGGTGGCTCCGAGCTGCTCCATGGAGGCCGCCGTCTGTTCAAGCGCGCTGGCCTGGCTTTCGGTTCGCGAGGACAGGTCGGTGTTGCCCTGGGCAATCTGCGTGCTTGCACTTGCCACGGATTCGCTGCCGCTGCGCACGACGGCCACGACCTGCGATAGCGCATCACTCATCTCGCCGAGGCTGCGCAGCAGGGTCCCCACTTCATCGTGGGTGGTGGCCTCCACCCGCTGCGTCAGATCCCCGCATGCCACCGCGCGTGCCACCTCGATAGCCCGGCCGATGGGGCCCGTGATGGAGCGCGTGACCCAGGTCCCCAGCAAGGCGGCCAGCACGACGGCCACCAGCGCGCCCCCCAGCTCGAACGCCAGCGTCATTGCCGCCAGCGACTCGGTGCGCGTCAGGCGCTCGGCCATGAGCTGCTCCTCCTCACGCACCAGGTCCGCCTGCAGTGCGCGCAGCCCATCCATGGCCGCCTTCTCGCGCCCCAGGGAGAACTCGCGAACCAGATCCTCGACCGTTGCCGAGCCTTCCTGAACTTGCCGCCGCAGCGCCTGCAGCGGCTGCACCGCCTGAACGAATTCACGATGGCGCAGGCGGATACCGTCCAGGCGGCGCTGCTGGGCGGGGTTGTCCTCGGTCAGGCGTACGGCCTCCTGCCAGGAGGCCTCGAACTCCTTGAGTCCTTCATCCCAGGGGGCAAGAAAACGGGAGTCACCCGACAGGAGATAGCCCCGCGAGGCCGTCTCCATGTTGACCATGCCCGTGAGCATGCGCTGTCCCTGGGACATGACCTTGAAGGTGTGCTCGTTCCATTGCTGGGCCTCCTTGAGCCGGGACTGGCTGCTCACGGCCAGCGCGATGACAAGAAGAAAAATGGCGATGACGCATGCGAAGGCAGCTGCGAGACGGCGGGCCAGTGGCCAGTTGGACAAATTCATGATGATCATCGGTACGAACTGCGTGGCCGGAAAGACTGCACAAGGGCGCGGCGATCATGGTGTGAAGCCTCGCCTGCGCCTGGGGCAGTCATCTCCTGGCCGGGATCTACAAAGCACTCGCGCCAGCGAGCCTGCCGGGTGGCGGCCAGTGGGCCTGCGCTTTGTTTCTCTATGTAATATATTGGACAAAACATATTTTTGTCCTAGACAATTCAGAAAATCCCTCAAAACATCCCGGCCATGACCGGACGTTTTGTTCCCTTCAGATCAATGACGCCACTTTCTGACCCCCTGCCTTTGGCGCCTGGCCCCGGGCTGCCCATCTCGGCCGTCGAACGCGAGACCGGACTCGCCAAGGACACCCTGCGTGTCTGGGAAAGACGCTACGGCTTTCCAAGGCCTGAACGGGATTCGGCAGGCGATCGCCGCTACCCGGCGGACCAGGTTCGACAACTGACCCTGATCCGGCGGCTCATGGATACGGGGCTGCGCCCCAGCAAGCTGATGGGCGTGGATCTGGACGGCCTGCAGGCGCTGCTGGCCCGCGCCGACACCTCGCCGAGCATGGATTTGTCCAGGACAAATCCAGAGAACGCAGCAGACTCTGACCGCTTCGCACCCATGCTCAACGCCATTGCCGCCCATGATCCCGCCCAGCTCAGGCATTGCCTGAGCCTGGCCCAGTCGCGCATGGGCCTGGCCGGTTTCGTGACCACGCTCGTGGCCCCGTTGACCACGGCGGTCGGCGATTTCTGGGCACAGGGGCGTTTTGAAGTGTTCGAAGAGCACCTGTACACCGAGGTGCTCACCGGCGTCTTGAGGCAGGCGATCGTCTCGCTCGCCCCTCCTTCCCCGCCGTCCGCGCCCAAGGTGTTGCTGACCACGCTCCCGCAGGAGATGCATGGACTGGGACTGCTCATGGTCGAAGCCCTGCTGGCCCTGGAAGGCTGCAACTGCGTATCGCTGGGCACCCAGACGCCCATCGGCGACGTGGCACAGGCCGCGCGGGCGCATCGCGCCGACATCGTGGGGCTGAGCTTCAGCAGCGCGCACAACGGAGCAATGGCGCAGGCTTGCCTGGGCGAGCTGCGCAGCCACCTGCCGCCGTCGATCGAGTTGTGGGCCGGTGGAGCTTGCCCGGCGCTTTATTCCAGCCCGGTCGCGGGCATCACGCCGGTGCGCCATCTCACGGATCTGCAACCGCTGGTCGCCCGATGGCGGCAGACGACAAGAACATCAAGGACATACGCATGAACTTTCCCGCCCACCGCCCCGTCTTCACCGCCAGGCGGCGCACCCTGCTGGCAACGGCCCTTGGCGCCGGCCTGCTGGCCAGCGGTTGCGCCAGCATGCGCCCGCCCGGCTCGGTCACGCCCGTCTCACCGTTCGATCTGCAGCGCTACCAGGGCCTGTGGTACGAACTGGCACGGCTGGACCATGGTTTCGAGCGGGGCATGACCGATGTGACCGCCGAGTACACGCCGCAGGCAGACGGCAGCGTGAAGGTGGTGAACCGGGGGTTTTCCGTGCCCCGGGGCCAGTGGCAGCGCGCCGTCGGCAAGGCCTTGTTCACGGGCAAGCCGGACACGGCTTCGCTCAAGGTCTCCTTCTTCGGTCCGTTCTACGGCGGCTACCATGTGGCCGCCCTGGACCCTGACTACCGCTGGGCGCTGGTCCTCGGGCCGGACACGCAGTACTGCTGGATACTGGCCAGAGAGCCGAAACTGCCCCCGCAGACCCTGCAATCCATCGTCGCCAAGGCCGGGGAACTGGGCGTCGATACCAGCGCGCTGATCTGGGTCAGCCATGAGCGCCACCAGGAAGCGCACAGCCAGGAGGCCTTGTGAACGGCGCGCCCCCCGTCGCGGTGATCGGCGCGGGAATGGCAGGTTTGGCATGTGCACAGCTGCTGGCCGATGCTGGCTGCCGCGTGGATATCTTCGAGAAAAGCCGAGGCCCATCCGGGCGCATGAGCACGCGGCGCGCGCAGGATCCGCAGGGTGCGTGGCAGTGCGATCACGGCGCTCCATCGTTTGCGGCCCAGGACCCGGAGTTTGTGCAGGAGGTGCGCCATTGGGAGCAGCACGGCGTTGTCGCCGCCTGGCGTCCGCGCGAAGTGCGCCTGCAGGGCAAAGACGTGGTGCCAGCAGATGGGGGCCCCGACCGCTGGGTGGGCGTGCCGCGCATGACCTCTCCCGCAGCGTTTCTTGTCCAGCGGCTTGCACAACAGGGGCATGGTGCACGGCTGCACCTGCAAACCACGGTTCAGCAGTTGAAGTACGAATCTGCCTGCTGGACTGTGCACTGTGCCGAACACGGGCAGATCGGATCGGAATACTGCGCCCTGGTTTTGGCAGTGCCTGCACCGCAGGCGGCAGCCTTGCTGGAGCCGGTCTCGCCCTATGCTGCGGCACTGGCTGCCAGCGCGCGCATGCAGCCTTGCTGGGTGGCCATGCTGCGCACCGACGCCCCCCTGCCGCTGGACTGGGATGCGGCAGAAATCACGGATGGCCCGCTGTGCTGGGTGGCACGCGACAGCGCCAAGCCAGGACGACAGGGGCCGCAAGTGCCGCAAGGACCTCAGACCTGGGTGCTGCATGCCAGTGCACGATGGAGCCAGGATCACATCGAGTCGGACGCCGAATCCGTGGCCCGGCAACTGCTGCAGGCATTCGAGGCCCTGGCCGGCCCACTGGCCGGCTCTCTGTACGACTCTCTACCAGGCGGCCTGCGCGTCACTGCCCACCGCTGGCGCTATGCGCTGCCGGCGCCGCACCTGGTCAACCGCTGCTGGTGGGATGCGCCTGCGGGCCTGGGCCTGTGCGGCGACTGGATGTGCGGCGCAGGGGTCGAAGGCGCCTGGCTCAGCGGACGGGCGCTGGCCCGGCGCGCCCTGGCCACGCTGACGCGCTGAACCACAGGAACGCCCGCGCCATGCACAAGAAGCCCCACCTGCCCTCCAAGCTGTGTGCGTGCTGCGGTCTTGCGTTCACATGGCGCAAAAAATGGGCACGTGATTGGGACGAGGTCAAATACTGCTCGCAGCGCTGCCGCACCGCGCGACCGCCGCCTGATCCCACTCCCCCATCTGCAGGCCGCCAGCCAAGGCGCTGACCTCCAAGCGGGCCATGCGCCCCGCACATCCTGGAGCCCTGGATTGCCGCCAGGCCGGCCCCATAATGCGCCACCCCATTGCATCAAGGAATTGGCACCTATGTCTTCCGGCGGCTTTCACGTCCACGGCCCACACGATCACGAACTCGAACATGCTGCCCAGGGCGAGCATGGCCAAACCGCCCACCACGGCATCGGCGGCGGCAGCCTGACCAACCAGATCGCCATGTGCACGGCAGTCATCGCCACGGTGGGAGCCATCTTCGCGTACATGGGCGGAGCCACCCAGGCCAATGCCGGGCTGTACAAGAACGACGCAGCCATCAAGAAGACCGAAGCGGCCAACCAGTGGGCCTTCTTCCAGGCCAAGAGCACCAAGCAATCGCTGTCCGAGTTCGCGCGTGATCTGGCGACCACGGAGGACAGGCGGGCGGCCTACCAGGCCAAGGTGGAGCGCTACGAAAAGGAAAAGGACGACATCAAGCGCGATGCCGACCGCCTGGAAGCCGAGGCCCGGCAATGGGACGAGAAGTCCGAGATGCAGATGCATCTGCATCACCGCTGGGCGCAGGCCACCACCGCGCTGCAGGTCGCCATTGCCCTTGCAGCCATCGCGCTGCTGACCAAGAAGAAATGGCTGGAATACGCCATGCTCGGCGTGGCAGCGCTAGGCCTTGGCGTGGGCGGGCTGGCCATGCTGCACATCTAGAGCGTGTGGCAAAGCCGCAAAGCCGCAAAGCCGCATATCCGCCTTGGAAGGCAGCTGTGAAACAGCCCCCTGATTCCCCGGCCTTGCCCGCGGCTCAGTCCTCGCTGGGACGGGGGTAGCCTGCCTCTGCCCAGGCTTGCGCAGACGTCCGGGTGAGCTGATGGTCCGGCCTGACTCCCACCTTGGCCAGCTCGCTGCCGTCGGCGGCAGTGGCGGTGAGCGTGGCGCTGGGATTGTCCTCATCGGGCTCGATATCCAGAGAGACGGTCACGCGTGACCCGCTCACCACGATCTGCACATCCTTGTGCAACTGCGCTGCCAGATGCTGCTCATGCCGGCGCATCACCTCGTGCGCCGTCTTCACGAGCGTGTTGAAGGCGGAAACGTCCAGCGGCTTGGGATTTTTCTTGTCGCGGCCCATGGTCCACGGGCCGACCAGGCTTGGCTCCACCTGGCCGTCCTGGGTCATGGCAACGGCCCAGCCATCGTCGTCTTCATTCTTGATGACGCGGGCCTCCCAGCCGTTGTGATGCCAAAGGCGGTCTTCGAAGATTGAGACGACTTCTTGTTCGAGTTCTGCGGACATGTCCAGACCCTTCCCTTGTGGAAACTATCGAGCCCGAAATTCTACTGTCCATCCATACAGTTCGCGCGCAGGGGTCTATTCCCAAACCGTGGACTCCCAAGAGACGAAAATGCTTCCCGATGGCACCGGAGACGGCATGAACAACGACCTTGCACACCAGGATCCTGAACTGTTGCGCCGGCTGCTGCGCGCGAAGGACAGCATTGACGCCGCATCGCACGAGGCCTGGCCTGTCGGGCGACTGGCGCAGGTCAGTGGCGTGTCCGAAGCGCACTTCGCCCGGTCGTTCAAGCAGGCCTTCGGCAGTCCGCCGCACCGGTACTTGCTCACGCGGCGCATCGAGCGGGCAATGACGCTGCTGCGCGAAACCGATCTGGCCATTACCGACATCGCCTTTGATACAGGCTGGGCAAGCCTGGGCACCTTCGGACGCACCTTCCGCGATATCACAGGCGACAGTCCCAGCGCAGTCCGGGTGCGCGCCCGGGCGACGATGCACGAGCTGGGCCGCGTGCCCGCCTGCATCGTCAGCGCCGCGCACCGCCCCGACCTCACGACCGCAGTTTCGGAGAAGCGACGCCGGGCAACAAGCGATACAAACGAACCCGAACAACAGGAGATCCCATGATTCAAGGCGTTGAAGTGGTTGGTTTGTATGTGCGCGATCAAGACGAAGCACTCGCGTTCTATGTCGACAAGCTCGGGTTCCGCGTCCACACGGACGTGGCAAACGGCGACTATCGCTGGCTCACGGTGCAGCACCCGGAACAGCCGTCGTTCCAGCTCGGCCTGTTCACACCCGGCCCGCCCGTGCTCGACGCAGCAACGGCGCAGGCAGTGCGCGCGATTGTGGCCAAAGGCGCCATGCCGCCCCTCGTACTGACCGTGGATGACTGCCGCGCTGCCTACGACCGAATGCTCGCAAGCGGGGTGGAATTCACGCAGGAACCCGTGGCACGGTACGGCACCGTGGACGCAGGCTTGCGCGATCCGTCGGGGAACGGGTGGAAGATGATCCAGGCGCGCCGCTAAGGGAGGCCGCCTTGAACTGGAACCACCGGATCCGGCAGATCCACCGCTGGCTGTCAGTCGCCTTCACGGTCACCGTCATCGCCAACTTCATTGTCCGGGCGCAGGGGGAACCTCCCTCCTGGGTCAGCTACTCGCCGTTGCCCCCGCTCTTTCTCTTGCTGTTGAGCGGTCTGTACCTCTTCGTGCTGCCGTACGCCTGCATGCGACGCAGTGGAACAAGGAAGCCAGGCGATGCAAGGTAGGTGTCTTGGCCATTGAATGGCCGCCAGCAACCGAAGGCCACAGCCGGGCGTCGCCAGCCGGCTGCTGGCCGGTGGCTTCAGGCTGGGAACAGTCTTTCGGGGCGAGCTGATCGACTGTCCGCAGTCGACCCCATAAGGAACATCTGCAACTAGCTCCCCTGCTCCTGGCCAGCGGCACCGAATGCGGGAATCCTGGAGAACACGTCGCTCATGAAGTCCATGAACGCGATGGCCCGTGTGGGAAGCAAGCGGTTTGCGACGTAGACGATCTGAACAGGCACATGCGGGGCGGTATGTTCCAGCAGGATGCGCTGCAAGGCCCCGCTTTTCAGCCCCCCCTCGAACAACCACGCGGGGCCGTGTCCAACCCCCAAACCGGCGATGACCGCTTCGCGAACCGCGTCGGGCGAGTTGACCCTCAACCGGCCTGAAACCGGAACTTCGGCGTCACGGAAGCGCCATGTCGCACCGGACGACAACAAGGTGTAGACCACGCAGTCGTGGTCACGCAGTTCATCGGGCGTCTGTGGCTCTCCGCGTTTGGCCAGATAGCCCTTGCTGGCAACGAACACCCGCTCGTACGAGCCGACGCGCCGAGCTCGCAGCGCACTGTCTTCAAGATGTCCAATGCGAATGGCAAGTTCAGTCCCCTCGTTGACGAGGTCCACGTAGCGATCGCTGATTTGCAGGTCCAGGGCCAGCCTCGGGTAGCGCTCCAGAAACGCGGGGACGTGGGGCATCACGAAGGTGTGTGCCAGTGAGGTGGGACAGGCCACGCGCAAGAGCCCTGAAGGATCGACGCTGTCCCGGAACGAGGATTCCGATTCGTCCACGGCATCCAGGATGCGCCGCGCGTCGGCGTAGTAGCGCTCACCCTCCGGCGTCAGGGAGAGCTTGCGTGTGGACCGGTGCAGCAGCCGTGTCTGCAGGTGCTCTTCCAGCGCCGCCACGTAGCGGCTCACGTTGGGTTGTCCCAGGCCCAGGTCGCGCCCCGCAGCAGAGAAGCTGCCTGTCTCCACGGCGCGGGCAAAGCAGGTCATCCAGAGCAGTCGGTCCATGTTTTTCCTTTTATTCATGCCATTTTTGCATGAAATATATTGAAAAACCATATCTTATGTATTTCAAGACATGAATGCACATTACTCCCAGGCGGCCGCGGTTGGTCGTCACCCCAAGGAGAATTTCATGTCACGCCTGCAAGGCAAACGCACCCTCATCACCGGCGGCACCAGCGGCATCGGCCTGGAGACCGCCAAGCAGTTTCTGGCTGAAGGTGCCCGTGTCATCGTGACCGGAGTCAATCCCGATTCGATCGCCAAGGCCCAGGCCGAACTCGGCCCGGAGGTCCCGGTGCTGCGCGCAGACTCGGCCAGCGTCGCCGCACAGAAAGAACTGGCTCAAGCCGTAAAGGACCGCTTTGGCCAGCTGGACGTCGCCTTCCTCAACGCCGGTGTGTCGGTCTGGCGTCCCATCGAGGAATGGACGGAAGAGATGTTCGACCGCCTGTTCGATGTCAATGTCAAGGGGCCGTACTTCCTGCTTCAGTCCCTGCTGCCGGTGTTCGCCAATCCCGCTTCCGTGGTACTGACCACGTCCATCAGCGCCCATGCCGGTGCGGATCGCTCGTCCGTCTACGCCGCCACCAAGGCAGCGTTCCTGAACATGTCCAAGACGCTGTCAACCGAACTGCTCGGGCGTGGCATCCGTATCAACGCGGTCAGTCCCGGCCCCGTCGAGACACCGCTGTACGACAAGCTGGGCATCCCCGGCGCCTACCGCGAGCAGATCAACAAGGACATCGTGGCAACCATCCCGCTCGGCCGCTTCGGAACCTCCGAGGAGGTGGCCAAGGCTGTGCTGTACCTGGCGTCCGACGAATCCCGCTGGACGGTGGGCTCTGAAATCGTGCTCGATGGCGGCCGCCTGCTCAACCGCTGAGGACGCAGCGTGTGCGGTGTGTCACCGCCTGTGGCTACCGCACCCCCACTTCGAAAGAGCTTCATGATCGAGCCCCGCATCACCCTCGTCAGCCATCCGCTATGCCCCTTTGTCCAGCGAGCGGCGATCGTCCTGCTGGAAAAGGGTGTTCCCTTTGACAGGATCACCATCGATCTGGCCGCCAAGCCCGACTGGTTCCTGGACATGTCGCCGAACGGCAAGGTTCCGCTGCTGCGCGTGCGCCAGCAAGACGGAACGCAAGCCGTGATCTTCGAGAGCATGGTGATCTGCGAGTACCTCGAAGAGTCGCAGGGCGGCGCACCGATGTATCCACGCGACGCACTGGCGCGTGCCCGCCAGCGGGGCTGGATCGAGTTCGGCACCGCGACACTTGCGCACGCCTGGCAGTTTCTCAACGCCATCGACCGCGCGGCTGCAGATGCCAAGCAGGCAGCGTTCCGGCACCGCCTCCAGCAATTGGAAGCGGTGCTCGGGTCGGGGCCCTATTTCGACGGCACCGCGTTTGGCATGGTGGACGCCGTCTTCGCTCCTGTTTTTCGCTACTTCGACAGCCTGGATCCGGCGGTGTCGCACGCCATCTTCGAGAACCTGCCTCGCGTGTCGGCATGGCGCAACGCACTCGCGCTGCGACGCAGCGTCATCGATTCCGTGGGAAGCGACTATGCGCAGCGGTTCAGGCAGCACCTGCGTGAGCACGCCGCGCTGCTCGCCGGCTGACCCGTGGGGATTCAGGGCTCCGTGGCCCGCAGTTCGTCGTGAAGCCAGTCCACCAGCTTCACCACATCGGGGCGGCGGCTGAGGTGGGGCGCGGTCCAGGACACGAGCCGGTTGGGGCCGCGCACAAAGCCCATGGGCGCCACCAGGGTGCCGCTCATCAAGTCGTCGCGCACCAGCATGCGCGGCACATTGGCCATGCCCAGGCCGCAGCGCGCGCCCTGGATAAGCAGGTAGAAATGCTCGAACGACTGGTCCACCCGCAGGTTTTGGTCTGGCTGCGTGCTGCAGCGGGCCCAGTCGGCCCAGGCGTTCGGGCGGGTGCGGGAAACCATGAGCTGCGCCCGCGCCAGGTCTTCGAAGGACGCGATGCGGTTCTGTCGCAGGTACTCGGGCGAACACACCGGCCCGATCCACTCGTGCGCGACGTCTGCACGCACGGCGTCCCGGGGCGGTTCGATCGACGACAGCCGGATCGCCACACTGACGTTGTCGTGCGCAAAGTCGATCGGCCCGTGGCTCATGTTGAAGCGCAGCTCCACCTCGGGGTGAGCTTCCTTGAAGCGACCCAGCCTGGGAATGAGCCAGTACATCATGATCGACTCCGAGCAGGCCAGGGTCAGCGGGCCCGGCTTGAGCTGCTCGACGCTGGACTGGATCAGTCCGAAACCCTTCGAGAGGCCCTCCGCCAGGCGCTGCCCTTCGCCGGTCGGCATGGCCCCCTGCGCCGTGCGCTGCAAAAGTGCCAGACCCAGCGTGTCTTCCAGCATCCGGATGTGGCGGCTGACCGCGCCATGCGTGACCGACAGTTCCTCCGCCGCCGCGCTGAAGCTGCGCAGGCGCGCCGTCGCTTCAAAGGCCCGCAGTGCGTTGAGCGAGAGGCGGTGGGGGGTGGTCATGGATGCACTTTCCAACTAAGGGTCAACCTGGGTGCCGTGTGAGTTTAAGTCACAGCCTACCGAAATCATATCGTTTTACACAAGGAAAGATGGCTCTTATCGTTCAGTCCGGTTTCAAAATTAACTCACAGCCCGATGACCAAGAACACCACCCGTGCCGAATTCACCGCGCGCTACTTCGTCGAAAGCTCGGTCTCGTCCGAGAAGGTTGCGCAGGTCATCGCCGGCGAACAGTCCAGCGGCACCTTCCTCTCGTTGCCCGGCGAGACGGACGAGCTCAAGGAACGCTCTCGCGCTCGTGTCACCCGCATCGAGCCGCTCGCCCCTGCGCTTGAGCCCACGCTGCCCAGCGCCTATGTGGATCGCCAACCGCACGGCGGGGTGTTCCATCGGGCCGAGATCGAGATCGCGTTCCCGGAGGCCAACGTCGGAGCCAACCTGTCCAGCCTGCTGGCCACGGTGGCGGGCAACCTGTACGAACTGGGCGAGGTCACCGGTCTGCGCCTGCTGGACCTGGACCTGTCGCCCGGCTACGCCGCCCAATTCGCCGGCCCGGCCTTTGGGGTGTCCGGCACCCGGCGGATGGCCGGGGTCCACGGCCGGCCGCTGATCGGCACCATCATCAAGCCCAGCATCGGCCTCACGCCTGGCCAGACTGCCGAACTGGTCGACTCGCTGTGCGCAGCCGGCATCGACTTCATCAAGGACGATGAGCTGATCGCCGATCCACCCTATGCGCCGTTCGACGAGCGCCTGCGGGCCGTCATGCCGGTGCTGCAGCGCCATGCAGACCGCCTGGGCCGCATGCCGATGTACGCAATCAACATCTCCGGCTCCATCGACGAGATGCTGCGCCGCCACGATGCCGTGCTCGCAGCAGGCGGCACCTGCGTGATGGTGAGCGTCAACTGGGTCGGCTTCGCCGGGGTGGAACACCTGCGCCGCCACGCTCAGTTGCCGATCCACGGCCACCGCAACGGCTGGGGCGCGTTCACACGGCACCATGGGCTGGGCTTCTCGTTCCAGGCTTACCAGAAGCTGTGGCGCCTGGCGGGCGTGGACCACCTGCACGTCAACGGCCTGCGCAGCAAGTTCTGGGAGCCGGACGACTCGGTCATCGCCTCGGCCCGCGCCTGCCTGTCGCCCTGGGCCGGACACCAGCCGCTGATGCCGGTGTTCTCGTCGGGCCAGTGGGCGGGCCAGGCGCCGGACCTGTACGCGGCTCTGGGTACGGTGGACCTCATGCACCTGGCCGGCGGCGGCATCATCGGCCACCCCGACGGCATCGCCGCCGGTCTGGCCAGCATGCGTGAAGGCTGGGAGGCGGCGGTGGCGAGCATCGGCCTGGACGCCTACGCCAAAACGCACCCCGCACTCCAGCGGGCAATGGCGCACTTTGCCGGGCGGTGAACGATGACTTCGACTGACAAGCCCCAAGGGCTGAAGCTCGCGTTCTACGGCGACGACTTCACCGGCTCCACCGATGCGCTGGAGGTCCTGGCTTTCAGCGGGCTGCGCTGCGCGCTCTTCCTGTCGGTGCCGAAGTCGGCGCAGATGGCTGCGTTGGGCGGCTTCGACGCCATCGGCGTGGCCGGCGCGAGCCGGGCGATGACGCCGCAGGAGATGGATGCGCAGCTGCCCGACGTATTGAGTGGGCTCGCCGCCCTGGCGCCACAGATCGTGCACTACAAGGTATGTTCCACCTTCGACAGCGCGCCAGCGGTGGGCAACATCGGCCGGGTCATCGAACTGTCTCGGGCGGCCTTCCCGCAGCCCGTGGTGCCGATCGTCGCCAGCACGCCGGCACTGGGTCGCTACTGCCTGTTTGGCCACCTGTTTGCGCGGTCGGGCACCGACGGCGAGGTGTACCGCATCGACCGCCACCCGATCATGAGCGTGCACCCGGTGACGCCGATGCAGGAGTCCGACGTGGCCCGGCACCTGGAAAAGCAGGCGCCATTGGCCATCGGCAACGTGCCGCTGACCTGGCTCGACACCCAGTCGCCGGCCGAGCTGGCGCAACACATCCGCGCCATGGCGCCAGCCCGGCAGGCGGTGGTGATCGACGGCCTGAGCGCCGGCCACCTGACCACCACCGGCGACTGCCTTCAGCAGATGGCTGCGGGGCTAAAAGCGCCCCTCTTTGTGGTCGGATCGTCCGGTGTCGAGTACGCATTGACGCAGTCCTGGCAGGGAGAAACGGCTGCGTCGGGCGACCGCTACGGCAGCTTCGGCGCCGTCGACCAGGTGCTGGTCGTCTCGGGCAGCGCCTCGAAGCTCAGTGCGATGCAGATCGAGGCGGCGGTGGACGCCGGCTTCCGCGAGGTGGCGATCGATGTCGAGGCGCTGGCCATCGGCCCTGACACCGCCGCCGCCGAGGCGCGCCTTGTGAGCGAGGTGGTCAGTGCGCTGGCCAGCGGCGCCAGCGTGGTGATGCACACCGCACGCGGCCCGTCCGATCCGCGCGTGGCCCGCTTGATCCAGGGCCTGCAGATGCGGGGCGCCAGCCTGGAGCAGGCGCGCCACCAGAGCGGGCGCCTGGTCAGTGAACGGCTGGGCATCGCGGTGGACGCCATCGTTCGCCGCCACCGGCTGCGTCGCCTGGTGCTCTCGGGGGGCGACACGTCCAGCCGCATCACACAGGCCCTCGGCCCCGACGCCCTGGAGATCCGCGCCCGCCTGTCGCCCGGCGCACCGCTGTGTGCCGTCCTGTCCACACAGTCCCACCTGAGCGGGCTGGAGCTGGCCCTCAAGGGCGGCCAGATGGGCGCTCCCGACTACTTCGTCCGCGCGCTGCGGGGCAGCGCCGGGGACGCCTGATGCATTGAACCATTCACACAAAACCACCAGGAGACCTGTCTTGCCATCCACCCACACTCCACACCGCGTCGCGGTCGTCACCGGCGGCGCCATGGGCATCGGCGCCGAAGTCTGCCGGCGTCTGGCCGCCGCAGGCTTTGCCATCGTCGTCGCCGACAGCGACCAGACGGCCGCCGAGACCACCGCCGCGGACCTGCGCGCCGACGGTGCGACCGCCGAGGCCCAGGCCATCGACGTTGGCGACGCCGCATCGGTCGACAGCGCCTTCGCCGCCATCGAGCAGCGCCATGGACGCTGTGACGTGCTGGTCAACTCGGCCGGCATCGCCAAGGTCCATCCCTTCCTGGAGTTTCCGGACGACAACTTCGCGGCCACCATGGCCGTCAACGTCAACGGCACCTTCCTGTGCAGCCAGCGCGCAGCGCGCCTGATGGTGCGCAACCATTGGGGCCGTATCGTCAACATCGCCTCGGTGGCAGGCATGCGCGCCGTCGGCACCGGGCGGACTGCCTACGGCACCTCCAAGGGCGCCGTGATCGCGCTGACCCGCCAAATGGCAGTCGAGCTGGCCGAAAAGGGCGTGACGGCCAACGCCGTGGCGCCCGGTCCGGTGGACACACCGATGACCCGTGTGCTGCACACCGCGCAATTCCGTCGGGAGTACGAGAACGCGATCCCGATGAACCGATACGGCACCGTGGGCGAAATCGCAGCGGCCGTGATGTACCTGGTGTCCGAGGACGCGGGGTTCGTGACCGGCGTCACCCTGCCGGTCGATGGCGGCTTCCTCGCCTCTGGCGCCCGGGGCATCTGAACCATCACTTTTTCCACCCTGAGAGGAGACTCCATGAACAAGCGCAACTTCATCGCGGGCGCTGCGCTCGCACTCGCCACCCTGGCCGCCGTTCCGGCCATGGCCCAGCAGGTCAAGGCCCGAATGGGCCATGTCTTCGCTGCCAACAGCACCATGGACCAGGCAGCGCAGGAATTCGCCAGGCTGGTGGGCGAACGCACCAAGGGCCGGATCGGCATCATGGTCTTCCCGGCCAACCAACTGGGCGGCGAGCAGGCACAGGCGCGCGAACTGTCGCGCGGCTCGTTGGAGCTGGCACTGCTGAACCCCGGCTCACTGGCCGGCCTGAACCCGCTGCTCGACATCCACTACCTGCCCTACATCGCATCCGACTTCAAGCAGGTAGATGCCATCTTCTACAACCCCAAGGGCGTTCTGCAGACGACGCTGCGCGAGACGCTGGCCAAGCAGAACATCGAGACGCTGGGCTTCTTCGAGCTCGAGTTCCGCGCTGTGACCAACTCCAGCCGTCCGGTGGAGAAGCCGGCTGACCTGAAGGGCCTGAAGCTGCGGGTTCCAGGTTCGGCTGCGATCAAGGGCTTTTTCGAGGAAACCGGCACCCAGGTGGTTGTGATGCCGTTCCCCGAGCTGTTCACGGCGCTTCAGCAAAAGACGGTGGACGGCCAGGACAACGGCGCCAGCATCACCTACGAATCGCGCCTGTTCGAGACACAGAAGTACATGACGCTGACCAACCATGTATATGCCATGGGTACGGTGGCATCGAGCTCGAAGTTCTGGTCGGCGCTGTCCGAAGCCGAAAAGAAGATCCTGACCGACACCGCCGCCGAGGTGACCAGCAAGCAGATCGACAAGAGCCGCCAGCTCAACGCGGACTTTCTGAAGAAGATCGAGGCCGGCGGCATCAAGCTCGTCCGGCCATCGGCGCAGGCCATGGCCGAGTTCGAGAAGGTGGGCCAGGGCCTGTGGGGAAAGCTGGCGGGCACCTACGGTGCTGAACGCATCGCTGCTCTGCGCCAAGAGGCTGCGGCTGCTCGCAAATAAGTGAAGGAGGGGCCCATGTCCGTCAGCAAACGCGCCAGCACGTGGCTGTTTTCGGTGGAACGCCACGCGTTCCTGGCCGAGAAGTGGATTTGCATCATCTCGCTTGTCGCCATGCTGGTGGGCATTTGCTTCAGCGTGGCGGTGAGGTACTTCAGTCTCCACCTGCCCGACGCCGGTGAAATCGCCATCTACGCCATGGCGCCACTCACTTTCGTCGGTGCAGCAATGTGTACCTGCACAGGGACGCACATCGCGGTGGACATCATCGACCAGGTCAAGCGCCCGTGGGTTCGCCGGACCGGTCGGGTGTTCACGGCGCTCACCATGATCGTCTTCGGCGCAGTCTATTGCTGGACAGCACTGGGGTTCTTTCAAAGCGCGTTGAGCTCCGGCGAGCGAGGCCTCGACATGGGCATTCCTGTCGCGATTCCCACTTTCTTCTTCCCGCTCGGCATGGCGCTGGTGGTGCTGCATGCCCTGGCCGAGCTGATCCGTGCCGCAACCAATCAACCATCGGTTGCCAAGGAACACCCATGATCATCGGTCCCGCTCTCATCTTCATTCTGTTGTTGGGTGTGCCCGTCGGTGTGGCCTTCACCTTGGTGGTGATGGTCAACGCCGAACGGTGGAACATCGACTGGTCGGTGCTGCCCTCCATCACCTATGACACCGTTACCGTTTTTCCGCTTCTGGCGATTCCGCTTTTCCTGCTGGGTGGGCAGCTCATGAGTCATGGGGGGCTGATCCGGCAGCTCACCGCTGTCTGCGATGCACTGATCGGGCGGCTACAGGCCCACCTGGGCCATGTGATGGTGCTGGCCAGCGCCCTGATGGGCGCCATCACCGGCTCGTCGGTCGCGACTGTGGCCGCGATAGGTAGCACCGTCGGCAAGGAAATGATCGAACGCGGCTACTCGCCCGGCTACACCGCGGCGCTCAATGCGTCTGCGGGATTGCTCGGCGTGCTCATCCCTCCGTCGATTCCGTTGATCCTGTACGGCTCCATCGTGGGAGTCTCGATCACCGAGCTGTTCATGGCATCCATCGGGCCCGGGATCGTCATGATGCTGGCCTTCATGATCGTGCACGCCTCGCTCGCCCGCCGCGTGCTGCCGGGTGGCAAGGAAAAGCCGGCGGCAGTGCATTCCGGTGAATCCAGCCGTACCTGCGCTGCCGCGCCCGTCTCGCGCACCAGCGTGTTCTTGCGAGCCGTGCCCGCGCTCATGCTGCCGGTGCTGGTGCTGGGAGGCATCTACACGGGCATCTTCACGCCCACCGAGGCGGCAGCGGTGGCGGCGCTCTACGCGCTGCTGATCACGCTCGTCAGCAGGGCCGTGCGCGTGCGCGACATGGAGAAGATTTTCCTGAGCGCCGCGCTGTCCGCCGCGGCGATCCTGGTGATCATCGGCTTCACCAGCATCTTCAACCGCGCCATGGTGCTGGAGCAGGTACCGCAGTCGATCGCGATGTGGGCCACCACGGTGACCGACAGCCCGATCATCTTCCTCCTGGTGGTGAACATCATCCTGCTGGTCGTGGGCATGTTCATGGAAACCAATGCCGCAACCCTGCTCATGGGCCCCCTGCTGGCGCCGACTGCAGCGAAGTTCGGCATCGATCCGATCCACTTCGCCATCATTTTGGTGACCAACATCGAGCTCGGGCTGCTCACGCCGCCGCTGGCCGCGAACCTCTATGTGGCGGCACGAACAAACAAGGTGCCGATCATCGACCTGCTTCGAAACCTGGGCTGGTTCCTGGTGGCGTGCCTGGTCGTGATGGCCATGATCACCTACGTTCCGCAGCTGCCCCTTTGGTATCGATTTTTCTAAGCCGCGATGCCCCGCATCCCCATCAAAACCTCAATCGTCACCGTCGTCGCGTCGTCATCCGGCCTTTTGCGATGCGCGATGCCCAACGCCCTTGACAGTGCTGGCCGCAGGGGTCGCGTGGTGATGCGGGGGTCAGGCTGCGGAGCGCCGGCCTCGTGGGGCAGCAGCGCGGCGCCGTAGCCCGCCGCCACCAGGCTCTTCATTGCGTCGTTGTAGTTCAGCTCGATCCGTGCCTGTGGCCGGGCGCCGCCTGCGGCAAACCATTCGGCGGTCTGGCGTGACAGCCGAGTGCCACGGTCGTTGGCGATCAGGGGGCGGGCCGCAAGCCAGGCGGGCGTGATGTGCCGCGGCGGCTTCCAGGCGGCCGGGATGAAGGCCAGCACGGGGTCCTGGCGCCAGGCCTGCACCTGCAGCCCGCGCAGCACGGGCTGTGGCAGCGCGACGATGCCGATGTCCAGGCTGCCGGCAGCCAGGCGCGCCAGGGCTTCCTCGCTGGTCATCACCGCCACTTGCACGTCGATCTCGGGATGCCGGGCGGCCAGGGTTTCCAGTGCCTGGGGCAAGAGGTGCGCGAGTGCGCCGGTGGAGGCGCCCAGGCGCACGCGGCCCCCGCGCGTGGCGATCTGGCGCTGCACGGTCTGCAGGAGATCATCGGCCTCGGCCAGGAGCTGGCGCGCCTTGTCTATCAGCAGGCTGCCGGCCGATGTGGCGGTGACGCCGGCCGGTGCGCGGTGCAATAGACGTGTTCCCAGACGCTCTTCGAGCTGCGCCACATGCAGCGTCACCGTGGGCGGCGCCAGGTGCAGCACCTTGGCGGCGGCAGCGAATGAGCCCAGGTCGGCCACCGTCAGCAGGGTGCGCAGACGGTCCAGATTGATTTCGCGCATGGTGCGGTGTCCCAGGTTGCCAGCAATTCAGGAATCATGAATCCGTAGTTTGTCAGATTCAACTGGCCTGCATGCGGCAGGCGCTGCACCATGCGCTCCACACCCAATCGGAGCAACCCATGACCTCTCTTGTTTTCATCGATGGCGACCAAGGCACCACCGGCCTGCAGGTGCGCGAATGGCTGGCGGATCGGACCGACCTGCGCCTGCTGCAGCTGCCGGCCGACCTGCGCAAAAGCACGGCGCACCGCGCCGAGGCGCTCAACGACTGCGACATCGCCTTGCTGTGCCTGCCGGACGAGGCTGCGCGCGAGGCCGTGGCGCTGGTGCGCCGGCCCGGCGTGCGCGTGATCGATGCGAGTTCTGCGCATCGCACCGCGCCGGGCTGGGTCTATGGCCTGCCGGAACTGGAGGCAGGCCAGGCTGAACGCATCGCCCATGCCCGGCGCGTCAGCAATCCCGGCTGCTATCCGACAGGTGCGCTGGCACTGCTCAGGCCCTTGATCGACGCGGGCCTGCTGCCCCCCGACTACCCGCTGGCCATTCACGCGGTATCGGGCTACTCGGGACGGGGCCGCGCAGGACTGCTGGACCATGAGGGCGCTGCCGCCGCGACTGCCGTGCCCCTGCAGGTCTATGGCCTGGGGCTGCACCACAAGCACGTGCCCGAGATCCAGCAGCATGCCGGCCTGGCCCATGCGCCGGTGTTCGTGCCGGCCTATGGCCACTACCGGCAAGGCATCGTGCTGACCATCGCCCTGCATCTGCGGCTGCTGCCCGCCGGTGTGACCGCCCGCAGTCTGCACGCTGCGCTGCAGGCGCGGTACCAGGGCCAGCCCTGCATCGAGCTGCAACCCCTGGTGGCGGACGCCGATGCGCAGCGGCTCGACCCGCGCGCGCTCAATGGCAGCAACCGGATGCGGCTCGCGGTGTTCGGACAGCCGCAGGAGCAGCAGGTACTGCTGACCGCCGTGTTCGACAACCTGGGCAAGGGCGCTGCCGGCGCGGCGGTGCAGAACCTTGATCTGATGCTCGGGCTGCAGCCAATGCTGCAGCCACTGCTCCAAGGCTCAACGAATCCGTCGCGCATTCCCCTCCCCCTCTGAGCAGGGGGACATGCACCCCCTGCATAGCGCGGCAAGCAGGCCACCGCCTCGCTGCCAGCCAGACCGAAGCGGGTCCTGCGCCAGTCGGCCCGAACTGTGCGGCTCGGCAGGCCAGGGCCTGCGGTTTCAGCGGGGCAGCCTGTCGATGGTCTGGATCAGCAACTGGGCCAACCTGTCGCTGGCGGCCTGGGTGCGGTGCACGCCATCCGGGTTCAGATCCTCGTCCCCGCGAAAATCGGCATCCCAGCCGGCGTGCGGTATGCCCTGTTGCGTGGCGATGTCGTGCATCACCGCGTTCAGGGCGTCAAGGTTGTCCGTCCATTCCACGGGAAAGCGCCCCAGCGGCATGCCGGGCAGGCCCGTGAAGACGGGAGTGGAACCGCATTCCCGGCTGATGCGCACGGCCTCCAGCAGGTCGGCCCGGTACTCGTCTGGCGGGACCAGGCCGAAGCCATCATTGGCGCCCAGGGCGATGACCGTGACGCGGCTGTTGTGCGGCACGTCGGCAAACGTCAGCATGAGTTTTTGCAGCCGCAGGCCGTTGATGCACCTGTCATCCAGCGTCCACCAGGGGCGTGCCGCCTGGATGCGCTGCACCGGCGTGATGTCCACGCCGTAGCCGTTGAGAATGCTGTCGCCGTTGAGCTCGATGCTCAACGGGCAGCGATAGCCAAACAGCCGGCACAGCAGCTTTTGCAACCAATCCATATCGAACCTCCTGGGGAATGCGGGCATGGACGACACGGCATGTGTCGTTCATCCGATGATCCGCGAGGCTCCCGCGCCCGCAGGCACTCCGGGCGCCATGGCCTGGCGTGCAGTGCCCAGGCACATCATCTGAAGGAAGCCAGGGCCGCTATCCCACCATCTCCCGCACCCAGCCCGGCAACTCGATGGCCTTCTGCCTGGGAAAGTCCACCCAGATCACGGTGCCGCCGCCGGCGGCGCAGATGACGCCGGGCTCGGAGATGCGTTCCATGGTTCCCCAGGTCTCGAAGGTGGTGCGGCCGGGGTCGCTGACGTACATCTTGAGCAGCACTTCGTCGGGATAGGCCAGCTGCTGGTGGAAGTTGCAGAACGCATTGACGATGACCGGCCCCTGCCCGCCCGGCGTAGGCGCCATGCCCGCTTCGACCATCCAGTCGATGCGGGCAGTCTCCAGATAGCGGAAGTACATGGCGTTGTTGACATGGCCCATGGCGTCCATGTCGCCCCAGCGCACTTTGAATCGCATCTCGTGAACCCATTTTTTATATTCTGGAATCTCTATGCGCATGCCTGCAGTCTCCTTGTTGTAGCGCCACCGCAAGGCACCATGCCCCGCAGCCCCCGGTCACTGTGCAGCAGGGCGGATTCCCGCGCTGTCACCTATCAGCAACGACGGGGTCCACGCACGTCATAGAATCCACCGCATTGCGGCATTTGCGCTGCAGCCGAACGAACGTTCGGTCTGCCGAACATCCTGTTTTTTCAATATCCAAGCGAGACACCCCGATGACGAACGAAGAAATCCTGGCCCAGTACGGGCCGCGCGAAGCCATGGAATACGACGTGGTGGTGGTTGGCGGCGGCCCCGGCGGCCTGGCCACGGCCATCCGCCTCAAGCAGCTGGCGGCCGAAAAAGGCCAGGATGTCTCCGTCGTCGTGCTGGAAAAGGGCTCGGAGCCCGGTGCCCACATCCTGTCGGGTGCCATCATGGACCCGCGTGCGCTGACCGAGCTGATCCCTGACTGGAAGGAAAAAGGCGCGCCCCTGACCCAGCCCGTCACCGACGACGCCATGGTCTTCCTGGGCGAGAAATCCGCCCTGCGCACGCCCAACTTCCTGCTGCCGGCCTGCTTTCAGAACCATGGCAACTACATCGTTCGCCTGGGCTACGTGGTCAAGTGGCTGGGCGAGCAGGCCGAGGCACTGGGCGTTGAAATCTTCCCGGGCTTTGCTGCCGCCGAAGTGCTCTACAACGACGACGGCTCGGTCAAGGGCGTGGCCACCGGCAACATGGGCATCGGCAAGGACGGCGAGCCCACGGGCGAGTTCCAGCTGGGCATGGAGCTGCACGCCAAGTACACGATCTTTGCCGAAGGCTCACGCGGCCACCTGGGCAAGCAGATCATTGCCAAATACCAGCTGGACGCCGGCAAGGACCCGCAAAGCTACGGCCTGGGCATCAAGGAGCTGTGGGAAATCGACCCGGCACGCCACAAGCCCGGCTTCGTGATGCACACGGCCGGCTGGCCCATGGACAGCAAGACCTACGGCGGCGCCTTCCTCTACCACCTGGACGACAACAAGGTCACGCTGGGCTTCATCACGGGCCTGGACTATGCCAACCCCTACCTGAGCCCCTTCGAGGAATTCCAGCGCTGGAAGACCCATCCCAACATCCGCTACTACCTGGAAGGCGACGAGTCCAAGGGCATCAAGCCGGCCAAGCGCCTGGGCTACGGCGCGCGCGCCATCACGGCCGGCGGCCTGCTGTCCCTGCCCAAGTTCGTGTTCCCGGGCGGCGCGCTCGTGGGCTGCGACGCAGGTTTCCTGAACGTCAGCCGCATCAAGGGCAGCCATGCCGCCATCAAGACCGGCATGCTGGCCGCCGAAGCCGCCTATGACGCCATCGTCGCGGGCCGCCAGGGCGACGAGCTGGGCGCCTATGTAGAGGCCTTCGAGAACAGCTGGCTGTACGAAGAGCTGAACAAGTCGCGCAACTTCAAGGCCTGGTTCAAGAAGGGCCTGACCACAGCCACGCTGATGAACGGCATCGAGCAGTTCGTGCTCAAGGGCAACATCCCCTGGACGCTGCACCGCGACAAGCCCGACCACGCCTACCTTAAGCCTGCGGCCGAGTGCAAGCCCATCGACTACCCCAAGCCCGATGGCAAGCTGACCTTCGACCGCCTGTCCAGCGTCTTCATCAGCAACACCAACCACGCCGAAGACCAGCCCGCCCACCTGACGCTCAAGGACGCCTCGGTGCCCGTGGCCATCAACCTGGCCAAGTACGCAGGCCCCGAGCAGCGCTACTGCCCGGCCGGCGTCTATGAGTTCGTGGACGACACGGCCCAGGGCGGCAAGCGCCTGCAGATCAACGCCCAGAACTGCGTGCACTGCAAGACCTGCGACATCAAGGACCCCACGCAGAACATCGTCTGGGTCACACCCGAAGGCGGCGGCGGGCCGAACTACGCGGGCATGTGATCCGCACGCCACACCGGCCCTCCTCTGAAGCCTGCCCAAGCCTGCTTGTGCAGGCTTTTTCTTTGAGCGCCGTCAAAGCCATGCAGGCCCAGAAAGCATAGAAGGCCATCCGAAAGGCGCTTGCACGCAATAAAAATGCACGACAAAGCCAAAAACAAGCCCCTGAAGACGCAAACCTGCACCGCCAAACCTGTCCAACACGCATGAAAAAGTTGCACCTAGGGCATTCCCCGCAGATTTCATGCCAATTTTTAGATACAAACCTATAGGTGAAAACCGGGTCGTCCAAACGCCAAGGCGTACAGGGCGGCTGCAGTAGACTTTGCCGCGAAGCGCCGCGACCGTCCTGTGCGGCCTTCTGCTGAGCAAACAGGAACAAACACAAGCACGTTGGAGATACACGTATGAAGCACTTGTCTTGGGCGCCCCTGGGCGCGCTGGCCCTGGCAATTTCCGCCATCACGGGCGGCGCCCACGCCGCTGACGAGAAGTCGGTCGCAGTGACCGCCATCGTCGAGCACCCTGCACTCGACGCCGTGCGCGACGGCGTGCAGGCCGCGCTCAAGGAAGCAGGCTACGAAGCCGGCAAGAACCTCAAGTGGCAGTACCAGAGTGCCCAGGGCAACACCGGCACGGCCGCGCAGATCGCACGCAAGTTCGTGGGCGACAAGCCTGACGCCATCGTGGCCATCGCCACGCCCTCGGCACAGGCCGTGGTCGCATCGACCAAGACCGTGCCCGTGGTGTTCTCCGCCGTGACCGACCCCGTGGCCGCCAAGCTGGTGCCCAGCTGGGAGCCGTCCAAGAACAACGTGACCGGCGTGTCCGACCTGCTGGCACTGGACAAGCAGATGGATCTGGTCAAGCAGGTCGTGCCCAACGCCAAGCGCGTGGGCATGGTCTACAACCCCGGCGAGGCCAACTCCGCCGTGGTGGTCAAGGAACTCAAGGCCCTGCTGCCCAAGCTGGGCATGACCCTGGTGGAAGCCGCCGCACCCCGTTCCGTGGACGTCAGCAGCGCCGCGCGCAGCCTGGTCGGCAAGGTCGATGTGATCTATACCAATACCGACAACAATGTGGTCTCGGCCTACGAGTCGTTGGTCAAGGTCGGCCAGGACGCCAAGATCCCGCTGGTGGCCTCGGACACCGACTCCGTCAAGCGCGGCGCCGTGGCTGCCCTGGGCATCAACTACCGCGATCTGGGCGAGCAGACCGGCCGCATGGTCGTGCGCATCCTCAAGGGCGAAAAGCCCGGCGACATGAAGACCGAAGTCAGCACCAAGATGGAGCTGTTCGTGAATCCCGGCGCCGCCGAGAAGCAAGGCGTCAAGCTGTCCGACGCGCTGGTCAAGTCGGCCGCCCAGGTGATCAAGTAATACCCGGGGTTTGCCTGCCCGGGACCAACCCGGTCAGTGCGCCCACGGTGGCAGGCGCCATGGCAACATGGCCCTGCCCTTTTTTTAAGTCGTTTTCTGTCCCACGCGCCTGTCGCTCCTCCTATGTCTCTTTTCTCATTGCTCGGTGCCGTCGAGATCGGCCTGATCTTCAGCCTGGTGGCGCTGGGCGTCTTCATCTCGTTCAGACTGCTGCGCTTTCCCGACCTCACGGTGGACGGCAGCTTTCCGCTGGGCGGCGCCGTCTGCGCCATCCTGATTTCCACGGGCACCAATCCCTGGCTGGCCACGCTGGCCGGCACGGCCGCGGGCGCCGTCGCGGGCCTGATCACGGGCTGGCTCAATGTGCGCCTGAAGATCATGGACCTGCTGGCCTCCATCCTGATGATGATCGGCCTGTATTCGGTCAACCTGCGCATCATGGGCGGCCCCAACGTGCCGCTGATCAACGAGACCACGCTGTTCACCCTGCTGCAGCCCGACAGCGTGGCTGACTATGTGATGCGCCCGGTGATCCTGTTCGTGATCGTCGTGCTCGCCAAGCTGGGCCTGGACTGGTTCTTCGCCACCGAGCGGGGCCTGGCCATCCGCGCCACGGGCTCCAACGCCCGCATGGCACGCTCGCAGGGCGTGAACACCGGCGCCATGATCCTGCTGGGCATGGCGATCTCCAACGGCCTGGTGGGCCTGGCCGGCGCGCTGTTCGTGCAGACCCAGGGCGGCTCGGACATTTCCATGGGCATCGGCACCATCGTCATCGGCCTGGCTGCCGTGATCGTGGGCGAGTCCATCCTGCCTTCGCGCCGCATCGTCTGGGCCACGCTGGCCGTGGTGGTGGGCGCCATCGTCTACCGCTTCTTCATTGCAGCGGCCCTCAACAGCGATTTCATCGGCCTCAAGGCCCAGGATCTGAACCTCGTCACTGCCCTGCTGGTGACCGTCGCCCTGGTGATCCCACAACTGAAGCGCAAATTTGCACAGCGCAAGTCCTGATCGCCGGAGAACCCTCATGCTGAGCGCACAACAACTCGAAATCACCTTCAACCCCGGCACGCCCATCGAAACGCGGGCGCTGCGCGGCATGTCGCTGGACATTCCCGACGGCCAGTTCGTCACCGTCATCGGCTCCAACGGCGCCGGCAAGTCCACCTTCCTGAACGCCGTCTCGGGCGACCTGTCCGTGGACAAGGGCCGCATCGAGATCGCCGGCCAGGACATGACGCGCCTGCCCGTGTGGGCACGTTCCGAACGCGTGGCCCGTGTCTTCCAGGACCCCATGGCGGGCACCTGCGAGGACCTGACCATCGAGGAAAACATGGCCCTGGCCCAGCGCCGCGGCACCTTCCGCCGCCTGAGCCGCGCCGTCAAGGCCGAGATGCGCGACAACTTCCGTGAGCGCCTGTCCATCCTGGGCCTGGGCCTGGAAAACCGCCTGACCGACCGCATCGGCCTGCTCTCTGGCGGCCAGCGCCAGGCCGTGAGCCTGCTGATGGCGGCGCTGCAGCCTTCGCGCATCCTGCTGCTGGACGAGCACACCGCCGCGCTCGACCCGCGCACGGCCGACTTCGTGCTGCAGCTGACGGCGCGCATCGTCTCCGAGGCCAAGCTCACCACCATGATGGTCACCCACAGCATGCGCCAGGCGCTGGACGTGGGCGAGCGCACGGTGATGCTGCACCAGGGCCAGGTCGTGCTCGACGTCAGCGGCGAAGAACGCGCCCGCATGGACGTGCCAGACCTGCTGCACATGTTCGAGAAGGTGCGCGGCGAAAAGCTGGCCGACGACGCGCTGCTGCTGGGCTGAGCGCTCCGCACTTCCGGGAACAAGGGGCGCTGCGGCGCCCCTTGTTCATGGGATGGCTGCGGGCTGGCTAAACCCACACATCGTTCATCGCCGTCCTCTCGCCGCCTTCCTCCCCGGTGTTCAGCACCCCGCGCGGCTCGATCAGCATGAGGCGGGCTTCCCGCTTGGCGCTGGGCTTGTGCTCCGTGCCTTTGGGAACCACGTAGAGCTCACCCTGGCGCAGCAGCACATGGCCATCACGGAAGTCGATGCGCAGTTCGCCGTCCAGCACCAGGAAGGCTTCATCCGTTTCGGCATGCGAGTGCCAGATGAACTCGCCCTGCACGCGCACGATCTTGAACTGGTAGTCGTTCATCTCGGCGACGACGCGGGGGCTCCACTGGCCGGTGAAGCGGCTGAATTTCTCGGGGAAGTTGATGGCCTCGTAGGGGCGGTTTCCAACGGGGAACGTCATGGGCAGACCTTATGAAAGCGTGTGAAGCCTCCATGCTAGGAAGCGCCATCCCTTCGGTCTTGCACGATCGTGCAGCTCAGGCCGCGCCCAGGCGCCTGAGCCAGCGTGCGGGCGGCACGCCATAGGCCATGGCGAACTGGCGCGCCATGTGGCTCTGGTCGAAGAACCCGGCCTGCAGTGCGGCATCGGCCACGCCCTGCCCGGCCAGCAGCAGGCGCCGCACGGTGTCCAGCCGGCGCATGGTCAGGTAGCGGTAGGGGCTGGTGCCGTAGAGCGCGCGGAAGTCACGGCACAGCCGCCAGCGGTCCAGGCCGCTGGCCTGGGCCAGGGCATCCAGGGTCACGCCCTGCACCAGCGCGTCGTGGATGCAGGCGCGGGCGCGCTCCACGGCCCCCAGGTCGGGCAGGCGCCGGACGTTGCGGCGGCCCGCCACGGCGTCCAGCGCCCATGCCAGGTCGTAGATGGCGTCGTCGCGGGCCAGCGGCTCCAGGTCTTCATCCAGGCCCTGCAGCAGCGGCAGCAGCGCGGCCTTGAGCCGCGGATCGGCAGACAGCCCGCCCTCGACAAAGGGCAAGGGCCTGCCGCCGAGCACCTGCTGGATCAGGGCCGGCTCCACATAGACCATGCGGTAGCGAAAGCCTGCGTCGGTGCCCGCGTGGCCGTCATGCAATTCATCGGGATGCAGCACCATGGCACCGCCCGGCAGACTGTGCCGCTGGCTGCGGCGGTAGGCAAAGCTTTGCACGCCGGACAGCGTCAGGCCCAGCGCGTAGGTGTCGTGCCTGTGGGGCGCATAGCCGTGCCCGCCGAAATAGGCCTCGATGCGCTCCAGGCCAGCGCCCAGTTGCGAATGCCGGACCCAGTCGCTGGAGATGCTCGTTTCTGCCATGTGGGTTGGTGGTGAGGGGTGTGCAAAGCAGCCGCAGATGGTAACTGCGGGCCAGTGACCTCAAGGCGAGCAGGCCGGCTGCTCCGCGCCCGGCACGGCTTGGCTTGACGGTGCGCGGCGCATGCCCGCCGACACCACCCACCCCAGCAGCGCGATCAGCGCAGCACCCCATTCGGCCTGCTGCAGCCCCCGGGCGGTGGCCTCGCGCAGCGCATCGGGCGCCGTGATGCCGGCCAGCGGCGCCGTGGCCACCATGACCAGCAGGGCCAACCCCAGCGCCGCGCCCACTTGCTGGGCCGTGGCCGCAATGCCCGAGGCCACGCCCTGCTGCCCAGCCGCCACGCCCTGGCCGGCCACCACCCACATGGCGGTCCAGCACGCGCCCTGGCCCAGGCTGAGCACCACGAAGCCGGGCACCAGCCAGACATAGCTGCCACCCAGCGGCAGCGCCCAGGCCATGTAGGCCAGGCCGATGGTGCCTGCGGCCCAGCCGCCCATCAGCACGGTGCGCGGCGTGGAGCGGTGCAGCCAGTGTTCGGCCCAGCGGATGCCCAGCGTGCAGACCGCCGTGGGCAGCAAAAAGGCCATGCCGGCCTGCAGCGGGCTCCAGCCGAAGATCTGCTGGAAATACAGCGCCAGGAAGTAGTACTGCACGCCAAAGCTGCTCATGAAGATCATGGTCAGCAGCATGGCCGCGCGCAGGCTGGGCACGCGCAGCAGGGACAGCGGCATCAGCGGCGAGGCGATGCGGGCCTCGATGCGCCAGAACAGCGCCAGCGCCGCGATCGCCACGGCCAGCGTCCCCAGCGTGGCGGCGCTGGCAAAGCCCCATTCAGGGCCTTGCACCAGGGCCGTCACCAGCAGGCTGCTGCCCACGGTCACGCTCAGGCAGCCGGCCAGATCGAAGCCCTGGCCCGGCGCGGCGCGCCCGGTCTGGGCCGAGGGCGGCAGAAAGCGCAGCGCCGCCATGGCACACGGCCAGGCCACGGGCACCAGCACCCACAGCACCCAGTTCCAGCCCAGCGTCTGCGTGAGCACGCCGCCCAGCATCGCGCCGGCCGCCAGCCCGCCGGCCGACGCCATGCTCCACACGGCCAGGGCGCGATTGCGCTCGGGCCCTGCCGCATACAAGGTGTTGATCAGCGACAGCGTTGCCGGAAACAGCAGCGCCCCGGCCACGCCCTGCCCTGCGCGGCCCAGCACCAGCTGCCAGGGCTGCGAGGCAAAGCCGCCGACCAGGGAGGCCAGGCCGAACAGCGCCATGCCCGCCACATACATGCGCCGCTTGCCCAGCAGGTCCGCGCAGCGCCCGCCCAGCAGCAGGCAGCCGCCAAAGGCCACGCTGTAGGCACTGACCACCCATTGCAGATGGTGCGCGTCCATCTGCAACTGCTGACCCATGGCGTCGAGCGCGACGAAGACGATGGTGGCATCCAGCGCAATCAGCAGCTGGGACAGGGACAGCAGCGCCAGCGCGGCGCGCGGGTGGCGCAGGGCGCCGGGGGAATCGGTCATTGGCATGGCGCCGATCCTAATTAATGCACTTGTGAAGATAAACAGCAGATTTTCATTTTTCTTATGCAAAACTGCATTAATCGAATCTGGAGACATGCCATGGATCTCAACGCCGTGCACCTGCTCATCAAGGTGGCCGAAAGCCGCAGCTTCACCCAGGCCGCCACGCTGCTGGGCACCAGCCAGCCCCGCATCTCGCGCGCCGTGGCGCAGCTGGAGAAAGACCTGGGCACGCGGCTGCTGCACCGCAATACGCGCAGCGTCTCGCTCACGCCTGATGGCTGTGCGCTGGTGGACCGCTGCGCCCCGCTAATCGCCGGGCTGGAAGAGGCGCGCCAGCTGGTCAGCGACCGGCGCTGCGCCCCCAGCGGCGTGCTGCGCATGACGGCGCCGTCCATGCTGGGCCGCATCGTGCTGGTGCCGCTGCTGGGGCAGTTGCTGCGCGAGCATCCGCAGTTGCAGATCGACACCAGCTTCACCGACCGCCTGGTGGACATGGTGGAGGAAGGCTTTGACGCGGCCGTGCGCATAGGCCCGCTGGCAGACAGCCGCATGATTGCCCGCGCCCTGCCGCCGCTGCGCTGGGTGACCGTGGCCTCGCCCGCCTACCTGGCGGCGCGCGGCACGCCGCAGACGCTGCAGGAGCTGGCGCAGCACAGCTGCATGGCCGTCTACAACCACTACCTGGGCCGGCGCGTGCCCTGGCAGTTCCTGGCCGGCAATGGCGAGACGCTGGACTGGCCTGCGCCGCAGACCGTGACCTTCGACAGCGGCGATCCGCTGGTGGAAGGCTCGCTGGGCGGCCTGGGCGTGGCCCAGGTCATGGAGTTCGCGGTGCGCGAGCACCTGCAGGCGGGCCGGCTGGTGCGGCTGCTGCCCCAGCACGAGGGCCGCGCCCGCGAACTGTCCCTGGTCTACCCGCGCACGCGCCAGGCCTCGCCGCGCATCAAGGCACTGGCCCAGCTGCTGCTGGCGCAGACACAGTGGTAAGCAGGCAGGCGGGCCGCAGACGGCGTGGCGCCATGCACACAGTGGGTTCGGATTCAGTTCCGCTTATGTGGGTGAAGGGGGATTAAACTCCTGCCTTTCCACGATGGCAGCGTTCTCGGACAATCACGCCTTTTCGTGGTGCATGCACCTTGATGGGGCCGCGACACAGCGGCTCTTTTGTTTTTCCTGTTTTGCATTCCTGCCCCCGCGCCGGCCAGCGGCCGCGCGGGATCTGATCCACCAATCGACACATCCATGGCAGCAGACAACTCCAAGAATGCCGCTCCCACCGCGCTCAGGCGCGAACTCAAGGCGCGGCATCTGTCCATGATCGCCATCGGCGGCTCCATCGGCACCGGCCTCTTCGTTGCCTCGGGCGCCACCATCTCGCAGGCCGGCCCCGGCGGCGCCCTGCTGGCCTACATGATCGTGGGCCTGATGGTCTACTTCCTCATGACCAGCCTCGGCGAAATGGCCGCCAACCTTCCCGTCTCGGGCTCGTTCGCCACCTACGGCGCGCGCTATGTGGACGAAGGCTTCGGCTTCGCGCTGGGCTGGAACTACTGGTACAACTGGGCCGTCACCATTGCCGTGGACCTGGTGGCCGCCCAGCTGGTCATGGCCTACTGGTTCCCCGACGGCAACGGCATGCTGTGGAGCGCCCTGTTCCTGGCCATCATGTTCGGCCTCAACGCCATCTCGGTCAAAGGCTTCGGCGAGGCCGAGTACTGGTTCGCCGCCATCAAGGTGACCACCGTCATCCTCTTCATCGGCGTGGGCGTGCTCATGATCCTGGGCATCGTGCGGGGCGGCGCGCCTGAAGGCGTCTGGGGCAACTTTGCCCTGTGGAGCCAGGGCGACGCGCCCTTTGCGGGCGGTTTCTCGGCGCTGATCGGCGTGGCCATGATCGTGGGCTTCTCCTTCCAGGGCACGGAACTGATCGGCATTGCCGCTGGCGAATCCGAGAACCCTGCCAAGAACGTGCCCCGCGCCGTGCGCCAAGTGTTCTGGCGCATTTTGCTGTTCTACGTCTTCGCCATTCTGGTCATCAGCCTGCTGATCCCCTACACCGATCCGCACCTGCTCAAGAATGATCTGGGCGACATCAGCGTGAGCCCCTTCACCCTGGTCTTCGAGCGCGCGGGCCTGCTGTCGGCCGCCGCCGTGATGAACGCCGTGGTGCTGACCTCGGTGCTGTCGGCCGGCAATTCGGGCATGTACGCCTCCACGCGCATGCTCTACACGCTGGCCTGCCAACGCATGGCGCCGCGCATGTTCTCGTATGTCAACAAGCGCGGGGTGCCCACACTGGCCCTGCTGGCCACCACCGTGGTGGCGGCGCTGTGCTTCCTGACCAACATCTTCAGCCCGCAGCTGGTCTACATCTGGCTGCTGAATCTGTCGGGCATGACGGGCTTCATCGCCTGGCTGGGCATTGCCATCAGCCACTACCGCTTCCGCAAGGGCTTCGAGGCCCAGGGCCTGGACCTGAACCAGCTGCCCTACCGCGCATCCTGGTTCCCGTTCGGCCCAATCTTCGCCTTCGTGCTGTGCATGGTGATCACGCTGGGCCAGAACTACGAGGCCTTCATGGCCGACCGCATCGACTGGACCGGCGTGGTCGCCACCTATATCGGCCTGCCGCTGTTCCTGCTGATCTGGGGCGGCTACCGCCTGGTCAAGGGCACGCACATCGTGAAGTACAAGGACATGCAGCTGGGCTCCAACGTCGACTGACGCCCGGCCCAGTCCCATGAAAAACAGCCCGCAGATGCGGGCTGTTGGCTTTCAGGCATCGGCCGACCACACGGCCAGCTCGTAGCCATCCGGATCGGTGAAGTGGAACCTGCGGCCACCCGGGAACGCGAACACCGCGCGGCTGATCACGGCCCCGGCCCCGGCCGCTTCCACGCGGCGCTGTGCCTCGACCAGATCGTCGGCGTAGAGGATGACCAGCGGGCCACCGGGCCGCACCTCCTCGCCGGTGGTGAAGCCGCCCGTCAGCCGGCCATCGCTGAACTCGGTGTAGGCCGGCCCGTAGTCGGTGAAGGTCCAGCCGAAGGCCTCGCCGTAGAACGCCTTGCTGCGTGCGATGTCGGCCACGTTGAATTCGATGTTGTCGATCTGGTGGTTGTTGCCCCTGATGCCCATGTGATGCTCCATTGAATGTCGGTAAGCCGCCATCATCGGCCACGCAGGGGCACGGCATCTTGAACAAAACGGCCAGCCGGACTGCTCAATCCAGCAGTTGCTGCAGGGCAGCGCGGGGCGTGACGCCGCACAGCGCCCTCACCTCGCGCGACAGATGCGCCTGGTCCGCATAGCCGGCGTCCGCCGCCAGCGCCGCAAGACCTGCCTGCCGGTCAGACCGTGCCAGGGCCAGCAGGCGCTGAAAGCGCAGCACGCGCTCCAGGGTCTTGGGGCCGTAGCCAAACTGCGCGTGGCACAAGCGGCGCAGGCTGCGCTCGGACATGTCCAGCTGCGCGCGCATGGCGGCCAGCACACCGGATTCATCCCGCCCGGCCGCAGCCGCCACACTGAACAGCTCCATGGCCTGCCGGTCCGGCGCTGGGGCGTCGCGGCCCATTTGCACCAGTCCATGGATGAACACGGCCTGCCCTGCGCCCGGCTGCGCATCGTTGATGCGATGCACCCACTCCCGCGCGCGCGGCCCCAGCAGATCGCCCAGTTCCACCGCCTGCCCCACGATCTCGTCCATGGGCAGGCCCAGCCAGGCGCTGGCCGCACCGGGGCCGAAGCGCGCCCCCCATACCTCGGACCCCGGCACCAGCGCGGGCCGCGCAGCCACCCTGTCAGGCCCCACGGCCAGCAGCCGCCCGCCCTTGCAGACGATGTCCACGCAGCCATCGGGCACCACGAGAAAGCCGCCGGCATAGTCCGGGGCCACGGTGCTGCTCCACAGGCACTGGAAGTGCGGCTGCAAGGCGGGCGGCGGGCAGTGTTCGCGGTAGGGGGCGGGCGGCGGCGCCTGGCCAGAGGGCATTGACTTCAGACCCCCAGCGGCAGGTCGGCCTTCTTCAGCGTGCGCAGCACAAAGCTGGACTGGCTGTGGCGAATGCCCTTGATCTTGTAGAGCTTCTCGCGCAGCAAACGCTCGTAGTCACGCGTGTCCTTGACGACGACGCGCAGCAGGTAGTCGTACTCGCCCGAGACCAGATGCGCCTCCACCACCTCGGGAATGGTCGCCAGCATCTCGCCGAATTTCTCCAGCGTGTTGTCCGAGTGGCTGTCCAGAGTGACCTGCACCAGCACCGTATCGCCCAGGCCCAGCGCCAGCGGGTTCAGGCGCACGGTATAGCCCTCGATCACCCCCGCCTCTTCCAGCTTCTTGATGCGCGCCCAGCAGGGCGAGGCGCTCAGACCCACGGCAGCGCCGATTTCCTGCAGGCTGGCGCGCGCGTTGGCCTGCAGGGCGGAAAGAATCTTTCTGTCGAGGATGTCCATGGCCGGCAATCTACTGCAAAACAGGCAGGCGCAGAATAATTTTCTGTAGCAACGCCTGTTTTGAAGAAATAAAGCAGCATTTTCTGAGACCAAACGCGCACACTTGTCTGCATGGAAGCACGCTTACCGGCGCAGCAAAACCATTCACCCAGCCCCGCCGACTACCGCCAGCGCCCGGATGCGTGATCCAGACCAGGAGCCCGTTACAGGCCGCCCCGCTTATCCGCAGCGGGGCGGCCTGTTGCATTGGGGCACCTGGCAGACGGCAGACAGCGCTTTCCCGCAATGGCCGCCGGTGCACAATGGCCCCCCGCAAGCCTGCACGGCGGACATATATGGGCGCACGCCACATCAACCAATCGGACCCTTGATCCACACGCAAGACAACCCCACCGAAGGCGGCCGGGGGCACTGGCAAACAGGTGCTGCAGCGCAATGGCTGATGCAGACCCTGGTGCAGGCCCTGGCAGCTGCAGCGCTTCTGGCACTGCTCACCCGCTTGCTGCCCAACCCACAGGCCGCCCAAGGCATTGCGGTCTTTCCCGGCAGGAGCATGGCGCCGGCCGCCATGCTGCTTTACGCGTACATGGGCTCGGCCCTGGCCATCACGCTGATGAGCCTGATCCTGTGGTGCTGGCTCAGGGAAAGGCTCTACATTCTTTGCGCCGCGCTCCTGGCAGCCGGCTTTGCCTACGCTGCTTTCCGTTACCGGCCCGAAGGCCTGTGGCTGCCCGGCGCCGACCAGCCCCAGCATGCACTGTCCATCGCCTACTGCAGCTTCTGTGTGGTGGCGACGGTGTTTTTCAGCCAATTGTTCGAGTTCCGTCGCCATTGGATCTGGGCTGCGCACCTCTTCAGCGTGGTGGCCTGGCTGAATGCCATCGCACTGGGCCTGGCACTGTCGGGTGGCTATCCGCAGATCTCGCGTGCCGTGGTGTTCACGGCCCTGGTGTCCACATCGTTCGGCGCGGTCTTCGTGCTGTACCTGCTGGTGGTTCGAAGGCAGTGGCAATACCTGCCGGGCGCGCTGGCGTTTGCGGTGCCTTCCGCCCTGGGCATCCTGAACCTGCTGAGAACCCAGGGCCTGCTGCCGGATGTTGCGCTGCCATCGGCACAGATGCTGTGGTTTGCCGGGCGTGTTTCCGAGGCCATCCTGCTGGGAATGGCGGTGACCAATCGCACGCGGGTGGCGGAGCGTGCCCTGCGCAGTGAGCGGATGCAGGCCCTGTCACGCGCCCAGGCGGCCGAGCGCGAGCTGGAGTCCAAGGTCCTGCAGCGCACCGCACAGCTGCAAACAGCCCAGCAGGCCTTGCAGACCGCCTTGCACAGCGAGCGCGAGATGCGGCTGGAGCAGCGCCAGTTCTTCAACATGATCAACCACGAGTTCCGCACCCCGCTCACCATCGTGGACGGCGCCGCGACCGAGCTGCAGACGTTCCCGACGACGGATGCGGATTCCCTCATCGAGCAGGCGTCGCAGATACGCAGGGCTTCGCGCCGGCTGATGAACCTGGTGGACACCTGCCTGATCAACGACCGGCTGGACGCGGGCGCGTTCCGGCTGCAACTGGAGCAGACGCCATTGGATGAACTCCTGGAGGAGTCTGCAGAGCTCGTCGGCTGGTCCCGGCGGCATCGCTTGAAACTGGATCTGGAACACGGCCCGCAGCAATGGCAATGCGACCCTGTCCTGGTGCGCATTGCCATCTCCAACCTTGTCGGCAACGCCATCAAATATGCCAAGGCGGGCGACATCACCCTGGCCGCCCGCTGCGATGCGTCCGGTGACCTGCTGATTTCCGTCAGCGACCAGGGACCGGGCCTTGCGCCCGAAGCGGCAGGACAGGTTTTCGAGCCCTATGAACGCGCAAGCGCCACCCGGCACGTCAACGGGCATGGCCTGGGCCTGTCCGTGGTCAGGCGCATCGCCAGGCTGCACGCAGGCGACGCGTTCTTCCAGCCGGCTGCCGGAGGCGGGGCCTGCTTTGTCATCCGGCTGGGCCGGTTCCTGCCCGGCACGGCAGATGCCCGCCAGGAACGTCCACCAGCGGCAAGGCCGGCCGCCGTGCCGCCGGGCATGCCCGCCTGACGCGGGCAAGGCCGGGGCCTTCGCCGGTGAAGCAGGGCGTGCTCGCGGCACTCATGGGGCCGCCGCTGCACGGGCCGTCCCGCCCTGCACCACCAGCAGCACACCACCCAGGATCAAGGCCACGCCAGCCAGGCGCGTCGCATTGACCGGCCGTGCGCCCAGGCCCATCAGGCCGAAGTGGTCCACCAGCACCGAGACCACGATCTGCCCCGCCACCACGCAAACCAGGAAGCCGCCTGCGCCCAGCTTGGGTGTCACGGCCGCCGCACTGGCCACATAGATGGCCCCCAGCACACCGCCTATCCATAGCCACCATGGCCCCGCTGCCGCCTGGGCCATGGCCGGAGCGGGCGCGCGCAGCACCCACAGTGCAGGCACCACGACCATGACGCTCACGGCCAGCGAGACCAGCGCGCCCCACAGCGGGTGGCCCAGCAGGCGGCCCACCAGGGCATTGCTGGCAGCCTGGAATGGCAGCATGGCCCCCGCCAGCAGCGCCAGGGCCACGGGAGCAAGGGCGGCGAATGTGCTTTTACCTGTCATGCAGCAAGACCTTTCTTCTTCTGTCAATCGATGCCTGCATGCTCTCGCATCCAGCGTGTTGATGGAAATCGTTTGTGTGCACGGTCTATATTCATGGCATGGATGAACTGCGCCGGATCGACCTCAACCTGCTGCTGGCCCTGCACGCCCTGCTGGCCGAAAAACATGTGACGCGTGCGGCCCTGCGTCTGCACAAGAGCCAGCCGGCCATGAGCCATTCGCTCGCGCAGCTGCGCGAACATCTGGGCGACCCGTTGCTGGTGCGGCGCGGCGGCCGCATGGCGCTGACGGCACGCGCACAAGGCCTGGTGCAACCGCTGGCGGATGCGCTGGGCAGCCTCAACGGCTTGCTGGCACAGGCGGAGTTCGACCCCGCCCACGCACGCGGACGGCTGCGGCTGGCGCTGTCGGACTACGCATCGCGCATCGTGCTGCCGCCGCTGATGCGGCATCTGCGCCAGCACGCACCCGGGCTGGACCTGGCCATCAGCCAGTCCACGCGCGAGGTGATGCTGGCCCAGCTGGCCGATGGCGAACTGGACCTGGCCCTGGGGCCCTTCCCCGACGCACCCGACCTGCCCGAGGGCATCGAGGTGCAGGATCTGTTCCAGGAGCAGTTCGTGAGCGTGGCCGACCAGGCCGTGCTGCCGGCACGCGGCGGGCTGTCACTGCAGGACTGGCTGCAGCGCCCGCACGTCATGCTGGCCATGCGGCCCGACGCCAGCGAGGAAATCGAACGGGCGCTGGCCGCCCAAGGCCTGAGCCGCCGCGTGGTGCTGGCCCTGCCCCACTGGAGCGCGGCGCTGGAGGTGCTGGCAGGCACCGACCTCGTGCTGACCGTGGGCAGCCGCGCCATTGGCGACCTGCGCCGCCACAAAACGCTGCGCCGCTTCGCTCCGCCGCTGGAGCTGCCCGAGTTCGCCTACCAGCAGGCCTGGCATGTGCGCAAGCAGGGGGATGCCATGCATCGGTGGCTGCGCAACTCGATGGCGCAGTGCTGTACTGCGCAGGGGCAAACACAGGCGTAAGAGCAGGAGTAAGCGCAGGCCGCAGCCTCAGGCTGCCACCACCACCCTCAGCAACTGCTTCTGTATCTTCCCGCTGGCCGTCTTGGGCAGGGCCTCGCGGAAGTGGTAGCGGCGCGGGCGCTTGTAGGCGGCCAGGCGGTCGCCGTGGACCAGAAAGGCGTCCAGCGCCTCGGCCGTGGGCGTGGCGCCAGGCTTGGCGACCACGTGGGCGGCGACGATCTGGCCCCAGCGCTCATCAGCCTCGCCGATGACGGCGACCTCGAGCACGTCGGCATGCTCGACCAGCGCGTCTTCCACTTCGCGCGGATAGACGTTCTCGGCGCCCGAATTGATCATGTAGTCGATGCGGTCGCGGATCCAGAGGTAGCCATCGTCGTCGATGTGGCCCAGGTCGCCCGTGTGGTACCAGCCGTGCGCCAGGGCGCGGGTGTTGGCGTCGGGGCGGTTGAGATAGCCGGCCATCATGCAGGGGCCGCGCACCAGGATCTCGCCCACCTCGCCGGGCAGGCAGGCCTCGGCCGGATCGGTGGGGGCGTTGTCTTCGCGCAGGCGCGCCACGATGAGGTCATGGCCCATGGAGGGCAGCCCGGCCGAGCCCGCGTGCGAGAGTTGCTCGCGCGGCAGGAGGATGGACATGCAGGGTCCCATCTCGGTGGTGCCGTAGACCTGGACCAGGTCGCTGCCGACCTTGCGCGTCCATTCGCGGATCAGGTGGGGGGCCATGGAGGCGCCGCCGTACTCCACCAGCCGCAGCGCGGGCGCCTGCTCAGGCGAGGCAATGGGGTCGGCCAGCAGCATGGTGACCATGGTGGGCGCCGCGAAGAAGAAGCTCACGCGCTCTTCGCGGATCAGGCGCCAGGCCTCGGCCACGTCGAAGCGGCGCAGCAGCACCTGGGTCGCCCCGGCCTGCAGGCGCGGCAAAAAGCTGGTGTGCAGCTCGGCCGTGTGGTTGAGCGGCGCCATGGCCAGGCCCACGTCGTCGCGCGTGAACTGCATGGTCTGGTGCATGAGGGCGTTGTGCGCCAGCTTGCTGCGGTGCGTATGCAGCACGCCCTTGGGCCGGCCCGTGGTGCCGCTGGTGTACATGAGGATGCAGGGGTCGCTCTCGCGCACATGGGCCTGGGGCGGCGCGCTGCTGCGGCCCCTGGCCAGGGCGGACAGGCGCTGCGTGGCCCAGACCGGCAGCGGGTCGGCCGGGGCATCGTCGGCAAAGATCCAGTGCTCGATGCCTGCGCCAGTGCCGCCGCCTTCGGCCTTGAGCAGGGCCTGGGCGCGTGCGGCCACCTCTCCGCCCTCGTGCTCGAACACCAGGGCGCGCGCAGCACCGTCCTTGAGGATGAAGGCCAGCTCCTGCGCCGCCAGCCGGTAGTTGATGGGGTT
Source organism: Delftia sp. Lp-1 (assembly GCF_020523835.1). Lineage (NCBI taxonomy): Bacteria > Pseudomonadati > Pseudomonadota > Betaproteobacteria > Burkholderiales > Comamonadaceae > Delftia > Delftia sp. Lp-1. The sequence continues at coordinate 2,011,158 of NZ_JAJALJ010000001.1, read as the reverse complement.
GAAGATGGCGCCCAGGCGCGCGGTCGCCAGCATGGTGAAGACAAAGGCCGGCGTGTTGTAGAGAAAGGCCGCGACCACGTCGCCATGGCCTATGCCCAGCTCGGCCAGGCCGTGGGCGTGGCGGTTGACTTCGGCATCGAGCTGGGCGTAGGTCCAGGCGCGGCGCTCGCCGCCCTCCCAAGCGACCAGGGCTTCCTTGTTCGGCAGGTAACGTGCCGGCCAGGCCAATGTGTCTCCCAGCGTCTGCTGCATGTGCGCTTCTTCCTTCTCGCTCACGAGATTTCATATATCGATGCATCTCAATGTAGGAGATTTTTTAGACAGTTATGCAATTTGCAAATGCATCCATGCAGGCAAGCGCATGGAGCTGGGGCCGGCCCGCGGAAATCCCGAAGCCGCGCGGACGCTGGCCGCAGCTAGAATGCGCCGGTCAGGAGAGAGTGCCCGCCCGGCCGCAATGGTCACAGGCAGCGGCACCGCCGAAGGCGCAGGGTTCGTCCCGAACGCTCAGGCAAAAGGACTGGCACCGCCTGCCGCCACGGCCGCAGGCGTTCCTAGCTGGAGAGAGATGCAGGGCACGGCGGTGTGCCCCATCCACCGAAGGAGCAAGCCCCACGCATGGAAGGTGCGGGTGAATCTCTCAGGTAAAGCGGACAGCAGGGCAGGACATCCCGGGATTCCGGGATGGCGTTGTGCCTTGCCCCTTGCCGAAAAGAGAGTCCCTCCTTGACCGCTGCCTCCACCACCGATCTGCTCAAGACCCCGCTGTTCGAACTGCACCAGGAACTGGGCGCGCGCATGGTGCCGTTTGCCGGCTACTCCATGCCCGTGCAATACCCGCAGGGGCTGATGGCCGAGCACCTGCACACGCGCGAGGCGGCAGGCCTGTTCGATGTCTCGCACATGGGCCAGATCATCCTGCGCGGCCCGGATGCCGGCGCGGCGCTGGAATCGCTGCTGCCCATGGACGTGCTGGGCCTGGGCGAACACCGCCAGCGCTACGGCCTGCTGCTCAACGACGCGGGCGGCATTCTGGACGACCTGATGTTCGTGCGCCGCGAGGACGACCTGTTCCTGATCGTCAACGGCGCCTGCAAGCACGAAGACCTGGCGCACATAGAGGCCCGCATCGGCCAGCGCTGTGAAATCGAGCCCCAGTTCGACCGGGGCCTGCTGGCGCTGCAGGGCCCGCAGGCAGCAGCCGCCATGGAGCGCTTGCTGCCCGACACGGCCGGGCTGGTGTTCATGACGGGCGGCCACTTCGACTGGGAAGGCGCCGAGCTGTACATCACGCGCAGCGGCTATACCGGCGAGGACGGCTTCGAGATCTCCCTGCCTGCCAGCCACGCCGAGGCCTTTGCCCGTGCCCTGCTGGCCCAGCCCGAAGTCAGGCCCGTGGGCCTGGGCGCGCGCAATTCGCTGCGCCTGGAAGCCGGCCTGTGCCTGTACGGCAACGATCTGGACACGACCACCACCCCGGCCGAGGCCGCCCTGAACTGGGCCGTGCAGAAGGTCCGCCGCATCGGTGGCGAGCGCGAAGGCGGCTTTCCCGGCGCGGCCACCGTGCTGGCCCAGCTGCAGGCGCCCGAGCTGCTCACGCGCAAGCGCGTGGGCCTGGTGGCCCTGGAGCGCGTGCCCGTGCGCGAAGGCACGGAGCTGCTGGATGCCAGCGGCCGCAAGGTCGGCCAGGTCACCAGCGGCCTGCTGTCGCCCACGCTGAACCAGCCCGTGGCACTGGCCTATGTGGAGCCGGGCAGCGCCGCCGTCGGCACCACGCTGCAGGCCATGGTGCGCGGCAAGGCCGTGCCCATGCAGGTGCAGGCCACGCCCTTCGTGGCGCCCCGCTATCACCGCGGTTGAGGACAGCCTGCGCGCTTGGCGTGGATCGAGTTCGGCGGATTCGTTTTTCCTGCCATCGCATGCCGCTACAGTGCGCACTGACCTTTCTCAAACCGCCTTTCACAGGTTTCTTTTCAGTTTCTATCGGAGCAAGCCATGAGCATCCAGTATTCCAAGGACCACGAATGGATCAACGCCGCCAACCCTGACGCGGCCATCGTCGGCATCACCCTCCACGCGCAGGATGCGCTGGGCGACGTGGTGTTCGTCGACCTGCCCGCCGTGGGCACCAGCTTCAACCAGGGCGATGTGGCCGGCGTGGTCGAGTCCGTCAAGGCCGCCGCCGATGTCTACATGCCCGTCAGCGGCGAGATCGTCGAAGTCAACGAAGCCCTGCGCGACGACCCCTCCCTGGCCAATAGCGATCCGCTGGGCGAAGGCTGGTTCTTCAAGGTCAAGCTCAGCGACGCAGGCCAGCTGGCCGCGCTGCTCGACGAAGCCGCCTACACGGCCTTCGCACAGAGCAACTGACGCCACTTTCCGGCCAGGACGGGCGCCAGGGCCCGCCCTGGCGCTTTTCAGCTTTTGAGACAGGTCACTCCATGCTGATGTCCTCCACCCAGCCCCTTGCCGCCCTCGAGAACGCCACCGAATTCGTGGCCCGCCATATCGGCATCGCGCCCGAAGACGAGGCCCACATGCTCAGCGCCATTGGCGCGGCATCGCGCGATGCGCTGATCGACGCCATCGTCCCGCCCTCCATCCGGCGCCACCAGCCCATGGCGCTGCCGCCGGCCGCCACCGAGGCCCAGGCGCTGGCCGAGCTCAAGGCGCTGGCAGGCCGCAATCAGCTGCTCAAAAGCTTCATCGGCCAGGGCTACTACGGCACGCACACGCCCGGCGTCATCCTGCGCAACATTCTGGAGAACCCCGCCTGGTACACGGCCTACACGCCCTACCAGGCCGAGATCTCGCAAGGCCGCATGGAGGCCCTGGTCAACTTCCAGACCATGGTCTGCGACCTGACGGCCATGCCGATTGCCAACGCCTCCATGCTGGACGAGGCCACGGCGGCCGCCGAGGCCATGACGCTGGCCAAGCGCTCCGTCAAAAGCAAGAGCAACCGTTTCGTGGTGGCCGGCGATGCCCACCCCCAGACCATCGAAGTCATCCAGACGCGCGCCGCGCCGCTGGGCATCGAGGTGCTGCTGGCCAACTCGCTGGAGGAATGGAACCAGCTGATGGAGGGCGACTACTTCGCCGTGCTGGCCCAGTACCCCGCCACCAGCGGCCGCATCGACGATCTGCGCGCCGACGTGGACAAGGCCCATGGCAAGCAGGCCGCCTTCATCGTGGCCACCGACCTGCTGGCGCTGACCCTGATCACGCCGCCCGGCGAATGGGGTGCCGACATCGTGGTGGGCACCACCCAGCGCTTTGGCATGCCCATGGGCGCCGGCGGCCCGCACGCCGCCTTCATGGCCTGCCGCGACGAGTTCAAGCGCTCCCTGCCCGGCCGCCTGGTCGGCGTGAGCGTGGACGTGCATGGCAAGCCCGCCTACCGCCTGGCACTGCAGACGCGCGAGCAGCACATCCGCCGCGAAAAGGCCACCTCCAACATCTGCACGGCCCAGGTGCTGCCCGCCGTGGTGGCCAGCATGTACGCCGTCTACCACGGCCCCGAGGGCCTGGAGCGCATCGCCCGCCGCGTGGCCTCGTACACGGCCATCCTGGCGCGCGGCCTGGCCGAGCTGGGCGCGCCGCTGCGCGAGGTGCCCAGCTTCGACACGCTGAGCCTGCACACGGGTGCGACCACCCAGGCCATCGTGGAGCGTGCCGTGTCCCTGGGCGCCAACCTGCGCGTGTATTTCAAGGAATACCTGTGCATCTCGCTGGACGAGACCACCACGCGCGCCGATGTCGAACTGCTGTGGAAGATCTTCGCCCGGGACGGCCAGGCCCTGCCCAGCTTCGCCGCCTTCGAAAAGGGCGTGGAGCCGCTGATCCCTGACGGCCTGCGCCGCAGCAGCGACTTCCTCACGCACCCGGTGTTCAACACCCACCGCTCCGAGACCGCCATGCTGCGCTACATCCGCCAGCTGTCGGACAAGGACCTGGCGCTGGACCGCAGCATGATCCCGCTGGGCTCCTGCACCATGAAGCTCAACGCCACCAGCGAGATGATTCCCATCACCTGGCCCGAGTTCGCCCAGGTGCACCCCTTTGCCCCGGCCGACCAGCAGCAAGGCTATGCGGAACTGGACAAGCAGCTGCGCGACTGGCTGTGCCAGGCCACGGGCTACGCCGGCATCAGCCTGCAGCCCAATGCCGGCAGCCAGGGCGAGTACGCGGGCCTGCTGGCCATCAAGGGCTGGCATGCGAGCCGGGGCCAGTCGCACCGCAACGTCTGCCTGATTCCCAGCAGCGCCCACGGCACCAACCCCGCCAGCGCGCAGATGGTGGGCATGCAGGTGGTGGTCACCGCCTGCGACGCCAACGGCAACGTCGACATGGCGGACCTGGCGGCCAAGTGCGAGCAGCACAGTGCCAACCTGGCCTGCATCATGATCACCTACCCCAGCACGCACGGCGTGTTCGAGACCCAGGTCAAGGAGCTGTGCAAGCTGGTGCATGACCACGGCGGCCGCGTCTACGTGGACGGCGCCAACATGAACGCCCTGGTGGGCCTGGCCGCGCCGGGCAGCTTCGGCGGCGATGTCAGCCATCTGAACCTGCACAAGACCTTCTGCATTCCGCACGGCGGCGGCGGCCCGGGCGTGGGCCCCGTCTGCGTGGTCGAGGACCTCGTCCCCTTCCTGCCCGGCCATGCCACGGCGGGCCTTGCGGGCGGCACGGGTGCCATCAGTGCCGCGCCGCTGGGCAATGCGGCCGTGCTGCCCATCAGCTGGATGTACATCCGCATGATGGGTGCCCAGGGCCTGACCCTGGCCACCGAGACCGCCATCCTCAGCGCCAACTACATCAGCGCCCGGCTGCGCGACCACTACCCCACGCTGTACGCAGGCGAGCACGGCCATGTGGCGCACGAGTGCATCCTGGACCTGCGCCAGTTCAAGGAAAGCACGGGCGTCATGGCCGAGGACGTGGCCAAGCGCCTGATCGACTACGGCTTCCATGCGCCCACGCTGTCCTTCCCCGTGCCCAACACGCTGATGGTGGAGCCCACCGAAAGCGAAAGCCTGTACGAGCTGGACCGCTTCGTGGACGCGATGATCGCCATCCGCGAGGAAATCCGCGCCATCGAACAGGGCCGCCTGCCCCAGGACGACAACCCGCTCAAGAACGCGCCGCACACGGCCGAGACGCTGCTGGCCTCGGAATGGGCCCACCCCTACAGCCGCGAGGCCGCTGCCTACCCGGTGGCTGCCCTGCGCCAGTCCAAGTACTGGTGCCCGGTGGGCCGCGTGGACAACGTCTACGGCGACCGCAACCTGTACTGCAGCTGCATCCCCGTGGACGCTTACCTGAGCTGAAGCACCTGCCACCGAAAGGGGCGCTTGTGGCGCCCCGCCTGGCGCGCGTACACTGCGGCCCTGCCCGCGCCGGGCTCCGGTAATCTGCCGGACGCCGGGCGCGGGCCACCAGGATTTGTGCGGCATGTGCCGCTTTCCACAGCGCCAGCCCGCGATGAGCAGCCCAGACCATTCCGATCCGCCTCGCGACGACGAGCACCTGCCCCTGCATGCGCTGCTGGCGCCCGGCGCCGACCTGCCCCCCGTCGAACGCTTTCCCCTCTTCCAGCCCGAAGACGACCCGCTGCAGGCCCTGGTGGCCGAGCTGCGCAACTACCAGCGCGAACTGGAAATCCAGAACCGCGTGCTGGACTACAGCCAGGCCGTGGCCGAAAGCGCCTCCGAGCGCTTCGAGGCCCTGTTCGCCAGCATTCCCCTGCCCCTGCTGGTGGTGGACGAGCACGACATGGTGGTGCAGGCCAACGCCATGGCGCACAGCGCCTTCCAGCCCTCCGAGCATGACCGGCTGCTGGTGAACTTCGCGCCCTTCGTGCACCCGGATGACGCCGAGCGCGTGCGCGAGACCTTCTCCGCCGCACGCGAACTGGGCCGCACCGAGGCACATGAGGTCTGCTTCGAAATCACCGAGCAGCACCAGCTGCGCGCCGACCTGCACGTGGCCTGCATCGCCATCCCCCAGCAAAGCGGCCCGCCCATTGCCCAGTACCTGTGCGCCGTGGTGGACCAGGGCCCGCTGCTGGCCGAGCGCCTGGCGCTGCAGCAGCGCAACCATCAGCTGTTCCTGAGCGAGCGGCGGCTGGAATCGGTCATCAACTCGGCGCTGGACGCCATCATCTGCCTGGACTCGGACCAGCGCATCACCGTCTTCAATCCCACGGCCGCCGCCCTGTTCCTGTGCCCGCCGCACGACGCGCTGGGCAGTCCGCTGGAGCGTTTCCTGCCGGACGCGGCACAGGCCCTGTCCTTTGCACCGCTGACCACGCAGGCCGTGCTGGGCGAGATGACGGCGCGCACGGCCAGCGGCCGCGAGATTCCGGTCGAGGTCAGTGTCTCCTTCGAGCACCACAGCGGCGGCGAGACCACCACCGTGTTCGCGCGCGACCTCACCAGCCGCAAGAAGGCCGAGGCCCAGCGCAACGAGCTGGAAGACCAGCTGCGCGAATCGCACAAGATGCAGGCCCTGGGCACCATGGCCGGCGGCATTGCGCACGACTTCAACAACATCGTGGGCGCCATCCTGGGCAACGTGGAACTGGCCAAGGCCGACTGCGGCGGCAATGCCGCGGCCATCGAAAGCCTGCAGGAGATCGAAAAGGCCGGCCGCCGCGCGCGCGACCTGGTGCGCCAGATCCTGACCTTCAGCCGCAACGAGCCGCCCCAGCGCAAGCCCGTGCAGGCGCGCGAAGTCATGGGCGACACGGCGCGGCTGCTGCGCGTGACCCTGCCGCCCGCCGTGGAGCTGCAGGTGCACGTGCCGCCGCAGCTGCCTCCCATGCTGGCCGACGCCATGCAGGTGGAGCAGGCCCTGTTCAACCTGTGCACCAACGCCATGCACGCCCTGGGTGAGCGGCGCGGCCTGATCCAGATGGACGCCGACCTGGTGCGCCCCGACCAGCGCCTGTGCGAGCGCCTGGGCCTGCCGCCCGTCAGCTACGTGGCGCTGTCGGTGCAGGACAACGGCCCCGGCATGGATGCGCGCACGCTGCAGCGCATCTTCGAGCCCTTCTTCACCACCAAGCCCGTGGGCCAGGGAACGGGCCTGGGCCTGCCCGTGGTGCACGGCGTCATGCGCAACCACGGCGGCGCCGTGGACGTGTACAGCATTCCAGGACAAGGCAGCCGCTTCACGCTGTACTTTCCCCCGGCCGACGCCCTGGCGCCCGCCGAGTACGCACCAGCCCAGGCGCCCGCGGCCGAAACGCCGCCCAGCCTGCCCGAGCCGCTGGCAGCCGCAGAAACCCCGACCGGCCCGCAGTTCGCCCTGCTGCCCGACCCGCAGGCCGCACAGCAGCATGTGATGTACGTGGACGACGACCAGGCCCTGGTCTTCCTGGTGCAGCGTCTGCTGCGCCGTCGCGGCTACCAGGTCAGCGGCTTCACCGATCCGCACGAGGCCACCGAGGCGCTGCGCGCCGCCCCCCAGGACTACGACCTGCTGGTCACCGACTACAACATGCCCGGCTACAGCGGCATCGACCTGGTGTACGAGGCGCTGTCCATCCAGCCCCTGCTGCCCATCGCCCTGGCCTCGGGCTACATCACCGCCGAGATCGAGCAGGCCGCCATGGCCGCTGGCGCCCGGGCCCTGGTGCACAAGCCCAATGACGTGGAGGAGCTGTGCGCCACCGTGCACAGGCTCCTGAATGAACGGTGAGCGGCTCAAGCCCTGAACGGCTGCAGGAGTGCCCCGGTGCTGGTACTGCTGCCGATGCAGATACCGATGCAGGTGTCTCCTGCCTGTACGAGGACGCCGAGCTGCTGGTGCTGGACAAGCCCTCCGGCCTGCTGTGCGTGCCCGGGCGCGGCCCCGACAAGCAGGACTGCCTGAGCGGCCGCGCCTTGCAGCGCTGGCCCGATGCGCTGGTCGTGCACCGGCTGGACCAGGCCACTTCGGGCCTGGTGGTCATGGCGCGCAGCCTGGCCAGCCAGCGCCTCCTGAGCGAAGCCTTTGCGCAGCGCCGCGTGCACAAGCGCTATGTGGCCGTGGTCGCCGGCCGTCCTGCCGCGCAGCAGGCCGACGCCTGGCAAAGCATCGACCTGCCGATAGCCGCCGACTGGGAGCGGCGCCCCTTGCGCATCATCGACGCCCTGCAGGGCAAGCCCAGCCAGACCCTGTGGCGCGCCATGCCCGCAGCCACCGAAGACCAGGGCACACCCACCACGCGGGTGCAGTTGCAGCCCGTGACGGGCCGCACCCACCAGTTGCGCGTGCATATGGCGGCGCTGGGCCATCCCATCCTGGGCGATGCGCTCTATGCCGATGCCGCCGTGCAGGCCCTGTCGCCGCGCCTGCTGCTGCATGCGCACCAGCTGGAGCTGGCCCATCCCCTGTCGGGCCAAACGCTGCGTTTCGAATCCGCCGTGCCGTTTTGATCCACCGCAGAAACACGGAAACCGGCGCCCCCTGGCGCGTTGCTGCAATGCAACATTCCGTGTACGTGTTTCCCCTTCTTGCAGTCGGTCATATTGGTTTCATGCAGCACCGTCTGGGTGCACCGTCGGCATCAGGCGTTTTCGTCGCCCAAAACCGGCGTTGACAAGCGGCCTGCGATGGCATCCAGCCCTTAGCGAAAAGCCTGCATGCGCGCCAGCCCCGGGATACCCTGTTGCCATTGGTAACCAGGAGATTAATCTGTGCTTCTTTGCGCGGATCGCCCCTACAGGAGCCACCGCGTTTTTCAGAACGCTTTACCCAAAGTTGAAGGAAGTACTCATGAGCATTCCGTTCCGCATGCACACCGTCGTCGCCGCCCTGGGTTTGGCTGGTGCCGCCTTGTTCTCCACAGCGCATGCGCAAATCAAGATCGCCATGGTGGTTCCCACCACCGGCCCGCTGACGCAGTACGGCGACATGGTCAAGGAAGGCGTGAACACCGCCGTGGAAATGGCCAATGCGGCTGGCGGCGTCAATGGCAAGAAGATCGAGCTGGTGTCCGTCGATGACGCCTGCGAACCCAAGCAAGGCCCCGTGGCCGCCAACCGCGTGGTCAACGCCAAGATCGGCTACGTGATCGGCCCCGTCTGCTCGGGCGCATCGATTGCCGCCGCCCCGATCTACAACAACGAAGGCGTGGTCGTCGTGACCCCCTCGGCCACCTCCCCGGCCCTGACCGACGGCAAGAACTACCACTTCATCTTCCGCACCATCGGCCGCGATGACCAGCAGGGCCCTGCCGCCGCCAAGTTCATCCTGGACAAGGCCAAGCCCAAGAAGGTTGCCGTGCTGCACGACAAGCAGTCGTATGGCCAGGGCATTGCCTCCTCCGTGCGCGACGACCTGAAGAAGGCCGGCGTGGAAGTGGCCCTGTTCGAAGGCATCAACGCCGGCGACAGCGACTACTCCGCCGTCATCACCAAGCTCAAGAGCGCCGGTGTGGACTTCGTCTACTACGGTGGCTACCACCCCGAAATGGGCCTGCTGCTGCGCCAGGCTTCCGAGCAGGGCCTGAAGGTCCGCATGATGGGCCCCGAAGGCGTGGGCAACCCCGAAGTCAACGCCATCGCCGGCAACGCCGTCGAAGGCATGCTGGTGACCCTGCCTGCAGACTTCTCGGCCAACCCCAAGAACGCCGCCGTGGTCAAGGCCTTCAAGGACAAGAAGCGCAATCCCTCGGGCGCCTTCCAGCTGACCGCATTTGCCGCCACGCAAGTGCTGCTGGACAGCATCAAGGCCGTGGGCGACAGCCCCGCCAAGGTGGCTGACCACCTGCACAAGTCCAACTTCGAGACCGTTCTGGGCTCGGTGGGCTGGAACAAGCAGGGCGACCTGAAGTCCTTCGACTTCCAGGTGTTCGAATGGCACAAGGACGGCAGCAAGTCGGTCGCTGCCAAGTAATCCCCCTCGTTGACTGGCCGGGGCACGCTTGCGCGTGTCCCGGTTGTCTGCATCCTGGCCTTTTAGGCCTTTTCCTGTTTTGGGGCGGCATTACACCATGTCAGAACTCTTACCTCAGCTGATACAGCAGCTGTTCAACGGACTGTCCCTGGGCGCCATCTATGCCCTGATCGCCATCGGCTACACAATGGTCTACGGCATCATCGGGATGATCAACTTCGCCCACGGCGACATCTACATGATCGGCGCCTATATCGGCCTGGTCACGCTGTCGGCCATCGGCACGACAAGCGGCCTGCCCGTGTGGGCCATCATCGGCCTGATGCTGGTGGTGTCGGTCTTCGTCACCGGCGTCTACGGCCTAGTGGTGGAACAGGTGGCCTACAAGCCGCTGCGCCGCAGCCCGCGCCTGGTGGCCCTGATCTCGGCCATCGGCATGTCCATCTTCCTGCAGAACTGGGTGGCCCTGGGCCAGGGCGCGCGCGACATGGCCGTGCCCTCGCTGCTGCCGGGCGCGCTGCGTTTCGGCGCCGAAGGTGGCTTCGAGATCTATGTGCCCTACTCGCGCATCCTGATCATCGTGGTCGCCATCGTGCTCATGGTGCTGCTGACGCTGTACATCCGCCATTCCCGCATGGGCCGTGCCTCGCGCGCCTGCGCCCAGGACATGCACATGGCCAGCCTGCTGGGCATCGACACCAACCGCGTGATCTCGTTCACCTTCGTGCTGGGCGCCATGCTGGCGGCCGTGGGCGGCGTGCTGATCGCGCTGGCCGTGGGCAAGCTCAACCCGTTCATCGGCTTTCTGGCCGGCATCAAGGCCTTCACGGCGGCGGTGCTGGGCGGCATCGGCTCCATCCCCGGCGCCATGCTGGGCGGCGTGCTGCTGGGCGTGGCCGAGACCTTTGCGGCAGCCTACATCTCGTCCGAGTACAAGGACATCGTGGCCTTCGGCCTGCTGGTGCTGATCCTGCTGTTCCGCCCCACGGGCCTGCTGGGCAAGCCTGAAGTGGAGAAGGTCTGATGAAAGCCAAACCCACCTTGAACCTGCGCGACGCCCTGATCGCCACGGTGATGACCGCCGTGGTCGTCACGCCCATCTTCGGCCTGCACCTGGAGCGCGCCGGCACCCGCACCATCATCAACCCCGACTGGACGGTGGTGGCCTGGGCCTGCGCCCTGGTCTTCCTGGTGCAGCTGCTGCGCCCGCTGATCGCGGCGAAGATGCCCAAGGTCTCGCTGCCCTCGCTGCCGCACGCACGCCCCAGCCACCGCAACGGCCTGATCCTGGCCGCCCTGCTGATCGCCGTGTCCTGGCCCTTCTTCGCGGGCCGCAACGCGGTGGACATCGCCACGCTGGCCATGATCTACGTGATGCTGGGCCTGGGCCTGAACATCGTCGTGGGCTTTGCCGGCCTGCTGGACCTGGGCTTCGTGGGCTTCTACGCCGTGGGCGCCTACACCTATGCGCTGCTGTTCCACTGGGCCGGCTGGTCCTTCTGGGAAGCGCTGCCGCTGGCTGGCGCCGCCGCCGCGATGTTCGGCTTCGTGCTGGGCTTTCCGGTGCTGCGGCTGCGCGGTGACTACCTGGCCATCGTGACGCTGGGCTTCGGCGAAATCATCCGCCTGATGCTGGTCAACCTGACCAGCATCACGGGCGGGCCGGACGGCATCTCCAGCATTCCCAAGCCCACGGTGCTGGGCCTGGAGATGACGCGCAATCCCTCCACCGAGGGCGGCACGACCTTCCACCAGTTCCTGGGGCTGGAGTTCAGCTCGCTGCACATGGTGATCTTCCTGTACCTGATGGCGCTGCTGCTGGCCGTGATCACGCTGTGCATCTCCAACCGCCTGGTGCGCATGCCCATTGGCCGCGCCTGGGAGGCGCTGCGCGAGGACGAGATCGCCTGCCGCTCACTGGGCCTGAACCCCATGAAGATCAAGCTGTCCGCCTTCACGCTGGGCGCCATGTTCGCCGGCCTGGGCGGCGCCTTCTTCGCGGCGCGCCAGGGCATCGTCAACCCCGAATCGTTCACCTTCATCGAATCGGCGCTGATCCTGTCCATCGTGGTGCTGGGCGGCATGGGCTCGCAGCTGGGCGTGATCATCGCGGCCATCTTGCTGACGGTGCTGCCCGAGCTGGCGCGCGAGTTCTCCGAGTACCGCATGCTGATCTTCGGCCTGGTGATGGTGCTGATGATGATCTGGCGCCCGCAGGGCCTGCTGCCCATGCGCCGCCACCATGTGGAGGTGCGCTCATGAGGCATGCCGACACCATGATTTTTGGGACAACAGAAAGCAGCAAGGGCCGGCAATGAGCGAGTATTTGCTAGAAGTCAAAGACCTGTGCATGCGCTTCGGCGGCCTGCTGGCCGTGGACCATGTGGGCTTCAACGTGCGCCCGCAGGAAGTGTTTGCCATCATCGGCCCCAACGGCGCCGGCAAGACCACGGTGTTCAACTGCATCAGCGGTTTCTACCAGCCCAGCAGCGGCTCCGTCACGCTGGACGGCAGCGCCATCGAGGGCCGCAGCAGCCACCACGTGGCCAACCACGGCGTGGTGCGCACCTTCCAGAACGTGCGGCTGTTCAAGTCCATGACGGTGCTGGAAAACCTGCTGGTGGCACAGCACCGCAGCTCGGGAGTCAACCTGCTGTCGGGCCTGTTCAACACGGCAAGCTACCGCCGCAGCGAAGAGGAAAAGATCGAGAGCGCCCTGCACTGGCTGGACGTCATGGGCCTGCGCGAGTTCGTCAACCGCGAGGCCGGCAACCTGGCCTACGGCCACCAGCGCCGCCTGGAGATCGCGCGCTGCATGATCACCAAGCCGCGCGTGCTCATGCTCGACGAACCCGCCGCCGGCCTGAACCCGCAGGAGAAGAAGGACCTGCAGGGCCTGATCGACCAGCTGCGCCGCCAGTACGGCATTGCCGTGCTGCTGATCGAGCACGACATGGGCCTGGTCATGGGCGTGTCCGAGCGCATCCTGGTCATGGAGTACGGCAAGCCCATCGCCATGGGCCTGCCGGACGCCATCCGCAACGATGAACGGGTCATCAAGGCCTATCTGGGAGAAGCCTGATGCCTGCCATGCTGCAACTGGAGAACATCTCCACCCACTACGGTGCCATCTGCGCGGTCGACAGCGTGAGCCTGCACGTCAACCAGGGCGAAATCGTCTCGCTGATCGGCTCCAACGGCGCCGGCAAGACCTCGCTGCTGATGACGGTGTGCGGCAACCCGCGCGCCAGCTCGGGCCGCATCTCGTTCGAGGGCGAGGACATCACCCAGCTGCCCTCGCACCACATCATGCGCAAGGGCATCGCGGTCTCGCCCGAGGGACGGCGCATCTTCTCGGACCTTACGGTCACGGACAACCTGAAGATGGGCGGATTCTTCCTGGACAAGCCGCAGATCGAGGCCGGCATCGAACATGTGTTCGGCCTCTTCCCGCGCCTGCGTGAGCGCGCCCACCAGCGCGCCGGCACCATGTCGGGCGGCGAGCAGCAGATGCTGGCCATCGGCCGCGCGCTGATGAGCAAGCCCCGCCTGCTGCTGCTGGACGAGCCCACGCTGGGCCTGGCGCCGCTGATCATTGCGCAGATCTTCGAGATCATCCAGACCATCCGCACGGCCGGCGTCACGGTCTTCCTGGTCGAGCAGAACGCCAACCGCGCCCTGCAGATCGCCGACCGCGGCTATGTGCTGGAAACCGGCAAGGTGGTGCTGGAAGACACAGGTGCCAACCTGCTGACCAACGACGCCGTGCGCCGCGCCTACCTGGGCGCCTGACAACGCACAGGCGCCTGGCGCTCCACGGGCCCGCCCTTCGGCGGGCCTTTTTCTTTTCACGCGCAGATCGCACAGTGGTCTGGTCATGCGCGGCCGATTGTGGGGTCTGCGGCCTGGGCGCAGGCGTTATAAAACACGTCCCTGCCTCTCATTGCTCCCCCACGCCCATGAACGCCTGCGCCCCCCAAGACATGCTGCAACCCCTGGCCATCGACGTGGTGTCGGTGCAGTCCCAGGTCGTCTACGGCCGCGTTGGCAACAACGTGGCCATGCCCACGCTGCAGGCGCTGGGGCTGGCGGCGGCGGCCGTGCCCACGGTGGTGTTCAGCAACACGCCGCACTATCCCAGCATCCACGGCGGAGCAATTGCCGCCGAGTGGTTTGCGGGCTATCTGCAGGACCTGGGCGCGCGCGGCGGGCTGCGGCAGTTGCAGGCCGTGCTGGCCGGCTACCTGGGCGGGCCGGCCCAGGCCACGCTGCTGGCGGACTGGGTTGCCGGCCTGCTGGCGCAGCGGCCCGGCCTGCGCGTGGTGGTGGACCCGGTGATCGGCGACCACGACAGCGGCATCTATGTGGACCCCGCCATGGTCGAGGCCTACCAGCGCCACCTGCTGCCGCTGGCCGACGGGCTGACACCCAACCATTTCGAGCTGGAGCGGCTGACCGCGCGCCCTGTGCGCGGCATGGACGATGTGGTCCAGGCCGCGCGCAGCCTGCTCAAGGGACGCACGCAGTGGGTGGCCGTGACCAGCGCATCGCCCGAGCTGGACGGCGAGCCTGCCCAGCGCATGCGCGTGGCCCTGGTCACGCGCGATGACGTGCACGTGATCACCCACGCGCGGGTGGATGCGGTGCCCAAGGGAACGGGCGATCTGTTCAGTGCCGCGCTCACCGGCCACTGGCTGCAGGGCGCCAGCCTGCACGAGGCGGCCGAGCGTGCCTGCGAACGCATCGTGCAGGCGCTGGAGCGCACCCGGCAGGCGCACAGCGCCGAGCTGCTGCTGCCATCGGACCCTGTCGCCGGCCAGGCAGCGGCCGGGCCGGCAGCACGGGCACAAGCGATACCATCGCCCGCATGAACAATGCATCGCCTCTTCTTTCCCTGACGATTCTTACCGGCGCCTCGCGCGGCATGGGCCTGGCCATGGCCCGGCAACTGCTCGATGCCGGCCATGAACTGGTCACGCTGTCGCGCTCCACCAGCGAAGACCTGGCCCAGGCGGCCGCCACGGCGGGCGCGCCACTGCAGCAGTGGAGCGTGGACCTGGGCGAGCCCGAGGCCGCGGCCCGCAGGCTGGGCGACTGGTTGGCCGGCCTGGACGCCGCGCGCTACGCCAGCGTCACCCTGATCAACAACGCGGGCGTGATTCCGCAGATTGCACCGCTGTCGCAGCTGCAGCCCGCCGACATTGCCCAGGCCATGCGCGTGGGGCTGGAGGCGCCCATGCTGCTGACGGCCGCCTTCCTGGCCGCCACCGAGGGCTGGACGGCCGTGCCGCGCAAGGTGCTCAACATTTCTTCGGGCCTGGGCCGGCGCGCCATTGCCTCGCAGGCCTCCTACTGCGCGGCCAAGGCCGGCATGGACCATTTCAGCCGCAGCGTGGCGCTGGACGAGGCGCTCAAGCCCCACGGCGCGCGCATCTGCTCGCTGGCGCCCGGCGTCATCGACACCGACATGCAGGTGCAGCTGCGCAGCGCGGATACAGCCGCCTTCCCCGATGCAGGCAACTTCGCCCAACTCAAGGAGGGCGGCAAGCTGTCCACGCCCGACCAGGCGGCAGCGCTGGTGCTGGGCTGGCTGCAGCGTGCCGATTTTGGCGAGCAGGTGGTGGCCGACGTGCGCCAGCCCTGAGCATTTTCCGGATGGCAGCTTCAATGCGGCGATGAATATCCGGCAATGGAAAAGGCATCGCCGCACTGACCTGAATAATCAAAATACCCGCCCTGGAAAATGTTCTGCAAGAATTACCGATTGCAGGCAGCATTTTCCGTATCCAACCTGAGCATTCGCTTGAAAATCGTCATCTGGCAAAGGATGACGTTTTTCATCTGCGTTTGCCAGTCCTGCATTTCCAATCCTCCTACAGCGGCGTCTATTGCGACTGGCAAGAATGGGGCACTCAACTCCAAGAAAGTCGGCCATGTCCATTGCCTATTCCGAATCCGCGCCCCTGGCTGAAGCGCCAGTGGTCAACACGGTCGCCACCGTAGATACCTCACGCAGCGGCGTTTCATGGGCCGCGATATTTGCCGGCGCCATGGCGGCGGCATCGCTGTCGCTGCTGCTGTTCATTCTGGGCACAGGCCTGGGCCTGTCGTCGGTGTCGGTATGGTCCGGTGAAGGCCTGGATGCAGGCGCCCTGGGCCTGACGGCCGTGGCATGGATCGCCTTCACCCAGCTGGCCTCGGCCGGCGTGGGCGGCTATCTGGCCGGGCGGCTGCGCACACGCTGGCAAGGCGTGCACACGGACGAGGTCTACTTCCGCGATACGGCCCACGGCTTTCTGTCCTGGGCACTGGCCACGCTGGCCATGGTGGCCCTGATGGGCGCCGCTGCAGGCGGTGCCGTCTCCGGCGCCTTCAAGGCAGCGCAGACTGTGGCCACCAGCGCCTCCAACGTGGTGGGCGGCGCGATCGGCGCCGCCGGCGGTGCAGCTGCAGGCGGTGCCGCAGCCATGGCCGGTGCCTCGGGCGCCGATGCCTCGCCCCAGGGCCTGGTCTACTGGACCGGCAGCCTGTTCCGCAATTCAGGCGCCGCTACCTCCACCAGCAATGCCACCCCCGCCGACCTGGCCAGCGCCACCCGCGAGGCCGGCGTGATCTTTGCCCAGTCGCTGCGCACCGGCCAGCTGTCTCCCGCAGACGAGCAATACCTGGCCCAGCTGATTGCGCGCAATTCCGATATGTCCGTGGAAGATGCGCAAAAGAAAGTGCGTAGCACCTTTGATTCCGTGCAAATGCAGATAAAGCAGGCCGAGCAAAAGGCTGAAGAAGCCAAGCAAAAGGCCAAGCAGGCAGCCGAAGAGGCGCGCAAGGCCACGGCCCATTCCATGCTCTGGCTGTTTGTTTCCCTGATGCTGGGCGCTTTTGTGGGCAGCCTGTGCGCCACGTGGGGTGGCCGCCAACGCGATGCCATTTGATTTTGCATCGCAGTCAACACCATCCAACCACTCATTGAACGGAGGCCATTCATGCGATCCATACTGCTTTTTCTTCTGGGCGTGCCCATTCCCATCATCATTTTGATTGCATTGATGTTCTGAAGGAGCGCCGCATGCCCGCACCGCGCCGCAGCCACCCGGTCACACAGCAGCCGCGGCGGGCTGCTGCGGCCGGCGGGCAGGACAAGGCTGCCGCTTCGCTAGCGGCCTACCGGCAAAAGCGCGACTTCACGCGCACACCGGAACCTTCGGCAGAACCTTCCAGTGAAGCGATTGCAGGGCAGCCCGGCGCGGGCGCCCTGCAATTCGTCATTCAAAAGCACTGGGCCAGCCACCTGCACTACGACTTTCGGCTGGAGCTGGAAGGCAGCATGAAGAGCTGGGCCGTGCCCAAGGGTCCCAGCTACGACCCGGCCGACAAGCGCATGGCCGTCCAGGTGGAAGACCACCCCATGGCCTACAACCGCTTCGAGGGCCAGATTCCACCGGGACAGTATGGCGCGGGCAAAGTCATCATCTGGGACCGTGGCACCTGGCTGCCCGAGGGCGATGCGGCAGAAGGCTATCGCAAGGGCAAGCTCAAGTTCGAACTGCGCGGCCACAAGCTGCAGGGCCGCTGGACCCTGGTGCGCATGCGCGGCAAGGACGACGCCAAAAAGCCCGCCTGGCTGCTGATCAAGGAGCACGACGGCCTGGAACGTGCTGCCAGCGAATTCAACGTGGTCGAGGACATGCCCGACAGCGTGGCCGGCCTTCCCGTGCCCACCGCCACAGCGCCCGTCACCACGCCCGTCGCTACGCACGTCGCCGCGCCCATGCCACAGAGCATCGCCCCGCAGCTGGCAACCTTGGTGGACCATGCACCTGCAGATGCCGGGCAATGGATCTTCGAGAGCAAGTTCGACGGCTACCGGCTGCTGGCGCGCATCGAGGACGGCGCCGTTCGCCTTTTCACACGCAACGGCAAGGACTGGACCACCAAAATGCCCGCCCTGGCCCGCGCCTTTGCCGCACTGCCCCTGCAATCGGGCTGGGTGGATGGCGAGGTGCTGCTGCTGGACAGCGACAGCCGCCCTGACTTCCAGGCCCTGCAAAACGCCTTTGACGGCGAGCGCACCGACCACCTGGTGTTCTTCGCGTTTGACCTGCTGTGGCAGGACGGCCAGGACCTGCGGCCCCAGCCCGTGGAGCAGCGCCGCCAGCAGTTGCAGGCCCTGCTGCACAAGGCGCCTTCGGACCGCCTTCGCTTCAGCGAGGCCTTTGACGCCCCGCCCGCCGACCTGGTGGCCGCCGCCTGCCAGCTGGGCCTGGAGGGCGTGATCGGCAAGCGGCGCGGCAGCGCCTATGCCTCGCGGCGCAGTGCCGACTGGATCAAGCTCAAGTGCGGCCTGCGCCAGGAATTCGTGATCGCGGGCTACACCGATCCCCAGGGCACGCGCACGGGCCTGGGCGCCCTGGTCCTGGCCGTGCATGGCGAGGACGGCCAGCTGCGCGCGGCAGGCAAGGTGGGCACGGGGTTCAACAGGCGCACCCTGGCCGACCTGCGCCAGCGCCTGGAGCGCCTTGCCACCGGCATCTCGCCGCTGGCGGACAGCCGGGGCCTTGGCAGCGGGGTGCACTGGGTGCGCCCCACGCTGCTGGCCGAGGTCTCGTTCGCGCAGTGGACCGAGGACGGCCAGGTCCGCCATGCCGTATTCCAGGGCCTGCGTGCGGACAAGCCTGCACGCAGCATTGTCAAAGAGGAGCCACAGCACGTGCCATCGACCGCATCTTCCGCCAGCGCTGCAGCCACGCATGGCGCCGCACGAACGCAAACCCGCCATGCCAGGGCGGCGCGACTGCCCGCCTCGATGACCATCACCCATCCCGAGCGGGTCATCGATCCCTCCACCGGCATCACCAAGATGGATCTGGCGCGCTACTACGCCACGGTGGCGCCCTTCATGATCACCCACCTCAAGTCCCGGCCCGTGGCCATGGTGCGGGCGCCGGACGGCATCGAGGGCGAGCTGTTCTTCCAAAAGCACCTCGACCAGGCGCCGCTGCAGGGCATCGCCGCCCTGTCGCCGCAACTGGACCCCGGCCATGCCCCGCTGATGGAGGTGTCCCGGCGCGAAGGCCTGGTGGCGGCGGCGCAGATGAACACCATCGAATGGCACACCTGGAACGCGCGCAAGGACCGCATCGACCGGCCTGACCGCATGACCTTCGACCTGGACCCGGGCGAAGGCGTGCCCTGGCAGCAGGTGCAGGAGGCCGCCAGCCTGCTGCATGTGCTGCTGCAGGAGCTGGAGCTGCCGGCCTTCCTCAAGACCAGCGGCGGCAAGGGCCTGCACGTGGTCGTGCCCATCAAGCGGCTGCTGGACTGGGACACCGTCAAGGCCTTCTCGCAGGCCGTGGTCCAGCACCTGGCCCATGCCGTGCCCCAGCGCTTCGTGGCCAAAAGCGGGCCGCGCAACCGCGTGGGAAAGATTTTTGTGGACTACCTGCGCAACGGCTTCGGCGCCACAACGGCCTGCGCGTGGACGGCCCGGGCGCGGCCGGGCATGGGCATCTCCGTGCCCGTGGCCTGGAACGAGCTGGACAGGCTCACGGGCGGCGCGCACTGGACCATTCGCTCGGTAGACCAGCGCCTGCGCCTGGGCAACTCCCCCTGGGAGCACTACGGCACGGCCGCCGTGGGCCTGGGCCGCGCCATGAAGGCGCTGGGCTTCGAGGCGCAGCGTTGAGCACCGTCCTGCAGGGATCGAAGAAAGCACCGCCATGAAGAAAGCCGCCTCCCCCAAATCCAGCCCGTCCACCTCCGCGCGCAGCATGTGGAAGGGTGCCATCAGCTTTGGCCTGGTGCACATTCCCATCGGCCTGTACGCGGCCACGGCCAGCTCGGACATCGACTTCGACTGGCTGGACAAGCGCAACATGCAGCCCGTCGGCTACAAGCGCATCAACAAGGTCACGGGCAAGGAGGTGGCCACGGCCGACATCGTCAAGGGCGTGGAATTCGAGGAGGGCCGCTACGTGGTGCTGAGCGCTGAAGAGATTGCCGCCGCCTTTCCCAAGACCACGCAGACCATCGAGATCGAGGCCTTTGTCGATGCCCAGGACATCCCCTTCATCTACCTGGAACGCCCCTACTACACCGCCCCCCTGCACCGTGGCGAGAAGGTCTACGCCCTGCTGCGCGAGGCCCTGCGCAAGAGCAACAAGGTGGGTGTGGCCAAGGTGGTCATCCAGACCAAGCAGCACCTGGCCATCCTGATTCCCTGCGGCCGGGCGCTGGTGCTCAACCTGCTGCGCTGGGGCGGCGAGATCCGCTCCTTCGAGCAGCTGGACCTGCCGCCGCTGGACGCCAAGGCCGCCGGCATCAAGAGCGCCGAGATGACCATGGCCATGGCTCTCATCAAGGACATGAGCCAGGCCTGGGACGCCGACCAGTTCCGCAACTCCTTCAGCGAGGAAATCCACCAGCTCGTGCAGGCCAAGGCGCATGCGGGCGATGTCCAAAACGTGGAAAAACAGGAGACCACACCCGCCGCGCCGGCCAACGCGGCCGTGCTGGACCTGACGGCCCTGCTCAAGAACAGCCTGGGCAAGGGCGCAGGCGGACCATCCGCCACCGCAGCCAAGGAAAAAAATACCGCGTCAACGGTAAAAAATGCAAAGACCCCAGCGCCCAGAAAATCGACAAAATCCACAAAAACCCCGGCCAGGGCCCCTGCAAAACGCCCCGCCGCCAAATAACCCCATATTTGGCCTGGCTGCATTTTTTACAAAAGAAATTTCATTATAAGAAATACATCCATTTGTACCGACAAAATGGAACAAGACCACTCCATAGCAAATTCCAATGCTTTACCAAAAGTAATCTTCCAAATATCCTACAAGCCAGCCATTTTCACGGTCGCACAATGAAATTGCAGTGATGACGGCATCGCTGTTTACTTAAGGAGTACGGAAATGACGCAACAGACCAACAACCCTCAAGGCAACACGGCCAGCAACCAGCAAAACGACAAGAACAAGCAGCAGCAGCAACAGAACAATCCGGGGCAGCAGCAGCAAAGCAATCCCAACAACCCGAACAATCCCAACCAACAGCAGCAACAGAGCAATCCCCAGCGCAACCAACCAGGGGAACAGCAAAAGCAGGGCAGCCATCAGCAGCGTTAAGCTGCCGATAGCGTGAACTGGCAAAGGGCCCCCTGGGCCCTTTTTTTATCCCCAGAGCTTTGCTGACGATGCCCTTTGGTTCAGCCAATCGCCTCTTTCAATAATTATTGCCTCATACAACAGGCCATCCTCTTTCTTTCAAGGAGTAAATCGTGGCTAAGAAATCCCCTGGTGAAAAGAAATCGTCCCAGCAATCCCCCACAGGCCATGGCGGAGAATTACAGCAACAGGCCGACGGACAGCACCCCGGATTGACCACGCAGCAAGGCATTCCGGTTCCTGATAATCAGAACTCTCTCACCGCCTGGGAAAAAGGCCCTACGCTGCTGGAAGATTTCATCCTGCGCGAGAAAATCACGCATTTCGACCATGAGCGCATTCCAGAGCGAATCGTCCATGCACGCGGCACAGGCGCCCACGGTTATTTCCAGCTGACAGATTCGCTGGAGCAATACACCACCGCAAAGGTCCTGACCGAAACCGGCAAGCAAGTGCCGATCTTTGTGCGCTTTTCCACCGTGGCCGGTGGAGCAGGCTCGGTGGACACCCCGCGCGATGTGCGCGGCTTTGCCATCAAGTTCTATACCGAAGAGGGCAACTGGGATCTGGTGGGCAACAACATCCCGGTCTTCTTCATCCAGGATGCCATGAAGTTTCCCGACCTGGTCCATGCCGTGAAGATGGAACCCGACCGGGGCTTTCCGCAGGCCGCCAGCGCGCACGACACGTTCTGGGACTTCATCTCCCTCATGCCCGAGTCCATGCACATGGTCATGTGGATCATGAGCGACCGCACCATTGCACGCAGCCTGCGCATGATCGAGGGCTTTGGCGTGCACAGCTTCCGGCTGGTCAATGCCCAGGGTGAAAGCACCTTCGTGAAATTCCACTGGCGGCCCGAGCTGGGCATCCAGTCCACGGTCTGGGACGAGGCCCTCAAGCTGCAGGCCGCAGACAACGACTACCACCGCCGCGACCTGTTCGAGGCCATCGAGGCGGGCGACTACCCAGCCTGGGAGCTGTGCGTGCAGCTGTTCTCGCAGGAGCAGGCAGACGCCCTGCCCTACGACCACCTGGACCCCACCAAGCTCATCCCCGAAGAGGAAATTCCGCTGCGCAAGATCGGCCGCTTCGTGCTGGACCGCTGGCCCGACAACTTCTTCGCCGAGACCGAGCAGGTGGCCTTCTGCCCGGTCAATATCCCGCCGGGCATCGATTTCAGCAACGACCCGCTGCTGCAGGGCCGCCTGTTCTCGTACCTGGACACCCAGCTGTCGCGCCTGGGCGGGCCCAACTTCACGCAGCTGCCCATCAACGCGCCCAAATGCCCGTTCGCCCACCACCAGCGCGACGGCCACATGCAGACCGAGGTGCCCAAGGGCCGCGTGGCCTATGAGCCCTCCAGCCTGCAGGCCGACAGCCCGCGCGCCTCGGCCGCCCGCGGCTTGCGGCACTTTGCCCAGCCCGCGCAGGAGGGCGCCAAGGGCCGCATCCGCCCCGAGAGCTTTGCCGACCACTACAGCCAGGCGCGCATGTTCTACCAAAGCCAGAGCGCGCAGGAGCAGGCCCACATCGCCAGCGCCCTGGTGTTCGAGCTGTCCAAGGTACAGACGCCGCATGTGCGCCTGGCCGTGGTCGGCCACCTGCAGGTGATAGACGCCGACCTGGCAAAGCGCGTGGCCGACGGCCTGGGCCTGCCCCAGTTGCCGCCTGCCGCCAAGCCTGCCGTGCCCCCGCAAAAGCTGCCTCCCAGCCCGGCCACGCGCATCATCGACCGCATGAAGCCCACCTTGCAGGGCCGCTGCGTTGCCATCCTGGTGGATGAAGGCTCCAGCGCCCGGCACATTGCCGCCTTCCACCAGGCGCTGGTGGCGCAAAAGGCCAGCGTGAAGATCATTGCGCCCAAGATCGGCGGCGCCACGCTGGACGACGGCAGCCACCTGCCGGCCGACGGCCAGCTGGCCGGATCGCCATCCGCGCAGTTCGATGCCGTGGTGTCCATCATCACGCTGGAGCGCGGCCAGGCGCTGGCCCATGAGGCAGCCGCGCAGGACTGGTTCCGCGACGCCTTCGGCCACCTCAAGGCCATTGCCGCCTGCAAGGCCACGCAGCACATCATGAAGACGGCCGGCATCACACCGGACGAGGGCGTGTTCCCCATCGACACGCCCGAGCCCTTCATCGAAGGCGCCAAGAAGCGCTTCTGGGCCCGCGAAGCGAAGTTGAGAACGCTGGCCTGACCACCCGCCCCGGCGTGCGCCACATCATTGCCACCAGATGGCACCGCGCCGGACTTCAACCAACCTTGTACCCGGGCCATTTACCTCGGGTCCAGGCATGGCGCTTGCCACGGCAACACCAAGGCCGGCCCGGCCTGCCACCCCTACAGGAGCAACTTCCCATGATCACTTCGGTACCTGCCCCCCCTGTCACTCCACCCATTGCGCCCCCCGTCAACCCGCCGCCCACCGAGCCGCTGGTTCCCCCCGTGGGCGACCCGCCACCGGCCCCGGCACCTTCGCCCTACTCCGACCCGCCCATTGCCCCGCCGCCACCGCCGCCGCAGGGGGTGCACTGAGCTCCGCGCCAGCCAGGGGCAGGGCAGCGAACGCAGACGGCCCCGGCCCTGCCCTGACCTATGTGAACGACCGCATGCCCGGCTGGCGACGCGTGCGGCGCGGCAAGGGCTTTTCCTACGTGGCACAGGACGGCAAGCCCGTGCGCGATGCCCAGGCGCTGGCGCGCATCCGCAAACTCGCCATTCCACCGGCCTATGTGGATGTCTGGATCTGCCCCGATGCACAGGGCCACCTGCAGGCCACGGGCCGCGATGCCCGGGGCCGCAAGCAGTACCGCTACCACCCGCAGTGGCAGGAACAGCGCAAGCAGGTCAAGTTCGACCGCATGCGCTCCTTTGGCCGCCACCTGCCCGCCATCCGTCGGGCGGTGGCGCGCGACCTCAAGCCTGGCCGGCCGCAGCTGGACACCGTGGTGGCCGCCATCGTCTGGCTGCTGGACTGCACGGCCCTGCGCATAGGCAATGACGAGTATTCCGAGAGCAATGGCTCCTACGGCCTCACCACGCTCAGAAACCGCCATGCCCAGGTGCACGCGGGTGAGCTGACGCTGAGCTTCAAGGGCAAGAGTGGCGTGCTGCAGCAGGCCCGCGTGTCCGACCGGGCCGTGGCCCGCATCGTCAAGCGCTGCCAGGAGCTGCCGGGCCAGCGGCTGTTCCAGTTCATCGACGATGAAGGCGAAGTCCACCATGTGCGATCCGAGCATGTGAACGACTACATCCGCAGAATTTGCGGCAAGGCTGCGGCCCATGGGGCTGATGCCGGAGATACCTCAGACGGCCCGGATTTCAGTGCCAAGGATTTCCGCACCTGGCATGCCAGCGTGTACGCGCTGGAACTGGCGCTGACCGCAGGCAAGGCAGCGCCGCAAGAAGGCGCAGGCACCAGTGCGGCGGCGTTGAACGCTCTGGTCACGCAGGTCGCCCGGCGCCTGGGCAATACCTGTGCGGTTTGCCGCAAGTTCTACATCCATCCCCAGGTGCTGGCCCTGTGCGAGCAACCTGGGCAGGACACTCCCACCGCACCGGACAGGCGTCCGCGCGGACTGAGCGCCAAGGAATGCCTGTTCCTGGGGCTGCTGCAGCCCCGCAGTGGCCGGCACGCCAGTCGCCAGCCGCCTCCCTGATCCCGCCTCCCGCACGCCCGGCAAACACTGTGCCTGTGGACTGACAAAGACGCCTGCATGCTCGCCCTTAAACTGGCCGATCATGAAATTTTGTCAAAACGCGTTGCGGCGAGGACCCCTGGAGGCCATGCAATGAACCACGTGCTGATCGTCGATGACGATGCGGATTCCGCAGCGACCATGCGCGAACTCGTGGGCGTGGACCGCTTCTCGGTCGCCGTGGCCCACACCCTGCGCGACGCGCGCCGGCAGATGGCCATGCAGCCGCCCAGCCTGGTGCTGCTGGACCTGCAGCTGCCCGATGGCAACGGCATGGACCTTTTTGGCGACCAGCAGGTGCCGCAGGACTCGCAGATCGTGCTGGTGACCGGCCACGCCAGCCTGGACTCCTCCATCGAGGCCCTGCGCCGTGGCGCCATGGACTACCTGGTCAAGCCCGTGGGCATCGGGCGGCTGGAGGACATTCTTTCGCGCTTTCTGATCCCCACGGCCGGCCTGCCGGAGACGGGCACCAGCACCGTCACGGGCGCGGCCTTCGACCAGATCACCCCGCAAGACAGGCCAGGCGCCACGCCCGGCGCCGGCTACTGCGCGCAGGAAGGGCGCTTTGGCCGGCTGTGGGGCGGCTCGGCCCCCATGCAGCGGCTGTACCAGCAGATGGAGCGCGTGGCGGGTACTTCGGTCACGGTCTTTCTGACGGGCGAAAGCGGCACCGGCAAGGAAGTCGTTGCACAGACCCTGCATGAGCTGAGCCAGCGGCGCAGCCGGCCCTTCCTGGCGGTCAACTGCGG
The DNA here is from genome assembly GCF_020523835.1 of Delftia sp. Lp-1. Lineage (NCBI taxonomy): Bacteria > Pseudomonadati > Pseudomonadota > Betaproteobacteria > Burkholderiales > Comamonadaceae > Delftia > Delftia sp. Lp-1. The sequence goes on along the minus strand of NZ_JAJALJ010000001.1, from coordinate 1,985,654 downwards.
GGCCATTTCTCCGCACCTGATCGAAAGCGAGATCTTTGGCCACGAAAAGGGAAGCTTCACCGGCGCCGACCGCCAGCACCAGGGCTTTTTCGAGCGCGCGGCCACGGGCACGCTGTTTCTGGACGAAATCACGGAAATGTCGATGGAGCTGCAGGTCAAGCTGCTGCGCGTGCTGGAGACCGGGCGCTTCATGCGCGTGGGCTCCACCCAGACGCTGCAGACGGATGTGCGCGTGATCGCCGCCACCAACCGCTGCCCCTACGAGGCCGTGGCCAGCGGCAAGCTGCGCGAAGACCTGCTGTACCGCCTGAACGTCTTCCCCATCGAGCTGCCGCCGCTGCGCGAGCGCCTGACCGACGTTCCGCTGCTTGCGCAGCATTTCATGGAGGCCATCTCCCAGCGCGAGGGCCAGGCCAAGCAATTCACGGCATCGGCCCTCAAGCAGCTTGCGCAATACAGCTGGCCCGGCAATGTGCGCGAGTTGCGCAATGCCGTGCAGCGCGCCTATGTGATGGAGCCCGGCCCGCTGGTGGGCCAGGAATGGCTGCCCCGGCCGCCCGTGGCCATTGCCCAGCAGCCGGCCCCGGTGCATCCGGCCGCCCACGCCCTGCACCTGCCGCAAGTGCCGCAAACGCCACATATGCCGCAGGCGGGGTCCATGCCAATGAGCGCGCCATTGACCACGCCATTGACTGCGCCCACCCCCCCCACCATCACAGCGCATGCGCCCGCCGACCACGCCCATGCAGCCGCCACCTACGACCTGCCAGACACGGAGCCGGCCACCATACAGCTGCCCATCGGCATGACGATGGCGCAGGCCGAGCGGCTGCTCATCCAGGCCACGCTCAAGCAGTGCAAGTACCAGAAGGAACGCACGGCGGCCGTGCTCGGCATCAGCCTCAAGACCCTGTACAACCGGCTCAGGGACTATGCGGGCGGCAAAAAGGGCGAAACGGACGCCGAGCCCGGCTGACACCCGCCGGCAGGCACGCTGCTTGCCACCTTGCTTTCACCTTCGTGCAACCAAGGACAAGCCCATGGACTCCTCTCCTCCCCGCGCCTACGGTGTCTTCAAGCCCGTGGGCCACATGGTGGTCTCGTTTCCCACAGCTGCGCAGGCCGATGACGGCGTGGCCGCGCTGCAGGCGCTGGACCTGCCCGCCCAGGACATCCAGCGCTATACCGACCGGGAAATGCTGGCCCAGATCGATGAAGACCTGCGCCAGGCCAGCCCCGTTGCCGCCGTGGGCCAGGAGCTCAACCTGGTCAAGGCCCACCAGGCCCTGGCCGAACGCGGCTACCACTGGCTGGTGGTACGCGTGGACAACGACGAGGACGCACGCACGGCCGCCGATGCCCTGAAGGCCGCCGGCGCCGAGCGCGCCCAACTCTATGGCCGCTTCATCATCGAGGAATTGATAGAGCACGCCGCCGACCTGCCCCAGGTCAGCGAGTCGCCCGACCGGGGCCTGGATGCCCAGACGCCTTCGGGCCATGAGGCGGAGCGTGCAGAGATTCGCCCTGCCTCGGACCAGGACACCGCCCCTGACAAGCCGAGGCTCTGAACGGCCTGCAGGAGCCGGGCACGCCGATTGCCCTTGACCACCAACCGTAACTTTTTCTCAAGGGCAATGCCATGGACTTCCTCATCTGGCTCATGGTGGGTGGCCTGATCGGCTGGATTACCAGCATGGTCACGAACACCCAGGCCGAGCAGGGCATTTTGCTCAACGTGGTCATAGGCGCCATTGGCGCACTGTTGGGCGGCTGGCTGCTGGCGCCGATGCTGGGGCCTTCGGCCATGAATGCGCAGACGGAGGCGCCGGCCACCTCCATGTCCATCTTCGTCTCTCTGGCCTGCGCCGTTGCGCTGCTGGCCATCTTCAACCTGTGCAAGCGGAGCGTGCCGCGCTGAAACCGGCCAGGCAGCCTGTCAGTCCAGCCTTTGCGCCAAGCAGTCCTGCGCCGCCATGGCCACGCGCGGCAGCACCAGTGAGACCGCCAGGCAGCGGCCATGCTCACCCTTGGCCCGCACCACGCCACCGCGCTCCAGGCACAGGCGGCGCGCCAGGCTCAGGCCGCAGGTGGCGTCCGCATCGGCATCGTTCAATGGAGTGAAGACAGGCGGCGGATCCTGCCTTTCCACACTTTCCAGCCGTGGCGCGCCCGCCTCGCCGGAGCCGGTGCTGGCGGCGCCCGCCCCGTGGGCCAGGGCCTCGATGCGGATCTCCACCAGCGCATTCCCGCGAGAAGCTGCGGCCTGGGCCTGGGCCAGGTCCTCTGACAGGGGCCGGGCGGCCATGTGCACCTGCGCGCCATCGGTCATCGCTTCGCGGATGGCAAGAAAAATACTGATCAGCGCCAGCTCCAGCTCATCCGGGTCCACATGCACGCCCAATCGCGGCGCCGGCTGGCCGGGCTGACTGGCCTCGGCAGGCTCCGCCACCTCCAGCGCCATGCGCTTGCCCAGCACCACGGCCAGCGTGCCCTGCAGGCCGGGCAGCCAGCGGTACAGGTCCACCACCAGCGCATGCGTGCAATGGCGCGCCCCAAAACGCAGCAGTTGCTGCGTGAGGCGGCTGGCCGTGTCCACCGAGCGCAGCATGGCCTGGGCGGGCAGGCGCAGGCCCGGGTCCTCGGAGCGCCGCTCTATCAGATAGGCGCTGTTGCTCAGAATGCCCAGCTGGTTGTTGAACTCATGGGAAAACCGGCCTGCCAGCCGCCCCACCACCTGCAGGCGTTCGCTCTGGAGACGGGCAGCGGCCTCTTCGAGGCCGGCAGCGTCCACCGCAGCGCCATCGGGCCGGCCGGCATCACCGCCGCCCTGGCCCTGGCCATGGTCTTGCGCATTGCCGCCCATTGCCGGCAACACCAGGGCCGCGCTGCCCCGCAGCGCCAGCCGCGCCAATCCCAGGCCCGCCACCGCAAACAAAACGATGGCCACCCAGATCACCCCCTTCAGGGGCCGGGAGCATGCGGGGTCCAGCGCAGAACAGGGGACCCAGCTCACCCAGGTCCAGCCCTGGGCGGACTTGCTGAAGAAGGCCCGCAGCGGCCCGCCCTGCGCATCTGGCAGATCCAGCCAGCCCTGCGAAGCGTCCTGCCCTGCGCCCTGCCCTGCGCTTTGCTCTGCGCCTTGCCCCGCACTTTTCACGCCGGGCGCAGCCTGCGCCAGGCTGGCCGCCAGCCGTTCGCTGAAATCGGCGGGCAAGGCAGGCAGGTCGGCTGCCGCGCCGGGCCCGGCCGGCAGGGCGCGGCCTGTGCTGTCCACCAGAAAGCCGGGCCAGCCGGAGTCCAGCAAGGGCCGCAAGGCCGCCAGCACCTGGTCGGCGCCGGCCGTGCGCGGCTCCTTGTCCAGCAAATGGGCCACGGCCATGCTGCTGACGCGCGCGGCCTGCTCCTGCGCCGCATGCTCGGATTGGTAGGCGCGCAACAGCAGCCAGGACGAGGCCGCCAGTACAAAGACCAGCAAGGCCAGCAGCAGCAGGACCAACCTCAGGCGTATGGACATGGGATCTTCGGGCAGGGCATCACGCGGCGCCTCCCGTGGAACGGAATTTTGGGCCCCCGGGGGCGGGACCGTGTGGAAGCTGGTGGACTGGTACATGGCAAAGTTTGCAGAAAACCTTGCGCCCAAACGGCAATTTCTGCCGTGGACGCCATGACCGGCCCCGCTGTTCCAGAACCGATCCCCCGCAGCGGCGGCAAAACCCTGGGCCCCGTGCCGCCTGCGCAGGGAGACCACAGCAGGTTTCGTGCCCAAAGTGTATCCAGACGATTCGCCGCCCGCATGGCGGCATGGAGCTTGCGTCTTCGGGTCATCGCACCAAGGAGATGAAATGGGTTCCATGCACCTCAGGGCGGACATACGCCAGTCCCAGACGCTTTCTCCCCGCCTGCAGCTTGCAGTGCGGATGCTGCAGATGTCCTCGCTGGACTTTGCCGCCGTGGTGCGCAGCAAGCTGGAGGACAACCCGTTCCTGGAAGACCCGCAAGATGCGCAGGACGGCGAGTACGAACAGGGGCTGCTCGACGGCAAGGAGCTGGGTGAAGAGGACCGGGAAGGCGGCATGGGCAGGCTGGCCCCGGAGGCAGGCCTGGCCCCGGACACGGGCATGGATGACGGCATCGGCATGGGCATCGGTCTGGACATGGACCGCGATCTCCCCGGCATGCAGCACCCGCCCGACCCGGCCGACCACCTGCCCGGCCCCGCCACCGAACCCGCCGACGACCGCGACCTGTGGCTGGCCGACATGCATACCGGCGCGCGCCAGGGGGTGGATGGAGAAGGCACCGCCATGGATCTGGCGGCCTGCGAGACCACGCTGGCCATGCACCTGCACGGCCAGCTCAATGTGATGACGATGACGCCGCGCGACCTGTGCATGGCCCGCGCCATCGTGGAGTCGCTGGACGACGACGGCTATCTGCGCACCGACCTGCAGGAGCTGGCCGGCCTGCTGGCCCTCACCCCCGCACCTGACGCGCAGGAAATGCTCATTGCCCTGCGCCTGGTGCAATCGCTGGACCCGGCCGGCGTGGCCGCCCGCAGCGTGGGCGAATGCCTGTTGCTGCAATGCCCGCAGATCGGCGATGCCCACCTGCGCCAGCTGGCCCAGGCCATGGTGCAGGACCACATGGATGCGCTGGCCGCCCGCGACGTGCCCCGGCTGGCCCGGGCGCTGCAGGTGCCACCCGCGCAGATCACGCAGGCGCTGGACTGCATACGTCGGCTGAACCCCAGGCCGGGCTGGAACTTCGGCTCCTCCCACGTGGACTACATCGTTCCCGACGTGATCGTGCGCCGGGGCCAGAACGGCTGGGACGTGCACCTCAACCCCGCGGTCGTGCCGCGCGTGCGCCTGAACCGCGTCTACGAGCAGCTGTTTCAGCGCCACCGCCGCAGCGGCCAGAACCAACTGGCCGACCACCTGCAGGATGCGCGCTGGACGGTGCGCAACGTGGAGCAGCGCTTTTCCACCATCCTCGACGTGGCGCAGGCCATCGTGCGCAAGCAGCAGCTGTTCCTGGAGTTCGGCGCCATGGCCATGAAGCCGCTGGTGCTGCGCGAGATTGCCGAGGAAGTGGGCGTGCACGAGTCCACCGTCTCGCGCGTGACCAACAACAAATACATGGCCACGCCCACGGGCGTGTTCGAGCTCAAGCATTTCTTCTCGCGCCCCATGCTCAGCGCCAGCGGCAATGCCTGCTCGGCCACGGCCATCCGCGAGCTGATCGGCGACATCATCGCGGCCGAGTCCGATGCCCGGCCGCTGTCGGATGTTGAAATCGCACGCCAGCTCGGTGCCCAGGGCCTGGTCGTGGCGCGCCGCACCGTCACCAAATACCGCCAGCTGCTGCGCATAGAACCGGCCGACCGGCGCAGGCGCCACGCCTGAAACCTGGCGTGGTGGCAAGCGGCGTGCCTGTCCAAAAGCCTGTCCGGCCCGTCCTGCCAAGCCCCACCGCCGTGCAGCGGCTTGTCGCTCCCGCAGGGCATGCCTTGTCCGACAGTTGCAGGCCGCCGCCCGGCCTAAGGTGAAAGCTCATGGACTGAAGGAGCCCGCCATGGACAACTCACCCCGCCGAATGCATGCCCCCCTCGAACGCCAGCGCAGCGAGAACAACCACATCCGCGACGGACGCTGGCCCCTGCGCATTGGCGCACTCACCGCCGCCGTCGCACTGATCCTGGTGCTGATGTTCAACTTCATGGCCCCCAAGGGCCGGCTGGATGCGCCCAGCGCCACTGGAGCGACTGGAACGCCTTCGCCCTCACCGTCTCCCGCGACACAGTCCGTGTCGCCGCCCGCGCCTTCCGCCGCGCCGCAGCAGGCTGATCCGGCCACGACGCCTGCCCCCACCTCCACGCCTGCGCGCTGAGCCGGCATCCACCGCTCATCACCACACACCCCCAAAAGGACACGCACCATGAATCACCCTCTGCCCCACGCACCCAATATTCCCCAGGTGCCGACCACGCCCAACGACCCAGTGGCCCCCGATGATCCCAACCGCCAGCCCGGCCGCCCGCGCGGGCCCGAGCCCATCGACCCGCCCACCACGGCGCCGCCCATCGAGCTGCCACCGTCCCCGGAGCAGGAACAGACGCGCAAGGGAGAGTGACATGCCACAAGGTGACAAATCGGCCTATACCGATAAGCAAAAGCGCCAGGCTCGGCATATCGAAGACAGCTACGAGTCGCGCGGCGTGGGCCACGAAGAAGCTGAAAAGCGCGCCTGGGCCACCGTGAACAGGCAAAGCGGCGGCGGCAAGCTGTCGGGCTCGGGCCGGGGCAGGCAAGCGGGCCAGTCCAAGTCAAAATAACCGCGACTGCGGCCAGGCCCGAGACCCGAGACCCGCAATTGCCGTGGGAGAAAGTGTGAACTCAGAAGACAGTTTTCGATTCCTGCCGCAGCGCGGCGAAATGCCGGCACGCGTGCGTTCCCACGACTGGGCGGCCACGCCCCTGGGATCGCCGGATGGCTGGCCGCAGAACCTGCGCAATGCCGTGAGCCTGGCGCTGGGCTCGCGCTTTCCCATCACCATCTGGTGGGGCGAAGACTTCCGCCTGATCTACAACGATGGCTATATCCCCTTCCTGGGAACCAGCAAGCACCCCCAGGCGCTGGGCCAGGCCGGCGCGCACTGCTGGAGCGAGATCTGGAGCGATATCGGCCCCATGCTGGAAGGCGTGATGCGTACCGGCGAGGCCACCTGGTCCACCGACGCCCGCTACTTCTTCGACCGCGACCTGCCCCAGGAAGAGGTCTTCGTGACCTTCACCTACGGCCCCATCCTGGCCGATGACGGCGTCACCGTGCAGGGCGTGTTCTGCCCCTGCACCGAGACCACGGAAAAAATCGTCAGCCGCAGGCGCCTGGAGACGCTGCACCGCCTGGGCATACGCACGCTGGACATGCACAACGCCAGGGACGCCGCCCAGAAAGTCTGCGCCGTGCTGGACGAGAACCCCTACGACGTGCCCTTCGCCATCATCTACGAATGCGTGGACACCCCTGCCGCGGGCAGCGCAGGCGCCAGCGGCCCGGCCTTCAGGATGCTCTGCGCCACGGGCATGGATATGGACATGGAGCTGGCGGCCGACCCCTCGCGCTGGCCGCTGGACCGGGCCGTGCAATCCGATCCATCGGACCGAACGGACCAGGCGCATCAGGCGGCCCAGCCGGGCCAGCCCGCCAATGTGGAACTGGCGTCCTTGGGCCTGTCCCTGCCCGGCGGCCCCTGGCCCGAGGTCTCGCGTCTGGCGCGCATCGTGCCTGTGCGCTGGTCGGGCGACGGCCAGGTCTCGGGCGTGATGGTGCTGGGCGTCAGCCCGCGCCGTCCGCTGGATGTGGACTATTGCGCCTTCCTCGACATGGTGGCAAGCCACACGGGCAGCGTGGTCGCGCACGCCCAGGCCTACGAGCAGGAAGCGCGGCGCGCCAAGGCCCTGGCCGAGGTGGACCACGCCAAGACCGTGTTCTTCTCCAACGTCAGCCACGAGCTGCGCACCCCGCTGACGCTGATCCTGGGCCCGCTGGAAGATGCCCTGCGCGAGCACGGCGGCCAGGTGCCGGCCGGGCAGACGCAGATGATCCACCGCAACGCGCTGCGCCTGCAAAAACTGGTCAACGCCCTGCTGGACTTCTCGCGCATCGAGGCCGGGCGCATGCAGGCCAGCTACGAGCCCACGGACCTGGCCCGCACCACGGCCGAGCTGGCCAGCATGTTCCGCTCGGCCGTGGAGCAAGCCGGCCTGCGGCTGCGCGTGGATTGCCCGCCGCTGGACGGACCGGTCCATGTGGACCGCGACATGTACGAAAAAATCGTGCTCAACCTGCTGTCCAACGCCTTCAAGTTCACGCTGCAAGGCGAAATCGCAGTGGCGCTGCGCGATGTGCGCGATGTGCAAGATGCGCACAATGCGCACGGCGCGGGGGGGGCCGATGGTGCGGTGGAGCTGTCCGTCACCGACACCGGATCGGGCATTGCGCCCCAGCACCTGCCCCATCTCTTCCAGCGTTTCCACCGCATTCCCGGCAAGCCGGCCCGCACGCACGAGGGCACGGGCATCGGCCTGGCCATGGTGCAGGAGCTGGCGCGGCTGCATGGCGGCACCGTCACGGTCAGCAGCACGGAGGGCGAAGGCAGCCGCTTTACCGTGCGCCTGCCCAGGGGGCATGCGCATCTTCCGGCCGAGCACCGGCCCGCGCGCCCGCCTGCATCGCACCCGCAGGTGGATGAGGCCCTGCGCTGGCTGCCCGGCGAGCCCGCCCCGGTTGCCAGCGACGAAGCCAGGCCCATGCAGCGGGACATGCACGGTGGTGCCCTGCCCCCGCGTGCCCGCATCGTCTGCGCCGATGACAACGCCGACATGCGCAGCTACATCGGCCAGTTGCTGGAGCCGCTGTATGACGTGGAGATCGTGGGCGATGGCCGCGCCGCGCTGGCCAGCATCCACCGCCAGCGGCCCGACCTGGTGCTGGCCGACGTGATGATGCCCGTGCTCGACGGCTTCGAGCTGCTGCATGCGCTGCGCAGTGACGAGACCACGCGCGCCATTCCCGTCATCATGCTGTCCGCGCGGGCCGGCCAGGAGGCCCAGGTCGAAGGCCTGCGCGCGGGCGCGGACGACTACCTGGTCAAGCCCTTTTCGGCGCGCGAGTTGCTGGCGCGCATCGCATCGCTGCTGCAGCTGGTGCGTGTGCGCGAACAGGTCCACGCCGCCGTGCAGGCCAACGAGAAAAAGCTGCGCGCCATCATCGACCAGATGCCTGCGGGCGTGGGCGTCTCCGACATGAGCGGCACCATGGTATTGAGCAATGCGCTCATGGACCGCTTCGTGCCGCGCGCCATTCCGTCCACCCTGGCGGACCGCCTGCCGCGCTGGAAGGGATGGGATGACAAGGGCCAGCCCATTGCCCCCGAGAACTGGCCCGGCAAGCGCGCGCTGCGCGGCGAAGTGGTCATGCCGGGTCTGGAGATGCTGCACACCGACGACGATGGCCGCGAATGGTGGATGCGCGTCAGCTGCGCGCCGCTGCGCGATGACGACGGCCAGCTCATAGGCACCTGCTCCGTCATACAGGACATCACCGAACTCAAACAGGCCGAGTACCACCTCAAGGAAGCCGACCGACGCAAGGACGAATTCCTGGCCACGCTGGCGCATGAGCTGCGCAATCCGCTGGCGCCCATCAGCCACGGCCTGCAAATCCTCAAGCGCACCGCCAGCGGCGACGACAGCGTGCGCCACAGCCACGAGATGCTGGAGCGCCAGGTCAACCACATGATCCGCATGGTGGACGACTTGCTGGAGGTCTCGCGCATCACCACGGGCAAGGTCCAGTTGCGCAAGGAACTGGTGGATCTGAACGATGTGCTGCAAGGCGTGGTGGCGGCCAGCGGCGCGGTCATGGAGGCAGGCAGCCACCAGTTGCGCCTGGAGCTGCCCGCCGCGCCCGTATCGCTGCTGGCCGACCCGATGCGGCTGGCGCAGATGGTCTCCAACCTGCTCAACAATGCCGCCAAGTACTCGCACTCCGGCGGCCACATCGTTCTGTCCGCCTGGACCGATGGCGCGCAGGCCGTGGTCTCGGTACGCGACAACGGCATCGGCATCCCGCCCGCCCTGCTGGGCAAGGTGTTCGATCTGTTCATGCAGGTGGACCGCAACGGCCGCCGTGGGCAGGGCGGCCTGGGCATCGGGCTGACCCTGGTGCGCAGCCTGGTCGAGATGCACGGCGGCAGCGTGCAGGCGCTCAGCGGAGGCAAGGGCCAGGGCAGCGAATTCAGGCTGCACCTGCCCCTGCCCACCCAGGCGCAGCCCCTGGCGGGACAGGCACCAAATGCCCAGCCCGAGGATGCAACGGCCTTCGGCCGCATCCTGGTGGTCGATGACAACATCGACGCCGCCGACACCCTGGCCATGCTGCTCAGGCTGCTGGGCGCCGAAGTCGAGATTGCCCGCGACGGCCCCGGCGCCCTGGCCATGCACGCGGCGTTCAGGCCCGAAGTGGTGCTGCTGGACATCGGCCTGCCCGGCATGGACGGCCTGGAGGTCGCCCGCCGCATCCGTGCCGAGCACGGCCGCGACCAGGTCGTGCTGATCGCGCTCACGGGCTGGGGGCAGGAGGAGGACCTGAGACGATCGCGGGAAGCCGGCATGGACCACCACCTGGTCAAACCCGTGAGCTTCGACACGCTCGAGCGTCTGCTGGCGGGCCTGCGTCCCCTGCCGTGAGGACTGCTTTTTTCGCGCGAGAATTCGGGCTGCCCGATCCAGCTGCCCCAGACGCCACCGAGACCGATGACCGCCCTGCCCGCTTCCTCCGCCCCCAACCTTCCCCCCATCAATGCCGAGCGCCTGTGGCGCCGCGTGGAGACCCTGTCCACCTTCACCCTGCCCGACGTGCCGTGGACGCGCCGCGCCTTCTCCCCTGAATTCGACCAGGCCCGCGCCTGGCTGCGCGGGCAGTTCGAGGCTGCGGGCATGCAGGTCCATCTGGATGAGGGCGGCAACCTGGTAGGCCGCCTGCCGGCTGCCCCAGGCCCGGTGCAACGCGCCCCCATCTCCACCGGATCGCACTGCGACACCGTGATGATGGGCGGGCGCTTCGACGGCATCATCGGCGTGCTGGCCGGCATCGAGGTCGCGCACTGCCTGCACGAAAACGGCATCGCCCTGCAGCACCCGTTCGAGGTGATCGACTTCCTGTCCGAAGAACCCAGCGACTACGGCATCTCCTGCATAGGCAGCCGCGCGCTGTCGGGCAAGCTGGACGCCGCCATGCTGGCCGCCCGCAACCCGCAAGGCGAAACCCTGGCCGAAGGCATGCGCCGCATCGGCGCGCGGCCCGAGGCGCTGGACCGCCCGCTGCGCAGCGCCGGCGGCACAGCCGCCTTCGTGGAACTGCACATAGAGCAGGGCCCGGTGCTGGAGCAGCGCGGCCTGCCGATTGGCGTGGTGACGAACATCGTGGGCATACGCCGCGTGAGCTTCACCGTGCGCGGCCAGGCCGACCACGCAGGCACCACGCCCATGGACATCCGCCAGGACGCGCTGGTGGGCGCGGCGCGCATCATCGATGCGGCCAACCGCAAGGCCGCCGCGCTCAATGGCCAACCCCACTATGTGGTGGCCACCGTGGGCCGGCTATCGCTCACGCCCAATGCCTCCAACGCCGTGCCCGGCCTGGTCGAGATGATGATGGAAGTGCGCAGCGACCACGCCGGCGTGCTGGAGAGCTTCCCCGAGGAACTGCTGGCCGAAGTCCTGCCCGGCCTGGCCGCCTTGCGCGTGCGTGCCGAGATGGCCGACGTGAGCCGCTCCCAGCCCACGGACTGCGCTGGCCTGGTCATGCAGGGCGTGGAGCAGGCCTGCGCAAACCTGGGCTACGCCCACATGCGCATGCCCAGCGGCGCCGGCCATGACGCCGTCTACATGGCGCCCACCGGACCCATGGGCATGATCTTCATCCCCTGCCTCCACGGCCGCAGCCACGCGCCCGAGGAGTGGATAGAACCCGCCCAGCTGCTGGACGGCACCAGGGTGCTGTACGAGACGGTGCGCGTGCTGGACAGGCAGTTGGCGCAGGGCTGAGCGCCTGGCCTGCGGCCAGGGACCAAGGCGGCATAAAATAGCCCGCTTCCCTCTGGAGCAGGCACAAGCTGCTCCTTGGTGGAAGCCCCTGTGGCACAGATTGCGGAAATCCGCCCAAATAGCGGGTTTCCCAATGCAAGATGGCGGAACCACCCTCCCCGATCATCGACAACCCACCGCGTGGGCGGCCCGGCACTGCCGGTCCGCTGCGAGAGGGTTGCACCGCCCCATCAGACCCTGGAGTTTCTTCTTTCATGTTCCGCCAACTGATCACCTGCACCGCCGTGGCCGCCGCCATGGGCCTGAGCTTTTCCGCAGCCGCCCAAGGTGCGGCTGCCGACTATCCGAACAAGCCCGTGCGCATGATCGTGCCCTTCCCGCCCGGCGGCGGCACCGACATCCTCGCGCGCGTGGTGTCCAACAAGCTCACCGAAGTCAGCAAGTGGACCGTGGTGCCCGACAACCGCGCGGGCGCAGGCGGCACCATCGGCATCACCGAGGCCGCCAAGGCAGCGCCCACGGGCTACGACATGGTCATGGGCCAGAAGGACAACGTGGTCCTGGGCCCCTACCTCTACAAGAACCTGCCCTGGAACCCCGTCAAGGACCTGGTACCCGTGGCCCACGTGGCCTACACGCCCATCGTGATCGCCACCAGCGTGAACTCGCCCTACAAGACCCTGGCCGACATCGTGGCCGCTGCCAAGCAGCACCCGGGCAAGGTGACCTACGGCTCGCCGGGCAATGGCACCAGCATCCACATCTCGGGCGTGCTGCTGGAGAAGGCCGCAGGCATCCAGCTGGTGCACGTGCCCTACAAGGGCTCCAATCCGGCCCTGATGGATGCGCTGGCCGGCAACGTGGACCTGCTGGTGTCCTCCGTGCCCTCGGCCATCGGCCAGATCAAGGCCGGCAAGCTGCGCGCCATCGCCGTGACCTCGGCCAAGCGCTCGTCCTCGCTGCCCGACACGCCCACGCTGGCCGAAGCGGGCCTCAAGGGCTTTGACGTGAGCACCTGGTACGGCCTGTTCATGCCCAAGGGCACGCCCACGGCCATCGTGACCAAGGTCAACGCCGAAGTGAACAAGCTGCTGGCCATGCCCGAAGTGCGCGACGCCATCCAGACCCAGGGCGCCGAGCCCCAGTCCATGAGCGTGGCCGACTTCGACAAGATGTTCCAGGCCGACTTCAAGCAGTCCAAGCAGATCGTCGAGTCCTCGGGCGCCAAGATCGAGTGACATGCCTGCGGTGCCAGGGCTGCATGCCCGGCACCGCCTGCAATGGCCAACGCCGCATTTCATTGATGCAGATCAGGCTGATCTGCATCAAGGAGCTATGTGACAGTCCCGTGAATACTTCTCTGGAAATCACCGAATTCCTGGAGAACGTCATGGCATTGCTGGTCTGGGTCCCCGAGCTGGACACCGGGATTGCAGAAATCGACCGGCAGCATCGCCGCATCGTCGATTACATCAACAAGCTCTACGAGCTGCGCTCGTCGCCCGACCGCGAGGCCCTGGGCGATGTCATCGGCGAGATGATCGACTACACCGTCTCGCACTTCGTGTTCGAGGAAAGCCTGATCGAGAGCGCCGGCTACATGTTCGCCGGCCCGCACAAGAAGGTGCACGAGCTGTTCACGCGCCGCGTGATCGAGATGCAGACCCGCTTCGATGCGGGCGAGGACGTGGCCGCCGAGCTGCACGGCATGCTCTCGCGCTGGCTGTTCAACCACATCCGCAACGAAGACACCGGCTACGTGGACTCGGCCAAGGCGTATCTGCGCATGGCGCGCGAGTCCAGTCCTGCCGCCGAGAAGGAAAGGCTCAAGAACGAAGTGCTGCAGGAGCTGGAACTGCAGCGCAAGAAAAAGGGCTGGCTGGCACGGCTGCTCAATCGCTGATCGCCCTCTCCCCCTGCAGCGCACCAACAAAAACGGCTCCCGAGGGAGCCGTTGACGTTTCACCCGGCGAAGGGCCGAGCGGCCCGGTGATTACTCGCGCACCACCAGCACCGGCACGCGCACGGCGCCCAGCACGCGCTGGGTCACGCTGCCCAGCATCAGCTTTTCCAGGCCACGGCGGCCTTGCGAGCCCATGATGATCAGGTCGGCGCCCGTGCTCTCGAGCACGCGCACGATGCCTTCGTGCACCGCATGGCCTTCGCCGACCACGGTGGTGGCGGTGATGCCGGCCTCGTCGGTGATCTTCTTGACGGCGTCCAGCGTGGTGTTGGCCTCGGCCGTGGCCGCGCTCAGGTACTGCGACTGGCCGTAGGCGAAGTCGGCGCCCACGCCCGTGAACGGATAGGGGTCCACCACGTAGACCGCCGTCAGCGTGCTGCCAAAGGCCTTGGCCAGCTCCACGCCCTTGTGAACCGCCAGCATCGAGCTGTTGGAGCCGTCCACGGGAACCAGGATGTGCTTGAACATGCGTTTTCTCCTTTGTGCTTGGCCGCCGTCAACAATCGGGGGCGGCCGGGTCGATGAACCAAAGTGTGCGCCCATCATGCGCCAGCGTCTTGAGCTGCATCAATCCTTGCGGCGACGCGTCAGCTCCGAGCCCTGGAAACCCTGGCGGCGATAGGTCAGCACCAGGGTATCGCGCACGCCGCCCGGCTGCTCTGGCTGGATGGGCGTGGTCTCATGGATCATGCGGGCATCGTCCAGCAGCATCACCGACCAGGGCTCGGTCAGCGTGAAGCGCTGGCCGCTGGGGCCCGTGGCCTCGAAGATGCGTGTCTCGCCGCCCTTCACGCCCTCGCGCCCGACCAGGATCACGGCCACCAGGTCCACGCCGTCGCGGTGCGCGCCTTCGGGCGTGGGCCGGCCAATGCCGTCCGTGGTGTCGATGCGGAACTGGTGGGACTCGATGAACCAGCGCTCGTGCTGCACATCATCACCCTGGGCGCAGAACACCTGGTCGGACAGGCCCGCCAGCGCCAGCAGCAGCCGGCTCCAGGTGGCGCTTTGCGCCGTGGCGTCGCGCATGGGATCGAACATGCGCAGCATGCCGCCATGCAGGGCGTTGTATTCCACCGGCTGCCAGTGCGCGCGGTGCTCCACCTGCTGCAGCCCGTCCTCCCCGGCGATGAAGCAGGAATGGCGGCGGCGCCGGTAGCGCCCGCCGTCCTTCAGAAAGGCATCTGGCGGCAGCTGGGCCCAGTCGGCATCGAGCGCATGCAGCTCGGTCAATGACACGCCTGCCCAGGCCGCGAATTCATCGGGGCGCAGCACCGCATAGCCTGCGTCGCGCAGCGACTGCGCTGCATTCTGGGGGGCGATATAGGGAGGGGGAAACGTGATGTGCGCCATAACCCGACAAGCTTACTCCTCGCCCGCACCCGTCCGGGCGAGGCGGGCTGCAAATTTGCGCAATGCTGTGGCGACAGACGCGCATCAATGCGGGCGCAGCCTCGGCGGCGCGCGGGGCCTCACACCGGTTCTCACACCAGCGGCAGCCCCACATAGTTCTCCGCCAGCGAGGTCGAGCCTGCGCGGGAGTTGACGATGTAGTCCAGTTCCGCCTCCTGCACCTTGGTGTCGAAGCCGCCTGCATCGGGGAAGCGGTGCATGAGCGAGGTCATCCACCACGAAAAACGCTCGGCCTTCCAGACGCGGCGCAGGCATTGCTCGGAGTAGCCGTCGATGCCTTCGGGCGCCTTGTCGCGGTAGTACTGCGCGAAGGCGCTGGACAGGTAGCCCACGTCCGAGGCGGCCAGGTTCAGGCCCTTGGCGCCTGTGGGCGGCACGATGTGGGCCGCGTCGCCGGCAAGGAACAGGCGGCCGAAGCGCATGGGCTCGGTCACGAAGCTGCGCAGCGGGGCAATGCTCTTTTCCAGCGAGGGGCCGGTCACCAGGCGCTCGCGGGCCTCGGGGTCCAGGCGCAGGCGCAGTTCGTTCCAGAAGGCCTCGTCGCTCCAGTCCTCGACCTTTTCGGTCAGCGGCACCTGCAGGTAGTAGCGGCTGCGCGTGGCGCTGCGCTGGCTGCACAGTGCGAATCCGCGCTCGGTCTGGGCGTAGATCAGTTCGTGCGAGACGGGCGGCGTGTCCGACAGCAGGCCCAGCCAGCCAAAGGGGTAGACCTTCTCGAAGGTGCGCACCTTGTCCTGGGGCACGCTGGCGCGGCAGATGCCATGAAAGCCGTCGCAGCCGGCGATGAAGTCGCATTGCAGCTCATGGACCTGGCCGTCCTTCTCATAGCGCACGACGGGGCTGTCGCCATCGAAGCCCACGGGCTGCACGTTGCTGGCCTCGTAGACCGTGGTCAGGCCCTCGGCGGCACGCACTTCCATCAGGTCGCGCGTGACCTCGGTCTGGCCGTAGACCATGACGCGCTTGCCGCCGGTCAGGCCGTGCAGGTCGATGCGGTGGCGCTGGCCGCCGAACAGCAGTTCGATGCCGTCGTGCGGCAGGCCTTCTGCGCGCATGCGGGCGTCGGCACCGGCCTGCTCCAGCAGGTCCACCGTGACCTGTTCGAGCACGCCGGCACGGATGCGGCCCAGCACGTAGCCGGCGCTGCGCTGCTCGATGATGACGTTGTCTATGCCTGCGCGGTACAGCAGCTGGCCGAGAAGCAGGCCGGCAGGGCCTGCACCGATGATGGCGACTTGGGTGCGCATTGATTTGTCTCCGTTGCGTTGTTCGATGTCATGGCCGGTTCATGCCATGGCCTGCGCCCAAGATTAGTTTTGAGGCAGCGCAAAGACGAGGGGCTGCAGCACGCGTTGCGCGGTGATCGCGCAATCTGCGCGACAATCGCGCACTACCTGCATGCCCGCCCTCCCCGCCCATGAACCAGCCCTTTCCCATCGACCCGGATGACTTCATCGCCGGCCTGGCCAAGGGCCTGGCCGTGCTGGAGAGCTTCGACACCGAGCGCCAGCGCCTGAACGCCACCATGGCGGCCGAGCGCTCTGGCATCACGCGCACGGCCGCGCGCCGCCATCTGCTGACCTTGACGCACTTGGGTTATCTGGAGACGGACGGCAGCCATTTCTGGCTGGCGCCCAAGGTGCTGCGGCTGTCGGGCAGCTACCTGGCCTCGGCGCGGCTGCCGCGCATCGTCCAGCCCGTGCTCTACCGGCTGGCGGCGCAGACCCAGCTGTCGTTTTCCTGCGTGGTGCGCGATGGCCACGAGGTGGTCATCGTGGCGCGCAGCGCCCTGCACGAGCGCGGCCAGCGCCTCATGGCCCACGGCCTGCACCTGGGCAGCCGCCTGCCCGCCCATGCCACCTCCACGGGCCGCGTGCTGCTGGCCGCCCTGCCTGCGGCCGAGCTCAGGCAATGGCTGGCATCGCACGATCTGCGGCGCCTGACCGCCCACACGGTGACGGACAGCGCCGCGCTGGAAGGCGTGCTGGACGAAGTGCGCCGACAGGACTTCTGCCTGGCCCTGGAAGAGCATGAGCTGGCCGTGCAGGCCCTGGCCGTGCCGCTGCGCAACATGGAGGGCCGCACGGTGGCCGCGCTCAACATCGTGACCTCGCCCCAGCGCATGGCGCCCGCCGACATGGCGGCCGAGCTGCTGCCGCTGCTGCAGGAGGCGGCGCGGGAGCTGCGGCCGCTGCTCTGAGGCCTGCTGGCCTGCGACCTGCCGCCGTCGCTGCAACCGCTCAGAGCGGCGCGCACACCAGCCGGCTCAGTTCGCGCAGGGCCAGCGAGGTCTTGCGGATCAGCGGCGTGGCCTTTTTCTTGGCCGACTGCGCCAGGCACAACGTGCTCACCACATGGGGCGACTCGATGGGAATGCCCACCAGCTCGGCATCGGTCAGGTGGCTGCGCATGGCGCTGTCGGTCAGCGCGGCGTAGCCGTAGCCGCCGCGCACCAGGTCCAGGATGGCCGGCACGCTGGACACTTCCCAGACCACGTTGAGCTTGACCTGGGACAGCGTGGCCTGCGCTTCCATCAGCTTGCGGAAGATCTGGCCGTGCTGCGGCATGATCAATGGAAACTGAGACAGCTCGTCAAAGCGCACGCCGCTGCGCCCGCCCAGGGTGCGCGCCGGGCCGATCAGGCACAGGCGTTCTTCCAGCACGGGCGTGACCTCGATGTGCGGATGCGGCTCGGGCGTATAGACCAGGCCCAGGTCCATGCGGCCCGAGGTCAGCCATTCGGCGATGTTCATGGAAAAGCCCTCGACCACGGCCAGGCGGGCCTTGGGCATGTCCTTGCTGAACAGGTCGATCAGCGGCAGCGTCAGGCGCCGCGCCAGGCTGGGCGGCAGGCCCACCACGATGCGGCCCACGGGCTCGTCGCGCTGGCTGCCCAGATCCTCCTTGGCCAGCGCCACACGCTGCATGATGGCGTGGCCGTGCTCCAGCAGGCGGCGGCCCGCGTCGGTCAGCGTCACGCCGCGGCCGGTGCGGATCAGCAGGGTTTCGCGCAGCTCGGTCTCCAGCGCCCGCACTTGGCGGCTCAGTGCGGGCTGGGCCGTCTCCAGCAGCACGGCCGCCTTGCTGAAGCTGCCGGTCTCGGCCACATGCACAAAGGTCTCTATCTGCTGCAAATTCATGTTCTATCGTCTCCTCACTTATGCCATTTTGCTATAGCTGCTAGCGGCGGCGATGGCTAGGTGCTTTGCGGCGAACTGACACAATGCGGCGACTGGATCATCCAGCCGCTCCCGCAAGAGAGCGTAAAAAACAAGAGCGGCCCGTGCATTCCCGGCATAGGGCCAAGCCACCCAGCAAGCCCAACAGCGACTCGGAGACAAACCATGAAAGACAGCGCCTTCAGCATCAATCGCCGCCAGGCGGGCCTCGCCCTTGGCGCCCTGGCCCTGGGCGCGCTGGCGCCAGCGCGTGCCCAGTCGGGTGCCGCCGCCAACTGGCCCACCAAGCAGGTGCGCATCATCAACCCCTTCCCCGTGGGCGGCGGGCCGGACGGCACTTCGCGCCTCGTGGCCGACAAGCTGGCGCGCCTGTGGAACCAGCCCGTCATCGTGGAAAACCGCCCCGGCGGCAACGGCTTCATCGCCATCGAGGCCTTCAAGCGCGGCGCCACCGACGGCACGGACATCATCCAGCTGGACAACGTCCACCTGGCCGCCTATCCCCACCTGTTCAAGAAGCTGCCCTACAACATCGACAAGGACTTCGAGGTCGTCCTGCCGCTGTTTCGCACCTTCTTCTTCGTCTGCGTGCCGGTCAACAGCCCCTACAAGACCGTGGCCGATCTGATTGCCGACGCCAAGGCGCGCCCCGGCAAGCTCAACTACGGCTCGTGGTCCGTGGGCAACCCGGTGCACCTGGGCTCGGCCCTGCTGGAGTCGCTGACGGGCACCAAGATGGAACACGTCATCTACAAGGAAACCAGCCAGCTGTACACCAGCGTGGCCACGGGCGAGCTGGCCTTTGCGCTGGGCTCCTCGGGCACGGCCGGCCCGCTGATGCGTTCGGGCAAGCTGCGCTTCCTGGCCGTGCTGGCACCCCACCGCCTCAAGGGCTATGAAGACGTGCCCACCGTGGCCGAGTCCGGCGGCCCGGCCGACGCCGTGGTCACCGGCTGGAATGCCTTTGCCGTCTCCAAGTCCACGCCGCCCGCCGTGGTCGAGAAGATCCGCCAGGACACCATGAAAGTCCTGCGCGAGCCCGACATCCAGCCCAAGTTCCAGACCTTCGGCTATGAGAACTACTTCCCCACGAACGAAGAGTTCAAGGCATTCATCGTCGAAGAGAACAAGCGCTTTGGCGACGTGATCCGCCGCGCCAAGATCGAGCTGTAAGCCACAGCAGGCCGCAGACGCAAAAAAGCCGCCGTGCCGAAAGGCCGGCGGCTTTGCTTCATGTCGCCGTCAGCGCGACAGCCCGCGCGCCGCAATCGTCCACAGCGCGTGCACCACGCCGTCCTGCAGCACCACCAGCTCGTCGTGCAGGTTGAATGTCGGGTCCACGTGCGAGGGCAGCAGCTGCAGCACGCTGCCCAGGGCCGGCGCCTGGGCGCCCGGCTCCACGCGCACCACGCTGTGCTCGTCGTTGATGGCCACGCAGCGCAGGCCGGGCGTGCCGTACATGGCAGGCGGCCCGCATTCGGCCGAGGTGGACTTCAGGCCCACGTCAAGGATGACGCGGTCCGGCGCGGGCGTGCTCATCACCGTGGACAGCAGGAACAGGCTGCTGCGAAAGGCCAGCGCCCCGTCCCACTCGTTGGCGCCGTAGTCACCATCCATGAAGGCATAGGAGCCCGGCTGCAGCTCGGTGTAGACGCCGCTGGCCGCGTCGAACTCCACGCTGCCCGTGCCGCCACCCGTGATGGTGTCGCAGGCCATGCCGTTGTCGCGCAGCAGTTGCGCGCATGCCGCCGCCTGGCGCGCCGCCTCCCGACAGACCTGCGCACGCTCTTCGCGGCTGCGCCGGTGCTGCACCGCGCCGTGGTAGGCCTGCAGGCCCGCGAAATTCACGCCCGGCAGGTCATGCGCCTGCCGCGCCAGGGCCAGCACGGCCTCGGCACCCGTGACGCCGCAGCGGCCCTGGCCCACATCCACCTCCACCAGCACGTCGATCTCCACGCCCGCCTGCGACATGGTCTCGGACAACTGCACCAGGTTGGCCGCGTTGTCCACGCACACGGCCATGCGCGCCGTGCGCGCCAGCCGGGCCAGCAGCGCGTGCTTGGCGGGTCCCACCACCTCGTTGCTGATCAGGATGTCGCGCACGCCGGCCGCCACAAAGGGCACGGCCTCGCTCACCTTCTGGCAGCAGATGCCGCGCGCGCCCAGCGCCAGCTGGCGCAGCGCGATCTGCGGGCACTTGTGCGCCTTGGCATGCGGGCGCAGCGCCACGCCGTGGCGGTCGGCCCAGTCCTGCATGGTGCGCAGGTTGGCGTCGAAGACGGTCAGGTCCAGCGCCAGGCTGGGTGTATCGACCCGGTCGAGCGGATCGCCGGGCCGTGCGGCAGGCTCCATTGCCAGGCCGCTGGAGTCATCGTGCAGGGGCATGGGGCTGTGCCTCATTCCTGCGGGGGCGCGTATTGGGCGATGACCTCGGCCTCGGTCATGGTCGGCGTCTGGTTGGCGAAGTCGTAGTAGCCGGGCTTCTTGTCGATGTAGATCTGCGTGGCCAGCTCGAAGTCCTGCGACTCGAAGGCCCCGGCCGGCACAAAGTACTCGCCCGTGGCGTGCAGCCGGTAGTACAGGTGCGTGCCGCACTGCCTGCAGAAAGCGCGCTCGGCCCATTCGGAGGATGCATAGGTGCCGATGTTCTCGCCGCCCTCGAACTTCACATCGGGCCCGCAATGCACGGTCAACATGGGGCCGCCGCCCCAGCGCCGGCAGTATCCACAGTGACAGGCCCCGATTTCCCGGGCCTGGGGAGAGACAAAGCTGACTGCGCCGCAAAGACAGTGACCGTTCATGGTGCGTGGACCTTTCCGTGGGTTGCAAGTAGCTGTGATTATTCACAGGTGCCGCGCATCATAGGCGATGGCGCAGCACCTGCAAACCGCGGCGCCCTACACTGCGCGCCATGCAGCTTTTTCACTTCAGCGAAGACGGAGATATCCGGCAATTCCAGCCCCGCCCGGTCCTGAAGGCGGCACCCCGCCGCCCGGGGCAGGAGTGGCTCAACGGCCCCCTGGTGTGGGCCATCGCCCAGACGCATCAGCGGCTGTACCTGTTTCCGCGCGAATGCCCGCGCATCGTCATATGGCCGCACGAGCACAGCACCAGCGAAGACAGGGCCCAATGGCTGAACGCCCTGCCAGATGGAGCGCTGGCCGTGGCCTATGTGGAGACTGCCTGGGCCGCGCGCCTGCAAGCGGCCCGGATACACCGGTACGAGCTGCCAGCCGATACGTTCGAAAGCCTGGAGGACGCCGGCATGTACGTCAGCCGGCAGGCCGTGCAGCCCCTGCGCCGGGACCTGCTGGTCGATCTGCCGCAAGCGCTAGCGGAATGCGGCACCGAGCTGCGCATCGTCGATTCGCTGCAGCCGCTGCGCGGCGTTTGGGACAGCTCGCTGCATGCCAGCGGCATACGGCTGCGCAATGCGGCCAGCTGGGCCTGAGCGCACTTGCATTCAAAGACCAACGCCTCTTTCCAACATGCCCCGCAATGACAACCGCCTCAAGGTCCTCTTCGTCTGCAGCCGCAACCAGTGGCGCAGTCCCACGGCCGAGCAGGTCTGGCGCAGGCACCCTGCCTTGCAGGTGCGCTCGGGCGGCACCAGTGCGGGCGCCCGCCACCACGTGTCGGCCGACGATGTGGCCTGGGCCGAGGTGATTCTCGTGATGGAGGAAAGGCACCAGACCCGCCTCAAGGCCGATTTCGGCCGGCTGCTGGCGCAAAAGCGCGTGCATGTGCTCGATATCCCTGACGAGTACCGCTACATGGACCCCGAGCTGGTGGACATGCTGCAGACCGCCGTCAGCGCACTACTGCAACTGGACTGAGCACCGGACGCCACGGCGACGGCAACCATAGGCAAGCACGTAGGCAAAAACAGTCAATTGCATTCGGACGTACGCTATAGTAACGAACGGTATCAAAAGCACGGTCTGCCGTATGACAAATGGACGACTGGATACCCTCCAGGAGGACCCCCAACCGAGGCTGAAATGCACGATGCCATCACCAACCCCACGCAAGCTGCGGTGACCCCGGTGGCGCCAGCCCCCCTGGAAATACCCGATTACGAACTGCTGGAAACCTTGGGATCGGGTGGCTACGGCACCGTCTACCGCGCGCGCCACCGGCGCACGGGTGCATCGGTGGCCATCAAGGTCGTCAGGCTGCAGGAAGGCGGCCGCCAGGTGGAGCGCTTCCACCGCGAGACCATGCTGTGCGCGTCCCTGCACCATCCGCACATCGTCCAGTTGCTGGACAAGGGCGAGCAAGGCGACTGTGTCTACGGCGTCTTCGAGTATGTGCCCGGCGAGACCCTCAAAAGCCTGATCCGCCGCCAGGGCGTGCTGACGGCGGCCGAGGCCGGCCGCCTCATGGCCGAGGTGCTCGATGCGCTGGACTGCGCGCATGCCGCCGGCATCGTGCACCGCGACCTCAAGCCCGACAACGTGATGGTCACCTCCACGGGCGCCGTGCGGCACGCCATGGTGCTGGACTTCGGCATCGGCACCGTCATTCCGCAGTTTGCCGGCCCGCAGGTCTCGCAGCTCACCATGGGCGACGAGTGCCTGGGCACGCCCGCCTACAGCGCCCCCGAGCAGCTGCGCGGCGAGCCGCCCAGCGCCCGCACCGACCTGTATGCCTGGGGGCTGATGTTCCTCGAATGCCTGACGGGCACGCCCGCCGTGCAGGGCGCCTCGGTGGCCGAGATCGTGCACCGCCAGCTCAGCCCGCAGGAAGTGCAGCTGCCGCCGGCCATCTCCACCCACCCCATCGCCACCTTGCTGCGCAAGGCGCTCAAGAAGCGGCCCGCGGAGCGCAGCGACTCGGCGGCGGCCCTGCTCAGAGACCTCATGCGCGTGCGGCTGGACGATCTGGTGGGCCAGTTGCCCGCCGCCGCCCAGGTGCAGCAGGCAGACCTGACACGCACCGTGGCCACCACACGCGTGTTCTCCGAAGTGCGCCAGCTCACCGTGCTGTGCTGCAGCGTCTCCTTGTGGCCGGGCAGCGACACCCACGGCATGGACAGCGCGGCACGCACCGCAGGCCAGCCCTCGCAGGGGCTGAACATCGAAGACATCGAACTGCTGCAGCGCGAGGAACTCACGCTGTTCTCCGACGTTGCCACCCGGCGCGGAGGCATGCTGGCGGGCACGCTGGGCGACCGCATGCTGGTGCTCTTCGGCTACCCGCACACCAGCGACACCGATGCCCGCCAGGCCGGCATGACGGCGCAGGAGCTGCTGACGCTCAGCCGCAGCCGCGCGGCCGCCATCGAGCAGGTCCACGGACTGCACCTCGGAATCCGCATGGGCCTGCACACCGGCATGGCCGTGGTGGTCGGCGGCGAAGCACCCTCGGGCCATGCCGTCAACGTGGCCATGCGGCTGGAGGCCATCGCCGATGCGGGCACCCTGCTGGCCAGCGAAAGCAGCCATCGCCTGCTGGCCCGCCATGCGCGCTTCGAGAAAGCCGGCAGCCTGCGCCTGCCCGGCCAGCCCACGGGCATGCAGACCTATCGCCTGGAGCTGGAACAGCCCGCCGAGCCACTGCCAGGGCCTGTGTCCGATGCGGCCTTGCAGTGCATAGGCCGCGAACCCGAACTGCAGCGCCTGCACGACGCATGGGCGCGGGCCCGCGAAGCAGGGGGCAATGCGCTGTGGATTCGCGGCGAGCCGGGCATCGGCAAATCCTGCCTGGCCGACATGCTGCTCGTCCACGCCAGGACACAGGGCGCGAACACCGTGGTGCTGCAATGCCAGCCCGAGCACCGCAACACCGCGCTGACCCCTTTCCTGGGCCTGATACGGCAGCGGCTGGAGGCGGCCGATCCCCCGCAGGACCACCGCGAGCAGATGCGCGAAGCCCTGCGCGCCGCAGGCTGCGATGCCGAGGCCGCCCTGCCCATTCTGTGCGCCTGGCTCTCGCTGCCCCTGGGCGACTGCGAGCCCAGCCGCATCTCGGCCGTCATGCAAAGGGCGCTGCTGCTGCAGTCCACCGCGCAATGGCTGCTGCACATGTCCGAAGCCGAGCCCTTGCTGCTGGTCGTCGAGGACGTGCACTGGGCCGACCCCACCAGCATCGAACTGCTGGAGCAACTGGTAGCGCGCCTGCCCGGGCGGCGCGTGCTGCTGGTGCTCACGGCGCGTCCGCAGTGGCAACCGCCCGAAGGCCTGCAGGCCCAGTGCGTGGACGTACGGCGCCTGGAAGACGCGCAGGCCACCGAGCTGGCCCGCCAGACGCTGGCGCCGCGCAGACTCAGACCCGCCGTGATCCGCCACGTGGTGGAGCGCACCGACGGCGTGCCGCTGTTCATCCAGGAAATGGCGCGCATGCTGCTGGACGCCCACCTGGTGGAGCAGGACGGCGTCTGGGACTTTCGCCATGCCGGGCTGCCGGCCGCCATTCCGTTGACCCTGCGCGACTCGCTGGTCAGCCGCTTTGACCGCATCGGCCCGCTCAAGCCGCTGCTGCAACTGGCCGCCACCATGGGCCGGCACTTCGACTTCGGCCTGCTGTGCGCCTGCGTGGAACGCCCGCAAGGCGAGGTCGAGCAGGAACTGGCGCAGCTGGGCCAGGCCGGCCTGGTCATTGCCGATGAACGTGCGGGCGCCGGCGCCTTCATGTTCCGCCACGCGCTGATCCGCGATACGGCCTACGAATGCATGCTGGCATCGCAGCGCCGGCTGCTGCACCGCGACGTGGCCCTGGCCCTGATGCAGCACCAGCCCCAGCGCGTTGCCGCAGAACCCGCAGGCGTGGCCCAGCACTGGGCAGACGCGGGCGACCATGCCCAGGCCGTGGCGCTTGCGGTGCGGCAGTTGCGCATCACGCAGCTGCGCTCGCTCAACGATGAAACCATTGCCTACGCGCGCCACATCGACGACTGGCTGCACCAGCTCCAGGGCGTGGCCCAGCGCGAGGCGCGGCTGGACGTCAACAGCTACGTGACCCAGGCGCTGATGAACAAGCACGGCTGGGCCCATGCCCAGGTGGTGGAAAGCATCGCGCTGTCGCAGGAGCTGCTGGCCGGCCCCGGCGCCAACGCGGTGGCCGACTACAAGCAGGTGCAGCACCTGTGGATGCTGATCACCTACCACCACGTGGCCAGCAACCGCGAGGAAGTGCGCCAGCTCAGCCACCGCCTGCTGGAGCAGGCCGTGCGCCAGCAGGACACGGGCGTGCTGGTGGCCGCGCAGACCTACCTGGGCCTGGCCCACTACTCCGACGGCCGATTCGAGCAGGCCGAAGAAGCGCTGACCGACGCCATCACCCGCTACGACCCCGTGGCCCATGCCCACCATGCGGCCGAGTTCGGCTTCGACACGCGCGTCTGGGCCACCTGCGGGCGCGCCCTGGTGCGCTGGTTCGCCGGCTTCGACCAGGCCGCGCTGGCCGATGCGAACGACGCCGTGCGCCTGGCGCACGAGGTCTCGCACATCCCCTCCCTGAGCATGGCCCTGCTCTACCAGGCCCTGGTCCACCAGGCACGTGGCGACAAGGAAAGCGCCTTGGCCACCACGGGCGAGCTGCTGGACATCACGGCCCGCTACGGCCTGCCCGCGTTCTCGGGCTATGCGGACATCATCCGCTGCTGGGCGCTGGGTGACAGCGCAGGCAGCGCCAGCGCCGAGGGCATTGAGCGCGCCAGCGGCACGGCGCAGCTGCTCTGGGACATGGGCTGCCGCTACTGCCAGACCTACTACCGCTCCTTCGTCGCCGAAATGCTGGCGGCCAGCGGGCGCTGGGCCGAGGCCCTGGACAAGATCGACGAATGCCTGCGCCTGGCCGACGTGCTGGACGAGCGGCTGCACAGCAGCGAGCTGCACCTGAAGAAGGCCCGCTTCCTGCTGGCCATGGGCGCCGACCACGCAGCCGTGCAGGACAGTCTGGCCCAGGCGGCAGGGACTGCGCGCACCGCCGGCAAGTACCGCACCGAAACCGAGGCGCTGGCCCTGTCGCAGGCCCTGGCACCCGCCAGGCCGGACGTGGCCGCGCGCCTGAGTGAGCTGGCCGCATTGCGGCCTGAACTGTCCGTGCTCCTGTCAGGGCCCCTGCCCGGCCAGGCGCATTTTTCTTGAACCGAGGATGAAGTCACATGACCACCCAGCTGCAGAATACTGAACCGTTGCTCGCATTCCGCCTTGCCTATCTGCGGGCCATCGCCCGCTCCTGGCAGGATGACGCCTACCGCCGTGATCTGCTGGGGCAGCGCGACATCCAGCCCATGCTGCACCGCGACTTCAGCCTGCCGACCCAGTGGCCCCAGGTCGATGTGTCGCTGCGCCTGAGCGACGACCCCACCCAGCGAGCCGAATGGAAGCCCGTGCTCACGGCCGGCTGGATCGGTCCTGACGATGAATTCGTCATCGTCCTGCCCCAGGCGCCCCAGACCCATGCCTCCGAGGCGCTGGCCGCCTACTACCAGCTGTTCCCCAACTTCATGGGCATCAGCACCTCGTTCGAGGAACCGAGCAACGGCACGCTCAGGGCCGCCCTGCCCACGGGCCTGGGCATCCCCGGCGGCGGCCCGGACTCGCTGCTGGCCTTTGGCGGCGTGGTGCTGCGCGCCATCGCCCTGGCCTGGCAGTCGCCCGAGTTCCACGCAGAGCTGACACGTGACGATGGCAAGGACAAGGCCCCCGTGCTGAGCCAATGGCTGGGCTACAACAACCCGTTCAACTTCCAGGTGCGTTTCGAGACCGAGCAGGCCTTCACCTGGGATGCGGCACGCGGCGAATGGAACCTGCAGCGCGCAGACGGCACGGCCATCAAGAACGGCATCGTGCTGAACTACCCGGTGGCACCCGCCGAGCAGGACCTGTGGGCCATCGCCCTCACCTCCTACAACAACACCGGTGACGCCTACCCCTTCACCTGCTGATACGGCACCGGCGCAGCTGCAAGGGGCCACGGCCACCTTGCTGCTGACGCTGGCGGCACGTGCCCGGGCGGCAGGTCCGGCAGCTTCCTCGGAACTGCCGGACCTGCCGCCTTTTTCCGACCCCGAGGCGCGCCGCATTGCCGCCGCCCTGCCCCAGGCCAGCGAGGCCCATGCGGCCGACCCCGCCTTTGTACGCAGCGTGGTGCTGCGCTCGCAGCTGTTCGACCGGCTCACCACCGAATTTCTGACCGCCCATCCGTCCGGCCTGTGCATTGCGCTGGGTGCAGGCCTGTGCACGCGGCGCAACCGCCTGGCCCCCGAGGCCGGCACCGCACGCTGGCTGAACGTGGACCTGCCCGACGCCATCGCCCTGCGCGCGCAATACATTGCAGGCACTGAAGCCAACCTCGCCTGCTCCATCCTCGACACCTCCTGGCTGGACACCGCCGCCCTGCCCGGCAACCAGCCCGTTCTGGTGCTGCTGGAAGGCGTCTGCCCCTATCTTCCCCAGGCGGCGCTGGAGGCCATGCTGCAGCAGCTGGCCCAGCGCTTTGCCGCGCCCGGCAGCCCGCCGTGCACCGTCGTGCTCGACCATGTGCACCCGGCCCTTGCGCGGCTGCCCATGCAGGTGGGCGGAATGCGCCTGCCCGTCGTCTCGGGCTTTGCGGACGGCGCGCAGATAGAGCGCATCCACCCCGCCATCCGCATCAGCCTGCAAGAGCACCTGTATGCCCGCTTCTCGCAGCAGCACCAGCTGTTCGAGACCGCCTTCCACGCCACCACCGGCCAGCACCCCTATGCCGTCGTCCGCCTTGAACTCGGAGCACCGTCTCTTGCCTGAGCCCATGGCCCCGGACCTGTTCGCCCACGCCTTTCGCTGGCACGAGAAATTCCTGCCGCCCGTGCAGCAGGGCGACCGCCTTTTGCTGGCCAGCGAACGCGACACCCTGGCCCTGGGTTCTGCCGCCGTGCTGGCGCTGAACGCCCCGCTGCAGGCCGGCACCAGCCTCATGCAGCACTGCGCCACAGCGCCCGATGCGCCGCTTGCACAGATGCTGCACGCCCTGGGCGCCCTGCTGCGCCAGGGCCTGGTACAGCCGGTGCTGCACAGCGACTTGAACGGCCACGGTTATCTGCAACCGGATTTCTCGGCCCCGCCCGTGCGCCTGCAGGCATCGGAGCAGATCGACATCGTCATGCTGACTGCAGCGCTGGACAGCACAGCCGCCTGCCGCTGGGCTGCGGCCGTTGCCGGGGCCGTGGCCACGCAGGCACCCGCCCCCGCCCCCACCCCGCTCACCATCGTTTTCTGCGACGACTATCTGGACCCGCGCCTGGGCGCCATTGACGCCAACCAGCGTGCCGCAGGCCGGCCCTGGCTGCTGGTGCGGCCTGCGGGCGAGCAGACCATGGCGGGACCGCTTTTCAAACCCCAGGCAGCGGCCTGCTGGCATTGCCTCGCACACCGCTGGCAACGCAACCATCCCGCACGCGGCGGCAAGCACGGCCAGGCACAGGACAGCGGCCGCTGCCCTCCCGTGCGCGCCGGCGCCGACCTCATCGCCACGCGGCTGCAGGCCCTGCTGCCCACGGTGCAGCGCCTGCTGGCGCACACCGATGCGGCGCAAACCGTGTGGACGCTGGAGCCTGACCAGCCCCACCCGGTGGCCGCCCGCCCGCAATGCCCGCACTGCGGCACGCCAGGGCTGATGGCCCTGCGCCAGCGTGAACGCATTGCGCCAGTTCCCGGCACGCATGCCGCGCGCGCCGACGGCGGCTGGCGCAGCGTGCCGGCCGAGACCACGGTGCAGCGCCTGTCGCAGCACGTCAGCCCGCTGACCGGCGTGATTGCCCGGGTCACGCCGCTGACGGCCGAGACAGACGAAGCGCTCACCATCTACCGCAGCGAAATCTTCAGAACACCGGCCCCCGGCAGCACCAGCCTGCCCAGCTCCGGAACACAGCTGTGTCTGGGCAAGGGCCTGTCGGCCGTGCAGGCCCGCGCCAGCGCCATGTGCGAAGCGGTGGAACGCTACGCCGCCTTCCACCAGGGCGACGAAGCCGTGGTCATCGCCCCCGCCGCCGAGCTGGACGCGCCCTGCATCGCGCCCACGAAACTGGCCCGCTTCAGCGAGCGGCAAACCGCCGGCTTTGCCACCGACAGGCCGCCGCATGCCGTGGCCCCCAGCGCCGGCCAGGGCGAGCCCCTGTGGTGGGCTCCCGCCTGGTCCCTGACCGCCGATGCGCGCCGCTACCTGCCGCTGGCCTTTTGCCTGGCCCATGCGCCTGCACAAAGCCAGCACCACGTGGGCTGGACCTCCAACGGCTGCGCCGCAGGCAACACGCGGGAAGAGGCCATCCTCCAAGGCTTCATGGAACTGGTGGAACGCGACGCCGCCGCCATCTGGTGGTACGGCCAGATCCGCAGGCCCGCCATTGCGCTGCAAGGCATCGACCAGGCCACACGCCAGCGCCTGGACCGCAGTTGCGGCCCGCAATGGTCGTACTGGCTGTTGGACATCACGCATGACTTCGGCATACCCGTGGTCGTCTCCGTGGGCCGCCACGCCGACACCGGCCAATGGGCCGTGGGCTTTGGCTGCAGCCTGGACCGCGCCCTGGCCTGCGAACGCGCCCTCACCGAAATCAGCCAGCTGATCGCGGCCGGCAAAAGCTTTGCCGTGCCCGAGCCACTGCAGGCCTTCCTGCACCCTGCGGACAGCGCCGATGCGCCGCCGCAACAGCCTGCGCCACTGTCTGGGCACACGCCGGACACCGCGCCGCCAGACATTGCCCAGGCCATTGCGCGCTGCGTGGACATCGCACGCGGCCTGGGCCTGGAGACCATCGTCTACGACCATTCGCGCCCCGACATCCCTCTGCACACCGTCAAAGTCGTGATTCCCGGCCTGTGCCATATCTGGCCGGAACTGGGCAATCCACGGCTGCGCAACGTACCCGTGGCCCTGGGCTGGCGCAGCCGGCCGCTGCAGGAATCCGAACTGAATCCGCAGGCTCTGTACGTTTGACA
Organism: Delftia sp. Lp-1; assembly: GCF_020523835.1. Classification (NCBI taxonomy): domain Bacteria; kingdom Pseudomonadati; phylum Pseudomonadota; class Betaproteobacteria; order Burkholderiales; family Comamonadaceae; genus Delftia; species Delftia sp. Lp-1. The sequence continues at coordinate 1,955,566 of NZ_JAJALJ010000001.1, read as the reverse complement.
AACTGAAACGCGCAGCGGGCATGTACTCTCTCAGCTTGGCAACAGGCTGCCGGCTCCGGGCCAATGCGCCCCCAGCCCACCCCCTGTTCACACAAGCCCCAAGGAGAATTCGAGGCGATGGCCCTCTTTCGTAACCAACTCGACGGTCGCATCGTCGTGCTGCGGCCCCTGCATACCTTCGGCCGCCACCCCTCGGTCTGCCAGACCGTCATGAAGGCGCCCGACGTCTCCCAGGTCCACGCACTGTTCCGCTGGAACCGGCAGACCTGGGAAATCGTGGACCAGAGCCGCAACGGCACCATGCTCAACGGCGTGCGCCTGGTCGCCGGCCGCTGGACCGTTTTGGCGGTGGGCGCCAAGCTCAGCATGGGCGAAGGCGCAGAAGCGGCCTGGACCGTGGAAGACCTGGGACCTCCCATCACCTGCCTGAGCCCCGGCCCGGGCCTGCCCCAGGACGGCCCCCTGGCCCTGAACCCGCGCGGCACCCTGCTGCCCGACGCGCAGGAGCCCGAAGCCAACGTCTTCTTCGAGGATGGCCGCTGGCTGCAAGAGTCCGGCGACGGCACCGAGCCCCTGGTGGACGGTGCCATGGTCCACACCTCCACAGGCAGCTGGGAATTCGTGCAATGCGACGACCTGGAATCCACGCGGGAAAGCAGCTTCGACCCGCGTGCGCCCAAGCCGCCGGAAGTGTCCTTTCGCTTCACCGTCAGCCAGAACGAAGAGCACGCCAGCCTGACCGTCATGAGCGACGGCAAGCCCATTGCGCTGGGCGAACGCATACACCACTACACCCTGGTCACCCTGGCCCGCGTGCGCCAGCAGGACGCAGAAAAAGGCCTGGCCCCCGCAAGCCAGGGCTGGATAGAACTGGATGCACTCTCACGCATGCTGGGCGTGGAGCCCTCGTACGTGAACATCCAGATCTTCCGCGCCAAGCACCAGATCCTCAGCGCCCTGCCCGAATGCGCTGCCTCGCCCGCCCTGGTGGAGCGGCGGCGCGGCAGCCTGCGCTTCGGGGACTTTCCGTTCGAGATCGAAGGCGGGGCGCGCAGCGCCTGAACGGCGAACTGGAACGGAGAACGGCAGGCACACGGCGCATCGCTCGCCGCATGTAATCAGCTGTAATTTTCTTGTTGTGCACACGTGAATAAAGTGGGAACCGGTTCTTGCCGCCTGCGGTGCGAACCCTCTCACCCTCCTCCCGGACCGGGTTGCCCGAGTCCACTGGCGCACCTGGAAGACGCAAATGAGCATGGACATGCGACGTGTACTGTTGATCCCCGCCAGCGCGCGGCCTGTTGACCCTGGCCTGGCCAGCCTTTCCATGGACGCACAGGTCTGGGAAAACGGCTATCCGCTGGTCGTAGGCAAGGCCCGCCACGGCCTGCTTCAGGACTTCTGGCGGCACTACTACGGCGAATCCGCCGCCATGTTCGTTGCCGCCGACCAGCTGCTGGAACTGCACAACGACATCATGGCCGCCATCCCCGCCTGCGTGGGCGAGATGCCCGTGCTGCGCTTTCTCAACGATCTCGGAAGAATGTGCCTGCAGGCGCACGGGGACGGCAGCGGGCTGCAGGTCATCGGCGACTGACGAAACGGATGACTCCTGGGGTTGCCGCGCATCCCTGTCGCGGCATTGGGCGCATGCACAATGGCATGCGCCTTTTTTGCGCCCGACTGACCATGAGCAATGCCCCGGATAGCCCCCCTCTTGCCCTGACCGGCAGCTGCCTGTGCGGCGCCATCGCCTATGAACTGCGGTCCAGCCCCAAGGCCGTGTCGCACTGCCACTGCCGCATCTGCCAGAAGGCCCACGGCGCCGCATTCGCCACCTACGGCAGCGTGCCGGCAAAGGACCTTGTCTTCACCCAGGGCCAGGAGCAGTTGCGCTCCTTTGCCTCATCGCCCGGCATCACGCGCTGCTTTTGCCAGCAATGCGGCTCATCGCTGACGTGGCACAGCGCGCATTACGCAGAGGGCGCCTGGATCTCTGTTGCTTTGGCCACGCTGGATTCGGAATTTGTGGTGGGTGGGCAGCGGCATGTAAATCGGGGGGTGGGGATGGGGTGGGTGGACTGGGGAGGGGTTGATTAAACGGCTGGTTTCGGTTGTGACTTCAACCGGCCATTCGCGGTATAGGCAGAATCCATCCCTGCAAACTGGCATTCGAAGCGAGCATTGGACCTCGTGAAACACACCACCTATTTCCAGATTGAGCCATCAGCAGTTGCGCTGGTCACATTCCCATCAGTCCTCACGGCGGAAGAGGCGGACATGCTTCTGCAGCCGGTGCTGACAAGCAGGTGCTGGTCAGACAGGTCGGCGTGGCGCCAAGAGGCGGTTGCTATGGCGGTGAAACTGCTCCACCTTGCGCGCGTCCGTGAGTACGAATTCCTGTCCTCCTCTCTCGACGCCCATCGCGTTCTCGGCTCCGACGGCATCACCATTCAGGTGTTCGACCGCTGGTGGACTCTTCATGAGATGCCGTGGGAAGAGCCGTCCGAGCATTGGGAAGCCTACTTGGCCACGGTCTCGGACAAAGTTGAGGTGACGGGCGACGTTGCCGTTGACGATTTGCTCCGCGTCATCTCGCAGCGCCAAGCGGCCCAGCGGCGGACTGGGGGCGGCCAAGGGCCGACGGTCGATGTTTTCCCGGGGGCATAGGAATCAGGATGTTTGAGGCGACCCAAGAGATGCTTGAGGCGGCGCGTAGTGAGCTGGCAAGTCAGCCTCCCGCAACAGCCTTGCGAAAAGTCGCGCGCCGCTTCCAACTTTCAAGGACAGACTTGGCGTGGCTCGCCGTGAACGTTTACGAGAATGCCATGACGCCAGAGGTTCAAGCAATTTGGCATTGGGACCTAGTCGAGAACGGCCGTGGACACAACGACACAGAGCTCAACGACATGCTCTCCAGCCTAGTCTTCCGCGTTTCGTAAGTTCGGCTATCGGCCAGGAGCGGTCCTCACAGACATCCCGGTAGATGACGGCTTCAGGCTGAACTGCGACATTCACGGCGCAGTGCGTGAGTGGCTGCAACGGTCAAGACCGGTCACTCGCTGGTTGTTCTGCAAGGCGCTGCCGGCGCCCAAGTTCCTGGCCTCGTGCACGACCGCCGAACACGCGGCATGGCATCGCATCAATGAGACCCTTGGCCTACTGCAGGCGACTGTTTGCCGAAGCGATCACGGATATGCCTGTGGAAGAACTGGGCCGCTGAGGGCCGCTGGCAGTCGCTGAGGGCACCCGCGCCCACTCCAGCCAAAGCCAGGGCGCAACGCCTGGACAGTCGAATCTGGATTGCCGCAGAACCACTGTTGCAGCATCCGAGTGCCAGCTCATAAATTTCTCTCTACCAAGGTTTTTTGAGCCGAGGATTGAGTGATCCGGCACGCCCTTGCCGTGTCGCGAGATTTTTGGATTGGCGGCCATGGCGCCTTCCGTGCGTGGCATTTCTTCACTTTTTAAAGTTGCGTAGGCCGGTCAGCGTTATTTTTGGATCTATTTTTTCTATTTTTCTGTTCGCCAGCGCACATCATGGAAAAAATATTTTGGATGCGCAATTAAATGAACTCATCTCGGACTAGGCAGCAGAACTGGGTTTCATATGAAACACAGACTTTCCGGCAGCTGGATTTGCGTACGCAGCCGCACATACATGGAATCAAAAAAGCACCATGATCAATAGTGCGGCCTGCTTGAACAGAAAAATCATCTGATGACCCGGCTTCAGCGTCAGTCATCGAGGTATCCATCACGAGAAATGAACGAAACTCATTTCATTGGAATTGTATGAAAAATTCGGGCACCCATCATGCCAATATTGAAAACAGGATAATACGCCTGCTTTATCCTGCATCGGCAGATCACTTTGTTGAGCACTGTGAAATCTTCGAATTGATCGCATTATCAGAATTGAGCAAAGCAGGCAACCCTCTGGAGCACGCTTACTTTCCTGAAAGCGGATGCATCTCCTTGGTTATGGAAATCAACAGCAACCATTCCCTGGGACATTCCCTGGGACATTCCCTGGGAATAGGCATGGTAGGGAATGAGGCGATGGTCGGGTCAGAAAGCATTCTAGGCAATGCAACACCTCCTCCTTGGAAGATCTTGGTACAACAATCTGGTACCTGCTGGAGAATAAGCCGCACGGATTTAGAAAAGCAGTGCACAGAGATCCCCATGCTCGGTGAATTGATAAAAAAATTCATACTTGTGCGCTTGCATCAACAGGCACGTTTCACAGTCTGCCTGAACTACCATACGGCAGCCTCCCGTCTGGCCCGATGGCTGTTGATGAGCAGCGACCGATGTGCCGGCAGCTTTCATGTCACACAGCAATTCATGGCATTGATACTGGGCGTACGGCGTGTCAGCATCACCAACATCGCCAGCAGATTTCAGAACGACGGCATGATTGCCTACAAACGTGGTGAGATGATGGTATTGAACCGCGCAGCGCTGGAAAACAGGGCGTGCAGCTGCTACGCGGCAGACAGACAAATCTATTCAAGAATCATGGGCATCCCGGCCTGAAAGACCAAAGTCAAAAATTCAAAAATCCAAGGACGTGCGCCAGCGCACAGACCATCGCTTGGGAACACGATGCAATGCAACTCTACGCCGTGCATTGCAAAGCGCCTTGGAGAGCATCATGAGTCTGACCACCATTCTTCTAATCGTCCTGATCCTGGTGCTTGTAGGCGCTCTGCCTTCATGGCCCCACAGCCGTAGCTGGGGATACGCTCCCAGCATCGCGATAAGCCTGCTGGTGGTGGTGGTCGTGGTATTGCTGCTTACGGGGCGGGCCTAAGTGCCCTCAAAAACACTGAACTGATAGCCGCTGCGCATGCGCTTGGCCCGATACATGGCGCGATCCGCATCAGCAATCAATTGCTCCGCAGACACAGGCCATTCGTGTGCGATCACGATGCCCATGCTGGCCTCCACTTTCAGCTCCAGCCCGTTGCAGTGAATGGGGTTGGCTATTTCCCTGCAGATCATTCTGGCCAGGGCGCGCAGCTGCTCCATTTCCGGAGAGGGCTCCAGCAGGCATGCGAACTCGTCGCCTCCCAGCCTGCACACCAGATCCTCGCGGCGGATGAAGGATCTCAGGCGGCCCGATACGACCTTGAGGACTTCATCTCCTGCACTGTGGCCATGGAGATCGTTGATTGTCTTGAAGCCATCCAGATCCATATACAACACCGCGATGGGAATGGCCTGGGGCATGGCAAAGCCGATCGCCCTGGAAAGCCGATCCAGGAATGAGAACCTGTTCGGCAGGGAGGTCAGATGGTCATGTGTCGCCAGGTGATGCGCTGCGCGTTCATCCGCCTTGGTCCTGTCAAGCTCGAAATGCGCCTTTCCCAGGGCGATACGCGTGTTGTGCAACTCCTCGCGCAGTGAATCGCATTGCCGCTGCAGGCCTTGCAAACAGGCTTCAAGCCCCTTGCGCATTCGATTTTCCACGGAGACGCCCAGCCAGTGATTTCGCTCGAAATCCGACTGGATGGCGTGGGGGCGAAGGCCTGCTTCGTCTGCAAAAAAAGCACCTGTTCTTCTTGATCCGATGTGCCTTGGATACCTTTGAGCCATGGTGTTCCTCAGAATTCGCCATGCTTGAGGGAAACGGATGATTCGCAGATCCGGAAGATGAATATCGCCTTCACCATTTCACAGACAAGCCCTTGATCCGCCAGCGATTTCTACATGGCCATGCAGGATGCCAAGCCTGCATGGCCAGGTTTACTTCTTGTCCTTGCCGACCTGGTTGCCGATCACTCCACCGACCGCAGCACCACCGACCGTTCCCACAGCGCTGCCTCCTGTGAGCACGGCCCCGCCGATCGCTCCTGCACCCGCACCGATCGCCGTGCTTTGATCCCTTTTGGACATATTGCCGCAGCCGGCCAGGCCCATCAGCAGGACTGTCGCCGCCAGGGCGAGCGCATTGACCTTGATTTTTTTCATGGGAGAACCTCTTTGAAACGTAGTGGACTGGCGCATGGCGTGGAGGCTGCCCGCCCTGGTCAGGAACGCCGTCCACCGCACCCACGCGCTGCGCTGTGCCTGCCATGCCATCCCACAGTGGCCTGTTCGCACATCGCCGTCGGTGCGGTAGGGCACATCGCCGCGTGTTGCCCGTGAATGTTCGTCTGCGCACAGACGCCGCGGCCTGCGCCCCCTACAAGAGGGCATGTGTCCAAGGGATTGCATCCGCGCAATCCGCACCAGGAGTTCCGCCCATGCCCCGCTTTTCCAACCTCGTCCCGACCTGGGACACCTCCTGCGTCGGCGGGCCTGCCAGCCTGTCCCAGATGGATCGCCTCATGCTCACCGAGCACCTGGCGCACTGCGATGCGCTGAGAAGGCCATTGCTCGCGCTTTGGACGGGATTCACGGCCATCCACCGCATGCTGGGCGAGCGCACGCTGACGGGAATGCTGCTGATCGCAACCCTGGCCGCCGTCGTGTGGCTTGCTCTGTAGTGCGCTGCCCGGAAGCCATGAATGCAAATGCGCAAGCGCTGGAAATGGATACCGCCACATATCAGCCACCTGCTGGATGCCCGCCATGGAGAAGTCCTGGCACCCATCAGGTCGGAGCTTTTTGGCTGCGCACACTTTGAACAGTATGGGATGACCCTGGGGGGCGCGCATGCCGTGGGCCGCCCACGTTTTGGCCAGGCGACGTTCTATCCACGTCTTGAAAACAATCTCAGATCCCTGCGCACCTCATTCAGGTACATCGCCGGCCTGCACCAGGAGGGCCATGAGCTGGGATCCGGCGCAGAGTGGCTTTTCGACAATTTCCACCTGATCGAGGATCAGTTGCGGGAGATCAGCGAAGGCCTTTCCACCCGCTACTACCGCTCGCTGCCCGTCTTGCAGGAGGCCCCGCTCACAGGCCTTCCTCGCATCTACCAGGTGGCATGGTCCTTTGTCGCCCACACCGATGGTGCCTTCGATGAATCGCTATTGACCTGCTTTCTTGACGCATACCAGAGCAAGAGCGAACTCAGCCAGGGTGAGCTCTGGGCGCTGCCCACCACGCTGCGGGTGATTCTGGTCGAGAATTTGAGGCGCCTGGCGGAGCGGATTGCGTGCCAGGCGGCGGCCAAGGAGGTGGCCACCCTGGCTGCGGGCCATATCGACAGGCTCGATGCCGCCGGCTTCCACGAAATCCACCGCTTGATGCAATTGCGCGGTGTAGGCCAGGTCTTCCTGTCCCATCTGGCGCAAACACTCTTCGGGCATCGCTCGGTCTTCAGCGACGGCGCGTACATGCAGATCGAAGAGTGGCTGCGCAGTGCAGTGCCCGATCTGGCGGCACTGCAGGTGCAGCAGCATGCCGACAGCGCGGCCGACCACCTGAGCGTGGGCAATGCGGTGGCCTCGCTGCGGCTGGTGGGCGCCGGGGACTGGCCCGGTATCGTGGGCAGGACCAGCCTGGTCGTGCGCGCACTGCAAGCCTCGCCCGTTTTCCTGGCCGAGGACGATGCCAGCCGCAACACTACGCTGCATGGCATAGAGCGCCTGGCCGCGCGCAGCCCTGATCGCTCCGAGGCCGCCGTGGCCAGGGCCCTCATCCGGTTGATGGGCCAGTCGCAGGGCGCAGCCCAACTGGCCGGGTACTGGCTGCAGGGCGAGGGACGCGCCCAACTGGAGGACATGTTCGGCGCGCGACGGCCCCTGTCGGACCGCTGGTATGCCATCCTCCTGCTGTCGCGCACGGTCACCTACATCGGCGCCGTTGTGGCAGCTTCGCTGGCCCTGGTGGCATGGATGCTGCACCTCAACGGCGCAGGCAATGCCGCCGCGATGCAGGGTCCACTGGGTCCCCTGGGCCCGCTGGACGCATGGGTGGGCCATGCAGGCCTGGCCCTGCTGGGACTGCTCATGTTTTTCCCGGCCTCCGAGGCGGTTTTGGCCCTGGTGAACCGGCTCATCTGCGAGTCCGCCACTCCAGCGCATCTGCCGCGCTTTCTCTTGAAGGAGGGGATCGGCCCCTCGGCGCGCACCCTGGTCGTCATTCCTGCGCTGCTGAGCAAGCCTGCTGCCATCTCCGAACTGGCACACCGCCTGCAGCTGCACTATCTCGCCAATCCGGAGCACTGTGTCCATTTCGCGCTGCTGAGCGATTGGGCGGATGCGGACCGGCAGGGCACGGCCGACGATGAGCCGCTGCTCGCGCAGGCACGCGAACAGATACAGGCGCTCAACCTGCGCTACCCCGCCGGGGAGGGCCAGGCCCAGCGCTTTTTGCTGCTGCACCGCCCCCGTTCCTTCAGCGCGACGCAGGGCCTGTGGATGGGCTGGGAGCGCAAGCGCGGCAAGCTCGAGCAACTGGTGGCCGCGCTGGCGACGGAAATGCCGGCCCCCTTCCTGGAGATGGGCGTGCTGTCCGACCTGCCTGCCGGCGTGCGCTATGTGCTGACGCTGGACAGCGACACCGAACTGCCGCCGGGCCAGGTCAGGGCCTTGGTAGGCATCGCCGAGCACCCGCACAACCAGCCTGAACTGGATGCCACCGGGCGCAAGGTCATACGCGGCTACGGCATCCTGCAGCCGCACGTGGTGTCGCCCTTGCCGCAGACGCGGCAAACCTCTGCCTGGCAGTGGCTTTTTTCCGGACAGCGGGGCATGGACCCCTACAGCGCAGCCACTTCGGATGTGTACCAGGACCTCTTTGGAGAAGGCAGTTTCATCGGCAAGGGCCTTCTCCATGTGCAGGCCCTGCACGCCGTGCTGTCGCAGCGCCTGCCCGAGGGCCGCATCCTCAGCCATGACCTGCTGGAAGGCTCGCTGGCCCGCTGCGCGGCGATCTCCGATGTGACCGTGATGGAGTCGGACCCGCTGCACAGCGACACGGCAGCAGCCCGGCTGCATCGCTGGGTGCGCGGGGACTGGCAATTGCTGCCCGTGCTGTGGCACGGCAGGTACTGGCAACTGGCGGCCATCCACCGATGGAAGCTGTTCGACAACCTGCGCCGCTCACTGGTTGCGCCCGTGTCGCTGCTGCTGATCGTGCTGTCCATGGCAGGACATGGCCTGGCCCTGCCTTTGTCCCTGGCACTGGCGGCGGCGGCCTGCATCACCGGGCCGTTGATAGGCGCCATCGCCGGTGCCCTTCCCCACCATGCGCGATTCGTGGGCAGCCGCTTCGCCCTGCAGTGCGCAAGGCAGTTGCTGCAGGTGGCACTGTCCGGCGCGTGGTACCTGGCGCAACTGCTGCCGCAGGCCATGCTCCACGCGGATGCCGTGGCCCGCACGCTGTACCGCATGGCCGTAAGCAAAAGGCATCTGCTGGAATGGACCACCGCCGAAGCATCCCATGCCGCCATCCGGCCCGGCTGGGCGCCGGCCTTGTCAAGGCACTGGCACAGCACCGTGCTCGCGCTTGCGCTGCTGGCGGCCCTGTGGCTGCTGCCCGCCCCGCTGCCAGCCGCGGCATGGCTGCTGCTGTCCGCCTGGGTTTTCACCCCGGCCCTGGTCTGGCTGTGCAATGCCCCGTGGCGGGCCCCTTTCAGCCATGCAGGGCTGCAGACTACAGACCGCGAACTGCTGCAGGACATTGCGCGTGACACCTGGCGGCTTTTCGAGCGCTGCGTGGGCGAAGGCGACAACCACCTGCCCCCGGACAACCTTCAGACGGCGCCGTTCGAGGTGCTCGCCCACCGGACCTCTCCCACCAACATCGGCCTTTATCTGCTCAGCGCCGTCTGTGCGCGGCAGTTCGGCTGGATAGGGACCCAGGATCTGCTGATGCGCCTGGAAGCGACCTCGGCCACGCTGGCCAGGATGGAGCGCCACAACGGCCACTTCCTCAACTGGTATGACACCCAGAGCCTGCAGCCGCTGCTGCCTCGCTATGTCTCCACCGTGGACAGCGGCAACCTCGGAGCCCATCTGCTTGCCGTATCCCGCGCCTGCCTTGAGCTGGCCCGCGCCCCGCTGGATCCTGCGGCCAGCCAGCAGGCGATCCGTGCGGCCAGGCGCCGGTTGAAACCCTGCCTGGCGGGCGCAGCGCGCCTGTTGCAGCGCCCGCTGCAGCAGACGGCTATCGGCCAGTTGCTGGACAGCCCCCTGGCCGATCCCGCAGACATATCGGCCCAGATGATGCTGCAGGGATTGCTGCGCGACGCCTTTGCGGAGCTTCACGCGCTCGATCTGCCGGAACCTGGGGCCGTGGCCGACACCCCGCCCGGGCCGCAGGACCCCTTGCCATGGCTGCTGGCCGACCTGCTGGCCACCCTGCAGTCGGCGGCCCTGGACGTCAGCGCCGTCGGCGCGGGGCAGCAAGATGGGATCTCCCTGCGCCTGCGGACGATGGCCCACACCCTGGAACAGCTGGCGTGGGATGCGGATTTCCGTTTCCTGCTCGACCCGCGGCGGCAATTGCTGCACATAGGCTACCGGCTCGAGGAGCAGCAGCTCGACGCATCGTTCTACGACCTGCTGGCCTCCGAGTCCCGCACCACCAGCTTGCTGGCCATTGCCAAGGGCGACCTTCCCGCCAGGCACTGGAAGGCGTTGGGCCGGCCGTTCTTCGCCCATGGCCGCAACGCGATTTTGCGGTCCTGGTCGGGGTCCATGTTCGAGTACCTGATGCCTTCGCTGGTGGCAGTGGAGCCAGCGGGCAGCGCGCTGGACGAGGCCAACCGCTGCGCACTGCGCGAGCAGATGGCTTTTGCCAAGGGCCTGGGCATTCCCTGGGGCATGTCGGAAAGCGCCTATGCGGCGCGCGACCAATCGCTGGCCTACCAGTACGCCTCCCAGGGAGTGCCCTGCCTGGCACTGCGCCGCACGCCGATGGCAGAGAAAGTCATCGCCCCCTATGCCACGGCGCTGGCCTGCCAGGTGGCTGCGGTACCTGCGTGCGCGAACTTCCGCGCGCTGGCCGCCCTGGCTGCGCGCGGGCGCTATGGCTTCTACGAGGCCCTGGACTTTTCTGCCGCACGGCAAATCCATGGCGGAAGGTTCACGCTCGTCAGCACCTACATGGCCCATCACCAGGGCATGACCATCGTGGCCCTGGCCAATGTGCTGCTGCAAGGGGTTGCACAGCGCTGGGGCTCTGACCACCCCCGCATCCAGGCCATGTCCACGCTGCTGCAGGAGCGCACCCCCCGCGAGCTTGCAAGCCTGAGGCCCGGCGCGCTGGCCGCACCCTTTTTGCATGCCCAGTCCCGACGGCCTGCCAACGCGATCCGCACCGTCGTTCCGGGGGCCCGGGCCCTGGAGCCGACCCTCTTGCTGAGCAATGGGCGTTACAGCGTTGCATTGCGCGCCAACGGAGCCGGATGGAGCCGCCTGGGCAACACCCACATCACGCGCTGGCGCGACGACCTGCTGCGCGATGCGCACGGGAGCTTTGTCTACCTGCGAACGGACCGGGACAGCGCCCCGGTGTCCGTGACCCGCAGCCCGGCACCCGATCCGCAGGCGGCCTACACCAGCACGTTCCACCCGGACCGCATGTGCTTCGATGCCCGCTGGCCGCAGTGGCGTGTGCGCACCACGGTCTGGATCAGCCCTGAAGACGATATCGAGTTGCGCAAGGTCGTGCTGAACAACCTGGGTAACCTGCCCATGGACGTGGAGCTGATATCGGCCATGGAGGTGGTCCTGGCCGGCGCGGGCGCGGACGAGGCCCACCCGGCGTTCTCCAGCATGTTCGTGAAGGCGCAGTGGCTGGCGCAGCAGCAGGGCATGCGTTTTGAGCGGGTTGCCCGCCACAAGGAGGAGAAGGTGGTGCAGATGGCCCATTTCGTGGCCGGCACGCAGGGGGAGGTCCTGGGCCTGCGCTACCAGAGCGATCGGGCGAAATGGGCCGGCCGCAATCACGCGGCCAGCCAGCCGCAGGCGTGCCTGGAGCCCGCACCGGGTGAAGCTGTCGCGCTGGACACCGGCCTGGACCCCGTCGCCGTGCTGGGCGTGCGCATGCGCGTGGGCCCTGGCGGACAAGTGAGCGTGGTGTTTGCGACGGCTGCCTGCGACAGTGCCAGCACCCTCATGGCCATCCTGGACAAGTACCGCCAGCCCAGCTATGTGGAGCGCACCTCCGTGATCTCCGCCACCTTGGCGCAGGGCCAGGATGCCCTGCAGCACCGGCCCCGGCCCGAGTACCTGCCGGCACTGCAACTGCTGGGCACGGCGCTGATGTTCACCCTGCCCAAGCTGCAGCCCGGCCTGCACCCGCATCGCGCAGGCGCCGTCCGCCTGCCGCAGATCCAGGACCGGCGCGTGCTGTGGCAGTTGGGCCTTTCGGGCGACAGGCCGATCATCGTGGTGAGTGCCGCGGCGCCCCAAGGCCTGGGCCTGCTGCGCATACTGGGACAGGCCCTGGGCGAATGGTCGCGCGCCGGCGTAGCCTGCGACCTGGTCGTGCTCAGCAGCGAGTTCCACTCCTACTACATGCCGGTGCAGGCCGAGCTGAACGCCATCGGCGAACAGCATGAGGCGGCCGGCAACGCCCGCCCAGGGCTCAGCACGACAGGCTTTCATGTCCTGGGCCAGGACACGCTCACCCCTGCGCAGGCAGCCTGCCTGGAGCGCCTGGCATGTGTGCGCCTGCATGCCGATGGCCGTGCATTGCTGCAACAGATCCATGCCTGGAGCGAGCAGTTCGAGGCCCAGGCCAGCCGGCGACGCACAGCGCATCTGCCTCAGAAAATACCGGTCCAGCCAAGCCGGGGCTCGGCTGTCCCCGCATCGACCGGACAGTTCCTCGGCGACCGTGGCCACTTCCAATTCGATGTCAGCGCATCCCGGCGTCCGGGCAGGCCCTGGATCAACGTCCTGGCCAACCCGGGCTTCGGAGGGCAGATATCCGAAAGCGGCGCAGGCAATACCTGGGCGATCAACAGCCGGCTCAATCAGGTCACGGCCTGGTCCAATGATCCCGTCTGCGACATGCCGTCCGAGTGGTTTTTTCTCCAGAACCGGCGCACACACGAGACATGGAGCGTGGCCCCCAACGCCTGGGGGCACGCCCAGGCCCGCTACAGCGTGGTGCATGGCCAGGGCTTCACTGAAATCGCCCACCGCCACGGCGACCTGGGCATCCGTGCGCGCTGGTGCGTGGACATCAGGACGGCCGTCAAGCAAGTGCGCATCACCGTGGTCAACCATGGCAACTCCAAGATGCACCTGAGGATGGCGGGCATGGTGGAGTGGATGCTGGGCGAGCGCCGGGCCGACCGCGCCACGCTGGAGACCATGGCCCTGTGGGCACCGGCGCCCGACAAGCGCTTTCTGGGCCTGCTATGCACCCAGACCGAGGCTGCGGGCGGCTTTGGCGGCGGCACGGCTTTCTTCTGCGAATCGCATGCCGGCGAAGGCACCCTCGCGGGAAAGCACGACAGCCTTGATTGGACCTGCGACCGCAGCGAGTTCTTTGCATCCGACGGACATTTGCAGCTCCCGGCACAGCTGGGGCAGCGCAGCGGATACGGGCTCGAACCCTGCGCAGCCCTGTCGCGCCTGGCCACGCTTCGGCCCGGCGTGGCCTGGGAGCAGACCTATCTGATCGGCCATGCCACGAGTCCCGATGCGGCGCGCCAGTTGCTGGAGCAAGCCACCGTCCTGGCCCCCCAGGCACGAGAACAGGCCAACAGCGACTACTGGGATGGCCTGCTCCAGGCCACGCAGATCCACACGCCCGATCCGCTGATGGACGTGCTTGTGAACCGCTGGCTGCCCTACCAGACGGTCTCCTCGCGGCTGTGGTCCAAGGCCGGTTTCTACCAGGCGGGAGGCGCCACCGGCTACCGCGACCAATTGCAGGACGCCATGGCGCTCGTCTGGGCCGATCCCGGCGTGCTGCGGCAACAGATCACGCTGTGCGCCTCACGGCAATTTCTCGAAGGGGACGTGCAGCACTGGTGGCATGCGCCTTCGGGTGCCGGCGTGCGCACCCGCTGCAGCGACGACCTGCTGTGGCTGCCCTTCGCCTGCTCGCACTATCTCCAGGCCACTGGCGACACGGCGCTGCTGCAGCAGCAGGTTCCGTTCCTGGAGGCGCCCGCCATTGCCGACGGCGTGGACGACGTCTACGAAACACCGGGCATCAGCGAAGTTTCGGCTTCGGTCTACGAGCATGCGGCGCGCGCCATCGACCGCAGCCTTGCCGTGGGCGTGCACGGCCTGCCCCTGATGGGCGCAGGAGACTGGAACGATGGCATGAGCGCTGTTGGTCACCAAGGCCGGGGCGAATCGGTATGGCTCGCCTGGTTCCTGTGCGCCATCGTCACGGACTGGATACCGCTGGCACGCGGCTGCGGCGACGAAGCACGGGCCGACGCCTGGCAGACAGCCCTGGCCGGCTGGCGCCAGGCCCTGGATGTTGCGGGCTGGGATGGGCGCTGGTACCGGCGGGCGTTCTTCGATGACGGCACGGTACTGGGTTCGGCCCGGCAGCCCGAGGCGCGCATCGATCTGATTGCGCAGGCCTGGTCGGTCCTGGTCACCACGTCAGGCACCTCGCGCCCGCGCATTGCCATGGAAGCGGTGGACACGGAGCTGGTCCAGCCCGATACAGGCCTGATCCCGCTGCTGGCACCGCCCCTGGTCCATGGCCTTCCGCATGCAGGCTATATCCAGGCCTACCCGGCAGGGGTGCGGGAAAACGGCGGGCAGTACACCCATGCCGGAGCGTGGGCCGTGATGGCCGCCGCTTCGCTGGCCCTGCGCCAGGCGGCGCATGCCACCGCCACCGGCAGCGAGCGCCTTCAGGACACACCCTACCGGTACTTCACCTACCTGAGTCCGGCCCATCGCGCCAGCCATCCCGTATGGGGCAGCCAATACGCCATCGAGCCTTACGCCATGGCAGCAGACGTATACACCCAGCCCCCTTTTGTCGGACGGGGCGGATGGAGCTGGTACACGGGCTCGGCTGCATGGATGCATCGCGCCGCGGTGGAATCCATCCTGGGGCTGCACATACACGCCGGGGAACTGTTCTTCACCCCTTGCCTTCCTTCCCATTGGCCCCAGGCCGAACTGGTATTGAAACGGGAGGGCCGCAGCATGCGCTTTCTCCTGGTTCGCGGCAGCACCGACGCGCTGGCGGCCAGGTGTGCCGTGGAGGGTGCAGTGATGCTGCAGGTATCGCAGAGGCTGCGCTGGACAGAGCTGGCAGCGCACAGCTGCTTTGTCATCCCTTTGCAAGAGGCCGCGATCGGGACCTAGCAAGCCGTGATGTCCGGCAGCAACCGGTCGTACTCTTTTCTCACCACCGCATAGCACTCGCAGGAGCGCTGCTCCAGGCCCGTACGGTCCAGCACACTGATGCGGCCACGCGAATAGCGGATGATCTCGGCGCGCTGCAGCTTCAGCGCGGCCTCGGTCACGCCCTCGCGGCGGACTCCGAGCATGTTGGAGATCAGCTCCTGCGTCATCACCAGGTCCGTGCCCTGGAGCCGGTCCAGGCTCAGCAGCAACCAGCGGCAAAGCTGCTGGTCAAGTGAATGGTGACGGTTGCAGACGGCGGTCTGGGCCATCTGGGTGATCAACGCCTGCGTGTAGCGCAGCAACAGGTGAAGAACCGGGCCACCGCGCTCGAACTCCGCCTGCATGGCGCCGACCTTCAGCCGATAGCCCCTGCCGGCGCTTTGCACGACCGCCCTGCTGGTCGTGGACCCTCCGCCCATGAAGAGGGAAATGCCCACAATCCCTTCGTTGCCCACCACCGCGATCTCCGCCGACGCACCGTTCTCCATCACGTACAGCAGGGAGACGATCGCCGTCGTGGGAAAGTACACGTGACTCATGACCCGGCCCGCTTCATACAGCACCTGGCCCAGGGCAAGCTCCACGGGCTCCAGCGCAGGCTCCCACCGCTGCCATGGCTCGGGTGGCAAGGAGTCGAGCAAATGATTGCCGGTGGACGCGGCGCAAGAGGGCATAAAGGCAATTCCAGTGCAGTCATCCCGGCACTTCAAGAGAGTCTGGAGGCAGCAGAAATGACGCTCTTGCATCTTACGGGCCAGGCCCACCAGCTCTGTGCGGTACCGCACATACCGGCAGTGGCATCTGTGCCTGGCCCTGCGGGCCCCCCGCATCCAGAAAGCCCCTCGAAAACCCTTGTGCCGCCACGCTTACAACATAATCTGTCCGCGGCCGGTTTGACTACATCCCATCGCCTGGACCAGGAACACAGTGGACTTTCAGGAGCCATCTTGGCTTTTGAAGACCATAGGAGTTTCACATGTCCGTTTCCCAGAACACGCCAGGCAAAAGCCAGCAGCCCGTTGGCCAGCCCAGCAAGCCCCAGCCACAGCAAACTGCTCCCAAGCAGCATCAGCCGGGCTCCGCTGAAGAGCAAAAGAAGCAAGCCCATCAAGGGCAACCGAAGCAGTAATCCAGCCGCTCCGTAACGAAAAAGGGCCCTCGGGCCCTTTTTGATTTCAATGGACGCAAAGGACGGGTTTCTGCATTCGGCCGGTCCATCAATCCTTGTGTTTGATCCACGTGGCTCCAGCCGCCTCCCCGCATCCGGCGCCCACCAGGCCACCGACGGCGCCCCCAACGAATATTCCAACCGGTCCTCCCACGGCCGCGCCAAGTACAGACCCCAGTGCTGCGCCAAAAATCATGAAGCCGGCCACCATGGTCGATTTGGACTCCCGCAAGGCCTCTGCCTTGCCCATTCGAATCTGTGCTGCCTGGTCGGGGTCCTGCGAAGGAACGCCGTGCCCTGGAACCGCCTGGTCGGCAAGATCAGGGTCCTGAGGCCTGCCAAGCAGTGACCTCAGTGAAATCGATGCAGTCATGGCCTTCTCCTCGAAGATGAGGAAGAGATAGATGCACCCCGCCTCGACCATGTTTTAAGCCCATGCCAGAATTTTCGATGAGGTCCGCCCCGCCGAAATTGCGTAAGCAAACAGCCTCATCAGGACGGCAGGGTGTCGAAGCCATGAATGGCAGGAGGTCAGGCGAGCAAACCGGCTACCGCGACGGTATGGCAGGCGCTGCCGGCAACCACGAACAGATGCCAGATGCCGTGCGCGTGGCGCATGCTCGCCAGACGACGGTAGAACACCGTTCCTGCCGAATAGAGCAGTCCGCCGGCGAGCAGCCAGGCCAGGGTCTGCGCACCATGGCGAAAGGCCACCGGCACCGCGCCCCCCAAGCTGAGCCAGCCAAGGCTGATGTACAGGGACAGGCGCGGCGGCGAATCGAAACCCAGTGCACGTATCGCACCCTGAAATGCGAGCCCCCATACGCCGCCAAGCAGCAGCCAAGCCCACAAGCCAGGGGGCGCCATCAAGGCAAAGGGCGTGTGGCTGCCGGCAATCAGCAGGTAAATGCAGGCGTGGTCGACGCGCTGCCAGAAACGCTTGCGCACCCCGGTACAGCCATGAAAGAGGGCCGATGCGCCAAACAGCGCCGCCAGAGACAGGCCAAACACCACAGCGCCCACAATCTTGCGCGCATCGCCGCCGGCCACCGTTTCGCAGATGAGAACCACACTGGCCGCCAGGCCCACGGGCAGGGCTGCCAGATGACTCCAGGTATTGAACCGTTCGCCTGGCTGGCCCCAAACGCAAGGGCCGTGCGGCGAGCCTGCCTGAAAATCTTGCATGGAGCCTCCTGGCGCATGGCTGAGCAACGCCGGGCGTGGTGGCCCGGCTCGGCCACCTTACGGCCCAGACGTGACAGGGCAATGATGGCAACGGACACGCTGGAGCGCCCATCCACCGGACACCACGCGACGTGCAGCGCCAAATTGAAACATCAGGCCTTGAAACCATCCTCAAACCATCCATATGGATGGCATAAGGATGTTCCATGGCCACAACCACCTCCACCCCTCGCGTGAGCGAATCCGAGAAGCTCACCATCAATCTGGGCTATGTCGACCTGGGCCAAATCGACCTGCTGGTCGCCGAAGGCTTCTACGCAAACCGCAGTGATTTCATCCGTACAGCGATACGCAATCACCTGCGCAGCCACGCGGACGCGTTGCAACAGGTCGTCGCCCGCAAGATGCTGGTCCTGGGCATGCAGCATTTCTCCCAGGCCGATCTCATGCGGGTGCAGGCTGCCGGGGAAAAGCTGCAGATCCGGGTGCTGGGCTTGGCCAGCATCGCGCAGGACGTGCCTGCGCAGCTGGCCGCAGAAACCATCGAATCCATCACGGTGCTGGGAGCGCTCCAGGCCAGCCCCGCCGTTCGTGCCGCTCTGGCCGGCCGCATTACCTGAGAACCATTCCATGAAACAGCTTTTTCACGACATGCTGGGCGAGGCTACACGCCTGACGCGCACTGGCAATTTGCTGGAAGCAACCGAGCTGATTCAGCGCACCTTGCGAGGCGAAAGCCCGCCCGCGCCCCACGGCAAGACAGCCGCAACCAGTCACAGGGAAGAAGGCTGGATCGTCGATGCTGAAGCCCGTTTCATCGACGATGCTCCCGAACTCGCCGTGCCTGCGGGCTCATCGCAGGCAGACACATCCAGCGACGAGCAATGGCTGCGCGGCAGCTACTCGCACGGAGGCCGGCAGTTGGCCTATCGGCTGTATGTTCCGCCAGGCAGTGCACTTGAAGCGGGGCCTCGGCCGCTCGTCCTCATGCTGCACGGTTGCACCCAAGGGCCGGAAGACTTCGCCGCCGGCACGCGCATGAATGACCAGGCACGCAGGGCTGGTGTATTGGTGCTCTATCCTGAACAAACACAGCATGCGAACTCGCAAAAATGCTGGAACTGGTTCAAGGCCCAGCATCAGCAGCGGGGCCGGGGCGAGCCAGCACTGCTGGCGGGCCTCACACGCCAGATGGTGGCTGACCATGGCGCGGACGCATCGCGTGTCTATGTCGCCGGACTATCGGCTGGAGGTGCAATGGCGGACATATTGGGACGCACCTACCCTGAGCTGTTCGCCGCCGTGGGTGTGCATTCAGGCTTGCCCGCCGGTGCTGCGTCCAATCTGCCATCAGCCCTCGAGGCGATGCGAAGAGGCGCAGCATCAGGCTCGGCCAGCGGTCCCAGCGTGTGTCCAGTGATCGTGTTTCACGGCGATGCCGACACGACGGTGCACCACGACAACGGCGCGGCCGTGGTGAATGCTGCACGCAGCGCGCAAAGTCCCCAAGGCGCACCTCGCGTCATCCAGGGCCATGCGCCGAACCGCCAGCGATTCACCCGCTCTGCCTATGTCGCGGCCGACGGAAGTACCGCCATTGAACACTGGCAACTGCATGGCGCAGGCCACGCATGGTCCGGCGGCAGCTCAGAGGGCAGCTACACCACGCCAGGAGGAATCGACGCCAGCGCCGAGATGCTTCGCTTCTTCCTTTCGCACAAGCGTGCTCACGGCTGCTGACGCGCGGCACCGGCAGCGAGCTCGCGAGGAGGCCCTGGGCGGCAGCAACCGCTGCGGAGCAGCCGCTGCAGATTTCCGAACAATGGTCTCAGGCTGAGAGCTGACGCAGGAGCTTCAACATCGAACATCGGCGGCGATCAACAGTTGAACTTGATGGTCTCTGGCTGCAATCTCCAAGAATCGGCATCCAGGGATTTCCGCAGCCCTTGTCGGCGACCACCTCGGCCCGGCCCCTTGGCGACGATTCACCGTGCCATCAGGCAAAATCCAGAACATCGGGAAAGCTTGGCGTCAGGTCTGCCGAGAGGCCCAGCTTGAAGAATGGAACAGTATCAATGGCACTGACGAAGAAGGGCGAGTTCTGGTACGGGACGACTTCCGGCGACACCCAAGCCGAGCTGCGCAGCTACAGCATTGCGAATCTTCATGAGGCCGTCCGGTTTGCCTCGTCCAAATGCGATTGCGGGTGCCGGACTTTTGCGCTGCAGACGGATGAAGAAGCAGGCGTGGCCATCCGCACCTGCACCGACTGCGGGCAGGAACACCTGATGGGCGACAGCGCGGAATATGTTGAAGAGGCCACCCCCGAGGCACACGAGTGCGTGTGCGAGAACGAGACGTTCGAACTGATGTCCGGCGTCTCCGTGTACGAGGGCACACACGACGTGCGCTGGTACTACATCGCTTGCCACTGCGTGGAATGCAATCTGGTTGGTGTCTTCGCAGACTGGAAGTGTGAAGCGGGTGATGCGGCGGCCTTCCTCGCCAAGGTGTGAGCGCGTGGGATCAAGACGCGCTGCTCCAACATCTGGTCAAGCGGGTTTGCCGGGTGCATGCAGGCGATAGCGCAAAAAACGAGTCCCCTCGATATCCAATGCGCCATCTGGCCGAAATCCCATCTTGAGAACTCCTTTTATTCTGGTTCTTGAAGGTGGCAGCAAAATCGTGATGGAGTTCAGCCCCAAGCCAGTGAATGCACGTTTCACTATCTCTTGATAGATGGCCTTGCCACTTCCCCAGAACTTGGGGTGAAGCACCAAAGCGAGGTCGGCATCACCTTCCTCGTACTGCAAGCCGCCCCAGCCGGCAAATTGCTGATCAATTTCAAACGCCCACGGCCCATAGCCGTATTGCTGCCACTGGGCATCTTTTTGCTGAGCCCATTCATTTGCTTTCGCCAGGTCGAAATCCGCACTTCCAAGCGGCATTTGTCGCAGCACATCTGGATTGTTGTTCAGCGAAACAATATGAGCCGGATCAACTTCAGTGAGCCGCTTGAATTTCAAAATCATGCCTGTATCTGGTTGTCTATCCATCAAATTCAAAGCGTACCAAAACGGTGGTTGCCGAATGTGTATCTGAGCGTCAACCAAGGGGGCAGCAGTCCACAGTAAGGGGTTGCTGCTGCAAGGCAGGCCCCAGCGGCCTGCTTCCAGCTAGCCCTGGTATCGCAGGTGAATAAGAGGATATGGGCGTCCCTGCGAATCCACCTGCGAACGTCCAGTTTCAACGAACCCCATCCGTTGATAGAAGCCAACCGCTTGGGAGTTCTGCATGTTGACGTCTGTGCTCAATGCCCCGTGCAGCGCCAATCCATGCTGCAACAACTTGCGGCCGATGCCGGTGCCGCGGACATCCGGATCGATGAACAGCGCCTCCATGTGCGTGCCATCGATCAGCATGAAGCCATGGGGCTGGTCATGTTCATCCACAGCAACAGTCACCGGCGCATGAGGCAGAAACTCGACCACTTCGGCATCAATTGCCTTTCGATCATCGGGACTGAGAAAGTGATGGGTGGCGTCTACGGAACGCCGCCAAAGGTCAACCAGAGCGGCGCCATCTTCAGGACGTGATGTGCGGAGTGTGTACATGGCAACTTTGCAAATGATTCAGCGTTGCGTGAAGTATGACGGGACACACCTGCGAAGTCGCCTCGGCCCCCGTTGTACACACTCAACGGCGGCGCTGTTTCGGCAGCACTTATGCATGGGCCGCAACAGGAAACTTTGCGGAGCCCCTGTGTCCCGCCGGCAACTCATCTGAAACCCGTCGCTGGGGCGGCTTTGCCTTGGTGACAGTTTGGCTTCACTTTCTGATCAGCGGTGCGCAACCACCGCTCAACGCTCGGCGACGCACCGCCACCAGACCCGCCGCCAGCAGCGAAAGCAGCGCCAGCGCCCAGGGCCCGAGTGCGGGGATGGCCTGCGGGGCCAGCAGCACGGGCATGCCGGGGTCGGTGATCTGGTTGGGCACGGAATCGCTGTCACCCACGCCGCCATCGGCCAGGGTGAAGGTCACGCTCAGGCCGTCGGGCGCAAACTGCGCGCCCGGCAGCGCATACCAGTGCGGCTGCGCGCAGGCAGCGCCGGTGCAGCCCAGCCCGTCGGGGCTGGGGCCGTATTTGTAATAAACGGCCCCCTGCGGCACTGGTGTGGTGAAGTGCACGGTCACCTGTGCATCTGCATTGCCAGCGACACGCCCCAGCACCAGGCCCAGCGGCGCGTGCACCGCACGCACATGGGACGGCAAGGGCGCGGGCAAGGTGGAGGCAAAGGCGGCGTTGCTGATCTCCCAGCCGTTCGCGCTGTCCACCTCCACCGCCCCCAGATTGCCGTTGCCGCCCGCACTCTGCCACGGTGCGCTGCACTGCTGCGCTGCGCCGCCATATTCACCGCTGCACTGCCATTTGTATTGGCCGCCAGCGGATAGCACGATCCCTGGCGTGCCCGTGGCGCATAGATTCGCGCTGGGCTTGAAGGCCACAGCGCCATTGGCCGCTGAGCCGCAGGTGGCATCGACCGGGTCGTGGGTGAAAGTGGCCGAAACGCTGCGCGGGCTGGTCACACTGGTGAGCTGGCATGCACCCGTGCCCGTGCAATCGCCTGACCAACTGGTGAAGTGGTAACCCGCATCGGGCGTGGCGGTGCAGCTTGCGTCCTGCCCATGGTTAACCGGGTTGGGTGCGCAGGTGACCGTGCCGTTAGTTGTGGCGGGGGTGATGCTGATGGGGTAAGTGTTCAGCGCGAAGGTGGCGCTCACGCTGAGCGCGCTGGTCACGTTGGTGAGCTGGCATGCCCCCGTGCCCGTGCAATCGCCTGACCAACTGGTGAAGTGGTAACCCGCATCGGGCGTGGCGGTGCAGCTTGCGTCCTGGCCGTGGGTCACGGGGTTGGGCGTGCAGGTGACTGTGCCATTGGTGGTGGCGGGGGTGATGCCGATGGAATAGGTGTTGAGCACAAATGTGGCACTCACGCTGCGCGGGCTGGTCACATTTGTGAGTTGGCATGCCCCCGCCTCCGTGCAATCGCCCGACCAACTGGTGAAGTGGTAACCCGTATCGGGCGTGGCGGTGCAGCTTGCGCCCTGCCCATGGTTAACGGGGTTGGGTGCGCAGGTGACCGTGCCGTTGGCCGGGGCGGGGACGATGCCGATGGAATAGGTGTTGAGCACAAATGAGGCGCTCACGCTGCGCGGGCTCGTCACGTTAGTTAGCTGGCATGCACCTGTGCCCGCGCAATCGCCTGACCAACTGGTGAAGTGGTAACCCGCATCAGGCGTGGCGGTGCAGCTTGCGCCCTGCCCATGGTTAACGGGGTTGGGTGCGCAGGTGACCGTGCCGTTGGCCGGGGCGGGGACGATGCCGATGGAATAGGTGTTGAGCACAAATGAGGCGCTCACGCTGCGCGGGCTCGTCACGTTAGTTAGCTGGCATGCACCTGTGCCCGCGCAATCGCCTGACCAACTGGTGAAGTGGTAACCCGCATCAGGCGTGGCGGTGCAGCTTGCGTCCTGGCCGTGGGTGACGGGGTTGGGTGCGCAGGTGACCGTGCCGTTGGTTGTGGCGGGGGTGATGCTGATGGGGTAGGTGTTCAGCGCGAAGGTGGCACTCACGCTGCGCGGGCTGGTCACGTTAGTTAGCTGGCATGCACCTGTGCCCGCGCAATCGCCTGACCAACTGGTGAAGTGGTAACCCGCATCAGGCGTGGCGGTGCAGCTTGCGTCCTGCCCATGGTTAACGGGGTTGGGTGCGCAGGTGACCGTGCCGTTGACGGCGGCGGGGGTGGCGATGGAGTGGGTGTTGGGCGTGAAGGTGGCCGAGACGGTGCGCGACGCGGTCACGCTGGTGAACTGGCATGCACCTGTGCCCGTGCAATCGCCCGACCAACTGGTGAAGTGGTAGCCCGCATCGGGCGTGGCGGTGCAGCTTGCATCCTGGCCGTGGGTGACGGGGTTGGGCGTGCAGGTGACTGTGCCGTTGGCCGGGGCGGGGACGATGCCGATGGAATAGGTGTTGAGCACAAATGTGGCACCCACGCTGCGCGGGCTGGTCACGTTGTAGAGAATGCACGCGCTGGCAGTGCCCGAGCAATCGCCCGACCAATGGGTGAAGTGGTAGCCCATAGCGGGCGAGGCGACGCAGATCGTGTCTTGTCCATGGGGCACGGGGTTGGGCGTGCAGTTCACGCTGCCGCCGGTGACGGCGGGGGTGGCAATGGCATAGGTAATGGGCGCGAAGGTGGCTCCCACGCTGTGCGCGCTGGTCACGTTGGTGAACTGGCATGCACCCGTGCCCGCGCAATCGCCCGTCCAGCCGGTGAACTGAAAGCCCGTTTGCGGCGTGGCAGTGCAGCTAGCGCTCTGGCCGTGGGGCACGGGGTTGGGCGTGCACGACATGCTCCCGCCTGTGGTGGCAGTGGTGGTGATGGCGTAGGTGATGAGCGTCGTATTGGCAGAGACGGTGGTAGCCCCGAGAACCACGGGCTGGCAAGCCCCCACGCCGCTGCATGCGCCGCCCCAGCCGCTGAAGGGGCGGGCGACAGGGTCGTGCACCGTGGCCGCGCAGGTGGCGCTGGAGCCATGGGTCACGGGGTTCGGGGTGCACTGTGCGCTGGCAATGCCCGCATCCGTGTTGACTGTCACCATGTATTGGCGCGGTGCCAGGCAAGTAGCCGTGGTGCCGCCGCTGATGCCTGCGCAATTCCAGCGGAAGGCGTCGGCCGCGGCAGACTGGTTGGTGGCCGAACCGGCGCTGCACAAGAGGGTTGGCAAGGTGAGCGAAGGCGCCGTGCTGCCACACATGCCGTTGGTGGGCGGCGGGGCGAAGGTGGCGCTGATGGTGCAATTGCCGGTAATGGTCGCAGTGGTGTAGGTGTTGCCCGCAAGCGATCCGCCGCAGCCGCTGACCTGCACCGTATAGCCCGGTGGCGTGGTGAGCGTGAAGCTGGCCTGCTGCCCCGCCGCTACATCGCGCCCCGCCTCGATGCTGCCGCCGCCCGTGGCCTGGGAGGTAACGAGGTAGGCGCGAGGCACGGAGCATTGCGGCGAAGGGTTGCCGCCGTAGCTGCTCTGGCACACCCAGGAGAAGGAGTAGGTTTCACCCATCACGCCGCTGGTCGTACCCACGCTGCACAGCAAGGCGTCTGGCGGATAGCGGCGAGGCGTGGCGCTGCTGGCACTGCCGCACACGCCATCGAGCTGCACGGAACCGGCCTCGACCGTCATGCCGATGGAGGTCTGCGGCTCGGCCACCCAGGCTGGGTTGTGGCTCGCGCCCGAATACCAGGTCAGCCCGTCGTTGGTGGCCGTGGTGATCTGGCGGCGGATCATGGTCTGGCCGATGCTGCGCACCACCACCCAGGCAAAGTCGCCCGCCGCCACGATGCGGTCGCCCGTGAACACGCGCATGCCTGGCGTGGCCGCGTCGGCGGTGAAGGGGGTGCAGGCCGTCATGTCCGCGAACGGCGTGGCGGCGCTGGCGTCGGTTGCGCACACTTGCAGCTCGAACTGGTCGATCTGGGTGAGATTCATCTTCACCTGCGTGATGCGCAGCGACTGGCTGCCAATCGGGATCCGGTTGGCCACCCACAGGTTGGTGTGGTAGCTGGAGTTGTGCTGGATGAGCCACGGGTCATTGGCGGCTGCCAGGTTGTCGAATACCGTGACTGCACCAGCAGACACTGAAGCCGCCGCCGTCAGCAGCAGCATGGCAATTCGAAGGGCAAGGGTTTTCATGGCGATGCGGTGGGTGGGTGGAGCTGTGTTCCACCCAGCCGCGATCGGCCATGAAAAATGCTTTCAGCACTTGTGTATCAAGCGCTGAAAGCCATGTTTATGGAAGCGTGTGGCACGGGTGGATGCGCACTGCCGGCCATCTTGCGGGCGCGCAGCCCTGGTGGCTTGACTGTGCGTTCGTGCCGCGCTTGACTGGACGTTTCGCAAGCCTCAGCCCCCCAAAAAAGGGGCGTTCCCCTCCCCCTCCCGCGCTATCATCCGCCCCGGCCCCCTGTCCCGGGGCTGATGCTTCAAAACATCCGTCCTATAGCGGCACAGCCTCTCCGAAAGCGAGGCTTGGTACACCGAATCCATCAGTCAATGCAGATGCAATGGCCTGTGGATTCGATCCGCAATGGAGCACGGAACAATGAACGCCGTTTCTCTCGCCTGCGCGCCGTCTTTTGGCGCAGCCCCTCCCTCATGCCAGCCCTTTGTGCCCGGCCAACTGCGGAGGGACATGGCATGAACCCCACCCAGCCCTCCACCGCCACGGACAGCCACAGCGCCCGGCAGCTGTCCAATGCGCTCACCCAGGTGGACCATCTCGTGCAGCAAGGCTGTGCAGAGATTTCCTCCATCGCCCAGCTCGCCCTGGCGTGGCTGGAGACGCCCAAGGGCCATCGCCACATGGACGTGGTGGCCCGCGCCCTGCAAAGCATCCGCGACAGCGCCGAGACGCTGGCCGACTACGCCGGCACCGAGGCCCAGGCCGTGGGCTGCGGGTTTGACGATCCGGCCGAGATGCGCCGCGCTGAAGCGGCCGAGGCGGCGGCAAAGGCCATGGCCCACCTGTTTGAACGCCGCGCCAATGTGCCGATGCCTGCGCAGGACGGCAGCAGCTGATACGCCAGCGCGCCGGCCGGCCGGCGTTCAGCCCACGTTCAGACCACACTCAGCCCACACTCAGCCCACACTCAGCCGCAGCGCAAGCGCGACCAGCGTGATGGCAAGGACCGGAAGGGTCAGGACGATGCCGACGCGCAGGTAGTAGCCCCAGCCAATCGTCATGCCCTTGCGGGCCAGCACATGGAGCCAGAGCAAGGTGGCCAAGCTGCCGATGGGCGTGATCTTGGGGCCGAGGTCACAGCCGATCACATTGGCATAGACCATGGCTTCCTTCACCAGCCCCGTGGCCCCGGAGTGCTCGATGGACAGGGCGCCCACCAGCACCGTGGGCATGTTGTTCATCACGGAAGACAGGCCCGCCGACAGAAAGCCGGTGCCTATTGCGGCGCCCCACACGCCGCCGCCCGCAAACACTTCCAGCACCCTGGCCAGGGCGCCGGTCAGCCCTGCGTTGCGCAGGCCATAGACCACCAGGTACATGCCCAGTGAGAACACGACGATCTGCCATGGCGCGCCCTTCAGGACCCGGCCTGCGCTGATCACCCGGCCATGGGCGGCGACGGTCAGCAAGAGCAGCGCACAGGCCGCGGCCACGGCGCTGACGGGAACGCCCAGCGGCTCCAGCCCGAAGAAGCCCAGCATCAACAGCGCCAGCACGGCCCAGCCTGCACGGAAGGTGGCCAGGTCCCGGATAGCGGCCGATGGCGGCTGCAGGCGCTCCAAGGCATAGGTGCGGGGCAGATCCTTGCGGAAGAACAGGAACAGCACGCCCAGGCTGGCGGCCACGGCCACCAGGTTCACCGGCACCATGACCGACGCGTAGTCGTTGAAGCCGATGCCGAAGAAGTCCGCCGAGACGATGTTGACCAGGTTGGACACCACCAGCGGCAGGCTGGCCGTGTCCGCGATGAACCCTGCCGCCATGACGAATGCCAGGGTGCTTGCGGCAGAAAAGCCCAGGGCCACCAGCATGGCCATCACGATGGGCGTCAGGATGAGCGCGGCGCCATCGTTGGCAAAGACCGCAGACACCACGGCGCCCAGCAGCACGATGAAGGCAAACAGGCGCCTGCCGCTTGCGCGGCCCCAACGGGCCACGTGCAGTGCAGCCCAAGCGAAGAACCCGGCCTCGTCCAGCAGCAGGCTGATGATGATGACCGCCACGAAGGTGGCGGTTGCGTTCCAGACGATGCCCCAGACGACGGCGACATCGGCCCAGTGCACCACCCCCAGGGCCAATGCCACGATGGCGCCTAGCGACGCGCTCCAGCCGATGCCCAGGCCTGCGGGCTGCCAGATGACCAGGACAAGGGTGGCTGCAAAGATCAGGAGGGCCGCAAGCATGTGCTGTTTTCTTCGAGGATGTGCAGGCGGCAGCGGGGCCGCAGCGGTTTCGGTGGCGGGTGTCGGTAGCAGGTGTCAGTGGCAGGCTTCAGTCACGGGCCAGGTCGCGGGCAGACTGCTGCAGCGCGTGCCTGGCCAGGGACGATGGCGGCAGGTTGACGAGCCGCTCCAGGCGCTGCCGCATGGCCAGCAGGGTCTGGCGGAATGCGGCCTGCCGGCCTTCGTCGCTGCCTTCGGCCTGCGACGGGTCCGCGTAGCCCCAGTGCGCGGTGGCGGGCTGGCCCGGCCAATAGGGGCATGCCTCGCCAGCGGCGCTGTCGCAGACGGTGATGACCAGGTCCATAGGGGGCGCATCAGGCGCGCCGAACTCATCCCAGCTTTTGCTGCGCAGGCCTTCGGTGCACACGCCCGCCTGCTCCAGCGCCGCAATCGCCAGCGGATGGGGCCGCTGGTTGTCGCGGGGGCTGCTGCCTGCGGAGTAGGCCTTGAAGCGCCCGCCGCCGAGGTGATTCAGAAGGCCTTCCGCCAGGATGCTCCGGGCAGAGTTGTGCGTGCACAGAAACAGGACATTCAGGGGTTTGTCGGAAGTCATGGCAGGAAGTGTTAGGGGCGGGGAAACCGGGGGAGCAGCGTCAGCAGGACTTGCAGGACATGTCGGCCACCTCGCATGCCGCGCCTGCACAGCAGTTCTGCGTCAGGAAGCCAAGCAGGCCGTTCATGCGCTCATAGGCGGCGCGGTACACCAGGTTGCGGCTGGCCCGCTCCTGCGTCACCAGGCCCGAGCGGGTCAGTTCCTTGAGATGGAAAGACAGCGTGGTGTTGGCGGCGCCCAGGCTTTCTGCCATGACGCCCGGCGTCAGCCCCTCGGGCCCGGCCACGACGAGCGCGCGGAAGATGCGCAGCCGCAAGGGGTGGGCAAGCGCGGCCAGGGATTCGACGACTTCAGATTCATCCATGGGCAAATCATACGATATTTCAACAAATATGGAAATATAGGCCAGGCCGGCGCTGACCGATCGTGCCAGCCCATGCCAACCCACGCCACCCCATGCGGATGGGCACCCATGGCTGACCGCCGTGCCCGGTTGCCGAAAAGCGCAGGCAACCGGGCGCGGTCCGATCTCAGGCGCCCTGTGGCAGATAGCTCGGCCGGGCCGCCGTCATGCCACGCTTGACCTGCTGGGTGAGCTCGTCGGCCAGCACTTCATCGAGCCCGGCCTCCAGTCCGTCCAGCGCGCGGCTGACGATGTCCTCGGGGCTGGACTTCGGCGCGTCAAGCCCGCGCGTGAGGTCGGTGTCGACATAGGCCATGTGCAGGCCCAGCACCTGTGTCTTCTGCCCTGCAAGCTCGCTGCGCAGGGCGTTGGTGAGTGACCATGCGGCCGACTTGCTGGCCGAATAGGCGGCCAGCTCGCCACCGTTCACCCAGGAGGCCACCGACAGCACATTGAGCAAGGCCCCTCCGCCGTTGGCCTTGAGAACCGGCGCGAAGGCCTGGCTCATGCGCAGCACGGCGAAGAAGTTGGTCTCGAAGATGCGCCTGGCGACCTCTTCGCTGTCGGGCGCCATGAAGCCGCCGGGCTGGGCGATGCCGGCGTTGTTGATCACCAGCGTGACGTCCGACGCCAGCGCGGCGGCGGCGGCCACGTCCTGCGGACGGTTCACGTCCAGCTGCAGGGCATGCACGCCGGGCTGGGTGACCGTGGCGGGGTCGCGCGCGCCGGCGTAGACCTTGCGGGCGCCACGGGCAAGCAGCTCGCGTGCGAAGGCCAGGCCGATGCCGCGATTGGCACCGGTGACGAGAACAACAGCGTTTTCAATTTTCATGGATCGCTCCAGGGGTGGGGAAAAAAACGGGTCAACGGATCTTGATGACGACCTTGCCCTTGGCATGGCCGGCTTCGGCATACGCAAGGGCCTCGTTGGTGGACTCGAATGCGAAGACCTTGTCCACGACCGGGCGGATGGCGCCCGCTTCGATGAGGCGGGTGATCTCGCGCAGCTGGCCGCCGTTGGCCCGCATGAAGAGGAAGGAGTAGTCAATGCCACGGCCTCGCGCCCGGCGCCTGACGCCGGAGCTGAGCAGCCGCATCACCAGCCGCACGAATGCGGGCGCCGCGATGTTTCTGCCAAACGCGGGATCGGGTGGGCCGGAGATGGAGACCAGCTTCGCGCCGCCCTTGAGCACGCGCAGGGATTTGCCAAGCGTCTTGCCGTCCTGGCTGTTTAGCACCACGTCGTAGTCGTGCAGGACGTCCTCGAAGTCCTGCGTGCGGTAGTCGATGACGACATCCGCACCCAGGCTCCTGACCAGCTCGAAGTTGGCCGCGCTCGTGGTGGTGGCCACAGTGGCGCCCAGGTGCCTGGCCAGCTGGATGGCGAACGTGCCCACGCCGCCGGAGCCGGCCTGGATGAAGACCCTTTGCCCCTTCGTCAGCTTCGCTGTCTCCACCAGTGCCTGCCAGGCCGTCAGGCCCACCAGGGGGATGGAGGCCGCCTCTTCCATCGTGAGCCCCTTCGGTTTTGGCGCCAGCGACGACTCCTTGACCGGCACGAACTCCGCGAACGTGCCGATCCGGAAATCGTCCGTGCGTGCATAGACCTCGTCGCCGGGCTTGAACTGCCGCACGCGCGGGCCGGCCTTGACCACCACGCCGGCCACGTCGTGGCCCAGGATCAGGGGCAGGCGATAGGGCAGGATGAGCTTGAATTGCCCGTCCTTGATCTTGGAGTCCAGCTGGTTCACGCCTGCGGCATGGACCTGGACCAGGACTTCGTCGTCACGCAGCTGCGGCTCGGGTACCTCTGCCAGCTGCAAGGCCCGGTTCGCTCCATGGCTTTCCAGAACAAATGCCTTCATGGTCTTCCTTTATATGATGATCATCATATGTAACGGCAAAAAAAATCCAGGCACATGCACAGGGCATGCGCCATCACTGGCTGGCCGGCCCCAGGTGCTTGAGTGCTGCCTCGCGAAGGCTGTCGGACAGGCCAGGGTCATCCACTGCCCGTGCCAGCAGCAGGCTGCCGACCATGGTGGACAAGGTGACGAGCGCGCGCTCATGGGCACCGGGCTGTCCCCAGTCCGGCGATTGGCGGGCGATGAGATCGACCATTTCCTTGATGTGGCCCGTGGCCACGCGGCGCACCTCCGGCGCCTGGCGCGACGTCTCGGAGCCCAGGGCCGCCAGGGGGCAGCCCACCTCGGCGCGCTGGACATGTTCCTTGGAAAGATAGGCGGCCAGCATGGCCTGCAGCACCATGCCGGGCGGCGCCTTGGCCACCACGTCGGCGACAGCGGCACAGGACTCGGCGCAGGCCTTGCCCGCCGCTTCGGCCAGCATGGCGTCGCGCGAGGCGAAATGGGCGTAGAAGGCGCCGTGCGTCAGGCCCGCCTCCTTCATGATGTCCGCCACCCCGGTGCCGCCATAGCCGCTGCGGCGGATGGCACGCGCCGCCACGGAGACGATGCGCTCATGCGTGGCCTCCTTGGCGGAAGCGCGGGCGCTGGAATTTGTGTTTCGCATGATGGTCATCATACATTGTTTGCGCCATGCACGCGCCGCAGATGGGACATCCGCCCGCAGCCATTGCATGGACAATCCTGGCATGTCTGCTGCTGCTTCACACAACAATCCATCCCGCCCCGTGCTCATTGCCGGCGGCGGCATCGGTGGCATGGCCACTGCCCTCACGCTGCACCAGATCGGCGTGCCCTGCATCGTGTTCGAGTCGGTGGCGCAGTTGCAGCCGCTGGGCGTGGGCATCAACCTGCAGCCGAACGCGGTGCGGGAACTGCATGACCTGGGCTTCGGCAACGATGTGCTGGACACCATCGGCCTGCAGGCGCGGGAATGGGCGCTGGTGGGCCGCAACGGCAACGAGGTGTATGCCGAGCCGCGCGGGCTGCAGGCGGGCTACCACTGGCCTCAGTACGCGGTGCACCGGGGGCAGCTGCAGATGATGCTGTTCAACGCCGTGCGGGAGCGCCTGGGCGACGATGCCGTGCAACTGGGCCGGCGCGTGGTGGGCTACCGGCAGGATGCCGACGGCGTGACCGCGCTCATCGACACCCGCGATGGCCAGCGGCTGGAGGTGCAAGGCTCGCTGCTGGTGGCGGCCGATGGCCTGCACTCGGCCGTGCGCGCGCAGATGCACCCCGCGCAGCCGCCCATCCAGTGGGGCGGCGCCATCATGTGGCGCGGCACCACGCCGGGCGTGCCGGTGCGCACCGGTGCGTCCTTCGTGGGCGTGGGCTCGCTGCGCCATCGCGTGGTGCTGTACCCCATCACGCCGCCGGACCCCGTCACGGGCTTGGCCACCATCAACTGGATCGCCGAGATCACGGTGGACAACGACGGCGGCTGGCAGCAAGGCGACTGGAACCGGCGCGTGGCGCTGGAGGAATTCATCCACCACTTCGACGGCTGGGACTACGGCTGGCTGGACGTGCCGGCCATGCTGCGCGGCGCCACGGATATCTTCGAGTACCCCATGATCGACCGCGACCCCGTGCCCACCTGGGTGGACGGCCGCGTGGCCTTGCTGGGCGATGCGGCGCACGTGATGTACCCCGTGGGCTCCAACGGCGCCAGCCAGGCCATCGTGGACGCGCGCGTGCTGGGCGCGCAGCTGCTGGACCACGGCGTGGGTCCGCAGGCGCTGCGCGCCTATGACGACAGACTGTGCAAGGACATCTCGGCCCTGGTTCTGCGCAACCGCGGGGCCGGCCCCTTCGGCCTGCTGGGGCTGGTGGACGAGCGCTGCGGCGGCGTCTTCGACCATATCGACGAGGTGCTGCCGCGCGAGGAGCGCGAGGGCTTCATGGCCCGCTACAAGGCAGCAGCCGGCTATGCGATCGAGACGCTCAATGCCGCAGCCCCCACCATCGCACCCGGTCGGCGCATGGCCAGCACGTGACCGGCGCATGACCGGCGCGTGACCAGGGACTGAGCCCTTGTGCGGCAGCAAGGGCCGCGAGTCGCCATAATCGGCCCTTGCCCCTGGCAGCCATCCCCAGATTTACATCACAGACCAAGCAGGAAGACCACATGCCCATCAAATCCATTCTGAAATCCACCGTGGTGACGCTGGCGATCGTGGGCAGTGGATCGCTTTTTGCGCAGGGCGCGCCCCTGAACACAGCGGCGTTTGACGCCCTGGTGGCTCAGGGCCCCGTCGCCGACGCCGCGACCATTGCATCGAGCACCTGGGCCAGCAAGATCAAGCAGACCGGCACGCTGCGCCTGGGCAGCACCCAGACCTCCAATCTGTTCTCCCTGCTCAACGAGAAGGACGGCAAGATCCGCGGCTTCGACGCAGGCCTGGCCCAGCTGCTCACGCGCTACATCCTGGGCGATGCGTCCAAGTACCAGTTCGCACAGGTGACCTCGTCCACGCGCGAGCAGGTGCTCATCAACAACCAGGCGGACATGGTGGTCGCCACCTACTCCATTACCCCCGCACGCGCCGAGAAGATCTCGTTTGCCGGCCCCTACTACACCTCGCAGGCCGGGGTGCTGGTCAAGGCAAGCAACAAGACCGTGCAGTCGTACAGCGATCTGGCAGGCAAGAAGGTGGCCACGCAGGCCGGCTCCACGGGCCCCGCCATCCTGGCGCAGCACGCGCCCAAGGCGGTCGTGCAGGAGTTCCAGACGCACCAGGAGGCGCTGGACTCCCTGCGCCAGGGCCGTGTGGACGCCTACGTGACCGACTACACCCTGCTGCTCAACACCCTGAGCCTGGGCACTGGCGACGCGCGGCTGGCAGGCGCGCCCTTTGGCGCCCAGGATTCCTACGGCATCGGCCTGCCCAAGGGCTCGGACGGCGTGGCCTTCATCAACGCCTTCCTGAAGAAAATCGAAGCCGATGGCACCTGGGCCAAGCTGTGGACCGTCTCCATCGGACAGCGCACCGGCAGCACGGCCGTTCCCACGCCGCCCGCCCTGCCCTGAACGATGGGTGACATCTCCCGGCTCCTCGCCGACCACGGGCCTGCCTTCTGGCAGGCCCTCTTGCTGACCTGGAAGCTCACCGCCTTCTCGTTCCTGCCCGGCTTCCTGCTGGGCGTGGTCGTGACGGTGCTCAGGCTGCTTCCCCTGCCGCCGCTGCGCTTCGTGCTGACGGGCTACGTCGAGATCTTCCGCAACATTCCCAGCGTGGCGCTGCTGATCTTCATCGTGTTCGCGCTGCCCGATCTCAATGTCGTGATCGACTATGAGCCCAGCGTGGTCCTGGCCCTGACCCTGGTTTGCTCCGCGTTCACGGCGGACTATCTGCGCGCGGGCATCAACACCATTGCCGGCAGCCAGATCGAGGCCGCGCTCAGCCTGGGCATGCGGCCCATGCAGATCATCTCGGCCGTGGTGCTGCCGCAGGCGCTGCGCTCGGTGGTGCAGCCGATGACGTCGCTGCTCATTGCGCTGATGCTGTCCACCTCGCTGGCGTCCCAGGTGCCGCTGGCGGGCCGGGAGCTCACGGCGCTCGTGTCCAAGATCGCCAACGACTCCGCCGCCGGCATGGCCGCGTTCGCGGTGGCCGCCGCCCTGTACGTGGCCACCGGATTGCTCATTGCCTGGGTGGGCGCCATCCTGGAAAAGAAGCTGCGGATACTGCGATGAGCCGTTCTCTGGAAGACATTCTGTTTGGCGCGCCCAGCCCGCAGGCCAGGAAGATCACGCAGGTGGTCAGCCTGATCGCCGCGGCCGGGCTGATTGCGCTGGCTGCGGGCGTCGTGTGGCGTTTTCATTCCGCAGGCCAGCTCGAGGCCCGGTTCTGGGAATTCTTCGCCTGGCCCACCACCTGGGCCTTTCTGGCCAAGGGCCTGCTCGGCACGCTGGCGTCCTCGGCCATGGCCGCCGTGATTGCGCTGAGCCTTGGGCTGGTGCTGCTGGCGGGGCGCCTGGCGCGGCCACGCATCGTGCGCTGGCCCAGCATCGCCGTCATCGAATTCCTGCGCGGCACGCCCACGCTGCTGCTGATCTATGTGTGCTTTCTGGTGCTTCCCGCAGCCGGCATCAAGCTCGGCACGTACTGGATGCTGACCCTGCCCATAGGCCTGAGCACCGCCGCCGTGGTGGCCGAGGTCTACCGCGCAGGCGTGCTGGCCGTCCCTCGCGGCCAGACCGATGCCGCGCGAAGCCTGGGGCTGACCGAGGTCCAGGTCTTCCGGTTCGTCGTCTTCCCGCAGGCCCTGCGCTACATCGTCCCGGCCCTGGTCGCGCAACTGGTCATCGTGGTCAAGGACACCACCTTCGGCTACATCGTCACCTACGGCGAGCTCATGCAGAACGCCAAGGTGCTCATCGCCAACTACCACGCGCTGGTGCCCGTGTACCTGGTGGTGGCGGTGCTGTACTGCCTGGTGAACTACGCGATATCGAGGGCGAGCAGGCGGCTGAGCCGGCCGGTGCACTGAGCCTCGTCACGAACGGCTTGTCGCGAGAGCACGGCTTGCAACTGCCATTGCCATGGCCAGGGCAACGACGATCAGAACGGCCGAGACTGCGAACGTGATCCGCATCGCGTTGGCAACGGCCTCGGGATGCGCCGTGGCGATGTCGGGCGTCTTTGAAGCGAGCGCGAAAACCGTCCCCATCATGGATGCCCCGGTGATGAGCCCAAGGTTGCGCGACAGGCTGAGCATGCCCGAGATGACGCCGCGCTGGTCTGGATGGACATTCGCCATGACGGCGGTGTTGTTGGCCGCCTGGAAGAGCTGATATCCAGGGGTCAGGACGACGATGGCAGCAACGTATCCCGCCACGCCGAACATCGCCGCAAGCACGGACAGTGCAAATGCACCCGCCGCCATGGCGATGAGCCCGACGATGGCCATGGATGGCGCGCCCCAACAATCGACGGCACGGCCAGAGGGGACACCGCTCAATATGGCGATTAATGGGCCCACCGCCATCACGATGCCGACAATGGCTTCGTTGAGCCCGAGCGCACGGGCGAGGTAGAACGGCCCCACCACCAGCGTCGACATCATCACAGTCGAGACGAGCGCGTTCATGGCAAGGCTTGCGCTGAAGCCTGGATCACGGAACATCGCCAATCGAATCAAGGGCGATGCGGCTTTCGCCTCGGCAAGCACGAAGAGCACGGCACCCAAGGCAGTGGTCAACACAAGAGCCCCGTTGAGCGGACCGAAACTTCCGCGCCCCAGCGTCATGGCCAGTGCGTACGCCACAAGCGTCACAGCCAGCAGCAAGGTGCCCAGATTGTCGAAGCGGGCCCGCCCCGTCTTCTCCCCCCGGCAATCGGCGGGCAGGCAACGGTGCGCGAGAACCCATGCCACGATACCCAGCGGTACGTTGACGAGAAAGATCGCCTGCCAACCGAGTCCGGCGATCAGAATGCCGCCCAGCGATGGACCGAGAGCGGTGCCCATTGCGGACATCGTTCCGAGCAGTCCCATGGCGCTGCCGGTCCTTTCCTTCGGCACCGCCCCAGCGACAAACGCCATGGTGAGGGCCATCATGATGGCCGCGCCAAGACCCTGCACCGCCCGGGCGGCAATCAGCAGCCGGAGCGTGGGCGCCAGGCCGCAAAAGACCGAGGCCAGCGTGAACAGGAAGATGCCGACCAGCAGCAGCCGTCGGCGGCCCATGAGGTCGCCGAGCCGTCCGACGCTGACGATCAGGGCGGTGATGGCCAGCAGATAGGCAAGGACGACCCACTGGACCTGCTGGAAAGAGGCGCCGAACGCCTGAGCCAAGGTCGGCAACCCCACATTGGCGATGCTGGTGCCCAGCGATGACAGCAACATGGATAGCGAAAGGCTGGCAAGCACCCACCGAGTCGACGGCGTCTGCTCTGCACTGTCAGCGGCTATCCCATCTCTTGCTGTCGTGGCTGATTCTGGTGTGATTTTCATCGTTGGCGACTCCCGAAATTGAGCTATCGGAAGCGTAGTTCCCTGCCCGGCATGGCGGAAGGCGCACCACTTTCACTTTATTCGTGCGTCTGGCGCCATGTCACCACACGCCGTGCTACGGTCAATCCATGTCAAGACCCGATCTCAACCTGCTTGTCACCCTGGATGTGCTGCTTGCGGAAGGCAACGTGGCGCGCGCCGCCCAACGGTTGCGGCTGAGCCCGTCAGCGATGAGCCGGGCGTTGGCGCGTTTGCGGGAGACGACGGGCGATCCGCTGCTGGTCCGGGCCGGGCGCGGCCTCGTTCCCACACCTCGGGCGCTCGAACTCCGCGAGCGGGTCAGCCAGCTCGTGCAGGACACGGAAGCGGTTTTGCGCCCTGCCGAGCAGCCCAACCTCCAGCAGCTGGTCCGAACGTTCACACTGCGGACCAGCGAAGGCTTTGTGGAGAATTTCGGACCGGACCTGATTGCCCGCGTCGGCGAGCAAGCGCCTGGCGTTCGCCTTTGCTTTGTGCAGAAGTCAAACAAAGGGAGCGGCCCGCTTCGCGACGGCACGGTCGATCTGGAGACCGGCGTTGTCGGGAGCACGATAGGTCCGGAGGTGCGTGCGCAGGCGTTGTTCCGAGACCGTTTCATTGGCGTCGTACGAATGGGGCACCCGCTGAGCCAGGGCGAGATCACGCCCTCGCGCTATGCGGCCGGCAGGCATATCCTGGTGTCCCGGCGAGGGCAGGACAAGGGCCCCATCGACGAAGCCTTGAGTTCTCTCGACCTGCAACGGCAGATCGTTGCGATCGTTGGCGGCTTTTCAGCGGCGCTGGCCTTGGCCCGGGCCTCCGACCTGATCGCCAGTGTTCCCGAAAGGCACACGGGGAACCTGCGTGCCGGAATGCACAGCTTCCCCCTCCCCGTCCCTGTGCCGGAGATCACGGTCTCACTCCTGTGGCACCCGAGGCTGCATGCCGATCCGGCGCACCGGTGGCTGCGCGGGTGCGTACGGGAGATCTGCTCGGAACAGCACAGCGATTCCTGGTCATGCGAAAAAGCGGCCGAAAGCCCGGCGTGAGAGCGAGCGCGTGAAACCGCGCGTGAAACCGATGGCTATCCGAAGTGCGGCAGCGTGACTACAGCGTGGCCACAGCGTGAAATGAACATGGCGCAGCACACCGTCCCCGGCTATGCTCGGTGCCTTTGCCGTTGCGCAGTCGGTGCCCGCCGGCTCTCCAACGGACCTTGCCTGTTCAGGACCTCCCATGCACATCGAACCCGGCGTCGTCAGCCCCGAGAAAATCGCCCTCAGTTACGTCACTGCCGCAGCGGCCTTCGGCCTGACCGCCGCCCTGGCACGGCAAAGCCTGCGCGACAACGGCGGCGCGCTCGCGCTGCTGGTGCGCAGTGTGATCACCACCGCGCTGGTGTTCAGCTTCTTCGAGGTGTTTCCGCACGAGCCGGTCGGCGTATCCGAGGTCCATCTGATTCTGGGCTCGACCTTGCTGCTGATGTTCGGCGCGGGTGCTGCGGCCATTGGCCTGGCGTGCGGCCTGCTGGTCCAGGGCCTGTTCTTTGCACCCTTCGACCTGCCGCAGTACGGCATGAACGTCACCACCTTGCTGGTGCCGCTGTATGCGGTGAGCCAGCTGGCGCGCCGGCTGATTCCGGCCGGCACGGCCTATGTGGACATCAGCTACCGGCAGGCCCTGGCCCTGTCCACCACCTACCAGGGCGGCATCGTGCTGTGGGTCGCCTTCTGGGCCATCTACGGCCATGGCGCCAGCCTGGCCACCATGACCGAGGTCGCAAGCTTTGGTGCCGCCTACATGTGCGTGGTGCTGGTGGAGCCCCTGGTGGACCTGGCCGTGCTGTGGCTGGCCAAGCGTCTGGCCGCCTTCACGCAAGGGCCGCTTTTCAATACCCGCCTGCACGCAGCGGCCATCTGACAGCCGGCTCCCGGTCACCGCACCCTTGGTGCTCCGCTGTGGCGGGCTGTTCACGACTCCAGCCGCATCCGCGCTGACCAGCGCCACGGCGGCTGCATCACGGAAATCAGGCCGAAAATCAGGCAAGGGGCTCCCGTTCACGGGCCGTCCGATCCGTGACTTCCACCCAACGGACTGCCGCGCAGCAAGGGCCTGAAGGCCCGCATCCTGCGACAATTCGGCCCGCGCGCTCCGCTCCATTTCAATGCGACGGCCCCGACCTGCGCCGCATTGCTCCTTGCCTGGCAGCTATTGCACGGGGCCTGCCTGCGCCGATATCTTCATCGTCCATGGTTCTCGATCCCTTCACCCTGCTCGTTCTCACCACGGCCATGGCCGCCGCCTCGGCGCTGTATCTGGCTGCGGAATGGGGCAGCGTGCGCGAACGCTCGCTGCTGCTGTGGAGCGGGGGGTTTGCCATCATCGCCGTGGGCTGTGTGCTGGCCCTGCTGCGCTCCAGCGGCCATGTGCTGCTGGGCATCTGGTTTCCCAACGGCTTGCTGATCTGCGCGCACTGGCTGTTCCTGGCCGGTGTTGCCGCGTTCACGCACACCCGGCTGCCGCGCCTGTGGTGGCTGGTGGCCGTCGTCTGGCTGGCAATGCTGTTCATGCCCAGCGGGCCGTGGTGGTCCAGGGCAATGCTGGGCATCCAGTCGCTGCTGATCGCCGTCATCAGCCTGCGCGCCGGCCTGATGCTGCGCCCGCACGGCGGCACGCTGGGCGTGGGCGCGGCGCAGCTGCGCTTCGTTCTGCTGGCCCACGGCCTGTTCTATTTCGCCAAGGCCGCCTCGGCCGTGGCGCTGGACACCTTCATCAACCTGGCCAATTTCCACGGCACGGTGATCCTGGTCTCGCTGGTGGAAGGCGTGATGGCGATCATGCTGCTCGCCATGTCCATGACCGGCACGGAGCGCCATCGCCGCGAGGAACGCATCGCGCAGATCGCCGCCCGCGACCCGCTCACCGCCCTGGACAACCGCCGCGCGCTCTATCTGCGCGCACCCCAGCTGCTGGAGCAGGCCTCAGCGGCCAGCCCCTGCGCCCTGCTGCTGATCGATATCGACCACTTCAAGCAGGTCAACGACCTGCACGGCCACGATGCCGGCGACCGCCTGCTGCTGACCCTGAGCGACCTCATCCGCAGCGCACTGCCGCGCGGCGCACTGGCCGCCCGGCTGGGCGGGGACGAGTTCGTGATCGTGCTGCGCAGCGTCGACCACGCGGCAGCGCAGGCGCTGGGCCAGGACTTGCGCGAGGCCTTCGCGCAGCAGGCGCGCACCCTGTTCGAGACGCCGGAACCGGTGTCGCTGAGCATCGGTGCCACCCTGTTCGACCAGCCCGGGGTGGAGCTGTCCCACTGGCTCAAGCAGGCTGACGAAGCCCTCTACACCTCCAAGCGCAAGGGACGGGACCGGATGGAACTGGTCCCGCTTGCGCCCGGGCGGCCGCACTGACGGCGCCGGGGGTGCCGAGGGTGCCCTGGCCCTGGGCATGCCTCACGCCAGCTCTTCATCGGCCAGCGCCAGCGCTGCTTGCGCCAGCAGTTCGGCGGCATGCGCATCGCTGCCGGGGGTGAAGACCCGGTGGCGCTGCGGGTCCAGCGGCGGGCCCCGGTCCACTTCGCCGGCTTGCGAGGCGACCACGCTGCGCGTGCCCAGGGCAGCAGCCATCATGGAGACGGTGGTGTTGTTGCACACGGCCACGCTGGCCGATGCCAGCGCCGCGCCCAGCATCCAGATGTCGGTGCGGCCGCTCAGGTCCAGGGCGGGGTGGCGCATTTGCGCGGCCACCGATGCCACCAGGGCGCGCTCGTCCTCGCTGCCGGTGAGCACCACTTCCAGCCCCGCCTGCGCCAGCCGGTCGGCCACGGCCGCGAAGCCGCTGGCGGACCAGCGGCGCACAGCCAGCCGCGCGCCCGGGTGCACGATGGCGTAACGGCGGCTTGCGGGCAGCAGCGGGCGGACGCGGGCGCGGTCATCGGCATTCAACGGCAGATCCAGCTTGAGACCGCGGCGCGGCAGGCCCATGTAGTCGGTCAGGGCCAGCAGGCCCAGCACTTCGCTGCCCAGCCCGGGCCAGGGCACAAAGCGCAGCGCATCCGCCTCGGGCACCCAGTCATCGGGGTCCGCAAAGCCCGCGTTGCGGCGCGCGCCAAAGTTGGCGACCAGGGCATTGGTGTTGCGGCCCGAGTCGTGCAGCTGCACCACTAGGTCAAAGCGGCGCGAACGCATGCGGCGCTGGAAGAAGCTGTATTCATCGGCCTTGGCCGAGGGCACGCCGGGCAGACCGGGCCAGCCGGGAAACAGCTCGAAGTCATCGACCGAAGACAGCCTTTGCGCCAGGCCTTCGGCCTCGGGCAGCCCGATCAGGGTGATGCGTGCCTTGGGCCAGGCCGCAGCCAATGCACGCAGAACGGGCGTGGCGCACAGCAGATCCCCGAAGCGGCGCGCGCGGAACACGCCGATTCTGCGCAGCTGCGGCAAGACGGCCGACCTGCGGTGGTCCGTGTACTTGCCGGGCCTGAGGGCGGGGGTTGAATCGGCCAGCCTCAGCAAGGGGTGATTCATGGAATTCATGGGCACTCTCCGCCTGTGGTTGCAGGCCAGGGATACGTAGCAATCGGCGTGCCCGCCGCGCGCCCGCCCCCGGCAAAAGTCGGACGCCGGCTACCACGCCTGGCTGGGTTGCCCTGTCACACCCATGAAACATGGGCTGCAGACAATGCCGGACTTTGTCAATCAGAGCGCCCCGCGCAACACGAAGAATGCAAGTCTGGAAATTGGGAATGGTGGCCGGTGCCGCAGCGCTGGCCCTGGCGGGTTGTGGTGGCAGTGATGGCGATAGGGCAGATGGGGGAACGAACAGCCAGGCCGTGGCCTTCATGGCCGATGTGCACTTCCAGGATGTGTACGGCGACCTCAAGAACAGCAGCTTCAAGGGCGTGCCCACGGCCAATGGCATGTTCGCCACCATCCGCACCATGTATGCGCAGTTGACTTCCACGCGGCTGTTCAACGAGAACTACTTCGCCTTCCGCGCCGCGCTGGACGATTCGCTGGCCAAGGGCGTGAAGCTGGTGGCCTTTCCCGGCGACTTCTCCGACGACGGCCAGCCGCTGAACGTGAACGGCTTTCGCGCCGTGCTGGCCGAGTACGAGAAAAAGGGCATGCGCTTTTTCATCGCGCCCGGCAACCATGACCCTGTCGCCCCCTACGACGATGACGAAAAGGGCAAGGACGACTTCATGGCCGCCAACGGCAGCACGGTCAAGGTCTACGCCAAGAACTACCAGGGCTGCCTGAACGCCGAAGCCAACGTGGTCTGTACCGACCAGTTGATGGAGCAAGGCTATGCCTCGCTGCTGCGCGACCTGGCCCCCTACGGCCTGATGCCCAATGAGAAGGACGTGTACTGGGAGACCCCCTACAGCACCTACGCGCAGGACAAGTACAGCTATGCCGAGGCGGCCAGACAGGCCCAGCTGAGCCAGCGCAGCTACGAGATCTGCAAGGAAGGCGAAGGCGGCAGGTTCAAGCAGGCCGGCTACACCAATTGCACCAGCATTGCCGATGTGAGCTACCTGGTCGAGCCCGTCAAGGGCCTGTGGCTGCTGTCGGTGGACGCCAACGTCTTCGTGCCGGACAAGCTGGACCCCGCCAAGCCCAACTCGCCCAAGGGCTTCACCGGCGCCGGCAATGCAGGCTGGAACAAGATGACCACGCACAAGAAGAGCGTGATGGCGTGGATCGAATCGGTGAGCGCGCGCGCCAAGGCCCAGGGCAAGCAGCTGGTGGCCTTCTCGCACTACCCGACCATGGACTTCTACGCCAACCAGACCGATGCCATCAAGGCCGCCTTCAAGCCCGGCGCCTTCCAGACGGCGCGCGTGCCCGAGCAGGCCACGGCCGAGGCGGTGGCCGCCACGGGCCTGCCGCTGCACATCGGCGGCCACATGCACTTCAACGGCACCAACGACTACCTGAGCAAGAGCGGCAAGTACCTGGTGAACGTGCAGTCGCCGTCGCTGGCCGTCTATGGCGCGGCCTACAAGATCGTGCGCTTCGACACGCCGCGCAAGGTGGACGTGCAGACCGTGGCGCTGAACAACGTGCCGCGCTTCAACGAGCTCTTTCCGCTGTACGAGATGGAATGGAAGTACGTGGAAGGCAGCAGCAAGCCCGAAGACGCCAAGCGCCGCTGGGACAAGGCCATTCTGTCCAGCACCAGCTATGGCGACTTCACCAGCCGCTACTTCGGCGAGCTGTCGCGCCTGCGCTTCCTGGACGAGTACTGGGCCTGCGACATGAAGGACCTGGTCAGCCAGCTCAACCTGCAGCAGATGCTGACCATGGCCCAGCTGGACACCAAGGTCACCTACGCCCAGCTCGCCGGCCTGGCCGCGCAAGGCGTTGCCGTGCCGTTCAAGCCCAGCGCCGGCTGCCTGCAAGGCAGCCCCGTGGCCGGCAATGCCGCGCAGTGGGCCGCCGACTGGAGCGTGGCCGAGAACGCCGCCCGCGCCAAGGCCCAGGCCGCGGGCGTGGACTTCAACGCGCTGGCCAATGTGTCGGCCTATACCTTCTACGGCGACTTCCACCGCACCGTCTACGCGGGCGGCCTGTCGCTGAACGACATGGGCAAGCAGCGCGTGGAACAGTACCGCCTGCTGATGAGCGCCTTCCCTGCCCTGACCTCGGCGCCCCAGAAAACGGGCGACAAGCTGGCCGACAGCACGCCCGTGGGCCAGCCCTTCCAGTACAGCTTCAAGCAGGTGTTCTCCATCCTCAAGGGCCTGGGCTCGGGCAAGCCCAGCGACCATTTCTCGGTGGACTTCGACGCCAGGACGCTGCGCGCCGAAGGCAGCGACAGCCTGAAGTTCTGACGGACAAGGCGCGGCCTGTACAGCGCTGATCTGTGCCAAGGGGTGCCCTGCCCCTTCGTGCAGGTCAGCGCTTTCTTGCATTTGCGCAGGCATGGCTACACGGCTTCCGATCTTTCCTACACCCGGATTTCACGGCGCGCCACACACTTGCTGCATTCGTCCCGCAACCCCTAAAGACCGGCGGCATTGGCCTCCAGCCGCCACCCGCCGGATCAGGAGTTCTCTCCATGAAGCAGCTCATTCCCATGGCAGGGTCCCATCACCGTTCCTATGTCCCCATGCAGATGGGCCAGCCCATCAGCGACGGCAACTACACCCAGCAGCAGACCAAGGCCAACCAGCGACAGATAGGCCAGCCCTTGCCGCAAAAGCAGCAGCAATGAGGGCGATGCCGCACCTGTAAGGCCGGCCACGTCAATCCAGGCTTGGAACACCCTCCTCCTCTTGCACAAGCCCCCGCAAGCCCTGCCCGCCAGTGCTTGTGGGGGCTTGTTGTCGTTGGGCCCCGCAGCCGCCCAGGCCCAGGGCGCAAGCAGGATGGTTACATATGCAACAACGGGTTGCGCACCTACGTGCCCCCCCTCGCGCAACGCATACCATCGCCGCCCAACAACTCAGAAAGGGGGAGGGTATGCAAGAAAATTCTCTCGAATGTTTCCTTTATCACAGCCAGTTGGCCCCAGGGGCTGACACCACATGCATCGCGGCGATCATCAAGGCGGCGCGCACCTTCAACTGGTCGGCCGGGATCACGGGCATGCTGGTTTTCGACGGTGAACGCTTCTTCCAGTATGTCGAAGGTCCGCCAGAGCAACTGGCGCTGCTGGTGGAGTCCATCTCGCGCGATGAAAGACACATCAACTTCACGCCCCTGTTTCCACAGGCGCGCCTTGATCAAAGGCGTTTTGCCAAGTGGTCCATGGCCTATGTGATTGTGGAAGACACGGAGCCGCTGGGCACCATCTCCGAGCTTCAAGGCCCAGGCGCACTGGAAAAACTGCAGGAGCTTTTACCGCTGCTGGACGCCCAGTAATCCCTTTGACCCCAAAGGCGCGGCAGTTTTATAGTATGGGTTCACTGAGGCAGGAAATCGATGCTTACCCGTTGGACTACCGAATCCGAGAAAGAGCAACTGCTCGGACTGCAGACCGCTGAAATCCTGGACCTGAATGCCAGAAAGGAATTTCAGCGCATCACCGAGCTCACCAGCCGCATGTTCATGGCTCCAATTGCCATCATCACGGTTCTGGATGAGCACAGGCAATGGTTCAAGGCACCTGTGGGTGTGGATATGGATGGCAGCCTGCGCACGGATGCATTCTGTGACCACACCATCAGAAACGAAGGAATCATGGTGATTCCCGATACGCACCTGGACAGCAGATTTTCAGAAAATCCCCTGGTCACCCACAAGCCCAATATCAGATTCTATGCAGGTGTGCCTTTGATAATGGAATCCGGCCACGCCATCGGCAGCCTGTGCATCATCGATACCCAGCCCAGGACATTCTCCGAAGAGCAAGGCCAGCAACTGC
Source organism: Delftia sp. Lp-1 (assembly GCF_020523835.1). NCBI lineage: Bacteria > Pseudomonadati > Pseudomonadota > Betaproteobacteria > Burkholderiales > Comamonadaceae > Delftia > Delftia sp. Lp-1. The sequence goes on along the minus strand of NZ_JAJALJ010000001.1, from coordinate 1,910,709 downwards.
AAGCCATGGCCGCCATCGTTCAGGCTCAACTTCAATACCATCACAGAATTGGAAAAACAAACGAAGTCACGGGCCTGCCAAATCGCACGCAACTCAAGTTGGACCTGAAGAGCCTTTGCATTCTGGCCCCGGGAGCGGCACGCGGTCTGGTATTGATGGAGGTGCTCAACCACGCCAGCCTGCTGGAAATGAGCAATGCGCTGGGCTTGAACTATGTCGAGCAGCTCATGCGTGACATTGCCAAGGCAGTCACGGACATGACGGGGCCGCACGCAACCGTCTACCACGTGGGCCTGGCCAGGTTTGCCTGGGTGATCAGCGCCGGCAGGCAAGAAGATGAGGAGGCATTGGTCAACCAATTGCTGGAATACCTGCAAAAACCCATCACCAGCGCCGATCTGCGGTTCGAACTTCAACCCAGGGCAGGCGTGGTGCGGTTCTACCTGAACCAGGACGAGGTGGACGATGTCATTCGCAAGGCGATGGTGTGCGTGCAGCAGGCCGGATACAACGCACGATCATTTCACCGCTATGAGGAGAACGAGGACAGTCTCCAGCAAAGGTCCTATCGGCTCCTGCGGGACTTCGGACATGCGCTGGGCAATGGGCAGTTGCGGCTGGTGTACCAGCCCAAATTCGACAACCACAGTTTCAGCTGCAAGGGGCTGGAGGCCCTCATACGCTGGAAGCATCCACAAATGGGAGAAATCCCGCCCAGCGAATTCATACCCCTGGTTGAAGCCACGCCGTTGATCCACAGCCTGACACGGTTCGTGATCAAAACGGCGCTGGCGCAGGTGGCGGCCTGGAAAGCCGAGAAACTCGATCTTCAGGTCTCCATCAACATCTCCCCGCGCAATCTGGATGAGGTCGATTTTCCGGACTACCTGAACGCCATGTGCAACCAGCACGGCGTTCCGCTGAAAAACATCGTGATCGAGTGCACAGAAAGCGATGTGCTGACAGGCCAGGGCACGGTTCAGGCGCTTCAACACATCAGGAAACTCGGCATAAAGGTTGCACTGGATGATTTTGGCGCCGCATATTCCAATCTTGCATCGCTCAAGAATCTTCCTGCCGAGATATTGAAGATAGACCGGTCCATGGTCTGCGACATCGATACCAATGACCGGGCCCTGTCCGTATTGAAATCCATCATGACCATGGCCTCGGATCTTGGCTATCGCCTGGTGGCAGAGGGCGTTGACAGCGCCGAAGTCTTTGATTTACTGGTTTCCCTGGGTTTCGATGAAATACAGGGCTACTATTTCAGCAGGCCCATTGAAGCGTCGGAAATCAGGAAATTCGTTGAAGAGCGCAATCGGTACGCCAACGAAAAATAGCGGCAGCCACGAAGATACGAATCATTTCCAGAGAGCCGCATGCCGATGGGGGCATAGGCCCCGATCACGCCCTGCGCTTCTAGAATCACGCATCCCTTGGGGAGTAGCCTGCTTGCAACCTGCAAGCGCCTGCGTCAACACACTCGGCATCCTGCATGCTGTGGCGCAGGCATCCGTTCTTCGGTTGGCGAGACCATCGGCATTTCACCGCGACACAGGTCACAAGGTCGGGCAGCGGTGAAGTGCCGTTGTGCGCTTGCCCGGCCATGAAGAACCCCTCCCAGATGAACGCCGCATCCATCCTGCTCCTGGCCTTTGCCATGTCCACCGACGCCTTTGCCGCTGCCGTGGGCAAGGGCTCCGCCCTGCTCAAACCCCGCTGGTCCGAAGCCCTGCGCACAGGCGCCATCTTCGGCGTCATCGAAGCCCTGACGCCGCTGGCGGGCTGGGCGCTGGGCTATGCGGCGTCCGACTATGTCAAGGCATGGGACCACTGGATTGCCTTCGTGCTGCTGCTGGTGCTGGGCGGCCGCATGCTGCTGGGCGCCCTCAAGGCCGCTGACGGCGAAGAAGAGGCCAAGCCCGCCCGGCACGGCTTCTGGCTGCTGGTGGCCACCGGATTCGCCACCAGCATCGACGCCATGGCCGTGGGCGTGGGCCTGGCCTTCCTGGATGTGAGCATCACCACCGTGGCCCTGGCCATCGGCTTTGCCACCTTCGCCATGGTGACCCTGGGCGTCATGGTCGGCCGCCTGCTGGGCAGCATTGCGGGCCGCTGGGCGGAGGCCGTTGGCGGTGTGCTGCTGATCGGCATCGGCTCGGTGATTCTGTATGAGCATCTGAGCGCAATCTGATTGGGGGCCTGCACCCCGCCAGCACACGGTTGCGGGAGCTTGTAGGCAGGCTCCTCGCCGCGCCGCTCGATTGGCTGACAGGCCTTTGCTTGCTTTTCCGATCTCCGTGCGCTTGGGCAGCGCTCCTAATGAGGGCTTCAAATTTTGTTTTCCAGGAGTTCTCTATGACAGGTCACAAGACGCTGAAGATGGGTTTGATCGCTGCCGCCCTGATCGCAGGCGCAGCCTCCACCAGCTGGGCCCAGCCCGTGGCGGGCACCACCACGCTGGGCGTGGCGGCCACTGAAGTCCAGGCCGTGGCAACGGGCTGGAGCCTGAAGAAGTCCGTGCTGGGCAAGAGCGTCTACAACGAGGAAGGCAAGGCCGTGGGCAAGATCGACGATGTGATCGTCGCACCCGACAAGGCCGTGTCGTACGCCATCATCGGCGCGGGCGGCTTCCTGGGCATGGGCAAGCATGACGTGGCCATTCCTGTGAACCAGTTCCGCGTGGAAAACAACAAGATCACCCTTCCCGGCGCCACCAAGGACGCGCTGAAGGCACTGCCCAAGTTCGAATACGCGAAGAAGTAAACCAGGCGCGCCCTCTCGCCTCATTCACAAGCCCTGCACTGCAGGGCTTTTTCGTGGGCGCGTGGCTGGCGGCCAGGCAAGCATCCAGCGTGGCCGTGGAAGGCAATATGATCGCGGCGGATCAGATTTATACAAAAAATCCACGAGCAAATGAAAATACTCTTCGCCGCGTCATTGGGAATATCGTTGGTCATTCAGGCATCGCCCTGCTTTGCGGACAACAGCAATGGGAAGCAGCTCTATTCATCGAGATGCGCCATGTGCCACGGGGCAGACGCCAGGGGCACGGGCCCGCTGGCCAACAAGAGCAACCCTCCCACGCCCGACCTGACGACCGCCGCCTTCAGAAAAAGGCTGCATGATTATCCGGGCGTGATTGTCTCGTCCGTCATTCTTCGCCCGAATGGAGATTTGATTCCCAGGACCTTGCGGGAAAACGGCGTGAAAGTACCGCCCCATGCCTGGACGGTGAAGGATTTTCGTGACCTGAATGAATATTTCAGTGGCCTGATCACGAAGAAATAAATTCAAATTGCGATTTCCTGCCTGTGCACATGCTCGCGCACTGCATCGACCAGGATGCGCGCAAGGCGGTCCACGGGCTCCGGGGCATCCAGCGCGGCGCGGCCCAGGATCAGGTCCATGGACGGCAGGGCCGGCAGGCCAAGGGCCTGTGCATCCAGCGGCCTGACGTGGGCGGGCAGGCCGAACGGTGTGCGCACGGACAGGCCCAGGCCGGCCGCCGTGGCGGCCCAGACGGCAGTCAGGCTGGCGCTGTTGAAGGCGTGCCGCCAGGCCAGGCCCTTTTTGTCCAGGGCGGCCGTCACGATGTCCCGCAGGGGGCAAGGCGCCTCAAGCATGGCCAGGGGCAGCGCCTCATCGCCCTGCGCCCCGCCGTTGAGGCCGCGCGCCCAGCCGGCCTCGGCCGCATCCAGCGATGCCGGGCCAATCCACTGAAGCGGCAGCCGCATGATGTGCTCGCCATGCACGCAGGCATGGTTCATGCCCACATCCCAGAGCAGCGCCAGGTCGAACTGGCCCAGGGCCATGCGTTCGCGCAGTTCATCGCTGCGGGCCACGCTGGCCTCGATGCGCACGTGCGGGTGGGCACGTGCGAACTGCCCCAGCACATGGGGCAGCACGCTTTCGCCCAGGTCTTCCTGCAGGCCCAGGCGCACCAGGCCGCGCAGCTCGCTGCCGCGCACGGCCGCCACGGCGCGGTCGTTGAGCTCCAGCAGGCGCAGCGCGTAGCCGCGCAGGGTTTCTCCCGCCTCCGTCAGCACCAGCCCCCGGCCGGACTTGCGCAGCAAGGGCGTGCCGCATTGGGACTCCAGCTTCTTGAGCTGGGCACTGACGGCCGATGTGGAGCGGCCCAGCCGGTCCGCCGCCCGGGCAAAGCTGCCCAGTTCGACGCCGGTGCAAAAGGTGCGCAGCACATCCAGGTCATAGAGAACGCGTGTCATTGCCAAGCCCCCAATCGTGCTGAAAAAATGGATTGTAGATACGAAATTATGTGATTTTCAGGATGGTTGAGGCCCAACATACTGCCGCCCATGACCTCCTCTTCTCCTGCACCCAGCGCCGATCCGGGCCCCCTGCCCTTGCCCTCCCCGCCCCGCCACCGATGGAAGGTGCTGGCGGCAGGCGTCATCGCCAATGCCGCGTTTTCCGTGGCTTTCAGCGGGATTCCCATGACGGCCATCCTCATGCGTTCGGGCTACCAGCTGGACACCCGGACGCTGGGCCTGGCGCTGGGGCTGATGGGCCTGGGCATTGCGCTCAGTGAATTGCCCTGGGGATTGCTGACGGACCGCTGGGGTGACCGGCCGGTGCTGCTGCTCGGCCTGTGCGGCACGGCCGTGGCCCTGGCGGCCATGGCGCTATGGGCTTCGCCATCGCCGGCCTATATCCCGCCGTTTGGCTTGCTGGCTGGCGGCCTGGTGCTGGTGGGGCTGCTGGGCGGCAGCGTGAACGGCGCCAGCGGCCGGGCAGTCATGGGCTGGTTTGCCGAAGGCGAGCGCGGCCTGGCCATGAGCATCCGCCAGACCGCCGTGCCGCTGGGTGGCGCCATCGGCGCGCCCTTGCTGACCAGCCTGGCCACGCATGCAGGCTTTGCCGCCGTCTATGGCGTGCTGGCTGCGCTGTGCCTTGGGGCTGCCGCATTCGCCGCGCTGTGGATTCAGGAGCCGCCGCAGTCACCGCTTCGAAGCAAGGCCGCCGCGCCGCACCACGCAGCAACCACCACGCCCGGCCCATTGCGCGATCTGCAGGCCTGGCACATGGCCGCCGGCATCGGCATCCTTTGCGCCCCGCAGTTCGCCGTGCTGTCCTTCGGTACGGTGTTCCTGCATGACTATGCCCAGTTGGGGCTGGGCGCGGCGGCCGCCGTCATGTCGGTCGTGCAACTGGCTTCCATGGCCTTGCGGATCTGGAGCGGCCGCTGGACCGACAGGCACCGGAACAGACCCGCCTTTCTGCGCGCCTGCTGCCAGCTCACCCTGGCGCTGTTCGCGGGCCTTGCGGTCCTGAGCTGGGCCGACCAACCGGCCGGGTCTGCTGCAATGGGTGTGGCTCTCATGGTGATGCTGGGCATCTGCGGCATCTGCGTGTCCGCCTGGCATGGCGTGGCCTACACGCAGCTGGCCGGGATGGCCGGCGCAGCCCGCGCGGGCACGGCGCTGGGCATGGCCAATACCTCCGTGTTCGCGGTCTGCTTTCTGGTGCCCCTGGCCATACCGCACCTGCTGTCGGCCCAGGGCTGGGGGCTGGTCTGGGCCTGTGCGGCGGCCTGCGCGGGTTGGGCCATGCACCTGTTTGCACGGGCCGGTGCCATTCGCAACGCCAAGGCCGCGAAGACCTCCCAATTGCACGAGAATGTCGGCTGTCTTCCCCCACCGACCTCCCCCCGATCATGACCATCGCCCACTGGCTTGTTTTCTGCGGCGTCTCGCTGTTGATGTGCTTCACCCCCGGCCCCGCCGTGTTGCTGGCCATCTCCAACTCGGTGGACGTGGGCGCAAGGCGAACGGCACTGAGCTCGCTGGGCAGCTCGGTCGGCATCTTTGTGGTGTCCGGGCTGGCGATGATCGGCATGGGGACCATCCTCGCCATGTCGGCCCATGCGTTTCTGGCCATGAAGGTGGCGGGCGCCATGTACCTGATTTGGCTGGGCGTCAAGCGCTGGCGCAGCAAGGACGGCTTGCTGGGCAGCGATGCGGGCCTGGCCCCCACCCAGCGGCGCGAGCGCAAGAACTGGCAACTGGTGGCCCAGGGCATGGGCGTGTCGCTGACCAATCCCAAGGCCATCCTGTTCTTCTCGGCGCTGTTTCCCCAGTTTGTCGTCCCGGGCGAGCCGCTGCTCACGCAGTACCTGGTGCTGACCACCACCTTCGCGGTCTGCGCCCTGATCTCGCACGCCTGCTACGTGCTGCTCATCTCCCTGATCAAGGGCCACCTGGTGGCACACGCCAAGCTGTTCAACCGCATCGTGGGCGGCACCTTCATCGCGCTGGGCGTGGGACTGCTCAGGACACGGCACAAGCTGGGCTGAGTGCGTGCGCAGCCCCTGCTCGCACGGGCGAGGTGCGCTGCGCAAGCCAATGCAGGCCCTCCCCCAGCGCCCGCCACGCCCGCGACGCCCACAACGGGCGGGCGGCGCGGCCGCAGATGCCAGGCTCAGTTCGCCCGCGCATCCTTCACCACGAAATGCTCCACATGCGGTGCCTGCGCAAAGTACGGGCCGATGATGGCGCGCCACTGCGCGAAGGCGGGTGACTCGCGAAAGCCCACGGTGTGGTCTTCCAGGGTCTCCCAGTTCACCTGCAGCACGTAGCGGCCGGGCGTTTCCATGCAGGCAAGAATGCTGTGCCCACGGTATCCAACGGCCTTGGACAGCACGTCGGCCACGGCCTGGGTCAGGGCCTGGCCAAATTCCTCGTGCCTGGCGGGATCGACCCTCAGCTCGGCAATTTCAACAATCATGGATATCTCCTGGAGAGGCGGCTCGATGTCGGCGCGGGAGGGCGGCCGGGGTCATCGCTCCTGGTTGAGAGACTGGATGCGCGCAGGGCTGCGCGCATCCGGAGACTTGGAATATTGCAGAACTTGAGGATTCCTGCCCAGGGGATGCGCGCCCCGGGCAGGCGCCTTACTGCCCGGCCTGCTCGGGGATCAGCAGCAGCTTGCCCACGCTCTGGCCCGATTCCATGCGCCGGTGCGCCTGCGCGGCCTCGGCCAGCGGGTAGGTGCTGTCGATCACCGGGCGGATGGTGCCGGCCGCCAGCGCGGGCAGCCAGCGCTGGGCGAAGCGCTGGACCATGGCCTGCTTGACTTCGGGCGGGCGCGACTTCATCACCGTTCCGAAGATCCGCAGGTGCTTGTACAGCAGCACATCCATGGGCACGGCCGCCGCCAGCGCGCCGCCCAGCAGGCCCACGCAGACCATGCGCCCGCCCATGCCCAGCGAGCGCATATTGCGCTCCAGGTAGGGGGCGCCAATGAAATCGACCACCACATCCACGCCCTTGCCGCCCGTCCTGTCGGCCACCACGGCCTGGAAGTCTTCGCTGCGGTAGTCGATGAACACGTCGGCGCCAAGGCCTGTGACGGCGTCCCGCTTGTCGCCGCTGGCCGTGGCAAACACGCGCGCGCCGGCCGCATGCGCCAGCTGCACGGCCGCCGAGCCCACGCCGCTGCCCGCCGCGTGGATCAGCACCGATTCGCCAGGCTGCAGGCTGGCCAGGTGGAACAGCGCCTCATGCGCGGTGACGAAGACTTCGGCCACCGCGCCGGCGTCGGTCAGCGACAGGCTCTCGGGCACATGCATGGCCATGCGGTAGTCGATGCGCGACAGCTCGGCATAGGCGCCGCCGCCCACGATGCCCATGACGCGGTCGCCCACGGCAAAGCCCTGCACCTGCGCGCCCACCTCCACCACGGTGCCGGCGATCTCCAGGCCCATGAGGTCGGATTCACCAAAGTGGGCGCGGCCATAGGCGCCCTTGCGGTGGGATACATCGGCACGGTTCACACCAATCGCGGCGTTGCGCACCAGAAGGTCATGGGGCCGGACTTCGGGCCGGGCCACGTCGCGGGCCACGAGCACTTCGGGGCCGCCGAAGTCGTCGAAAACAATGGCTTGCATGCTTGTGCTGTCTTTCATTGCGCAATGAGTATTCAAAAAAGGGTTGAAGGTCCGATACCCAAAGCTTACGACTGCTCCAAGCCGCTCAAACGCAGCGATTTCGCTCTACAGTGCTGCAAATATGCATCACCAAAACCGCCATGAACTGGGATGACACCCGCATCTTCCTCGCGCTGACGCGCACGCCCTCCTTGCGCGCCGCCGCGCGCAGCCTGGGCGTGGACCAGGCCACCGTGGGCCGGCGCCTGAACGCGCTGGAGGCCGAGCTGGGCAGCAAGCTGTTTTTGCGCGCCAGGGATGGCTACCTTCTCACCGCCGCCGGCGAGGCCGCGCTGGGCGCCGCGCGGCGCATGGAAGGCGCGGCGCTGGACCTGCGCACGCGCATCGAGGGGCTGGACGACAGCCCGGCCGGCCTGGTGCGTGTGACCAGCACCGACTCGATCGCCACCGAATTCCTGCTGCCCGCCATAGAGCGCCTGCAGCAGCGCTGGCCCGGCATCCGCGTGGATCTGGAGGTATCCACGCACATGCTGAACCTGGGCCGCCGCCAGGCCGATATCGCGTTTCGCAACGTTCGCCCCGAGGCACCCGAGCTGGTGGTGCGCCGCGTGGTCGCCTGGCCCGTGGGACTGTTTGCGAGCGCTGCGTACGTGGCGCGCTTTGGCCAGCCGTCGGCAGAGGACGAATTGCGCGGCCACCACCTCGTGGTCTATGGCCCCTTTCTGGAGCAACGGCCCGTTCCCACCATGGTCGATGTGCCCGCGCGCCAGGCCCGGATTGCCATGGCCGCCAACTCCAGCCTGCTGGTGCGCAAGGCCGTGGCGGCCGGCATCGGCCTGGGCGAGATGCCCGTGAGCATGGGCGAGCGCGAAGGCCTGCTGCGCATCTGGCCCGAGCGCCAGCGCTCGGACGACTACGAGGTCTGGCAGGTCATGCACCCCGATCTGCAGCGCACGGCCCGGGTGCGCGTCACGGCCGAGTTCCTGGCCCAGGCGCTGGGCCAGACGATCAGCCCTGCTCCAGCAGCACCCGGATGAGGAGGTGCGGCTGCAGCGGCTTTTCCAGATAGTGGTCAAAGCCTGCCTGCAGCGCCTGGGTGCGGTCCTGCTCCCGGGCAAAGGCGCTGAGCGCCACGATCTTCACCTGTCTTGTTCCGCCAAAGTGCGCAGCCTCCGCTTCGCGCAGGGCCTTGACCAGCTGGAACCCGTCCTTTCCCGGCAGCCCTATGTCGCTGACGATGAGGCTGGGCCACTGCGCCTGGACCAGGGCCATGGCCTGGTCGAAGTTCTCGGCACTCCTGACGGTCGCGCCCTGGTCGGTCAGCACCACTTTCAGCATTTCGCTGGTGTCCGCATTGTCTTCAACGATGACGATGTCCTTGCCTTCCAGGGATTCGCCATTTTCAAGATGCGCATTCATCGGGTCGGCCTGGGAGGCGCTTGCCTCGTGCAGCGGAATCTCCACCCGCATGGTGACGCCAAGGCCCACACCTTCGCTGTGGGCACGCACGGTGCCCCCATGCAGCTCCACCAGGTGCTTGACGATGGACAGCCCCAATCCCAGGCCGGAATGCCCACGGGTGGCGGGGGCCGAGGCCTGCGAGAAGCGCTCGAAGACATGGGGAAGAAATTCAGGCGCGATGCCCACGCCCTCGTCCGCCACGCTCATCACCAGGCTTTCGTCCCTGATTTCAAGGCCCACCTTCACCACGCTGCGCGCATTGGAGAACTTGATGGCGTTGGAGACCAGGTTCCACAGGATTTGCTGGAATCGCGTGACATCGATCCACGCCATGATGTCATCGGACGGCGCCTCGAACTGCAGGGTAATGTTCTTGTCGGCGGCGTTGTCGCGCAACGGCTCCAGGCTTTGCACGGCCAATGAGCAGACATTGACCTCCTCGCGGTGCAGATTGAGTTTTCCCGTCGTCAGGCGCGAGATATCCAGAATGTCCGCAATGATGCGGCTTTGCGCCTTCACGCCTTTCTCGATGGCATCTATGCCCTTCTTGAGCATGGCCTCGCTGAGGTTGGCGCGCTTGAGCAAATGCGTGCCCCCGTTGAGCAGGGACAGCGGGGTGCGCAGTTCATGCGAGAGCACGGCGACAAAATCATCCTTGGTGCGGCTGATGCGCTCTGCGGCCACGCGCGCCGCCTGCTCCTGCTCCAGCATCTGCTGGCGCTGCCTCTCGAACTCCAGGGACTCCGTCAGATCCTGGGCCACGGCCAAGCGGATGCCGGGCTCGATGGGATCGGAGAACTTCCAGGAGATCAGGCGCTCCTGCCCGTCTGCCGGGAGGATGGGGAACTCGCCGCGCCAGGACTTTTCGGGGTCTTCGGCCAATTGCTGCGCAGCTTTTTCCCGAACGGCCTGCGGAACAAAGCCGGTCAGCGGCTTGCCCGCCAGGTCGTCAATGCCGCGCTGCAGCAGTGCCTGCGCCTGGGAGTTGGCATCGCTGATCAGACCGTCGGCGCTGACCAGCATCATGGCCGCCGGCGCCTGGTCATAGATGGCGCGAAAGCGTGACTCGCTGCGGCGCAGCCCGTCTTCCGCCAGGCGTGCGCGGATCAGGGCATGCAGCGTGGCAATCAGCAGCTGCGGCTCCACGGGGTGCACCATGTAGGCGTCGGCCCCGGCATTGAGGCCCGCCACCTGGTGGTTGCTTTGCACATACTCGGCCGACAGGTGCACCACGGGAATCAGGCTAGTGTGCCGCGCACCGCGGATGGTGCGGCATACGTCGAAGCCCGAGATATCGGGCAAGTGCACATCCAGCACCACGGCTGCCACGCCGGTCTCCGACAGGGCAATGGCCTTTTCCCCGGTTTCCGCCTCGACCGTCTGGAATCCCGCCGCCCTGATGACCCGTGCCGTGGAGTAGCGCGTGGCAGGGTTGTCATCAACGACAAGAATGGTGTGCAGGCTTCGGTCGAATGAGGGAAGAATCATTCCAGTCGTGTTCTTGGGCATGATGTTCCTGTTGTTTTTGATGGGATGAAGACCGGCTTGGCCGTATCAGGCCTTCAGATCCTTGGTATCGACCGGAAGATGCGCGGGAACGATCACGGAAAAGGTCGAGCCTTCGCCCAGGGCGCTTTGCACTTCCACCCAGCCCCCCAGAAGCTGTGCCAGCTGCTTGGACAGGGCCAGGCCCAGGCCCGTGCCCCGCAGGCGCTTCTGGATGGGTGAGTCGACCTGGGTGAAGTCATTGAAAATCGCGTCGTGGAATTCCGAGGCGATGCCTATGCCGGTATCCGCCACCGAGAATTTCACCAGCATGTCCCCCACCAGTTCTGCCGACACCTTGATCTCACCCTGCGGCGTGAATTTCAGCGCATTGGAGATGAAGTTTCTGAGGATCTGCGAGAGCTTGCGGTTGTCGGTGTAGAAGCGCGGCAGATCACCGGGCTCTTCGAACACCAGGCTCAACTCCACGTTGTCCGCCATGGCCTTGAACATGCCGCGCAAGGCAGCAAACAAATCCATCATCTCGAACCAGCCAGGCGAGATTTCCAGGCGGCCCGCCTCGATCTTGGCCAGGTCGAGCAGGTCGTTGACCATCTCGGAAAACTCGGCGGCGGTTTCCTGGATGAAGCCGACCTGCCGGGTCTGCTCGGTGGTGAGCGGTCCATCCACATGGTCCAGCAGCAGGCGCGCATTGCTGCGGATGGCGCCTATGGGCGTGCGGAACTCATGGCTCATGTAGGAGAGGAAATGGCTCTTGAGTTCGGTGGCCTTGCGCAGCTTCTCGGCCTGCACATCCAGCTCGCCGTAGAGCGCGACCACGCCGCGATTGGTCTCGTCCAGCTCCTCGCGCAAGGACCTGACCTCGGCGCGGCACAGTTCCAGTTCAGCTTTGAGATCGTCTTCGTTCATTGCTCTTCCTCGGCCTTGAGGACGACCACGGTGGCGTCATCCCTGCTGCGGGTGTTGTGCCAGAGAAGGCAGGCGGCCAGCAGGCCGGGGTCCCTGCCCAGCAGGCCCGCATAGTCCTCATGCTTCCAGCGGGCAGACACGCCGTCGGAGTGCAGCACCAGAACGCCATGGTCAAGGCTGGAGCAGTCGGCCACCCTGGGCCGCGAGATCTGTACACCTGCCGTGCCGTGCTGGCTGCTCAGGGAAAGGCTGGCCACGCCATTGAAAAGCCTGCCACTGATGTTTCCCGCACCGCAGCTGTGCACGCCCTGTGCGCCGAAGCGCACCGCCAACAGGGCCGCCCCGCGCGTGCCACGCAGCGCTGCATGGGCCTGGGCCACGAACTCCTCCAGCGGCATGGCGGCATCGGCACCGCCGTTCCCGTTCCCATTCCAGTTCTGCGACGCAAAGACATCGACCGCCGCACGTGCCGCCTCACCCGCCAGCGGCCCATGGCCCAGGCCATCGGCCACCAGCACCTCGGCCAGCCCCGCGCCCGACCTGACCGCCCAGGCGTCGCCGCTGATGGTCTCGGGCGCCACGGCCAGGCAAACGGCGCCCATGCGCAGCGACAGTGCCGACGGCGCCCTGCGGCCTTTGCGCAGCCGCGCCAGGCTCACCGTGCCGGTGGCTTCGGAGACGACAAAGAAGTCGTCGGCCACCCTGGAGATGGCCCCCAGGCCCGTGCCCGGCGAGCCCGAGCCGGTGCTCACCCCGTCCTGCATGGCGGTGGCAATGTCCTCGATGCCCGGGCCGCGATCGACACAGATGATTTCGATGTCATGCAGGGGCGGCCGCGCGGCTATCCAGATTTCAGCGTCCCGGGCATGCCGCACCAGGTTGGTGGCCAGCTCGGTCGCCACCAGCCCCGAACGGCCCATGTCCTCTTCGCCCCAGCCCATGTCGGAGGCCAGTGCAACCACATGGCGCCTGACCTCACCCACGCGGCTCGCATCGCCTATTGGAAATGAACGATGGGTCCAGCCCCGGATTACTTCCACTTGGTGATACTCACTCGTGTGCCCTGGCCCAGCTCGGTTTCTATCTTGAAATCATTCACCAGCCGCTTGCTTCCCGGCAGGCCCAGGCCCATTCCCATGCCGGTGGTGAAACCATCGGTCATGGCCATTTTCAGATCCTTGATTCCAGGCCCTGTGTCTTCAAAAATCAATTGCAAGGCCTGTTTTCCATTGACTTCGATGATGGCCCAGTTCATGTGGCCACCTTTTCCATGAATCAGCGTATTGCGGGACAGCTCGCTTGCAGCGGTAATCATCTTTGTCTGATCGACCAGCGAGAACTTCAGCATCTGGCAAAGCGAGCGCACCGTTTGGCGCGTGGCAACAATCTGCTGCTCGTTTTGTAACGGCATTTGGCCGCTGCGATCATGTTCCAAGGGTGGCTCCCGACTGCTGGGCCCGCAAAAGGGCCATTCCCCTCTCGACGGTCATCGCCGTCCTGACCCCTCCAAGGGACAGGCCCAACTCCACCAGGGTGATTGCAACGGCAGGCTGCATGCCCACCACGACGGTGGCGGCAGACAGGATGCGGGCAATGCCCGAGATGGTCACCAGCATGCGCCCGACGAAGGAGTCCACCACCTCCAGCGCCGAGATATCGATCATGACGCCGCTGGCGCCCGTGCTCGCGATGCGCTCGGCCAGGTCGTCCTGGAGCGCCAGCGCCGTCTGGTCCTGCATGTCGATCTGGATGGAAACCAGCAGCACATCGCCCATGCGCAGGATTGGAATGCGGTCCATGGATGGCTCACTCCTGTGTCTGGCGGGTGATGCGCCAGCCGGTCTTGCCCATGGCCAGCTTGAGCGCCTCGGCCAGCGTGGCCTTGGTGGTGATGTCGCGCATGTCGATGCCCAGGTGCACGATGGTCTGGGCAATCTGGGGCCGGATGCCGCTGATGATGCATTCCGCGCCCATCAGGCGAATGGCCGTCACGGTGCGCAGCAGGTGCTGGGCCACCAGCGTGTCCACCGTGGGCACGCCGGTGATGTCGATGATGGCCAGCTCCGACTCGGTCGACACCAGGCTTTGCAGCAGGGATTCCATCACCACCTGGGTGCGGTTGCTGTCCAGCGTGCCGATCAGCGGAATGGCCAGCACGCCCTCCCACAGCTTGACGACGGGGGTGGACAGCTCCAGCAATTCTTCCTGCTGGCGGATGATGATCTCCTCGCGTGCCTGCTGGAAGCTGCTGACCGTGTGCTGGGCCATGTTGTCCACCAGCACGGTGGCACTCCAGATTTCCTGGATGGCCGCAGCAGGATCGCCCGACAGCCCGCGCTGGATGTGTGCGAACAGCGGCTTTTTCAGCGACAGGATGAACTGGCTGGTCTCACCGGCACGCTGGCCCTGGGCGGCGCGGGTGCGGGACAGCTCGGCCAGCAGGCGCCGCGCGGGATTCCAGCCCTCGTCCGAAAACCTTTGCGGATCGGCGCCGCAGGCGAAGGCGCCCACAATGGCGTTGATAATCCCGCGCGCTTCTTTTTCAGCATTCTTTCCAAGCGTGGAATCACCCACGCTGGCCTGGGCCATCCAATCATGGATCAAGGCATCAATATCATTTTGGAGTGTTTGCTGGATAATTCCGGTCATAGATATTTGCTGGATTTCAAATAAATTATTCGTTGAGGCTGCCAGGGAACTGCATTGGTGAAAATACAGCTGGTGTACCAACCATGTTTTTCTACAGATTATTCACTGATGCCCTCGCCACACGAGACACAATTTGTAATATCAAATGGCATCTTCCTGTAAGGGTTTTTCGACAGATGCATGTCCGCCAAGCCGCCAGCTGGTCAGCAAGCCCCCGGCCAGCAAGCTCCCGGTAAGCAGCCACGGGTGACATGGGCACGCCGGCTCCGCCCTTCCTGGAGGGCGGAACCGGCGCCGAAAGCAGCCCGCAACCCGTGTGCTCACAGGTTTTCTCATCCGTCAAACTGCGCAATGCATGCCCTTGGAAAATCCCAAGGACATTTCACACCTGGGCGCGGCAAGGCCATACACTGCCCAGCCTTTCTGAAATACGCCATGCCTGATATTGACCATGCAAAAAACGCCTTCCACAAAAACCATCGTCAATCAGATTTTTGATGAGGACCGTTTGTCGGAGCTATTGAAACAAGAAGCCTCTCATGGCCTGGGTTTCGAGCAATGCGAATTCGATGGATTGAATCTCTATCAACTCGATTTGCAGGGCGCGCAATTTGTGGAGTGCAGTTTTGCCGACACCTGCTTTGAAAGCTGCCAACTGGCCGGCACCCGCTGGCTGCATTGCAAGGCGGGCCGCGCCGATTTTCGGCTGGCAAACCTGACGGATGCCCTGTTTTGCCAGAGCGACCTGAACAACACCAACTGGGAATTGGCCAAGCTGGCCTCAGCGCGCTTTCTTGAAGTCAAGCTGACCGGCGCCAGGTTTGGCGGTGCGCAAACCCTGGGCATTGATTTTCATGAGTCCCTGCTGATTGGTGCCGATCTGCGCGGCATGTCCTTCCGCAAGAAAACGCTGGAAGGCCTGAACTTCAGCGATGCCGATCTGGCCGGCTGCGACTTCCGCGATGCCGTTTTCCACAGGGCAAGCCTGCGCGATGCCCATCTCAAGAATGCCCGGTTCGATGGCGCGGACCTGCGCTCGGCGGACTTGCGCGGCTTGACGATTGCCTCGCTCAGCCAGCATTTCAAGGGCAGCCTGATCTCGCATGAGCAGGCTGCCGAGCTGGTGGGCGGGCTGGGCGTGCGCGTGATGTGAAGTCGAGGCGGGTGCGCCGCCACCGCCATCCGCACTCAGTAAACGATGTCGTGCTCGTACAGCAGCCTGGAGATGTCCTTGGGCACAAAGCCTGTCAGCAGCGAGTTCTCGTCCAGCAGATTGATGAACTCCCCCGCCGTGCAGGACTTGGAGTGGTCAATGATGAAGTCCAGAAACTCCTCGCTGACGCGGTCACCGTCCTGCTCGAAGGACCAGCTGTGCTCCTGGCCGCCCGATCGGAAGCGCAGCGTGACGGTGTCGCCCTCCATGCCGGATTCGATGCCCTCATAGCCGATGGCGCCACCGCAAGCCTTGGCGAAGCGCTTGAGCAGGGCCACGTAGTCTTCGTCGGCCTCGTTGTCTTCGCCAATGCCGCCATCGAACAATTTGACCTGGGCGGCCTTGGTGTGCTGGCGCAGCGCCGCCATCAAGGCGTACTCGTCCTCGATGGAGGCGATGTCGAAATCCGCAGGCACGATGCCGTGCGCCTTCATGGCGGAGGCAATCACGGCGACAGGGTTCTGGCTCTGGGTCATGGTGGTGTCTGAAAGGGTTGCGGGATCGGAGACGGTGCCGATGATAGGCACAGCCTGTGCCTGCGCACTGGACATCTTGTCCGGTGGCATCCGGCTTGCGCCTTCAGTCTGTGGAAGCGGGCCTGCGCCTGTCCTTGCGCAGCATGTCCAGATAGAGCGCTTCCACCTTCTCGCGCGCCCAGGGCGTCTTGCGCAGGAATTTGAGGCTGGAGCTGACGCTGGGGTCCAGCGTGAAGCAGCGCACCGGAACCTGCCGTGCCAGGTCGGGCCAGCCATAGCGGGCCTCCAGGGCACGGACGATGGCTTCGAGCGTGACGCCGTGCAGCGGATTGCGGGGCTGGGCGGCGGGGGGCGGAGTTTCTTGCATGGGGTGATTCTCCCTTGTGATGGACCGCAAGCCTGGCAGTGCGGTGCACGCGCTGGTGCCGAGGTTGGCAGCGGCAGGACAGGTTCCGCAGAAACGGGGCCGCGCCGGCACTGTGCGAGCGCGGAAAAATTTGTAAACACATGAAACCAAAGAGGAAGTTTCTGTAGCATTCACGGCGTCCCTGCCTCTTCTTCGAACCCGCTTCCATGCCTGCCCTGTCCCTTCGCCAGAAACTGCTGGCTCCGCTGGTTTTCTGCCTGCTGGCGCTGCTTGCGCTGACCCTGTTCAACGCCTACCAGGCACGCAGCAAAGCCTATGAGGCCCGGCAGCAGGCGCTGCGGGACTTTGTCGATTCGGCAGACAGCCTGATTGCCGCCATTGCGGCAGAGGCCAAGGCCGGCAAGCTGCCTGAAGAAGACGCCAAGGCCACGGCCATTGCCCGCGTGGGGCAGCTGCGCTATGCCGGTGGTGCGGGCTACATCACCAGCATCACGACGGATTCCGTGGTGCTGAACAACCCCGCAAGCCCGGGCATCAACGGCAAGAACATGGCCGGCTTCCAGGACGCCAAGGGCAGCTACCTCTACCGCAGCATTGCCGCCGTGGGCGCTTCTGCCCAGGGCAACGGCTACCTCACCTACTGGTGGCCCCGTCCCGGCGCGAAGGAGCCCAGCGAGAAGCTGGCCTATGCCAAGCGATCCACCTCCTGGAACTGGGACCTGATCGCGGGTGACTATGTGGACGACATCCAGCAGGCCTTCATCGCCACCATCATCAAGTCGGTGGCGGCGCTGGCGGTGCTGGGCGCACTGCTGTCGTTGATCGCCTGGATGGCCACGCGCAGCGTGCTCCATGCCATCGGCGGAGAGCCGGCCGTGGCGGCAGCGATCGCCAACCGCATCGCCGCCGGGGATCTGTCGCAAACCGGGCTGGAGGGGGCATCGCACGCACCGGAAGGCAGCGTGATCGCGGCGGTGCAGCGTATGAGCGAGCAGCTGCGCCAACTGGTGACGCGCATCCATGACACGGCGGGCATCATCCACCGCTCGGCCGGCGAGATTGCCACGGGCAGCCTGGACCTGTCGCAGCGCACGGAGCAGCAGGCCAGTTCGCTGGAGGAAACGGCGGCGTCCATGGAGCAGTTGACCGCCACCGTGCACCAGAACGCGGAAAACGCGCAGCAGGCAAGCCAGATCGCCTCGGGCGCCTGCGCGGTGGCCGAGCGCGGCGGCACCGTGGTGGACCAGGTGGTGAGCACGATGGGCGAGATCAATACCTCGTCGCGCCGCGTGGTGGACATCATCGGCGTGATCGACGGCATCGCCTTCCAGACCAACATCCTCGCGCTGAACGCGGCCGTGGAGGCTGCCCGTGCTGGCGACCAGGGGCGCGGCTTCGCGGTCGTGGCGGGCGAGGTGCGCACCCTGGCGCAGCGCAGCGCCTCGGCCGCGCGCGAGATCAAGACGCTGATCCAGGCCTCGGTGGAGCGTGTGGATGCCGGCGCCACCCTGGTGGACCAGGCCGGGCAGACCATGCGCGAAGTGGTCACCACGGTGCGCAACATCACAGGCATCGTGACCGAGATCGCCTCGGCCAGCCGCGAGCAAAGCAGCGGCATCGAGCAGGTGGGCCATGCCGTGACCGACATGGACCGCGTGACCCAACAGAACGCCGCACTGGTGGAGCAGTCCTCGGCCGCCACGCAGGTGCTGCAGCAGGAGTCGGAGAAGCTCTCCCGCCTGACGGCATCGTTCAAACTCTAGGCTTCGCTTCCCTTCTCTTTTCAGACATGATCACCTGCTACCTGCGCTACATCATCGACCCGTTCAAGGCCAAGGAATTCGAGGAGTACGGCAAGACCTGGATTCCGCTGGTCGAGAAATTCGGCGGCAAGCACCACGGCTACTTCCTGCCGTCCGAAGGCGCCAACAATGTGGCGCTGGCCATGTTCAGCTTCCCCAGCATGGCGCTGTACGAGGAGTACCGCATCAAGTCCATGCAGGACCCCGAGTGCCAGGCCGCCTTCCGCTACGCGGAGGACACGCGCTGCATCCTCAGCTACGAGCGCAGCTTCATGCGCCCGGTGTTCGGCTGAACCTCCCCCCGCGCCACGCCCATGTGCGTGGCGCGCGTTTGCAAATACGGAATCGGTATTTTCACAACTGAAGCACGCTAACTAGCATCCATCCCATTGCAATCTTTTGAGGATGGAGCGCGTGAACAAGCGTCGTTTCCTGCTGGCCGGCCCTTCTCTGCTGGCCGCTGCCGCCCTGGCTTCCACCACCGCCGCGCGGGCTGCGGCGGATCCCCGGACCCGATTGGTCGTCGCCGACCAGAGCGAGCTGCTGCGCCACCTGCTGGATGCCAGCGGTGAGCGCAAGCGCCTGGGCTTTCAGCTGGAGCTGCCCAACTTCGCGGGCGGCCCGGCCATCTTCGAGGCCATACGCGCAGGCGCGCTGGACATTGCCTATGTGGGCGACACGCCGCCCATCCAGGCACGTGCCGCCGGTGTGCAGCTGCCCATCATCGCCACCTTCACGCGCGAGCGCGCCCAGTACCGGCTGGTGCAGCGTGCCGATGCAGGCATAGAGCGCCTGGCCGACCTGCGCGGCAAGCGCCTGAGCTATGTGGAAGGCTCGGGCCGCCAGGTCTTCCTGATCGAGGCATTGACACGCGCGGGCCTGACGCTGGCCGACGTGAAGCTGGTCAACCTGCGCGTGGCCGAACTCAACGACGCGCTGCGCGCCAAGGCGGTGGACGTGGCCGTGCTCATGGAGCCCCATGTCACGCGCCTGGGCAAGCAGATCGGCGCGCGGCCCGTGCCCGATCCGCAGGAGCGCGCGCTGCTGCCCGCCACCTCGTACATCTACGCACGGCCCGACGTGCTGGCCGACCCGGCCAAGTCCCAGGCCATCGTCGATTTCCTGGGCGCCTTCGTGCGCGCAGGCAAGTGGAGCAATGGCCACGAGCAGGAATGGGGCCGCCACTACTACACGCAGTTCCAGCGCATCGATGCGGAGAGCACGGCGGCCATCCTGGCATCGCAGTCCGACCTGCTGTTCCAGACTGCCGCCGAGGCGCAACCCCACCACCAGAAGCTGATCGACATCCTGCACGCCGCCGGCAGCCTGCCGCAGCGGCTGGATGCGGCCGGCTCCTTCGTGTCCACCTACGACCGCGTGATCGTGGCCAACCGATGAACCGGCCAGAAAACACACGATGACGCAAGCGCAACTGGACATCAACGCGGCCGGTCTGGCACCGGCCACCGCAGCCACCGCTCAATCCGCGCCCGCCACCCGGGCCGCCGTGCAACTGGTGCCCGCGCGCCTGTCGCAGGGCGCGCTGCTGGTGGGCCCCGGCTTGCTGCTGGTGCTGTGGGAGGCGGCCTCGCGCCTGGGCTGGCTGTCGCCGGAGACGCTGACCGCGCCCTCGCAGGCCCTGGTCGCCGGCTACGGCATGGTGGCAGACGGCAGCCTGCTGCCCCACCTGCTGGCATCGGCAGGCCGTGCCTACAGCGGGTTGCTGCTGGGCGTGGTGGCTGGCGTGCTGCTGGCCCTGGCCTCGGGCCTGACGCGCACGGGCGAGGCCCTGCTCGACGGCCTGGTGCAGATCAAGCGCGCCGTGCCCACGCTGGCGCTGATTCCCCTGGCCATCATCTGGCTGGGCATTGGCGAGTCCATGAAGATCTTTCTGATCTTCACGGCCGTGCTGGTGCCCGTCTACATCAATACCCACGCGGCCCTGCGCGGCATCGACATCGGCCATGTGGAGCTGGCCCAGACCCTGGGCCTGTCGCGCGCCGAATTCATCCGCAAGGTGGCGCTGCCGGGCGCGCTGCCGGGCTTCTTCGTGGGCCTGCGCATTGCCGTGTCGCTGTGCTGGACGGCGCTGGTGGTGCTGGAGCTGATCAACACGCAGACCGGCATCGGCTACCTCATGAACCGCGCCCGCGACTGGGGGCAGACCGATGTGATCGTGGTGGGCATCCTCATCTACGCCCTGCTGGGACTGCTGTCCGACGCCGTGGTGCGCCGCATCGAGGCGCATGTGCTGTCCTACCGGAGGTCGCTGGGATCATGAGCCATCACCCCACCCCGGGCGCCGTGCGGCTGCAGCGCTTCACGCGCAGCTTTGGCGGCAAGAACGTGCTGGACGCCATCGACCTGGACATTGCCCCGGGCCAGTTCGTGGCCCTGCTGGGCGAGTCCGGCTCGGGCAAGACCACCTTGCTGCGCGCGCTCGCCGGGCTGGACGGCCATGCGCAGTCCAGCGGCGCGGCCAGTGCGCAGGGCAATGTGTCCGTGCTGTTCCAGGACGCGC
This sequence comes from Delftia sp. Lp-1, assembly GCF_020523835.1. NCBI lineage: Bacteria > Pseudomonadati > Pseudomonadota > Betaproteobacteria > Burkholderiales > Comamonadaceae > Delftia > Delftia sp. Lp-1. The sequence continues at coordinate 1,889,893 of NZ_JAJALJ010000001.1, read as the reverse complement.
GCCTGCTGCCCTGGCTGTCGGTGCTGGACAACCTCACGCTGGGTCTGGACGCGCGCGCCGTGCTGCCCGCAGCACGGCAAATCCTCCACGACGTGGGCCTGCAGGACAAGGCTGGCGGCTGGCCCGCCACGCTGTCGGGCGGGCAAAAGCAGCGCGCATCGCTGGCCCGCAGCCTGCTGCGCGACCCGCACGTGCTGCTGGCCGACGAGCCCTTTGGCGCGCTGGACGCGCTCACGCGCATGCGCATGCACGGCCTGCTGCTGCGCCTGGTCGAGCGCATACGGCCCACGGTCATCCTCGTCACGCACGACGTGGACGAATCCCTGCTGCTGGCCGACCGCATCCTGGTGCTCAGGGACGGCCGCATCGCCGAGGACCACGCCGTGGACCTGCCCCATCCCCGCCGCCCCGACCATCCTGCCTTCATGCAGCTGCGCGCCACCTTGCTGCGCAGCCTGGGCGTCGAGACAGAGATCGCCTGACGCCGGCCCCGCCCGCGAAACAACCCACACAACAAAGGACTGCTCCCATGTCTCGGCAACTGCACCTGAACCTGTTCCTCATGACGCGCGGCCACCATGAAGGCGCCTGGCGCCATCCCGGCGCCAACCGCAAGGCGCTCACCGACCTGGAGCTGTACGTCGATGCCGCACGCATCGCCGAGGCCGCCAAATTCGACGCCGTCTTCCTGGCCGACAGCCTGGTCGGGCCCGAGAACGGCCAGCAGATCACCTCGGGCCTGCTGGACCCGCTGGTGCTGCTGACGGCACTGGCGCTGCGCACCGAGCGCATCGGCCTGATCGGCACCGCCTCCACCACCTACAGCCATGCCTATACGCTGGCGCGCCAGTTCGCCTCGCTGGACCATCTGTCCAAGGGGCGGGCGGGCTGGAACATCGTCACTTCCTGGGCGCCCAATGCGGGCCTGAACTTCGGCCTGGCCGACAACGTGGACCACGGCGACCGCTACCGCATCGCCGAGGAATTCGTGTCCGCCGTCGATGCGCTGTGGCGCAGCTTTCCGGCCAGCGCCCTGCTGGACGACACGGCGGCCGGCCAGTTCCTCGACGCATCGCAGATCCAGCCCATCCACTTCGAGGGCAAATACATCCGCACGCGCGGCCCGCTCAACGTGCCCGGCAGCCCGCAGGGCCGGCCCGTCTTCGTGCAGGCCGGCCAGTCCGAGTCCGGCCGCGCCTTTGCCGCGCAATGGGCCGAAGCCATCTTCACGGCCCACGGCTCGCGGGAATCGGCTCAGGCCTTCTATGCCGACATCAAGGGACAGGCGCAGCAGCTGGGCCGCCGCCCGCAGGACATCGTGATCCTGCCCGGCATCAGCGCCGCCATCGGCTCCACCGAATACGAGGCGCGCCAGGTCTGGGAAGAGCTCGACAGCCTGACCAGCATCGAGGTCGGCCTGGCCCGCCTGTCCGCACGCTTTGGCGGCCACGACTTCTCGGCCGTGCCGCTGGACCGCCTGCTCACGCGCGACGACTTCCCCGATCCCGACAAGGTCGAAGCCTCCCGCAGCCGCGCCGTGGGCTACGTGGAAACCAGCCTGCGCGACGGCCTCACACTGCGCGGCCTGCTCAAGCGCCTGGCAGGCGCCCGCGGCCACCTGGCCGTGGCCGGCACGCCCGAACAGGTGGCCGACATCATCGAAGACTGGTTCAAGCACGGCGCAGCCGACGGCTTCAACGTCATGCCGCCCATACTCAACCAGCAGTTCGAACTGTTCACCAGCGAAGTCGTCCCCCTGCTGCGCAAGCGCGGCCTGTTCCGCGAGGAATACGAAAGCCGCACGCTGCGCGGGCATTTCGGGCTGGGGGAGCTGGCGGGGACGGGGGCAGGTGGCGCCCCAGCCGCCCGCCCAAGGGAGCAAGCGCTGGCGGCTTGACCGATGCGGCGCTGCGGCTGCACAGACAGGCCTACAGCAGAATGTCCGCCGTGGGGTACTTCCAGAAGTCGCGCAGCAGGTAGCTGATCGGCAGGTTCAGATTCGTGGAGCTGGGTGGAATCGGCTGCAGGAACCACTTCTCGTAGATGGGGTGGATTTCGCGGCTGGTGATGATCCGCTTCATCTCTTCATCGACCAGTTTCTTGAACGCGGTATCGGCCTTCGGCAGCATGATCGCCAGGGGTTCGGTGGACAGGAACTTGCCCACCACCTTCAGGGCGCGTGGATCGGGCCGTGCAGCGGCCAGCCCGTTGAGAAGCACGTCATCCATCACGAACGCGTCGGCTTCGCCCTTCTCCACCATCTCCAGGGCCCTCGCGTGATCGGGGGCCTCCACAATGGTGATGCCCATGAGGCGCTGCCTGTTGGCCTGCGTCACCAGGGCCATCGGGCTGGTGCCCTTGGTGGAGACCAGCTTTTTGCCCTTGAGATCTTCCATCGCGTTGATGGTGCTTTCGGCCTTCACGAGCATCCGGGCGCCGGTGATGAAATGGGGAACCGTGAACGCCACGGTCTGGCGCCGCTGCGCGTTGTTCGTGGTCGAACCGCACTCCATGTCGGCCTTGCCCTGCTCGATCACGGCCATGCGATTGGCGGGCGTGACCATCAGGAACTCCACCTTCATGTCCTTCCTGCCTGTCTGCTTGCGCACCGCCTCGGCCAGGCGAAGGCACAGATCCAGCGCGTAACCGACGGGCTTGCCGCTGCGCGTGTCGATGTAGGAGAAGGGGACCGACGATTCCCGGTGCGCAATCACCAGCGCGCCACCGGCATTGATCTTGTCCAGCACACCGGCTGTCGATACGCCGCTCAAGGCCGACAGGCCCAACGCACCCAACGCAATTCCCCACTGGCGAAAGATCATCGAAGTCCTTGGATCGCAGGCGCTGGGCGGCGCCCAGCAGTGTCGTGACAGGTTATACACGTATTGTTACCAGATGTGCAAACCTGGGCTTACGCGCCCCCAGCCTCATCCAGCAGTTCGAATCGTTCGCCAGCGAAGTCCTCCCCATGCTGCAAAAGCGCGGCCTGTTCCGCAAGGAAGACGACAGCCGCATGCTGCGCGGGCATTGCGGGCTCGGGGAGCTGGCAGGGGCGGCGAGTGGGAGAAGGCGTTGGCTGTCTGAGGCAAAGCCGACCTATCGTGGCGCGGCCATGGCAACACAGGCCTCATGAAACGCCACGATGGCCTTCGTGCAAGCCTGGGGCTCCGCCTGAAAAATGAAATGCGGCCCGGCAATGCTTTCCACGCGCGCATTGCCGGATATGGATGCCACAAGGCCCGCCGCATTGGCTGGCATCAGCCTGTCGTGGCTGGCTCGCAGATAAAGCAAGGGCTGCCGCACACGAACGCCCTGCGCCAGCAGATCAACCTCCAGAGCCTGCCGGACGCGGCCCGCCCAAACCACCGGAGCAACCGTCTGCAGGGCCTGCTTGAGCAAGGCGCGCCCGGACGCTGTCGCATGGCCGTTGCTCAGCACTCCATCGAGCAGCCACATCGGAGCGCATGCCGCCGGGACCCATGCCAACAGCCCAGACAGGCTAGAAAGGACTGACTTCAAGGGCAAATCCAGGCGTGCGAACGAGGCTCCCAGAATGACGCCCCGAACCCGCGTGAGGTGCTCCGCCGCCAGGCGCAACGCCAACGGTCCCGAGAACGATTCGCCGATCAGCAAAAACGGCCCGGCGGGCAGACGGGCTCGCACATGGCCCAGCAGTTCGTCATAGGAAAGCGGCTCATCCGTCGGATAGGTGATGACCTGCACCTGAAAGAACGTGGACAGAACCTGCGCGAACTCCGCCAGCAGCAAGCCTGTGCCGTCCAGACCAGGCAGGATCACCAGTCTGGGCAAAACCTGGCCCTGGCCATGGCTCTGCCCCTTGTTCTCACCCGCTCCACCACTCACTCCCCTCATCGGACATCGCTCCCTCAAAGGCCCAACCATAGCCGAAGCACGCCCTTGATTGGCGCCCGCATGTGCGGCAGCCCCGGACCTGCTCCAGGCTATCCGCCCTCCCCCGTTGTGGCAGGATCACCAGCACCAGAATTACCGAGGGAACTCCCATGCTGATCAACTGCGTCGCCTACGAAAACGGGGCCAAGCTGGCGGACATTCCCGTCGCCGACATCAGCAACTACATAGAGCGCCCCGGCTGCTTCGTCTGGGTGGCGCTGGCGGACGCCACGCCGGCCGAGCTGGAGGAGATGCGCCAGGAGTTCGGCCTGCACGCCCTGGCCGTGGAGGATGCGCTGCACGGCCACCAGCGGCCCAAGCTGGAGGAGTACGGCAGCTCGCTGTTTGCCGTGATGCACCTGCTGGAGCCCGAGCCCGAGCGGCCCGGCCACTTCAACCACGGCGAGGTCGATGTCTTCGTGGGATCCAACTATGTGCTGTCGGTGCGCAACCGCAGCAAGCGCGGCTTCCTGGGCGTGCGCGAGCGCTGCGAGAGCGAGCCCGAGCTGCTGCGCCACGGCTCGGGCTTTGTGCTGTATGCGCTGATGGATGCGGTGGTGGACCGCTACTTTCCCATCATCGACGCGCTGGAGGTGGAGCTGGAGCAGATCGAGCAGCAGATCTTCACCAAGGGCGCGGCGCGCGACAACATCAAGCAGCTGTATGAACTCAAGGGCCGCGCCATGGACCTCAAGCACGCCGTGGCCCCCCTGCTGGAAGCCGTGGGCAAGCTCAACGGCGGGCGCGTCCCCCAGATCTGCATGGGCTCCAGGGACTACTTCCGCGATGTGATGGATCACCTGGGCCGCATCAACGCCCAGATCGACACCATGCGCGACACCGTGGGCACGGCCATCCAGGTGAACCTGTCCATGGTGTCCATCGAGGAAAACGAAGTCACCAAGCGGCTGGCAGCCTGGGCCAGTATCTTCGCCATCTGCACGGCCTTCTTCGGCGTCTGGGGCATGAACTTCGAGAACATGCCCGAACTGAAGTGGCAATACGGCTATCCGGCCGCACTGCTGTTCGTGCTGGGTGTTTGCGGCCTGCTCTACTACAAGTTCCGCAAGGCGGGGTGGCTGTAGGCGGCGGGAAGGCGAACGGTGCCAGGGTATTCACCCAGCCGCACCGTCACAGCCGCGTCACACATCCACGCCACCATCCCAGGCGCCAACTCCTGGACGCCCGGATTCCCCACCATGTACGACGAACTTCTGCCCGACCACCATGATTCGCTGATGCAGCGCATCGAACGCGATCTGCTCGACAGCTACGACGAAGAACTGGAGATGGAGATAGACGACGCCCGACTGGGCAGCGGTGGCGACGATCTGGACAGTGCCGACACCGTGAGCCGCCAGACCTACTTTCGCGAACTGCTGCGCCTGCAGGGCGAGCTGGTCAAGCTGCAGGACTGGGTGCAGCACCACAGGAAAAAGGTGGTCATCCTCTTCGAGGGCCGCGATGCGGCCGGCAAGGGCGGCGTGATCAAGCGCATCACCCAGCGCCTGAACCCGCGCGTGTGCCGCGTGGCCGCCCTGCCCGCGCCCAATGACCGCGAGCGCACGCAGTGGTATTTCCAGCGCTACGTCTCCCACCTGCCTGCGGGCGGCGAGATCGTTCTCTTTGACCGCAGCTGGTACAACCGCGCGGGCGTGGAGCGCGTGATGGGCTTTTGCTCCGACGAGGAGTACGAGGAGTTCTTCCGCTCCGTGCCCGAGTTCGAGAAGATGCTGGTGCGCTCGGGCATCACGCTGGTGAAGTACTGGTTCTCCATCACCGACGACGAGCAGCACCTGCGCTTTCTGGGCCGCGTGCACGACCCGCTCAAGCAGTGGAAGCTCAGTCCCATGGACTTCGAGAGCCGCCGCCGCTGGGAGGACTACACCAAGGCCAAGGAAGCCATGCTGGAGCGCACCCACATCGCCGAGGCGCCCTGGTGGCTGGTGCAGGCCGTGGACAAGAAGAAGGCGCGGCTCAACTGCATCTCCCACCTGCTGACGCAGCTGCCCTATGAAGAGATAGAGCACCCGGCCATCGTGCTGCCCGAGCGCACGCGCAACCCGGAGTACACGCGCAACCCTGTCCCTCAACACATGTACGTTCCGGATCTGTACTGAGCGGCGGCCGGCAGCGGGCTGCCGGCGTTCTCACGCCCCGTCTTCTCAAGACCCGTTTCCTCAAGCCTTCTGCGCCTCGTCATCCTCCACGGATGCCTCGGGCGACTCAGAGGACACGGAGGACACGGAGGCCTCGGACGCCTCAGGCGTCTCTGGCGCTGGCTCTGCCCCGGCGACTGCAGCCGCCTGGAGCACCTCGGCAACCTCGACAACCTCGGCCGCACGCTTGCGCCGGTCCTGCTCCAGCAGCGCGGTCAGCGCCGCGTGGATGCGCTCCAGCGTGCCGCCCGGGTTGACCCACCAGTCCGTGGACCAGATGCGCAGTATCTGCCAGCCCAGGCCGCGCAGCACCTGCTCGCGCAGCTTGTCGCGGTCGCGCGCCGTGGCCGAGCGGTGGTAGGTGGCGCCGTCGCACTCCACGCCCGCCAGGTAGCTGCCCGCATGGTCCGGGTGCACCACGCCCAGGTCCACGCGGAATGAGGATGCGCCGATCTGCGTGTGCACGCGCCAGCCCTTGCGCTCCAGCGCCTGGGCCACGCTGGCCTCGAACGGGCTGTCGAAATCGCCCTGGCTGCCATGGTGCGACTCGGCCAGCGCGCGCGGGCCGCGCTCGGCAAATTCCAGGAAGTGCTTGAGGTCGCGCACGCCCGCCGCCTGGGTGCGCGACAGGTCCATCTGTTCGCCGCGCAGGCTGGAGAAGATGCGAAGCTCCTGCCGCGCGCGCGTCACCGCCACATTCAGCCGCCGCTCGCCGCCGTCGCGGTTGAGCGGGCCGAAGTTCATGGACACCGCGCCCGAGATATCGGGCCCGTAGGTGATGGAAAAATACATGATGTCCCGCTCGTCGCCCTGCACGCTTTCCAGGTTCTTGACGAAGACGGGCTCCAGCAGCGCATCGGAGAAAAACGGCTCCAGCCCCGGGTCCTTGCGGCGCTCCTCGTCCAGCAAATCCTCGATCAGGCTTTGCTGCTCGGAGTTGAAGGTGACCACGCCGATGGTGGCACCCGACTGCGCAAACCCCGGCGACTGCAGCCGCGCCACCAGGTCGGCCACCAGGGCCTTGGCCTCGGGCTGGTTGATGCGGGCGCCACCTTTTTCATAGCGGCCCTGCACGGCGTGGAAGCTGACGGCGCGGTCATCGGTGACGGGCGAGGGAAAGGTCACCAGTCCGCCGCCGTAGTAGCGGTGGTTGCTGAAGGCGATCAGGCTTTCATGGCGCGAGCGGTAGTGCCAGGACAGGTTGCGCGTGGGCAGGCTGGCGCCCAGGCATTCATCCAGGATGCTTTCCATGTCGCCTTCCACGCCCTGCGTGTCGTCGTCGAAGGTGTCGGAGGTGTCGGCGCGGCCGAAGAAGCTGGTGGGCGGCAGCTGCTTGGGGTCGCCCACCATGACCACCTGCCTGGCACGCGCCATGGCGCCGATGGCGTCCCAGACGGGTATCTGCGAGGCCTCGTCGAAGATGACGATGTCGAAGTTGCTGGTCTCGGCGCTCAGGTACTGGGCAATGGACAGCGGGCTCATCAGCAAGCAGGGCGTCAGGCGCAGCACGGCCGAGGGGATCTGCTCCAGCAGCTGGCGCAGCGGCAGGTGCTGGCGCTTCTTGGTGATCTCGCGCCGCAGGATGCCCCACTCGCTGTTGCGCTGGATGCTGTCGGCCGACGGCAGGCCCGCGCACAGCCGCGCACGTATCCACTGGCGCGTGACCGAGGTGAATTCATCGTCCAGCGCGCGGAAGTCGGCAATGCGCCGCTCATGCTCGGCAGAGACGAAGCGCTTGAGCACCTCGTCCTCGTCCACGGCCAGCGCCAGCCACCAGCGCGCGTAGTTGACCTCGAAGGCCTTGGGTGCCTGAGCCGGTTCCAGGCTGCCGGACTCGATGGCGTCGGCCAGCGCACCCAGCCCGCCCGCGCGGGCCGAGGCCTGGGCATTGCGCCAGGCGCACCATGCATGCAGGCCGCCTTGCCCGGCCAGCACTCCGCCCGCCGTGGCCGCCAGCTGCTCGGCCGTGCGCTGGGCAAGGGCACGCTGCTGCGGCTCGCCATGGGCTGCAGCCGCGCTGAAGGGGTCTATGGCCGCGTGCAGGCCGGCCAGGCTGTCCAGCAACTGCTGGCAGGCCATGCCGACCGCGGCGCCCTCGCCCAGCTCGGCGCTGCGCAAGGCCAGCACCTGGTGCAGGGCCTGGCGTGCCTGGGCCAGCTCGGCCTCCTGCCAGCCCAGCCCGGTCAGTCCTGCCTGCAGCGATCCCTGCAGACGCAGCGCATGCTCCACGGCTTGCGGGCGCGTGTCCAGGCCGTCCCAGACGCCGGGGCAGCGCAAGCGCAGATCGTCCAGCGCCAGCAGCTGTTCCTCGATGGCGCTGCGGGCCGCCAGCTGCGCATGGGCCTGCTGCAGCGCCGCGCCACAGCGGCCCTGGGCCACGGCGGCGTGCGATGCCACCAGGCCGCCGCGCCGCGTCAGTTGCAGGCGCTCGCGCTCGAAGGCCAGCGCGTCCTGCAAGGCCTGGGCATCGGTTTCCAGCCCGCGCCACAGGCCGTGGCTGGCATCGGCCAGCGGCAGGTAGCCATCGAGCTGGCGGTCGATCTGGTACAGGGCCTGCAGGCGCTGCACTTCGGCCGCCCAGCGCTCGCCGCCATGGCCTTCGGCCACGGCCTCCAGGCCGTCGAGCGAGAAGGATTTCTGCGCACGCGCGGCCAGCAGGGCCGCATTGGCCTTCAGGGCGCTGCGCGCATGGTCGGTGCGCGTGCGGTGTCCGGCCCACAGGCCGTCGGCTGCGGCGCCGGGCTGGATCTGGTCCAGTTCCTCGCGCAGGCCCCGGATGCGCACCAGGGCGGCCAGGTCATCGGCCACGCGCGGCTCGCCCGCGCCTTCGATGGTGGCCTCCAGCGCCGCGCGCACCTTGCGCCTGCCCAGCCAGGACAGCGGCCACAAGGACTTGCCGGCCCTGGCCCATTCGCGCTGCAGCTGCGCCACGTTGAGCTGGCCCAAGCCCGCGCCGTACTTGACGGACAGGCCCTGGCGCAGCGCCGCGATCTCGTCGATGCACTGCAGGCCGCGCTCCAGCTCGTCGCCCAGGGCCACGGGCCAGGGCGTGCCCAGCCCGGCCTGCAGGCGCCGGCGCTGCGCCAGCAGGTCCAGCGCCTGGGCCAGGCGCGCCTGCAGCTCGGCCGGCCAGGGCGCCGGAATCTGTGCGGACAGATCACCGTGCTGCGCCAGCAGTTGCAGGCCAGATTGCAGGGATTCGCCAATGCGCGCGCCGTCAGGCAGCACGCAGAAAGCCAGGTTGCGGCCTGCGGCCGCAGGCAGCGCCCGTGCGATCACGCCCAGCGCCGAGCGCGCCTGGCGTCCCAGCGCCGGCCACTCGATGCGCAGCAGCCGGCCCAGCTGCTGCGCCGCATCGGCAAAACCCTGGCCTGCATCGTGCAGCGCCTGGGCGGCATCCACCATCTGCTGCTGCCAGCGCACGGACCAGTCGCTGGCCTGCACCGTGGCCAGCGGCCCGTCCTTCAGATGCTGCGCGCCCACGGCCTGGGCATTGGCCTGAAGGCGGCCCGCAGTCTCGCGCAAAAGGGCCAGGCCCGCTTCGTCATGGGCCTGGGGCGTGGGCCAGTGAAATCCCAGGCGCGGCAGCGCCTCGCCACCGGCCACGGCGCCAATGGCGCGGTAGATGGTCCAGCCGTTGGCGTGGCGCCGGTGCAGGCGCTCCACATAGGCCGACAGCTGCTCGCGCAGGCGGCCGAGCTGGCTGGCCTTGGCGGCCCAGGCCTCGGCATCCACCTGGCCATGCGAGTCCCAGGATTTCTGCAGCTGGCCCAGCACATCGAGCTTGCGGCTCTTGTTGGAGTGCAGCTCCAGGCAGAACTCGCCCAGGCCCACTTCGCGCAGGCGGCGGTAGACCACGTCCAGCGCGGCGATTTTCTCGGCCACGAAGAGCACGCGCTTGTCCTCGGCCAGGCACTGCGCGATCAGGTTGGCAATGGTCTGGCTCTTGCCCGTGCCCGGCGGGCCGATGAGCACGAAGTCCTTGCCGCGCGCAGCGGCCATCACGGCCGACAGCTGCGATGAATCGGCCGGCAGCGGGCTGAAGACCTGCTGCGGCGCGAACTCCTGGTCCAGCCGCCGCGTGTCGGGAAAGGCGATCTCCGAGCGATAGGGCTCGCGCGGCGTGTCGATCAGGTGGGCGACCACGGGCGAGCTGCGCAGCTGGTCGGCGCGCTCGGCCAGGTCCTTCCACATCAGGTATTTGGCGAAGGAGAACATGGACAGGACCACGTCCTCGCTGACCTCCCAGCCGCGCACGTCCTTGATGGCCTCGCGCACGCGGGCCCAGATGCCGGTGATGTCCAGCCCGGCCTCGTCGCGCGGCAGGTCGCCTGCGGGCACGCCCAGCTCCAGCTGGAAGTCCTGGCGCAGCATCTCGACCAGCGTAGGATTGAAGCGCGGCTCGTCCTCATGCGCCTGCAGCGTGAAGCCCGAACGCGCGCTCTTGCGCTCCAGCGTGACGGGCAGCAGGATCAGCGGCGCGCGCACGCGTACATCAGGCTTGTCGGGCCGGCTCCAGACCAGAAAGCCCAGGGCCACGAACAAGGTGTTGGCGCCGCCTTCCTGCAGCGCGTTGCGCGCGCCGCGAAACAGCTCCACAAAGCGGCTGTCCAGCTCCAGCGGCTCCAGGTCGATGAAGACCTCGCGCCGCTGCAGCCCCTCTTCGGCGTGCGCGCCGCGCAGGTCTTCCAGGCTGCGCGCCTCGTGCAATGGCTGGCTGCGCGGGTCCTTGCCCTGCATGAGCTCGGGGCTGGGCAGCAGCTTGAGCACCTGGCCCCGGGCCAGCGTGTCCTCCAGCGCGGGCGCGGCCACCTGCAGCAGCAGCGATTTCTTGCCGGGTTTGAAGTTGAGCAGCGCATTGCGCAGCGACAGGTCCAGCAGCCGGCGCTGCCAGCGCGCCAGCCTGTCCTTGGGATCGAGCTGGGAGGTGGGCACTTCGCGTGCCTGCGCCTGCGCCAGGAGTTCGGGCGGCGGCTCCACGGTGAGCCGTGGCTCGGCCTGGCCTTCGCCGGCCTCGGGCGCGGCGTCCTGCGGCTGGGCCAGCGCCAGCGGGCGGATGCGCTGCATGCGCGCGCGCCGCACGTCCACCAGCAGCTCGAACTGGTCCTCATGCTCCTCCGCCAGCTGGCGCGCCCCCTGGGCAATGGCCTGGCTGAAGGCCACGGCCTGGCCCTGCGCGGCCAGCGTGGTCTCGAAGACCACCAGTTCCTGCAGCTTGAGCCGCTTGCGCACGGCCGTGATGTCGTCGACCACGGCGGTCGAGAATTCCTGCCTGCCCAGCCACAGGCCCACGAAGGCATGGCCGCGCGTGAAGACCAGCAGCGGGTTCAGGTGCGCCTGCTCCAGGCAGGAGGCGAACAGCAGCGTCAGGTCCAGGCAGGTGGCCAGGCCCGCATCCAGTACCTGGGACGCGCCGCGTATCTTCTGGCCCGCATGCTCGAAGCTGGCCGGCGGCAGCGCGTAGTTGAGCTTCTTCTGGAGCACGGAGGTCCAGATGGCCGAGGCCAGTTCCCAGGCCCGCTGCGGCCCCTGTTCATAGCCGTTGATGGCGCCGGACTTGCCCGCCGCCTCCAGGGCCAGCGCCGCGCCCTTGAGGATGCGGTCCACGGCCGGGTCGTTGGGTTGCACGAAGGCCGTCACCATCTCGGGCAAATGCCCCAGGCCGCCCCACTGGTTGCGTGCCAGCAGTTCCAGCGGGTGTTCGTGCCGGGCCAGCACAGTCTCTGCCGGCTGGCCGCTGCGCAGCTCCAGCCGCAGCACGGCAGGCTCGGCCTCGGTCAGGCGCGAGAGCAAGGCGCCGTCCAGCGCCACATCCAGGTCGGTCAGCGCATAGGTGCTGTGCGCGGCCACCGACTCCAGGCGCCAGGTGCGCGGCTTGATGAAGGCAGGCTCCGAGGCCAGGTGCAGGCTCAGCGCCTGCAGCGGCAGTTCGCCCTCGTTGACGATGGCCAGCTCCAGCAGCGCGGGCACGGCGTTCTGGAAGTCGGCGAGATTGAGCTTGGCGACGGTGCCGATGCGCAGCTGCGGTGCCGTCTGCGGCGCCTGCGCGGCGGCGGGGGCGGCGTCTGCGGGGGAATCTCGGCGGGGGTCTTCTGTCATGCGCGGTAGTCCTTGGCTGGCCAGCAGGCGGCGGGAACTGTCGAAATCCCGTCATATTCCTGGCCTGACGATTGTCCGCTGCGAATGGGGCGCCGTGTCCGAGATGGGCGGTTTTCAGGGGTCACTGTTTGCAAAAAATGAGAGCACGGATGAAGGCGCCGGCCATCGGCGCGCCCGGCTCCAGTACGATGCCGGCCAGCCATGCGCAACATCCCGCCCCTTCACCTCATCGCCGCCTTCGATGCCGTGGCGCGAAGCCAGAGCTTCAAGCAGGCGGCCGAAGAACTGAACCTTTCGGACAGCGCCGTCAGCCACCGCATCCGCGAACTGGAAAAGCTGCTGGGCACCCCGCTGTTCCACCGCACCACGCGCGTGGTCACGCTCAGCGCCGAGGGGGCCTGGCTGCACCAGCAGACCCGCGCCCCGCTGCAGGCGCTGGAGACCACCTTCGGCAGCCTGGTGCAGGGGCGCGAGGTGGTGCGCATCAGCGCCCTGCCCTCGTTCGCACGGCTGCGGCTGGTGCCGTCGCTCACGGCCTTTCAGCGCAGCCATCCGGACGTTTCCATCGCCATCGATCCGACCACGCGCACCGTCAACCTCCAGCAGGGCGAGGCGGACATCGCCATCCGCTTTGCACACCAGGCGCCTCAGGCACCTCTGGCATTCCACTGCGAGCGCCTGCTGGACGACGAATGGTTTGCCGTGGCCGCGCCACGCTACCTGGAGCAGTTCGAGGGCCTGGATCTGGCGGGGCTGTTCCGGCGGGCCAACCTGCTCTCGCACAGCCGCCAACCCTGGGATCCCTGGCTGCAGGCTGCGGGCCTGCGCATCTCGGCAGCCCAGCGCCAGCTCAGCTACTCGGACACGGGCTTCATGCTGGACGCGGCGCTGAACCTGCAAGGCATTGCGCTGGGCCGCCGCTCCCTGGTCCAGCGCCTGCTGGCCGAGCGCAGCCTGGTGCGCGTCTCGGACACGGCCATCCCCTGCAGCCAGAGCTATTTCCTGCTGGCTTCCGAGCGCGCCATGGTCTCGCGCCATGGCGCGGCCGTCATGGACTGGATTCGTGCGGTGGCGGCCGAGGCCGGATAGCCGGGCGCCGCCGCCCGCGTTCACGCTTCCCACGCTCACACGTTCACGCCCTCACATCCTCAGCGCGCCATGGTCAGCGCAATGCCCAGCAGCACGCCCGCCATGGCCGCCGCCTTGGGCCGCAGATGGCGTTCGGCAAAGAACCGTGCCGACAGCGCGAACACCATGACCAGATTGGCGCGGCGCAGCACCGAGATCACGGCAATCTGCGCGCCCTCCATCTGCACGGCGGCCAGGTAGATGGACTCGGCCAGCACATAGGCCAGCGCAATGGCGGGCACGGCCCAGTTGTGCCCCAGCATGCTGCGCAGCTCCAGCGCGCGCCAGATCCAGGGCAACAGCAGCAAGGCCAGGGCGCCGCGCTGCAGCGCAGACCAGGCCTGGACGGCAACCAGGTCCATGCGCAGCGTGGCCAGAATGTGCTTGTCATACAGGGCATTGGCCGAAGACAGCAGCGTGGCCGCCAGCATGCACAGCACCCAGAGATTGCGGCCAAAGCCTATGCCCTCCTTCTGGCCGACCAGGGAGAACAGGTAGTACGAGGCCATGGACACCGCCAGCCCCAGCCATTGCCACCAGCCCAGTTGCTCGGACAGCAGGAGCACCGCGCCCAGCGCCGTCCACAGCGGCCCGCTGGCACGCACGCCCGCAGAGATGGACAGCGGCAAGGCCTTCACCGAGTAGTACGACAGCACCCAGGTGGCTACCATCATCAGCGACTTGGGCAGCAGCAGCATCTGCTGGCGCAGGTCCAGCACGGCGGACGAGGAATCGCCCATCGCCACGAAAGGCAGCCACAGCAGCGCGCCCAGCGCCGAGCACCAGAACACCACCTCCAGCACGGACTTTTCCCCCAGCGCCAGCTTGGTCAGAAAGTCATATGCCCCCAACACCAGGCCGGCCAGCAGCCCCAACACCATCCAGTCCATATCCGCCTGCACTCCTGCATTGACAAGGGTGCAAGCGTAGGAGCGATGGCCGCAGGCATTGCTGAGACCTGTGCGGCGATTGCGCAATCGCGCTCATGAATGCGCGGGCATCACTGCGCGCCGGCCACCGCAGCCTGGCGCGCACCGGGCTGCTTGAACAGCTTGAAGTACGGCGTGTTCGACGGATTCACCGGGATGTCGAACTTGCGCACCATGGCATAGGTCTGGATCTGGTCGTGCAGCGGCAGGTAGATCAGCTCCTTTTGCACCGTGCTCCAGATGGAGTGGATGGTGGCATCGCGCTTGCGCGCATCGCCCTCGGAGGCCAGGGAGACGATCTGGCTGTCCAGCTCGGCATTGCTGTAGCGCGTGGCATTGGTGTTGCCGCGGCCGTTCTTGCCGCGCGTGTGCACCAGGTAGTCGAAGACATAGGCCGAGTCATAGGTGGGCACGCCCCAGCCGTAGAGGTAGAAATCCGTCTCCTGGTTGTTGATGGCCGCCGTCTGGATGGCCAGCGGCCGGGACGACACCGCCGTCTTCACGCCGATGCGGCCCAGAAAGCCGGCGATGGCCTGGCAGATGGCCTCGTCGTTCAGATAACGGTCGTTCGTGCAATGCAGGGTGATGCCGAAGCCGTTGGGATAGCCGGCCTCGGCCAGCAGCTTCCTGGCCTGGACAAGGTCGGCCTTGCCCACGGCACCAAAGGATTTCTCGTAGCCGTGCACAAAGGGCGGCGCAATGATGTTGGTGGGCACGGACAGGCCGCGCATCACGGCGCGCTGTATGGCCTGCCGGTCGATGGCCAGCTGGAAGGCCTGGCGCACGCGCAGGTCGGCCAGCGGGTTCTTGTCCTTCACATCGGAATGCGACAGCGGGGCGGCGCCCACGTTCAGGCCCAGGAAGATGGTGCGGTTCTCGGCGGCCTGGTTGATGCGAAAGCGCGGGTCGGCGCTCAGGCGCGCAATGTCCTGGATGGGCAGGTCCTGCACGAAGTCCACCTCGCCCGACAGCAGCGCCGCCACGCGCGTGGCCTGGGACTTGATGGGCAGGTAGACCAGTTCGTCGATCTCCAGCGGGAACAGCCCCTTGCCCCAGTAGCCGGGAAACTGCCGCAGCACGGTGCGCGTGTCCTGCTCGCGCGAGGCGATGACGTAGGGCCCCGTGCCGTTGGCGTTGCGCGTGGCGTAGTTCTCTTCCTTGGCCAGCGCGTTCTGCGGCTGCTCGGCGCCATGGGCCTTGGCCCAGGCAGCGCTCAGGATCTGGATGTTGATGAGGCTGGCCGGCAGCAGCGGGTTGGGCCCGTTGGTCCTGATGTGCACGGTGAAGGCATCGACCTTGGTCACGTCGGTGATCGAGGTCAGCAGCGAGCGCATGTCCGAGGTGGCCGAGCGCGCGCGGCGCAGCGAGAACAGCACGTCGTCGGCCGTGAACAGGCTGCCGTCATGGAACTTCACGCCCTTGCGCAGCTTGAACTCCCAGACCGAGGGGTCGGCAGTCAGCGCCCAGGACGTGGCCAGGGTGGGCAGCAGCTTGCCATCGGCCGTGCGGATGATCAGCGGCTCGTAGATCTGGTGCAGCAGGTTGTGGTTGGGGCCGTTGTTCAGCGCGTGCGGGTCCAGCGTGGATGCGTCGGTGGAGCGCGCCCAGCGCAGGGTTTCGGCCTGGGCGGGCGGTGCGCACAGCAGCGCTGCGGCCAGGGCGGGAAGCAGTGCGGAAGTTCGCAGGGTGCGCAAGTGGGTGCGCAGCAGGGAAAGGCGAGGCAGGAAGCGTCTTTGGGTCATGAAGTGTCCTGGCAGCCGGAACAAGATCGCAGGAAGGCGGCGGCGGGTGCCGCGCCGGCTGCACCAGACGGCCGATTGTGTGGAGCCACCAGCCCGCCGCAAAGCCCGATTGCGCCTATGCAAATGCGCTGCGCGCAGATGCAAAGCGCTGCGACAGCAGGGCGTACAGCGCGCGCAGGCCCTGGGCCTCGCCGCCCCTGGGCCGGCCGGGGCGCTCCTCCAGATTCCAGGCGAACAGGTCCAGGTGCAGCCAGGGCAGCTCGGGCGGCACAAAGCTCTCCAGGAACAGTGCAGCCGTGATGGCGCCGCCCTGCGGCGTGCTGGCGGCGTTGAGCAGATCGGCCTGGTCGGAGCGGAGCATGCGGCGGTACGGGGCCCACAGGGGCAGGCGCCACAGCGGATCGGCCTGCGAGCAGCCCTGGGTCAGCAGGGCCTCGGCCCAGCCGTCATGGTTGCTGAACAGCGCAGGCAGGTCCGGCCCCAGCGCCGTGCGCGCAGCGCCCGTGAGCGTGGCCAGGTCGATCAGCAGCGCGGGCGGCGTGGGCGCGCTGCGAATGGCGTGGTGCAGCGCATCGGCCAGCAGGAGCCGGCCTTCGGCATCGGTGTTCTCGATCTCCACGCGCCGGCCATCACCGGCCTCGATGATGTCGCCGGGCCGCAGCGCACCGGCACCCACGGCGTTCTCCACCGCAGGCACCAGCAGCTTCAGGTGGATGGGCAGGCCCGCCTGCATCAGCAGATCGGCCAGGGCCAGGGCGTGTGCGGCGCCGCCCATGTCCTTCTTCATCCAGCGCATGCCTGCGGCGGGCTTGAGGTCCAGCCCGCCGGAGTCAAAGCACACGCCCTTGCCGATGAGCACCACATGGGGCAGCGCGGCATCGCCCCAGGTCAGCTCGGCCACGCGCGGCGCCTGGGCCGCCTGGGACGCCTGGGACGCCGCCCGACCCACGGCGTGCACCAGGGCAAAGCCTGCGGCGGGCAGCTCGTCGCCCACCCATTGCCGGTAGCGCGCGCCATGGCGCGCGGCCAGGTCGGCCACGGCCTGGGCCAGCTGTTCGGGACCCAGCTGGTTGGCAGGCAGGTTGACCAGCCGCCGCACCTCGCCAATGGCTGCGGCCATTGGCGCGACGGCGGCCTGCTCATCGGGGCTTGCCACCAACCGAGCGAGTGATAGAGCGAGTGATGGAGCGGTTGCCGCATCCGACTGCCGCGCCTGGCGGGTCAATGGCAGCGCGCCCAGTGCCCAGCCCAGGAGCAGATGCGGCCTCTGAGCCTCATCCGCATCGGCGAGCGCATAGGTGCCGGGCGGCAGCGCAGCCGGCAGGCCGGCCAGCTGCCACAGCGGCTGGTCCGGGTCCACGCCGACCAGCACGCCAGCGAGGGCAGTGCACTCGCCCTGCCCTTCCCTCTGCACTTCGGCCTGCACTTCAGCCTGCATGCCGGGCAACAGCAGCATGCGGCCCGGCTGCGCATCAAAGCCTGCGGCGCGCGCCCATCGGGCCTGGGCCGGGGGCAGTTGCTCCAGCACGGCCGCCAGAGTGGCGGGCGTGGCACGGTGCAACGCCGTGGCGGGTTGGGGGGAAGTGGCGAATGCGCCGGATTGGGAAGGGGAGCTTGTGGCAGGGCTGGACATGGTGCTGGCAAAGCGCGCCAGCCTAAGGGCCGACTCCGCTTGGAGCAAACACGCCTGTCGCATATGCAAAGCAGAAATGATTGGTGGACGTCTGCGTGCAGGCGGGCCGCAGCCGCTCAGTCCAGAAAGCGCGCGGCCACCTGCGGATCGGGCACCATGCACTGCGCGCTGCGGCCAAACCAGCGGTAGCGGTTGCGGGCCAGCCAGCGGTACAGCCCATCGCGCAGGGGGCGGGGAATCAGCCACGCCGCCCATGCCAGCCGCCAGGGCCAGCCCAGGCCATGGAGCACGCGCAGGATGGCGTCCGTGTGCTGCCAGGAACGGTCCCCATCCACCAGCAGCAGCGTCTGCAGACCTTCGACCCGCAGGCCTGCATCGGCCAGCATCCTGCCGCCGGCCTCGCCCTGGATGGAGGCAAAGCGGAACCTGCCGCGCCTGTCGTGCCTCAGCAGAAACTGCACCCAGCCATTGCACAGCAGGCATTGGCCGTCGAACACCACAATCATGATTCGCCCTCCTTGGGCACTGAAGTGTCTTGCCGCACCGTGGGCAATTGCAGATGCCCGCTGTAGCTGGCGACCACGCCCACCCAGGGCACGGCTGCCTCGATGTGGAAATGCAGGCGATCCCCCTCGCCGCGCTCCTCGGCCACGATGCGCGGCTCCAGCCAGGCCGGGCAGGCCATGCCCAGAAAGCGCAACTTGCGCAGGCGCATCACCAGCCGATTGCCATCGGCCTCCAACCCGAAGCTCAGCCGCGCTGCGCCCAAGGATTCGATGATCTGCCCGTCCTGCAGGCGCAGGCTGGAACGCATGGTCTGCGCGGGAAAGTGGCGGGTCCAGACCTCACGCGGGGGCTGGGCATGCAGCGCGAAGCGGATGGGCCCCTCGCTGGCGCGCAGCGGCGTGCCCAGACACAGCGCCAGCAGCCGGGCCGCCAGGGACTGCGGCGCCTGGGTGCGGACCCAGCCATGGAGCTCATGGCGGCCCGTCAGGCGGTGGAAGGCCTGCACGGCGGGGTCCAGCCGGGCAAAGCGCTCGCCCATGGCCTGCTCGTACATGGACAGCCTCCGGCTCATGGATGGATCTCCCTCATGCGGATGTCCAGGCCACGGGCCTCCTGCTCGAAATCCTCCAGGGTCAGCAGGCCCATGCAGGGCATGGCGCCCACGGCGGGCAGTTGGCCTGCCGCCAGCTTCCGCGCCAGGGCCGAGGCGGCCAGCGTGGGCACATAGGGGCCGTCGCCCGACCCGGCGACCAGCACCCAGACGCGCTCCTGCACGAAGCCCTGTGCGTCCCGCCCACGCACGCACACATGCATGGCACCCGCATCGCTGCCCCAGTCCTTGAAGCAGTCCGCCGCGCGCTTGAGCCACGCGGCGTGCACCGACCAGTCGCGCACCAGGCCCAGGCGCGCCAGCCAGGCCATGGCATTCATGCCCCTGTGCAGAAATGCCAACTCCAGCCCCGCGCCAAAACGCACGCCAGGCTTGCCCGCATACCGGGGTGCCAGCAGTACCAGATCAGGCACATCGCAGGGCGACAGCAGCCGCGCCCCCACAGGCTCGGGATAGCGGTGGCGCCAGCTGCCCGACCAGCCGAACACCGGCTGCGGGCCAGCGGACGCGAGGCGCTTGCCGCAGTAGCTCAGGATGCCGGCCACCGTGGACAGGCCGCGCTCCGTGCGGTTGCCGGGGCTGATGCCTATGTCGATGGAATCCACGCAGGCCATGCCGCCTGCCAGCCGATCGGCCACCGCCGTGGACAGTGCGGGGACGGAACTGGCCCCGCTGGTCAGCAGCACGCCCCGGGCCAGCGCAGCGGCTTGCAGGGCGGTGATGCCGCCGACGAAGTCGCGGCCATCGGCCAAGTCCACGTAGTGCACACCCGCATGGGCGCAGGCCTGTGCCACGCGATGGTCCTGCCCCTGGAAAGGGCCTGAGGTATGGATGAGGAGATGGATGCCATGCTCCTGGAGCCGGGCCTGCAGCCCCGGGTCCATGGCGTCCACCGCCACAGCGGACAGCCCGGCATGGGCATCGGGCAAAAGCGCATCGACCAAGGCCTGTGCCTTGGCGCCCGAGCGGCCCACCACCACGATGTGCAGCGCCTTCTGCCGTGCCAGCCGGCGCACCAGCCGGCTGCCGAAAAAGCCATATCCCCCGACAACCATCACCCTGAATTCGTGCATGCGCCAGTGTAGGGCCGACCGGTCGCCAGGACGGCGGTGGCAGCATTTCCCTCCAAGGTGTTTCATCAGGAAAATATATGGTTAGCCACCATACAATATGCCGACACCACACCTGGCGCACAGCGCCTCAACCCCAGGAAACACCATGTCCCACTATCTGGTCGAGCTCTATTCCCCCAACCCCGCCTGGCTGGCCCTGCCCGCCGCGCAGCGCCAGCAGTTTCTGGAAGGGGTTGCCAGCGCCATGGGCGGGCTGGCTGCCATGGGCGTGCAGGTGCTGGCCCTGGCCGAGACCGACCGCGGCCTGGACCAGGCCAGCCCCCACCGCTTCCTGGGCATCTGGCGCTTTCCCGATACCGCCGCCCGCGATGCCCTGCTGGCGGGCATCAAGGCCAGCGGCTGGTACGGCTACTTCGACCATGTGAACGCGGCCAGCGGCACCGGTGGCCTGGAAAGCCATCTGAAGGCGCTGGCCGAGGCCTGAGGCGGACGGGCGACGGGTGCTGGATGGGTGCCGGATGGGTGATGCAGCGCCGGCGCTACGGCTGAATCGGGCAGCCCAGACGCTTGAGCGTCTCGTCTATCCATGGCGCGCTGTAGGTACCGGCAGCGATGTCGGCCACCATCCTGGCCTCAACGACCTGCTTTCCGTGTGCTGCATCCAGCAGGGCCTGCGCCTGCGCATACGGTACGCACAGCAAGCCATCGTCATCGCCAATCATGAGGTCACCGGGCTCGATCACCATGCCATCGATGGCGATCGGCACATTGATTTCGCCCGGGCCGTCCTTGTAGGGTCCGCGGTGCGTGACGCCCGCGGCGAATACCGGGAAGCTGCCTGCACGAATCCATGCCGCGTCCCGGATCGCGCCATTGATCACGATGCCGCCCAGCTGGCGACGCATGGCGTCTCCCACCATGATTTCTCCGATGAGTGCGTTGGTGAGGTCGCCGCCCGCATCCACCACGATCACGTCACCTGGGCTGGCCAGTTGAAGTGCCTTGTGGAGCATGAGGTTGTCGCCCGGGCGGGTCTTGATGGTCAACGCAGGGCCGGCCATGCGCCCGCCGCCGTGCATGGGGCGCAACCGCGCGCCGCCAGCCGTCATGCGGGCCATGCAGTCGCTGACGTTGGCAACAGGCACGTCGAGATAGCGCCTGGCAATATCAAGGCTGACAGCGCGTTGCCGCTTCAGAATTTGAAGACCGATCATGGTGAGGTACTCAGAGTGGATGGAATGAAAGCCGTGCCGCTCAATCGAGCGTGGTGCCAGAGCTCTTGACGATGGGTGCCAGGCGGGCGCGGTCGCTGGCGTAGAGCCTGGCCATGTCCTGCGGTGTGCCGGTGATGAGTTCCGCGCCGGAGTCGGCGATCTTCCTGGCCGTGTCGGGTGCGTTCACCACCTTGTTGATGGCTTCGTTGAGCTGCTTGACGATGGCGTCGGAGGTGCCGGCCGGGGCCATCACGCCCCACACGCTGGCCAGCTCCACGCCCTTGATGCCGGATTCGGTGTAGGTCGGCACGTCGGGCAGCAGCTTGGAGCGGCTCGCGGTGGTCACGCCGATGGCGCGCACCTTGCCCGACTGGATGTGCGACAGCAGCGTGGGGACGGACCCCATGTACATGTCGATGCGCCCGCCCAGCAGGTCGGGCATGGCCTGCGCCATGCCGCGAAACGGCACGTGGGTGAACTTCACATTCGAGCTTTTCTGCCAGGCCTCGCTGATGAGGTGCGAAATGGTGCCGGTGCCCGGCGTGGCAAAGCTCAGGCGCCCGGGGTCTTTCTTCGCCGCCTGGACGATGTCGCCCAGGGACTTGTACGGAGAATCGGCATTCACCACGAGCACGGCCGGGCCGGCTGCGACCAGGGCCACGGCGCGCAGGTCCTTGTCGGGGTTGTAGGTGAGCTTGGTGTACAGCAGCGGGTTGAGCACCACGTTGTCGGTCTGCGCCATCACCAGGGTCAGGCCATCGGCGGGGGCCTTGGCCACCTGGTCCAGCGCCAGGTTGCCACCGGCCCCGGGCTTGTTCTCCACCACGATGGCCCACCCATGGGCCTCGGTGAGCTTGGTGCCGACCAGCCGCGTGAGGTTGTCGGTGCCGCCGCCGGCCGGAAAGGGCACGATGAACCTGATGGGCCGCTGCGGATAGGTGCCCTGGGCATGGGCATGGGCCGGGGCCATGGCGGCAGCGGTCAGTGCCAGCAGGCCGGCGAGGGCCAGGCGGCGTCGGGTCGGGGTCGTCATTGCGGATGTCTCCTTTGGTGGTGTCGGTTGGCGCAGGGGTACGTTGATCAGGTTTGGCTGGCGAGCACGTGGCTGCCCAGCCAATCGATGGCCTCGTCGGTGGAGGTGCCGGTGAACGGCTGGGCCGCATGCGCCCGGGCCGTGGCGGCGAACAGCGCCTCGACGGCGGGCGAGGCGATGGGCGCCAGGCCGTTGCGGGCCATCTGCTGCCGGGCCTCGGCCACCTCGTTGCGGCGGCGTGCGGAATGCGGGATGTGCGTGCGCACCATGGACTCCATCAGCGTGCGCAGCGGTGTCTCGTCGATGTCCTGCAGCACGGCATGCAGCTGCTCGCGCAGGCCCATCTGCTGGGCCGTCACCAGGCACTCCACGGCCAGCGCCTCGGTCCCCTTGGTGTAGATGCTGCGCAGGAGCTTGAGCGCGGCGGCATCGCCCGGCTGTCCCCCCACCACGCGAACGGAGCCGCCAAAGGGCAAGAACAATTCCTGTACAAAACCGGCTTTGCCACCGGCCACGAGCAGCGGCGTCTTCCTGCCGCCCAGGTTGACCGCGCCGGTGATGGCCACGTCCACGAAGTGCACCGCCCTGCCCTGGGCGACGCGCCGGGCCAGCTCGCCGCATTCGCGCATCTCCTGCGGGTCGGCCGTGGTCATGTCCACATAGACCACGCCATCGGGCAGATCGCGCAGATGAGGCAGGCAGGCCTCGAACAGGCTGCGCGCCACGGTGCCGAACACGGCGCTCACCACCACGTCGGCCTCGGCCAGCCAGGCACCGGGCGCGGTATGCACCTGCGCACCAGCGGCCTGCACGGCGTCGGCCACCGCAGCGTTGGGCTGCAGGTCGCACAGGCCCACCAGGCTGTGCCCCTGCTCCACAAAGGCCTGCATGTAGCAGGCGCCGACCATTCCACCACCCAGTATTGCGAACTTCATAAAAGTACAAATTTAAAACATTGATCGCAGTCTATGGAGTGCAACTCCGATCCACTCATAGAGATTTCCCGTAGAACTGCGGATATTTGTACTTGTTTTGTATTTTTCCGAATGAAGCGCAGCGCGGCGAGCCCTTCCGTCGTCACCTAGAATCAGCGCACCATCCCCACCCACCTGGTGCAAACACAGTGCAAAACGTGAAAGACAAGGCGTACGAGGTTCTGCGGCAGCGGCTCATCGGCGGCCACTACCGACCCGGCGAACAGCTCAAGGAAGAGCCCATTGCCCGCGACCTGGGACTGAGCCGCACGCCGGTGCGCAATGCGCTGCACCGCCTGGTGGAAGATGGCCTGGCCACCGATGGCGCGGGCCAGGGTATCCGCGTGTCGGAGTGGAGCGACTGGGATGTGGAGGAGACTTTCCAGCTGCGCATGCTGCTGGAGCCGTACGCCTCGTTCCTCGCGGCCACGCGCGGCGGCGAGGGGCTGGCCGATGAGCTGGAGGCCAGCAACCAGCGCATGGAGGCCGGCATTGCCGCTGGCCACGACGGCATTGGCGAGGTGCAGTCAGCCAACCGGGATTTTCACCACGCGCTGATCGAGGCATCGGGCTCGCCGCGCCTCAAGACCATGCTGGCGACGATGATCGACATGCCGATCATCAAGCGGTCGTTCTACATCTACACGCCCGAAGAGCTGGTGCAAAGCCTGCACCACCACTGCGACCTGGTGATCGCCATACGTGCCAGGGATGGGGAGCTGGCACGCCAGGTGATGCAGCTGCACCTGCGCATGTCCTACCACCGGTTCATGAAGCATCGGGGGGAATACCGCGCGGATGCATGAACAGTGTCATGACCGGGGCTGAACCCTTTGCGCTGACCGCACCCGGTACAGCCACGGCAGCCAGACAAAGGCGATGAGGACCAGCACAACGCCTGCCAGCGCCATGGGCAGCACCATCGGCCAGGCACCGTGGCGCATCGTCGGATCGACAAATTGCGCCGCCAGCTGGCCGGCGCAGAAGGCCACGCACATGATCGCGAAGCCCGAACACGACACGGCCCGCCCGGCCAGCTGCGGCGGCAGACCACCCACCGCGCCCGCCTGGCCGCAAGGCTGGTGCAGGCCATGGCCCAGTGCATACACCGCGTGCCCCAGCAGCAGTGGAAAGGGCGAGGCCGGCGCCAGCACGCAGCCGGCGATCTGGATGCACGGCCCCAGCAGACTGAGCGAAGCGCCCAGTTGCACCGTGCGCACCGGCCCGTGGCGCGACAGCAGGCGCCGGCACCATGTGATGCCCAGGATGTAGACCAGCGAGCCGCCCGCAGGAATCCAGCCGTAGAGCACGGGCGACAGACCGAACAGGTCGACGTACACCATCGGCGACAGCAGCAAAAAGCAGAAGATGCCGCCGTAGGTGGCTGCGGCCAGCGCCGTCCAGGCGCAAAAGCCGGGGTCGGCGATCACCTGGCGCACACCGCCAGCGGATACGGATACGGATACGGATACGGGTACGGGTACGGGTACGGGTACGGATGCGATGACCGGGGCAGACTCCGCCGGCGCTTGCCGCGTCTCGCTGAAAGTGCGCCAGCACAGTGCCAGCAAAGCCAGCGAGTAGACGCCCATCGCCACCAGCACCCAGCGCCAGCCGGTGGCCTGGACTCCCCATGCACCGGCAATCGGCGCCACCAGTGCCACCAGCCCCAGGCCTGTGAGGCCGCGGGCCATGATGCGCGGTCCTTCATGGGCCGGATACAGGTCGCGCACCGCAGCCCGTGCGCACACCAGGATGGCCGCCATGGCCGCGCCCTGCACGGCGCGCCAGGCCACCAGTGCGTCCGCGCTGCCCGCCAGCGCACAGCCTGCCGCCGCTGCCGTGTAGCAGGCCAACCCCGTCAGCAGCACGGGCCGGCGCCCGAAGCGGTCAGCCAGCGGCCCGCACACCAGCTGGGCGACACCGAAGGCCAGCATGAAAACGGTCAGGCTGCTGCTGGCCGAGCCCAGGTCGCGCGCGATCTCGGGCAACGCCGGCAGATAGCCATCGGTGGCGACCGGCTGCGCGGCCAGCAGCAGCGGCAGCAGCAGAAGAAAGGAAACGGAGCGGCGCGGGCCGGGATCGGCGAAGTTCATCTCAATGAAGCCTGGTCACGGCATGCAGCGCGTCGAGCGAGGGAGTTCGAAGGACGATACATGGCCAGTTGCGCGCCATGCATCCTATGCGACGGCGGACAGCACGGCCCGCAGGCCCAGCAGATAGCTGTCCGCGCCGAAGCCGCAGATCTGGCCTCGGGCGATATCGGCAAACACCGAGTGGTGGCGGAAGGGCTCGCGCGCATGGATGTTGCTCATGTGGATCTCCACCACGGGCACGGTGAGCATGGCCAGCGCGTCGCGGATGCCGTAGCTGTAGTGCGTCCAGGCGCCGGCATTGATGAGCACGCCATCGACGCCGTCCCGAAAGCCCTGGTGGATGCGATCGCACATGGCGCCTTCGCAATTGGTCTGGAAGCTGTCCACCTCGCAGCCCAGCTGGCTGCCCAGGCTGCGCAGCGAGGCGTCGATCTCGGCCAGCGTGACCATGCCGTATTGGGCGGGGTCGCGCTGGCCGAACATGTTGTGGTTGATGCCGTGCAGCATCAGGATCTTTTTCATGGAGGCTCCGTGGCTTGATGTCATGGATGAAGGATGCGCGCCGGTGGTGTCCGGGTCACGCTGTGGTGTCGATGGCGGCGCCCATGCGGGCAGCCTCTGCAATGGCCTCAGTGATCTGCAGGTTGCGCAGGCCGTCGTGCACGCTGACCAGGGGCTGCGCCAGGCCGCGCGCCACCTGCGCGAAATGCGCCATCTGGCGCACCAGCGGGTCTTCGCGCTCCACGGCGGCCACATCCAGGTCGAAGGGCTCATTCCAGGAACGCTGGCCGGCCGATGCATAGGTCTTCAGCCGCATGCTCGGTATGGCCAGCGAGCCGAAGGTGCCCGCCACCAGATAGCAGTCTTCGTCCTCATAGCTGGCATAGGCCTTGTTCTCCTGCGAGGTCTGCTCCCAGCTGCGCGCGCTGGCGGCCGTGTCCGAAAGCATAAAGCTGCCCAGCGCACCGCTGGCAAAGCGCAGGTTGATGGCCACCGTGTCTTCCACGGCGAAACCGCGCGTGGCATGCGAGGCGAAGGCCTGCACGGCCACGATGTCGCCGCACAGCATGCGCAGGTTGTGGACCTCGTGGATCATGTTGAGCAGGATGGGGCCGCCCCCGGCCTCGCGGCGCCAGGGGCCTTCCTCGAAATAGGCGTCCGGCTTGTAGAACAGGGCCGCGCCGGTCACGGCCACCAGGCGGCCCAGCCGCCCCTGGGCGATGAGGGCTGCGGCCCGCGCCATGATCGGGCTGTGGGCGCGGTGGTGGCCCACCAGCACGCGGGCGCCGCTGCGCTCGGCCAGCGCGGCCAGGCGCTGTGCCTCGGCCACGGTGGAGGTGACGGGCTTTTCCAGCAGGATGGGCAGGCGCGCATGCATGCACTGCGCCGCCTGCGGGGCATGCAGGCGGTTGGGCGTGGCCAGCACCACGGCGTCGGGCCGGTCATGGGCGATCAGCTCGCCCAGGTCGCGCCACAGCGGCACTCCGGCCCTTTGGGCAAGCTCCCGGGCGGCGGGCGCCGGGTCCACGATGGCGGACAGGCGGCAATCCGCCTGGGCCCCGATGGCGGCGATATGCGCCTGGCCGATCGCGCCGGCGCCGGCCACGGCAATGCGAAGCGGGTGCAGCTGTGCCATGGCATGCCCCTCAGAAGCGGTGCAGCACGCCCAGCTGCACGCCCTTGATGGTGCGGCCGTTGACGTCGTCGGCCGATGTGAAGTTGGGCTTCATGCCGCCCGAGGCCGCCAGCCGGAAGCCCGCATTGCGGTCGTTCTTCAACTGCTCGGCCACCGCGTAGAGCATGGTGCGCTTGGACAGGTCGTAGTAGGCCGCGACCGCGCCGCCCGATGCGCCGCGCCCGCTGTCCGAGCCATCCTGTATGCGGCCCCACAGCGCGCCCACGCGCAGTTGCGGCGTCACGCGGTAGTCGGCCGACAGCTGCCAAACGCGGTAGAAGCGGCGCACATCGGCATTCGTGCCCGCCACCAGCCCGCCCACATTGCCCAGCACCGTGCCCGTGTTGTTGCCCGCCGAGCCTGCCGTGCTGTTGTTGGACCGCACAAAGGCCAGCTGGACCTTGCCCTTGCCGTAGTCGTAGTTGGCGTAGAGGTTGTCGTAGCGGACCGCGTCGGTATAGGCCGCGTTCTGAGGCGCACGCGCATACAGCCCGGCATATCCCACGCGGTAGGGGCCGTTCAGGTAGTCCAGGCCCAGCTGGTAGATGGCCTGGCGCGCTGGAGCACCGGTCTCGGCCATGGCGTAGTGGGCCTCGAACAGGAAGCCGGCCATGCGCGGCGAGGTGTAGGAGATGTCGTTGTCGAAGCGCGAGGGCACGCCGAAGTTGTTGACCATCGATCCCAACGTGCGCGAGGTGAAGTCGATGTAGTCGCCGCGCCCGAAGATCACGGTGTTCTGCCGGCCCAGCCGCACCTCGCCCCAGCCGCCGCCCAGGCCCACCCAGCTTTGGCGGTCGAAGCCGCGCGTGCTGTCGGCCTGCGTGCCGTTGTCGGCGTTGATGCCCATCTCCAGCTGGAACTTCGCGTACAGGCCACCACCCAGGTCTTCCTGACCGCGAAAGCCCAGGCGACTGCGCAGCAGGGCACCGTCCTCCAGCGTGGTCATGGATGCGCCCGAGCTGCTGCGCATGTGGTTGATGTACTGGTCCACGCTGCCGTAGATGGTGACCGAGGACTGGGCGTGGGCGCCCGCGCCCCAGGCGCCCAGCACGGTGGTCAGGGCCAGGATGCGAAGGGCCCCGCGCTGCGGCACTCGCGGTGTCTGGTGCATTTGCTGTTGCATGGTCTTGTCTCCTTCTCTGTGAAAAATGCTTTTTTGGGCGTGGCTGCGCCCTGCCCTGGACGCATTCAGGGCCGGTTGTCTGTCGGCTGGATCAGTAGGAGATGTGCGCGGTGGCGCGCAGCTCGTCGGGCGTGGCGCTGCCGAAGCCGAAGAATTCGAGGTAGGCGGGAATCATCTCGAACAGCATGTCCGTGCCCACCTGGAAGTCGCAGCCCTTGTCTCGCACGGCGCGCAGCAGGGGCGTGAACTCGGACTTCATCACCACCTCGCCTACAAAGGTGGTGGGCGCGATGCGCTGCACATCGAAAGGCAGCGGGTCATCGGCCTTCATGCCCAGCGGCGTGGCGTTGACGACCACGTCGAAGCCCTGCGGGTCCCTGGAGCCCGTGCCCACCTTCATCCTCGGGTAGTAGGCAGCGAGCCGCCCGGCCAGGGCCTGCGCGCTCTCGTCCCGCGTGTCGAACAGCATCAGCTCGCCCACGCCGGCTGCCGCCAGCGAGGCGGCAATCGCCGACCCCACGCCACCCGCCCCGGAAATCAGCACCCGCGCGCCCTGCAGCTGCCGCCCCTTGCGCAGCACGCCGCGCACAAAGCCCGCGCCGTCGAACTGGTCGCCCAGCAGCGAGCCATCCTCGCGCCGCAGCACGGCATTGCAGGCGCCTGCAATGTGCACGGCGGGCGTGACCTCGTGCACCAGGTCCACCACGGACACCTTGTGCGGCATGGTGATCAGCGCGCCGCGCAGGTTGGTGAAACGCATGATGGCCGCGAAGTCCGGCGCGAAATGCGCCGCCTTCACGCCCATGGGCACGACGCAGGCGTCTATGCCCCGGCCGTCGAACCACGGGTTGTAGATCATGGGCGACTTGAAGGTCTCGGTGGGATCGCCGATGTGCGCGATGAGGGTGGTTTTTCCGGAAATCATTCCCTGGGCTTTCGGATGCTTGGGTTGGCGGAATGTGGCGTGTGAAATTCAGCGGCCGGACTGGGGCAGTGCCTGGGTGCGCAGGCGCTCGTACTCGGCGGCGTCCACAGGCTGCGCACCGGCCTCGCCCAGATCCTCCATGCGCACGCGGTAGGTCTCGCGGGCGCTCCAGGCGGCCAGCGCTGCGACCACGGTGATGCCGAAGGCGATCAGCCCCACCGTCAGCCAGATGTTCTGGGATCCCGGAGGCGCCACGGCCGTGAACAGCGCGGGCAGCATGGCGGTGATGGCCGTGCCCACGTTCTGCGAGATGGCCATGGCCGAGACGCGTGTGCGGGTCGGGAACAGCTCGGGGTAGAAGCTGGGGAACACCGCGTTGTAGCCCTGGTAGACCACGCCCCACATCAGGATGGACATGGCGAAGGCCAGCGGCATGTTGCGCGTGCTGATGGCGTAGAGGTAGCCGATGGCCAGCAGCCCCGACAGCAGCGCGCCGAAAATGATGGGCGGGCGCCGGCCGATGCGGTCGGACAGGTTGCCCACCAGGGGGATCACCAGCACCGCGACGATGTTGCCCACCACGGGAATCCACAGGTACATGTCCTTGGCGAAGCCGATGCCGTAGGCGGGCTGCACCGCATAGGCGGCACCGAAGATGGTGGCCACCACGGGGATCACGTTCATCAGCGCCATGCAGACCACGCGCAGCATGTCGGGCGAATGGTGGCGGAAGGCCTCGACCACGGGCGAACGCGGACGTGACTCGCTGCGGCCTGCTGCCGTGAAGGCCGGGGTCTCGTTGACCTCGCGGCGGATGATCCAGCCCGCAATGATGACCACGAAGCTCAGGATGAAGGGAATGCGCCAGCCCCAGCTGTTGAACTGCTCGGTGGGCATGTAGTGCGCCAGCGGCAGGAACACGGCCGCTGCCAGGATCTGGCCGGCCTGCACGCCCTGCAGCGTGAAGCTGGCGAAGAAGCCGCGCCGCCCGAACGGGGCATGCTCCAGGATCATCGAGCTGGCGCCCGAGATCTCGCCGGCCACCGCAAAGCCCTGGATCAGCCGCATCAGCACCAGCAGCGCGGGCGCCCACAGGCCGACCTGGTCATAGGTGGGCAGCAGCCCCACGGCGATGGTGGAAAAGCCCATCAGGAACATGCACCACACCAGCACCTGCTTGCGCCCGTGCGTATCGCCCAGGTGGCCCAGCACGAAGGCGCCGATGGGCCGCGCCACATAGCCCACGCCGTAGGTGGCCAGCGAGGCGATGATCGCAATCGCCGGATCACCCTGCGGAAAGAAGATCTGCGGAAAGATCAGCGCCGCAGCCGTGGCGTAGATGAAGAAATCGTAGTACTCCAGGGCCGAGCCTATCCAGCCGCTGGTTGCGGCCTTCCTGGGTTGGTGCTGCGTTGACTGCGTATGTATCGGTGTTGCGCTCATGTGTTGTCTCCTCCAGGCAAAAGATCCCCGCTGCGGCACGTGATGGATGCTTGCGGCCAGGCCAGCGGGATGTAAAAAATGTAGTTCCCGCCTATGAATCTGCCCAAGCCAATTTCCAGGGGCATGTGCGCTGATCGCACCGCGCGGTTCGATAATCGCACGCACCCAGGGTTAATACGGAAAACTCAAGCTCGCCATGACAACACCTTCCACCCTCGCCCAGCGCGACTGGATTGCCGGACTGGAACGCGGCGTATCGATCATCGAAGCCTTTGACGACGCCCACCCGCGCATGACGGCCGCCGAGGCCGGCCAGCGCACGGGCATGACGCGCACCGCCGCGCGGCGCTACCTGCTGACGCTGCAGCACATGGGCTACGTGGCGGGGGACGGCAAGCTGTTCTGGCTCACGCCGCGCGTGCTGCGGCTGGGGCAGTCGTACCTGGAGTCGGCGCGGCTGCCGCGCATCGTCCAGCCGTTTCTGCAGCGCGTGGCGGCCGGCACCCATGAAACCGCCTACCTGGCGGTGCTGGACGACGACGAGGTGGTCTACATCGCACGCAACGGCCCCAACCGCAACATGAACACCGGCTACGTGCTGGGCGCACGCGTGCCGGCCCAGGTCACGGCGGCCGGCATGCTGATGCTGTCCATGCGCAGCGACGCCGAGCTGGAGCACTGGCTGGACAACCGCGCGCTGACGGTCTTCACCTCGCACACCATCACCTGCCCCGCCGAAATGCGCCGCGAGCTGGCCCTGATCCGCACCCAGGACTGGGCGCTGTGCGAGCAGCAGCTCAACCTGGACTCGCGCGGCATTGCCGTGCCGCTGCGCGACCGCCACGGCGCGCTGGCCGGCGCCCTCAACATCACCATGCCCATGGGCCGCGAGACCGGCAAGGACGCCGTGGCGCGCGTGCTGCCCATGCTGCGCGAGACGGCGCAGGCCATGCGGGATCTGATCTGATGGTGAACAACATGGCCATGGCGCAACTTCCTGACCTGGACATGCATGGCGGCGACGACCGTCTGCTGCAGCATCTGCAGGCACTGGAAGTGCGGCTGCACGATCCGCAGGTGCGCTCGGACGCAGGCCAGCTGCAGGCGCTGCTGCATGAAGACTTCCTGGAATTCGGCCGCTCGGGCGGCGTGCATGGCAGGGCTGATACCGTGGACAGCCTGGCGGCCGCCTTGCCAGAAGGGCCCCCTGCCCGGTTGGTGTCAGGCGGCTTTGCCCTGACGCGCCTGGGGCCGGACAGCGCGCTGCTGACCTACCGCTCGGCCAGCGTGGCCGAGGATGGAACGGCCGGCCGGCATACGCTGCGCTCCTCGGTCTGGCTGCGCACGGCCCGGGGCTGGCAGATGCGCTTCCACCAGGGCACGCCCACGGCGCCATTCGACCTGGCCGCATCCATGCCATGAGCGGCCTGCGGCGTGTTCAGACGGTTTCGAACGCGTATTTTTCCGTGTCCACCTCGCGCTGCGAGGCCACGGCATAGCGGTCGCCCTGGATGCGCTCGGGCTTGAAGAGGTCGTCCAGTTCGGCCAGCAGGGCAGCGTCCAGGCGCACGGCGCCGCCGCGCAGGTCTTCGTGCAGGTGGTCCACGCTGGTGGTGCCCGGCAGGGCAATCACATGATCGCCCTGGTGCAGCACCCAGGCGATGGCCAGCTCGGCCAGCGTGCAGTCGGCGCGCTCGGCAATGGACTGCATGGGCGCGAGCAGCTGCAGGTTCTTCGCATAGGCCTCGGGCGCGAAGCGCGGCATGCTGGCGCGGATATCGCCCTTGACCAGGCCCTCGACCTCCTGGAGCTTGCCGGTGAGGAAGGCGCGGCCCAGCGGGCTGAAGGCCACGTAGGCAATGCCCAGTTCCTTGCAGGCCTGCAGCGTGCCCAGCTCGGCATTGCGCGACCACAGCGAATACTCGCTTTGCAGCGCGGCGATGGGGAAGGTGGCATGGGCGCGGCGCAGCGCGTCGGCGCCGATCTCGGACAGGCCCAGGGCGCGCACCTTGCCCTCTTCCACCAGGCGCGACATCTCGCCCACCGATTCCTCGATGGGCACGCGGCGGTCCCAGCGGTGCAGGTAGTAGAGATCGATGACATCGGTGCCCAGGCGCTGCAGGCTGTCTTCGCAATTGCGGCGCAGGGTCTTGGGGTGGCCATCGATCACGCGGCGCACCACGCCGTCGTCGCCGCGCACGCCGGCCATGCCGCATTTGCTGGCCAGGGTGATGTGGTTGCGGTGGGACTTGAGCACGGGGCCGATCAGGGATTCGTTGGCGCCGAAGCCATACAGCGCCGCCGTGTCGAACAGCGTGACACCGGCATCCAGCGCCGCATGCAGCACGGCCTTGCCCTGCTCGGGCGACGGCGGATGGCCATAGGCATGGCTGAGGTTCATGCAGCCCAGGCCGACGGCGCTGACGGAGAAGGGACCCAGGTGGCGTGTGGACAGGTTGGTCATGGTTTTCTCACAGGGAAAAGAAGCAAGGGAGCGGCCAGCGCTCCCTTGCAATGTCGAAGTCCCATTTTGCCGTCAAACCGACGTGCCCCTCACGCCCGTGCGCGCCCAGGCCGGCAGCGGCACGGGCCGGTGCAGCACGTCGTCGTTGAGCCACAGGGCGCTGCGGCGCGCGCGCTCGGCCACGGTGTCCAGCGGCAGCTGCTGGTAGTCGTCGTTGAAGACCTCGAAGCTGTAGTCGCCCCGGTAGCCCAGGCGGTCCAGGCGCAGCACCAGGTCGGCCAGGCGCTCGCTGTGCACGCCCTCGCCCGGGAACACGCGGAAGGTGCGCGCCGTGGCCATGCGCTCTTCGAAGGTGGGGGCGTCGTGCCACATGAAGTCGGACAGTTGCACCAGGAAGATCTTGTCGCGGTCGATCAGCTCCAGCGCGTCCAGAGGCGTCTTGGCAGCCAGGATGTGGAAGGAGTCCAGGCCAATGCCCAGGTTGGACGTGTCGGCACGGCAGACCACGTCCCAGCTGGTGGTGAACTCATTGACGGAGCGACCCCAGGACAGGCCCTCGTAGGCGATCTTCACGCCCAGCGGAATGCCCAGCATGGCCAGCTTGCGCAGGTCGCGCGCAATCACGTCGAGATCGCCCGTGGCATGGCGCGAGGTGGACGAGCAGGCCAGCAGCACGGGGCTGCCGATCTCGGCGCACATCTCCAGCATGGATTTGGCGATGTCCACCTTGTAGTGGTGCAGGTGGTCGGACAGGCCCTCGAAGTCGCGCAGCACCTGAAAGCCCGTGGGCCGCAGGCCGCTGGCGCGCACGGCCGCAGCCGCCGCCTTGACGCCGCCCGGGTGGCCGGCCAGATCGCGCGCACTGAGCATGACCTGGGTGAAGCCCGCGCGCCGTATGGCGTCGAGCTTGGCCTCCAGCGAGCCATTCAGAGTGATGGTGTCCATGCCATAGCTGTCCAGCAAGCCCATGTTGCCCTCCAGGATCGTTGTGTGTATCGGCGGTTGAATCGGACGGCGGCGCGCCAGGCTTTGCGCTAGGCGTCGCGGTGCACCAGCTCGAACACCACGGTGCCCATGGCGTTGCGCGTGAGCGCGCCGCGGTCATCGGGGTGCAGGCGGCTCGATTCCACGAACTCCACGCCGCGCTGGCGCAGCGCCTGCACGGCGCCAGGCACGTCGGTGGTGCCCAGGCCGATGCGCTGCAGGCGCTCGGGCATGTCGTCCCACTCCAGGCCCGGATCGGGCTCGATGAGCTGCCACAGGAAGCGCTTGCAGGGGCTGCGCATGAGCTTGCCCTTGGGCAGGATGCCGAAGCGCTGCGCGTCGGGCAGCAGGTGGAAGTCGAACATGCGCTCGAAGTAGGTGATCCAGTCGGCGCTGCGGCCACGCCCTATGTACTGGACCACGCCGAAATAGCCCAGGCCGGCCAGCGCTGGTGGATGTGGATCGGCCCCGGCGATAGGCTTGAAATCGATGTCATAGATGGAGAACTCCTGCCATCGATCGACAAAGTAGAAGCGGCTGCCACCCGGGCCGTGGATGGCCGGGATGTGCAGCTCCATCGCCTGGGCCTGGCTGGGCGCCGCCCAGGCTCCCAGCTCGATGCAGCGCGTATGCGCCTGCAGGGCATCCTGCACGCGCAGCGCCACGGCCGAGATGACGGGCTGCCCGTCCGAGGCGGCATTGGCCAGCGCATCGGCAGCGCCCGCATTGACCACCAGGTTCATGTCCCCCTGCCGGTACAGCGTCACCTCGCGCGAGCGGTGCCGCGCCACGGGGCGAAAACCCAGCCCCTCCAGCACCTGGCCCAGGGCCTGGGGCTGGCTGGTCGTGTACTCGATGAACTCTATGCCGTCGATCCCGAGGCGATTGGACGCCTCGGGCACGTCTTCCCGGCTGCTGGAGGAGGAATCGGTCATTGCGGTACTCCGGATGGAAACATGGTGCGCTGCGACGGCTCGCCGGGCGCGTCAGGCCTGCAGTTGCTGCTCGAGGTCGTGCAGGACCTGATAGCAGGGCAGCACCTGGGCCACGCTGGAATTGGGCTCGCGGCCTTCGCGGATGGCGGCGAAGAACTCGCGGTCCTGCAGCTCGATGCCATTCATGGAGACATCAACCTTGGAAACGTCGATCTTCTCCTCCTTGCCGTTGACCAGATCGTCATAGCGCGCGATGTAGGTGCCGGTGTCGCCGATGTAGCGGAAGAAGGTGCCCAGCGGGCCGTCGTTGTTGAAAGACAGGCTCAGCGTGCAGATGGCGCCATTGGCGGCCTTGAGCTGGATGCTCATGTCCATGGCAATGCCCAGCTCCGGATGGATGGGGCCTTGGACGGCATTGGCCTTCACGATGGGGCTGCCGGCCTGGTAGGCGAACAGGTCCACGGTGTGGGCAGCGTGGTGCCACAGCAGGTGATCGGTCCAGCTGCGGGCCTGGCCCAGCGCGTTCATGTTGGTGCGGCGGAAGAAGTAAGTCTGCACATCCATCTGCTGGATGTTGAACTCGCCGGCCGCGATCTTCTTGTGCACCCACTGGTGGCTGGGGTTGAAGCGGCGCGTGTGGCCGCACATGGCCACCAGGCCGGTCTGCTTTTGCAGATCGGCCACGGCCTGGGCGTCCTTGAGGCTGTCGGCCAGCGGGATCTCCACCTGTACATGCTTGCCGGCCTTCAGGCATTCGATGGCCTGGGCGGCATGCATCTGCGTGGGCGTGCACAGGATGACGGCGTCCACCTCGGGCAGGGCCAGGCTGTCGGCCAGCTCGGTGGTCACATGCTTGATGCCGTACTTGTCGGCCACTTCCTGGGTCTTGGCCAGCTCGCGGCCCACCAGGGAGACGACTTCAACGCCGTCGATGTTCTTGATGCCGTCCAGGTGCTTGATGCCGAAGGCACCGGCGCCCGCCAGGGCGACTTTGATGGTCTTGTTGCTCATTGGGGGTTCTCCAGGATGAGGTGTCCGACAGCGGTGTTCGATGCCGGCACATGGTAGAAGCGGTGGTTGACCTTGGGCAGCGGCGCGGGGCCATCCACATCGGCCATGGCACCGCGCGCGATCAGCCACATCACCAGCTCGATGCCTTCGGAGCCAGCCTCGCGCACGTAGTCGATATGCGGCATCTTGGCCAGGCCGGCAGGGTTCTCGATCAGCAGGTCCAGGAAGCGGTTGTCCCACTCCTTGTTGATCAGGCCGGCACGCGCGCCCTGCAGCTGGTGGCTCATGCCGCCCGTGCCCCAGATCTGCACGTTCAGGTCTTCATCGAAGCTTTCCACGGCGCGGCGGATGGCGCGGCCCAGGTTGAAGCAGCGCTGGCCCGACGGCACGGGGTACTGCACCACGTTCACGGCAAACGGAATCACCGGGCAGGGCCAGGCGCCTGTGCGCGCGTCCTGCTGGCCGCACATCAGGGACAGCGGTACGGTCAGGCCGTGGTCCACGTCCATCTTGTTGACGATGGTCAGGTCGAAGTCCTGCTGGATCACCGACTGCGCGATGTGGCTGGCCAGCTCCGGATGGCCGACGACCTTGGGCACGGGGCGCGGGCCCCAGCCTTCGTCGGCGGGCTGGTATTCAGCGGCCGTGCCGATGGCAAACGTCGGGATGAAGTCCAGGCTGAACGCGGTCGCGTGGTCGTTGTAGACCAGGAAGATCACGTCGGGCTTGTTGTCCTTGAGCCATTGGCGCGAGTGCTCGAAGCCCTTGAACAAAGGCTGCCAATAGGGCTCGTCGGCCTTGCCCAGGTCCATGGCCGCGCCGATGGCGGGCACATGCGAGGTGTAGACGGATGCGGTGATGCGCGCCATGTCAGATGCCTTCCTTGTTCTTGTTCGCTGCGCCGGCGAGGCCTTGCGGCTGGCGGTGGGCCTGGGCATCGCCCTCCTCGCCCACGCGGCGGTTACCTTCGGCCGAACGGCCTCCGCCCACCATCATGTTGCGGTATTCCTCTTCGGACATGCCGGTCATGGAGCCTGCCATCTGCTGGAAGCTCTTGCCGTCCGTGGCGCCGATCTTGGCCAGGAAGTAGATGTTGCCGCCCGTGCGCATGCACCAGTTGAGGTCGCGGGCCAGCACGGCCTGCTTCTGTTCCTCGCTCATGGCCCATTCGTCCAGGTAGGCACGCTCGTCGGCCTTGAAGCGCTCGCGGTTCTCGGCCTTCATCAGCGACATGCAGAACTGGTTGAGCCAGTAGCCTTTGCGGGACTGCTCGGCATCAAAAATGATGGTGCCGGGCACGTCCAGATAGGGTTTGTCCAATGCCATGGATATCTCCTTGAATATGTCCGGCACCCAGGCCGGACATGGTCGCCTTCAGGCCTCTTCGGGCCAGTAAAGGCGCATGGGGTTGTCCACCAGCAGCTTGCGCTGCAGTTCGGCCGTGGGGGCGATGTGCGGGATGAAGTCGACCAGCAGGCCGTCATCGGGCATGTGGTCCTTGAGGTTGGGGTGGGGCCAGTCGGTTCCCCACAGCACGCGGTCGGGGAATTCCTCGACCACGCGGCGGGCGAAGGGCACCACGTCACGGTAGGCATTTTGCTCGCCGTCCAGCGCCTTGGGGCCGGTGACGGACAGGCGTTCGGGGCAGCTGACCTTGCTCCAGACGTTCTGGTGCTCGCGCATGAACTTGAGGAACAGCTCGAACTCGGGGCCGTCCACGGGCTTGTTCACATCGGGGCGGCCCATGTGGTCCACGACCACGGTGGTGGGCAGGCTGGTGAAGAAATCCCACAGCTCGGGCAGGTCCACGGCCTCGAAGTAGATGACCACATGCCAGCCGAGCTTGGCGACACGGCCCGCGATCTCCATCAGCTCGTCCTTGGGCGTGAAGTCCACCAGGCGCTTGACGAAGTTGAAGCGCACGCCGCGCACGCCGGCGGCGTGCAGCTCCTGCAACTCCTCATCGGTCACGCTGCGGCGCACCGTGGCCACGCCGCGCGCCTTGCCGTTGGCGGCCTTGCAGGCATCGACCATGGCGCGGTTGTCGGCGCCATGGCAGGTGGCCTGCACGATGACGTTGCGCGCAAAGCCCAGGTGATCGCGCAGCGCGAACAGCTGCTGCTTGCTGGCATCGCAGGGCGTGTACTTGCGCTCGGGCGCAAACGGGAATTCATCGCCGGGGCCGAAGACGTGGCAATGCGCGTCCACGGCACCTGCGGGCACCTGGAACTTGGGCTTGGAGGGGCCGGCGTACCAGTCCAGCCAGCCGGGGGTTTTTTCAAAAGCGCTCATGTTCCCTCCTTCAGTCGATGTAACGGAGGCCGGCCTTTTCAAGCGGCTCGCGCATCTTGTACATGTCCAGCCCCAGCACGCCGGAAGCCAGCTTGGCGCGCTTTTCGCCCTCGAAGCTCTCGCGCTTTTGCGCGGCGGCCAGGGTTTCGGCGGCCTTGGCGGCGGGCACGCAGACCACGCCATCATCGTCGGCCACGATCACGTCGCCGGGCGTGACCCACATGCCTGCGCAGACCACGGGAATGTTGACCGAGCCCAGCGTGGCCTTGATCGTGCCCTTGGAGGAGATGGCGCGGCTCCACACGGGGAAGTTCATCTCCTGCAGCGTCTTCACGTCGCGCACGCCGGCGTCGATGACCAGCGCACGCGCGCCGCGCGCCTGAAAGCTCGTGGCCAGCAGGTCGCCGAAGTAGCCGTCCGTGCATTCCGAGGTCACGGCCGCGACCACGATGTCGCCGGGCTGGATCTGCTCGGCCGCCACATGCATCATCCAGTTGTCACCGGGCTGCAGCAGCACGGTGACGGCCGTGCCCGAGACCTGCTGGCCCGCATAGATGGGGCGCATGTAGGGCTTGAGCAGGCCCACGCGGCCCATGGCCTCGTGGACGGTGGCCGAGCCCAGGGCGGCCAGGCCGTCGGCGGCCGCGCGGTCGGCGCGCTGGATGTTGCGGTAAACCACACCGAGTTCGTACATGGTGTTCTCCTTGATCTGAGGTGTCGGCCTGCTTACAGGCCCTTTTGCTTGAGGGCGGCGTCCAGGCGCGGGAACACGCGGCGCGCGTTGCCTTCGTAGACCTGGTAGCGCTCCTCTTCGGTGAGGTTGGCCGTGGCCTCGATGTAGCGCTTGGTGTCGTCGTAGTAGTGGCCCGTGGTCGGATCGATGCCGCGCACGGCGCCGATCATCTCGCTGGCGAACAGGATGTTCTTGACCGGGATCACCTTGGTCAGCAGATCGATGCCGGGCTGGTGGTAGACGCAGGTGTCGAAGAAGATGTTGTTCAGCAGGTGCTCGTCCAGCAGCGGCTTCTTGAGCTCCTGCGCCAGGCCGCGGAAACGGCCCCAGTGGTAGGGCACGGCGCCGCCGCCATGGGGGATCAGGAACTTGAGCGTGGGGAAGTCCTTGAACAGGTCGCTGGTCAGGCACTGCATGAAGGCCGTGGTGTCGGCATTCAGGTAGTGGGCGCCCGTGGTGTGGAAGCACGCGTTGCAGCTGGTGGAGACATGGACCATCGCGGGGATGTCGTACTCCACCATCTTTTCGTAGATGGGATACCAGGAGCGGTCCGACAGCGGGGGCGAGGTCCAGTGGCCGCCTGAAGGATCGGGGTTCAGGTTGATGCCCACGTTGCCGTACTGCTCCACGCACTTGACCAATTCGGGAATGCAGGTGGCAGGGTCCACGCCCGGCGACTGCGGCAGCATGGCGGCCGGGATGAAATGCTCGGGGAACAGCTCGCTGACGCGGAAGCACAGCTCGTTGCAGATGGCGGCCCAGGTGCTCGATGTCTGGAAGTCGCCGATGTGGTGGGCCATGAAGCTGGCGCGCGGGCTGAAGATGGTGAGATCGGAGCCGCGCTGCTTCATCAGCTTGAGCTGGTTGGTCTCGATGGTCTCGCGGATCTCGTCGTCGCTGATCTTCAGGTCGCTGGCCCTGGGGGCCTTGGACGGGTCCTTGAGGCCTGCGATCTGCAGGTCGCGCCAGGCGCCCAGGGCCGCGGGCGCGGTGGTGTAGTGGCCGTGTACGTCGATGATCATCGGATGGTCTCCTGCGTCTTTATGGGGTGGGAATGTGTCAGTGAAGGGGTGTGGCAGGCGCCGCGCCGCCTTGCGGCTCGGGACTGCTGTACTGCTTGATGATGAGGGCGGCCATGGCGATCACGCCCGGAATGGCCACCACGGCAAAGATCTCGCTGAAACCCAGCTGGCGCGCCGACAGCTCGGCCACCAGGAAGGAGCCCGCAATGCCGCCGAAGCGGCCAATGCCCAGCATCCAGGCCACGCCCGTGGCACGGCCCCGCGTGGGGTAGTAGGCGGCAGCCAGCGCCGGCATGGACGACTGGGCGGTGTTCATGATGGTGCCGGCCAGGAAGACGGCCACCACCAGCCAGCCCAGGTGGCCGGCCGTCTGGCCTATCCACCAGATGGAGGCCGCCGTCAGCGCATAGCCGATGGCGATGATGCGGTTGGCATTGAAGCGGTCCATGAGCCAGCCGAACAGCACGGCGCCCACGCCGCCCAGCGGGAACAGCGCGGCCACCAGGGTGCCGGTCTTGGGGTCCAGGCCCGCTTCCTTGAACAGCACGGGCATCCAGTTCATCAGCGCGTAGAAGATGACCAGGCCCATGAAGTAGGCGATCCACAGCATCACCGAGCCCACGCGGTACTGGCGCGACAGCACCACGCCCATGCCGCTGCTGGCACGCGCCTCGGGCCTGGCTTCGGTCAGCACGAAACGCTGCACGCCCTGCACGGCATCACCGGCAATGCGCGCCAGCACCTTGCGGATGCGCTCGGCAGGGTAGTTGTTGGCCACCATGTGGCGCACCGACTCGGGCAGCAGCACGATCAGGGCCACCAGCAGCAGCAGCGGCGCGGCACCGCCCAGGATGAGCACGCTGCGCCAGCCGAAATGCGGGATCATCCAGGCCGCCAGAAAGCCGCCGAAGGCCGCGCCCAGCGGAAAGCCGCAGAACATGGCGTTGGTCAGCGTGGCGCGGCGCGAATCAGGGCAGTACTCGCTCATCAGCGTGACGGCATTGGGCATGGCGGCACCCAGGCCCAGGCCGGTGACGAAGCGCAGCACGGCCAGCGTCCAGATGTCGGGCGAAAAGCCCGAAGCCAGGCAGGACACGGCAAACACCGCCACCGAACCCACCAGCACGGACTTGCGGCCCAGCCGGTCGGCCAGCGGACCAGAGAACAGGGCGCCTGCAGCCAGGCCGAACAGCGCCGCGCTGAGCACGGGCGCCAGCGCAGGCTTGCTCACGCCCCACTCGCCGATCAGCGAGGGCGCGATGTAGCCGATGGCCGCCGTGTCAAAGCCATCGAGCAGAACGATCAGGAAACACAGTGCAAAGATCACCCACTGGAATCCCGAGAACGGGTGCTCGTTGAGCAGGGTCTGCACATTGACGCCGGGCTGGCCGGCGTCCTTCTGGACGGATGTCATGACTTGTCTCTTCCACTGTCTCTGGGATTGGCGGATGCCTGCACCCGCAGGCGCGGCCCGTCCCCTGGAACCGCGGGGGCCCGGCCCCCGCACTGTCCGTTCTTACCGTTCCTGCCTGCGGCCGTCCCAGGCCGAGCGCGGCACCATCACTTCGCCGCGCATCAGCAGGCGCGCCGTGCGCAGCAAGGCAGCCTTGGTCACCACCTCGGGGTGGGCCGGATCGCTGTCCAGCGTCACGCTGAATTCGCCCGTGGGATGCTCCACCGACACCGTGAGCGGGCCCGCGCCCTGCGTGAGCTGCGCCACGCCGTCGCACACGGTGCCCGGCATCTTCACGGCCGTGCCCACGGTGACGGCTGCCAGCACGCCGATGGCGTCATGGCAGACGTGGGGGATGAAGCTGCGCGTGGTCAGCGCGCCGCCATGCTGGGGCGGCGCGATCAGCGTCATCTTGGGGTAGTTCTTGGCCGAGACATCGCCCAGGCCCATGGTCCGGGAGATCTGCAGGCGCAGCGCCTCGATGCGGCGCTTGAGATCGGTGTCGGCGTTGAGCTCGGCCACGGTCTCCAGGCCGGTGGCGCCCACGTCGGCGGCCTTGAAGATCACCAGCGGCATGCCGTTGTCTATGCAGGTGACGTCAAGCGTGAAGTCTTCGAAACCCTCGCCCGTCACCGTGACCGTGTCCCGGGGCTTGCCCGTGGGCAGCAGGCCCGAGCAGACCGAGCCGGCCGTGTCCAGAAAGCTGATTTCGATGGGTGCCGAGCTGCCCGGCGCGCCGTCGATGCGGGCCGAGCCTTCGTACTCCACCTGGCCGCCGGGCGTCTGCACGGTGATGTCGGCCGCCATGCCGGTGTTCAGCGTCAGCACGCGGAAGGTGCTGGTCTCGCCGCGCGAGGAGACCATGCCGGTCTCCAGCGCAAAGGGAACCACGCCGGCCAGCATGTTGCCGCAGTTGGGCGTGGTGTCCACCGTGTCCTTGTCGGGCTGCAGCTGGGCGAAGAGGAATTCGAGGTCGATGCCTTCCTTGTCGGAGAGGCTGACGATGCCGACCTTGCTGGTCAGCGGATGCGCGCCACCCACGCCGTCGATCTGCCGCTTGTCGGGCGAGCCCATGGCCGCAAGCAGCACGCGGTCACGCGTGGGCAGGTCGGAGGGAAGATCGGTGGCCCGGAAGAAGGGGCCCTTGGAAGTACCGCCCCGCATCAGCAGGCAGGGAATGGCCGTTTGCATGGCTGTCTCTATCAGTATGGGTATGACAGCTATTGTGAGCATGGCGCGGGCCAGGCACCACT
This sequence comes from Delftia sp. Lp-1, assembly GCF_020523835.1. Lineage (NCBI taxonomy): Bacteria > Pseudomonadati > Pseudomonadota > Betaproteobacteria > Burkholderiales > Comamonadaceae > Delftia > Delftia sp. Lp-1. The sequence goes on along the minus strand of NZ_JAJALJ010000001.1, from coordinate 1,847,471 downwards.
GAGCAAGCCCGCTAGCAGCTATAGCAAACCGGCATAGCTCAGTGCCAGGCTTGCGCTGCGGGTTGCGGCGCCCGTGCGCCGCAACTGCTTGATACAACTTATTTTTGTGCGGTGCCGCTCAATCGCGGCCATGGCCCCGGCCGCGATCATGGCCATGCCCGGGGCCACGGTGGTCATCACCACGCCCGCCATGGCGATCGTGGCGGTCGTCACGGTCCCAGCGGCGGTCATCGCGGCGGTGTTCCCATTCGCGGTGGCGGCGCTCCTCGCGCCAGCGCGGATCGGGACGCGGCGGCCCGGCATGCCAGTGCGGCGGCGGGTTGCGCAGGAAGTACACCGGGCGGCCGCAGGCACCGTAGCGGGCGCAGTGCTTGCCCCAGTGCTTGGCGTGGCCCGGGGGCACCCACATGTAGACAGGCGGCGGAGCCATGGGGGCCGGCGCAATGATCACGGGGCGCTGGTACAGCAGCGCTGGCGGCGGCGCGTTGCCGATGTCCACGGTGCCGTAGACGCCCGGTGCCAGCTGGCCCGAGACCGAGCCGCTGATGTAGGTCTGCGCCTGGGCCGCAAGGGCCGAGCAGGCCAGCGCAAAGGCGGCCGCGGCGCGCAAGGTGGTTCGCAAGGTGAGCAGGGCCATGTTCTTTTGAAGTGGGTGAAACAGGAAAGGCCCCGTTTCTACCAAGCGCGCGGGGCCGCGTGGGCCGCTGCGCCTGAAAAGGTGTAAGAACCCGTTCAGGCCAGCGCCCGTTCCTGTTCAACGCGCCAGGGCTGCCTGCGGTGCACAGCAGACCGCAATGGTCCGCTTTCTGGCCTGCACGCGCTCAGTCCAGCTTGAGCCGGGAATCCTTCACCACCTTCTGCCATTTGGCGATCTCGGCGCGGCGGAATGTCTCCAGTTCGGCCGGCGAGGAGCCTATGGGCTCGGCGCCTATGCCAGCGAGCCGCTCCACGATGGCAGGCTCGCGCAGCACCTTGGCCAGCACCGTGGACAGCCGGTTCACGATGGCGGGCGGCGTGCCGGCCGGCGCAAAGATGGCGTTCCATTCATAGGTCTCGTAGCCGGGCACGCCCGACTCGGCAATGGTCGGCAGCTCGGGCGCGGCCTTGGAGCGCTCCAGCCCGCCCACGGCCACCGCGCGCAGCTTGCCGGTCTTCACGTGCTGCCAGGCCGAGCCCATGCTGGCAAACATCAGCGGCACCTGGCCCGACATCACATCCATCATGGCCGGGCCGCCGCCCTTGTAGGCCACATGGTGCAGCTGCGTCCTGGCCAGCAGGTTGAACAGCTCGCCCGCCAGGTGCTGGGCCGAGCCCGGGCCTGCGGACGCAAAGTACAGATGCCCGCCCCCTTCGGAGCGGCCGGCCTGGATCAGGTCCTGCACGCTCTTGATGGGCGACGAAGGAGCAACCACCAGCACATTGGGCACGCGCAGCAGCAGCGAGACCGGCGCGAAGGCCTTGAGCGTGTCGAACTGCATGCGCGCGTGGATGGCGGGGTTCTGCGCGTGGTTGGAGGCATCGAGCATCAGCGTGTAGCCGTCGGGCTGGGCCTTGGCCACCTGGGCACCGCCGATCATGCCGCCTGCCCCGCCCCGGTTCTCGATCACCACGGGCTGGCCCAGCTCGGCAGACAGCCTGGGGCCGATCAGGCGCGCCACCACATCGACGGTGCCGCCCGGCGGATAGGTCACGACCAGGGTGACGGGGCGCTCGGGGTAGTTGGCCGCTGCAGCCGCTGCGGCCGGCGCGGCCATGCCGGCAACGGCCGAAAGCAGGCCTGCTGCCGCCCACAGGCTGGCGGTGCGTCTGGACAGGGAATTCATGGTGTGTCTCCTTGGTTTGGCATGTCGTTTTGGAATCGGAACAGTTCGAAGGCGGTGCGGCCCAGCACGGCCTGCAGGGGGCCGGCATCGTCCAGCCAGTCCTGCAGCCAGCGCACGGCCGCCGGATAGCTGGCCTGGCCGGCGTGCTGCGTGTGCGGCCAGTCGCTGCCCCAGAGCAACCGCCCGGCCGTGAAGGCCTGCAGCAATTGCGCGGTGGCCTGCCGGCCCGAGGCGGCGCAGCCGGCGGCCTGCCAGATGCGGTAGGGCGCGGACAGCTTGACCCACACACGGCCGCTGTCGGCCTGCTGCAGCAGATAGCCAAAGCCCGGGTCGCGCACGCCCAGGGCCGGGTCAGGACGCCCGAAGTGGTCAACCACCACGCGGCAGTCGGCCGCCAGCAAGGCGGGCAGCAGGTCCGGCAGGCGCTCGGCCTGCAGGTGCAGCTCCACATGCCAGCCCAGGGTATTGGCATGCTCCAGCACGCGGCGCCAACCGGGCGCATTCAGATCGGGCAAAGGCAGGCCGATCAGGTTCAGGCGCATGCCCACCACGCCGGCATCGGCCAGGGCCTGCAGTTGTTCATCGCCCGTGCTCTCATCCACCACGGCCACGCCGCGCAGGCGCTGAGGCTGGGCGCGCAGCGCCTGGAGCAGGTAGCTGTTGTCCGTGCCCAGAAAGCTGGGCTGCACCAGCACGCCATGGGCCAGGCCGTGCGTGTCCAGGTGGTGCAGATAGGTGCCCAGGAGCGCGTCCTCTTCGGGCGCGTAGCGGCGCGCATCCGGCATGGGCAGGCCACGCTCGAAGACATGGGCGTGGGTATCGACGCTGGACGCAATGGCGAACCGGGGCACGGCAGACACGGGCAGAACTCCTTGTGGGTTGCGCCACGCAAGACGCGGCGCGGGGGCATGGGGCCGGATTCTAGGAACGGTGGGTATATATTTCCATTCTTCAAAATGGATTTATTCATACCGGATCAATATGGAAACCCGGCATCTGCGCTACTTTCTCGCGGTGGTGGACCAGGGCAGCGTCAGCCGCGCAGCCGACTGGCTGGGCATTGCACAGCCGGCCCTGAGCCAGACCCTGGCCCGCATGGAAAAAGACCTGGGCGTGCAGCTGTTCCAGCGCTCACGCCAGGGCGCCCTGCCCACCCCGGCCGCCCTGGCCATGCTGGACGATGTGCGCACCAGCGTGGCCCGCATTGACGCAGCCGCCAGCCGCGCGCGCGAGATCGCCAAGGGCAGTGCGGGCCAGTTGACCGTGGGCCTGGTGTCCTCGGCGCTTTTCGGCACCCTGCCCCGCGCCCTGCGCGCGTTGCGGCAGCAGGCGCCCGGCGTGCGCGTCATCCTGCGCGAGATGAGCAATGCCGAGCAGGCCGAGGCCCTGCAGACCGGCGCCATCGACATCGGCCTCATGCACACGCCCGTGGCCGTGGGCGGGCGCATGCGCGAGCGCCAGCTGCTGCGCGAGCGCCTGGTGGCCGCCGTGCCCGATGAATTCCAGATCGGCGAGGACGGCCGGGTCAGCCTGGCCCAGATCGCCGAGGCCGGGCTGGTGATGTACCCGCAGGCGCAATTGCCCGTGCTGCATGCCGGCATCCTCGACGCGCTGCGCAAGGCCGGGCACGAGGCCCATGTGGCGCAGGAAGCCAACCGCACCCTCACCGTGCTGGCCTGCGTGGCCGGTGGCTGCGGCGTGGCTCTTCTGCCCAGCTGGATACGCTCCATGGACTTTCGCGGCGTGCGCTTTTGCGAGGTGCGTGACGGCCAGGCCCTGCCCAGCCTGGACCTCAGCGCCATCTGGCCCGCACGCTCCACGCCCACGCTGGCCGACCTGTTCGCGCACCTGGATCTGGGCGAAGACTGAGCTCTTCCTAGCCCGCTGCGACCATGTGCAGCCCGGCACTGCCCGGCACCACCGAGCGCGGCCCGGCGCCAGTGCAAGAAGCGGGATGCACGCCCGCCTGCGCCGCACTACAAACCGCTTTCCCTCATTCACGGAAAGAAAAGGTGCGAGATGCAGCCATCGCCACAGCAACTCCACGGAAAAGTCGCCCTCATCACGGGCGCCAGCTCAGGCATAGGCCGCGAAGCCGCCAGGCTGTTTGCCCGCCACGGCGCCAGGCTGGTCCTCACGGCCCGCCGTCAGCCGGAACTGCAGACGCTGGTGGCGGAGATCGAGCACAACGGCGGCCAAGCCATCGCGCTGGCCGGCGACGTGCGGGACGAGCCGCTGGCACAGGCCCTGGTCGAGACCGCCACGGCGCGCTTTGGCGGCCTGGACATCGCCTTCAACAATGCCGGCATGACCGGCGATCCCTGTGCCCTGCCCGACCTGTCGCTGCAGGCCTGGCAGGACGCCATCGCCACCAACCTCACCAGTGCCTTTCTGGGCGCCAAGCACCAGATACCGGCCCTGCTGGCACGCGGCGGCGGATCGCTGATCTTCACCTCCACCTTCGTGGGCCATACGGCGGGCCTGCCCGGCATGGGCGCCTATGCCGCCAGCAAGGCCGGCCTCGTCGGCCTCACCCAGGTCATCGCCACCGAATACGGCCCCCGCGGCCTGCGCGCCAACGCCCTGCTGCCCGGGGGCACCGACACTCCCATGGGCCGCGCCAGCACCCCCACGCCCGAGGCGCGCGCCTTCGTTGAAAACCTGCACGCGCTCAAGCGCCTCGCCACGCCCGCAGAAATCGCGGCGGCGGCGCTGTTTCTGGCGTCGGACGCATCCAGCTTCATCACGGGGACAGCCATGGTGGTCGATGGTGGCGTGTCCATCAACCGGACTTGAACGAGACCCCTGGCCGGCATGCCCAGGCCAGGGGCCGCAGCGCCTGGACCGCATCTGTCCCATGCGGCTTACCGGTACGTCCTGGCCATGCCTGCCCGTGCAACTTCAGGGCCGTCGCTGCAATGGCGGCCCGGCTTGATTTACTGCTCCAGCTGCCGGGCGTGGATGTTTTGCGGATCGCCTGCGCCGGCCTTTTCAGGAGGATAGAAAGGAATAGATTCATCCCCGGGCAATGCGCTGTGCGAGGCATGCTCGAAGAAGAAGAAGAAGAAGTAGATGCCTTCGTGCTGCATCCACCGCGGGACAAGGTCGCAATCGCTTTCGTTGAATTGAGCGCAGCAGTCCCCGCTGCGATAGCCGCGCGTGAGTTTCTTTCGCAGCGGATGGCCATAGACGCCCAATACCTGCTCGATGATGTCGGGCACGGTCTGGTTCTGGAGGATGCGAAAGTCGCTCCTGCGCTTGGCCAGCCACAGCCAGGGGCTCAGGCGGGCCTTGCAGGCGTAGCCGCGGTGGACCTGGCCCTGCATGCCCAAACGGGTGACGATGCCGTCGATGTAGCGCATTGCGCCGCCCTGGATTTGTATTTCTATGGTGGTGCTTTACCCAACAGGGCCTTGGCGAAGATGCTTTCGCTGAGCATTTCCCAATCGAGGCTGAAAGGCCAGCTGATTTTTTTCCGGCCACGCAATTCGCGAAAATCCACTTCATCGCCCAATGGCCTGTGGATCGCGACTCGGCATGTCATTGTGCAAACCACCCTGGGTGGCAGTTCCGGGGCGGCCTCCTTTCCCCTTTCAAGGAAACGGATCATGGACAAACGAAGCGCATTGAGGCAATCTACCCGTATTGGCAATACACTGTCCATGTAAGTAATTGCATCTCACCTTGGGCCAGCACCACCTCTTGCAGCCCTGACGGTAAGCACCACACTCATTCTCATTTCAAGCACTCTTCAATCAATAGATCAATTACATCCCATTACAGCATTGTTGACGGCTATGACATTTAACCAGCGCATAAGGTCCATCGAATGCTCACCACATATACTCGCGAAAACTGGCAAGAATGGAGCGTCTGATGTCTGTCAAATGGGATTTCTTCTCCTTGGGGCAGAGATCCATTGCACACACTGCATCTCCATGCTTGTCGGACCCGCAGGTAAACACAGTGTAAATTTCAGCTGTGAGCGCTCGTGAGCACTGATTAATCGCGTCGAGATTGTTATAGTAAATAACGGAACCACCATGACTAGACACACTCAGCCCATCGTGGAGCGCTTGTTCAGGCCTATGGAACGCTCGACCCGTCAACGCAGTTCGATACGCACGGTCATGGAAGAGGCTGGACGCCCCCTGCTTCCGGCCGAGATCCTCGGAGCAGCGCAGCGCGAGGTGCCAGCCATCGGGCTGGCCACGGTGTACCGCAACATCAAGCAGCTGATGGAAGCGGGCGAAGTGCAGGCCGTGGACCTGCCCGGCGAGGCCACGCGCTACGAACTCAGCGGCCGCGCCCACCACCACCATTTCCGCTGCATGAGCTGCAACCGCGTGTTCAACGTGCCCGGCTGTCCGGGCGACATGCAGCGCATCGCCCCCGAAGGCTTTGTGGTGGAGCGCCATGAGATGACGCTGTACGGCGTCTGCAGCGACTGCCACCAGAACGTGCAATAACAGGGAGTCGCCCGCCTCAGGCTCAGCCTCGGGCCCACGGATCCAAGAAGATGACAGCCATGGTGCAGGCCCTGCCTGAACCATGGCTGTTTCCTTTTTCACCCGCCCTTGGCCTCAGCGCCTGCCCGGCCGCACGCGGCCTGCGGCAACACCGCCGGTCAGCAAGGCCAGCGCAGCCACCAACCACAGCATTGCCGTCTGCCCCCAGGCCTGCCGCGCAGGCCGCGGGCTGGCCGTGAAGACGGGCTGGGCTGCAAAATCCTGCGCACCGAATGTGCGGTCCTCAAACAGATAGGGATAGAGGAAGGCGCGCAGGCGCGCGTGAAAGGCGGTGATGTCGTCCTGATAGGCCAGTTGCGCCAGCAGGTCGGTGCCGGCCTGGCGGTGCAGCGCAGCCTGCACGCCCACGCCGGGCAGCAGCCAGCCCAGGCGCCCGGTCCAGGCCTGGCGTGCCTGCAGGCCGGCGCGGTAGGCGGCGAACTGGGATGCGACACTTTCGTCGCCGAGCTGCTGGAAGGCGTAGTACCACTTCCAGTGAAAGCCCGCAGGCAGCGGCGCGGTGTCGCGCCATTCGGGGTGGTTGCGGAAAAAGCGCTCCATGGTCTGCTCGCGCGGCTGGTCCCAGGCGCCATGCACGGTCTGGCGCTGGGCCAGCATCAGCTCCACGCCCTGGCTCACGGGGATGGCACGCGACAGCGCGGCATTGGCCAGCGTGGGCAGCACCAGGGTCAGCACGGCCCAGCAGCCCATGAGGGCCATGGCATTGGCGACCGAGCTGCCGCCCAGCGCGGCAACCACCAGGCACAGGCCGCTCCAGAAAACCACATAGGCCGTGGCGGACAGCAGCACCGTGGCAAGGGCGCCCGCCGCTGCCCCGCCGGCCAGTGCGCCTGCCAGGGCAGGCAGCGCCACGCAGGCCAGCACCAGCACGGAACGCAGTCCCGCACGGCGCAGCCACAGCCGCCGCCCGGTGCCAGGCATGGCCTGCAGCATGCCCAGGCGGCCCGATTCGCGCTCGCCCGAGACCAGGTCGTAGAGCAGCGCGATCAGGAACAGCGGCACCAGGTAGACCAGCACAAAGGCGAAGTCGAAGCGGCCCGCCAGCGCCAGCTCCGGGTTGAAGCTTTCGCCTTCATGCAGCTGTGCCTGCAACGCCAGGGCGCGCACGCGCAGCACATAGGGCGCGGCATCGCGCAGGCCCAGGGCAAGAAAGGCCGTGGACGATGGCGCATCCCATGTGGCGTGAAAGCCGTAATAGGCCACCGAGCCTGCGTCGCCGGACTGGGCATGCCGGCTTGCCTGGGCCGCCATGTCCTGCTGCTGCAGTTGCGCAAGGCGGTCCAGTGTCAGGCGTTGCGAGGCGATCTCGCGCAGGCCAGACAGCACGGCCAGCGTGGACAGCAGCAACAGCAAGGCCAGGGCACACAGCGCCAGGCGCGAGCGCGTCAGAAGACGCCATTCATGCAGGAGCCAGCTCATCGCGCCACCCTCCCCAGCCGTTGCGTGGCCAGCAGCAAGGCCACTACCAGTGCAGCCAGCCATGCCAGCAGCACATAGGCGGCAGGCGCCGCGCGACGCAGGGCCGCCGGCGGTGGATCGGGCTCATGGTGGAAATCGGAGACGCCGCGCCAGTGCTCGTGGCCGATGCGGTTGTCGCGGCTCGATCGGTCGCCCGCATAGCTGAGCTTGTCCACCTGCAGGCGGTTGAGGGCCTGCACCATGCGGTAGCGATGCTGCTCGGCCTGCTCCAGAAAGCGTCGGTAGCCTTGCAGGTCGGTCCCGGCCACGGCCATGGACAGGCGGCGCAGCGCGATCACAGGGCTGATCAGGGCAAATGCGTCAGCCCGGCGCAGTTGCTCGGCCTGCAGATCGAAGCTGGCCTCGGCATGGCGCCTGAAGAGTTCACTGGTCAGCCGCTCGCCTTCCATGCCGACCAGGCCCTTGTAGTTGACGGGCAGATCCTCGACGCGCGAGACACCGTACTGCGCCAGCACCCTGGCGCGGAAAGCGGCGAAATAGGGATCGTCGGGATTGTGGCTGTCGCCCAGCGCCGCCAGCTCGCGCGCGGTGGCGATGTCGGTCTCGAAGCGCGTGGGCAGCGCCAGGGCAGATCCCACCAGCTCAGGCACCAGACGGGGCAGCAGCACCACGGCGATGGCCCAGGCCGCCAGCAGGGCCAGCAAGGCATCGCGCCCGCGCCGCATGAAGGCCGAGACAGCGACGATGCCCACCGCCCAAAGCATCAGCCACAGCACATGGCCTGCCGCCAGCGTGGCCACCAGGCTGATGGGCACCGGCGTGGCCACGGCCATCCAGGCCAGGGCCAGCAGGGCCGGCAGCAGCACCAGGGCCGCCACGCCCGCCAGCGCCAGCAGCTTGCCGGCCACGAACTGCCGCGTGCCCACGCCCTGGGCCAGCAGCACGCGCAGGGTGCCGGCCTCGCGCTCGCGTGCAATGCAGGCATGGCCCATGAAAATCAGCAGTAGCGGCGCCAGCACCTGCAGCACAAAGGCCGGCGTGAGCTGGCCGAACCGCAGCAGCAGCGAGGACTGGCGCACATCGCCGAAGTTGGCGCTGTTCTGGCGGTGGCCCTCCAGAAACAGCGTGTGGCCGGTGTAGGCGTCGATGCCCGCATCAAAGGCCGCCAGCGGATTGAGCGGGCGGAACACGAAGTGGCCGTAATGCACCATGCGGTGCGGATGGCGGTCGGGCTGGGCTTCGAACTCGCTGTCCACCTGGGACTGGTGGCGCTCGCGCTGGGCCTGGGCCGCGCTGCGCTGGTCCCAGGCGGTGAAGGCGGCAGCGGCGCTGAGCAGCAGCCACAGCGCCATCCCCAGCACGGCCACGCGGTCGCGCAGCAGCAGGCGCCATTCCTCGCGCGCAATGGTCCAGGCCGCGCTCATGCAGCCGCTCCCTGCGTGTCGGCTTCAATGTGCGTGTGCGTGTGCGTGTGCGTGTGCGCGTCCGTGTCCGTGCCCGTGTGCGTACCCACCCCTGCATAGTGGCGGTGCAGTGCGCGCACATCGAAGCGCTCCTCGCCGCTGGCCGCCACTTCCTCGACCAGGCGCCCGCCTGCGATGAAGCCCATGCGGTCGGCCACGTCGGCGGCCCCCAGCAGGTCGTGCGTGACCATGAGAATGGCCACACCCTGGCCGCGCAACTGCATGAGCAGCCGGCTGAACTCGGCCGTGGCCTGTGGGTCCAGGCCCGAGGTGGGTTCGTCCAGCAGCAGCGCCGGCACCCTGCGCGCCAGCGCCAGCGCAATCGCCACTTTCTGGCGCATGCCCTTGGAAAAGCCGGAGACGCGCCGGTCGTGCGCGGCGGCGTCCAGCCCTGCGGCAGACAGCGCCTGGCCGATGGCGCCGGCCGTGGCCGGCTGGCCCGCCAGCTCCAGCAGGTAGGCCACGTTCTCGCGCGCACTCAGGTGCTCGTACAGCGCCACGTTCTCGGGGATATAGGCGATCAGGGCACGCGCCTGCGCAGGCGCCGTCACCGGGTCCACGCCCTGCACGCGCACCTGTCCGCTGCGCGGCCGCACAAAGCCCAGCAGCAGGCTCAGCGTGGTGGTCTTGCCCGCGCCGTTGGCGCCCAGCAGCGCATAGATCTCGCCCGCATGCACGGCCAGGTCCAGACCCTGGAGGATGGTGCGCTCGCCATAGTCCACCACGGCGCCCAGCGCTTGGAGCACGGGCGTGGAGGCAGAAGTGGGGTTGGAAGAAACAGGAAGGGATGAATGCATGGCGGGGCTCAGAACTTTGCTTGAAGGCCTACGGTGACGGTGCGGGCCGTGCCCGGCGTCACCCACAGCCGGCTGTACGAGCTGGTGTAGTAGGTCTTGTCAAAGAGGTTGTCCACGTCCAGCGTCAGGCGCAGCGTGGGGCTGATGCGCCAGTAGGCAACCAGCTTGGCCGTGGTGTAGCTGGGCAACTCGAAGGCGGCCTTGCCGGCATTGGCCTCGGCCTGCGTGCGGGCCTGGCCCAGGCGCTTGCCCATGTGGGTGATGCCGCCGCCGATGCCATAGCGCTGGCCGTTGGAGAAGGCGTTTTCATAGACGGCCAGCACGCTGCCGTTGACCTTGGGCACGTTGAGCAGGCGCCCGCCCACCTCCAGCGTGTTGTCGCGCGAGATCTCCACATCGTTGAGCACCAGGCTCGCATTCAGGCGCCAGCGCTGCGTGACCTGGCCGGCGAAGTCGAACTCCAGGCCCCGGCTGCGGATCTCGCCGGCCGAGACCGAGTAGCCGGCGTTGCCCGGGTCGGCCGTCAGCACATTGCGCTTGCGGATGTCGAACAGCGCAGCCGTGGCACCCATGCGCTGGTCGGCGCTTTCCCACTTGGCGCCCAGCTCCATCGAACGGCCGGATTCTGGGCTGAAGCCCGCACCGGCCACATCGATGCCCACGTTGGGCCGGAACGAGCGGCCCGCGTTGGCATAGAAGGTCCATTGCGGCACCGGCAGCCAGCTCAGGCCCAGGCGCGGAGAGGTCGAGGTCGGGTCCTGCTGCGTGGTCGCCCCCGTGCGGCGGTTGTGCAGCGACTGGTCGTAGCGGTCCATGCGCAGGCCGGCCACCACACGCCATTGGGGCGAGAGCTTGATGGCGTCCTGCAGGTAGAACGCCGTGTTGCGCTGCCGCTCGAAGGTGTCGGTATTGGCCGTGGGCACGGGGCGCGCACCGCCGTAGATGGGGTTGTAGATGTTGATGGCGTAGGGATTGGCCGCCGTCGGGTTGGCGCGCAGCATCAGCGTGTCCATCTCGAAGCGAAAGCTCTCCAGGCCCAGCAGCAGTTCGTGCTCGATGGCGCCCGTGCGCACGGTGCCCTGCAGTTCCGCCTGCACGGCGATGTCGTCGGACTGGTAGTCGCGAAAGCGCCGCTGGCGCGTGAGGTCGCCATTGGCCAGCAGCGCGTGCGGCTCGGTGGAAAAGCCGTTGATCGAGGTCTCGCGATAGGACAGGCCCAGGCGGCTGCGCCACTGCGCGTTCCACTCATGCGAGAGGATGAACTGGTGGGTGCGGTTTTCCACCGTCACATCGCCGTCGCCCGGCTCGCCCAGGAAGCGGCTGCGCGAGATGGCGCCCAGCCGGTCGCCCACGGCCACCACGCCGCGGTCCAGCGGCGTCTTGTGGCGCAGCAGCTCGCCCGAGTACTCCAGCACCGTATCGCGCCCCAGCTTCCAGGTGAAGGCCGGTGCGATCACCTGACGGCTGGCGCCTACGAAGTCACGGAAGCTGTCGCGGTCCTCCACGGCGATGTTGAGCCGGTAGGCAAAGTTCTCGCCCACCGGTCCCGTGGTGTCCAGCGCGCCACGCCGCAGGCCGTAGCTGCCTGCATAGGCTTCCACGGAATGCGAAGGCGTCCACAGTGGGCGCTTGGAGACCACGTTCAGCGTGCCGCCAGGCTCGCTGCTGCCGTAGAGCGCAGCGGCCGTGCCCTTGAGGAACTCGATGCGCTCCACGCCGGCCAGGTCACGTGGCGCATTGAAGCCGCGCCCCGAGGAAAAACCGTTGAACAGGGTGGCCATGCCCACGTTCTGGTCGCCGGGCAGACCGCGGATGACGATGTTGTCCCACAGCCCGCCAAAGTTGTTCTGGCGCGAGACGCCGCCCACGTAGTCCAGCACGTCGTCAAGCTTGGTGGCGCCCAGGTCGTCCATGGCCTGGCGCGTGATCACGCGCACCGACTGCGGCAGCTCGCGCAGCGGCAGGTCGGTCTTGGCACCGGCCGCCTCGTCGGTGTGATAGGCGCCCGAGGCCGTTCGGCCCACGACTTCCACGGCAGGCAGCAGCGCCTGCTCCTGCGCGGAAGCGGAAGCGGCGGCAGCGGGGCCGGGGCCGGAGGACGGATCCTGACCTTGGGCCAGCGCAGGCGTGGACAGGAAGGCGGCAGCGCTCAGGGCAAGCGGCAGCGGGCGAAGGCGGGGAAGCGGCTTCGCGGGGAAGAAGAAGGCAGTCATGGTGAAAACGGGCACAGGCGCATGCCGCCGGCATCCACAGCCGGCGCGCGCAAACACGGACATGCCGCCGGCACCAATGGGCGCTGGCGGCAGAGAAGGAAAAAAGTGCTTGCGGGTTCAGCGCGGCGGGTCGCGCGATGCAAAGGCCCAGCGGTTCTGCGAGGGGATGGCGCCGCCCACAGTGCGCGGCGGCACCCTCTCAGGCGGCGCGGCCACGGCCAGCGGCAGGCCGAAGTGCGGCAGCCAGGCCGCCGCATGCGGTGCATGGCCCATGCACCATGCGCAGACGGCTTCGGCGGCTTCGACGACTTCAGCCTTTTCGCCAGCCTGGCCGCGTTGGCCGGCCTGGCCGGCCAGCGCATCATCTTCGCAGCCGTTGAGGCCTGCAAAAGCCTGGGCAGGCCCGGCCACCGCCTGCCGGATATGCGTTGCGCCGTGCAGGGGCATGCCAATGGCCGTGTTGAAGAACACGGCCAGCAATAGCAGGCGCAAAACAAGCAGACGCATAGGACGGCGATCTTACTATTGACAGTTAAATATCATTAACAACCCGCCGCCATTTTCTGCACAGGGCCGGGACAGCAGCGCGGGAATATGCCACCGGCATGTGACAGGCCGATTGGCGATTTTCAGCCTTGCGCCTATTTATCTGCCGGTCCCACGCCCCGGAAGAACATGTCGCAGATCTGGTCTGCCACCTTCTCCAGCGAGCCCTTGCGGGGGTTGAACCAGGACTGTATGGAGTTGATGCTGCCCAGGATCATGATGCGTGCCAGGTGGATGTCGGCGTCGGCCCGCAGGCGGCCTTCGGCACGCAGGTCTTCCAGCAGGCCGCTCCAGAATTTCTGGTGGCGCTCGCGGCGCTTGATCTGGCGCTCGCGCACCTTGTCGGGCAGTTGGCCCAGCAGCCGGCCGTGGGCCAGGGCGAAGTCGCCATGCTTTACCAGCCCCGCCATCTGGCCCAGCACGGCTGCGCGAAAGCGCTGCTCGGCCGTGGCGTCGGCGCCCAGGGCGGCAAGGCGCTCCTGCTGCTGGCTGATGATGCGGTTGCCGCCCTGCTCCATGACCTCGTCCACCAGTTCCTCCTTGGAGGCGAAGTGGTAGTAGATGCTGGCGGCCTCGATCCCGGACTGCTCGGCAATGTTGCGCATGGTGGTGGCAGAGTAGCCCTGCTCACCGAAGGTACGGGCGGCCAGCTTGAGAAGGGTCTCGCGGGTCTCGTTGCCGTCGTGGGCGCTGGTCTGCCTTCTTGCCATGTCTGCCAGGTGGTGGATCGTTGTAGTGCGGCGATCCTAACAGGCTGTTGGTAGCGCGCCAATCAAGCGTTCGGTGCCTTCCGCCCGCCGACTGCCGCATGGCCGGGCCGCGAAATCCGATTCAAGAATCACCCTTGAAACAACTGCAGGCTGCAATGGCTCCGGCAATCGGGAAGCCGATGCGCTTGTCCTGTATCGACAGAAGGCGCCGCCATTCACCATTCGAACAAGCGGTCTTTAACAATAAAAAAAACCTATCCTGCAAATCGATTATTCAAATGAAACCACAGGCATCAATCAATGCATTGAATAACTCGATCAAATCACATGTAATATATTTTATAAATCTCTTTTATGATTTGATTGATAAAATGCAAATGTTGATTGTTTTCCATACCCAAGGCGGAACTTTCGCGGCCAACGCTGCGCACTCCCCTGAAAAAGTCATGACAGCACGTCGTCTCCAGAGGAGGAAGCGCCAACCACAGTGCTCTGCAAATGTAACAACGGCACAACAGCTTTTGTAAAGTGCCGGTTATCCAGATTGCCCTGGATATAATGCGGATCGCCTTGGAATATGCCCAGGCATGAGAAGAAGGGCCCTACCCTCTATAGAGCGCCAACATCATCAGTATTTATACTTACGGTGAGTTCTTCATCCCCACTGCACATGCACCAGGATTGACCATTCTGCAAAGAGTCCTGGGTCCAGGCTCTTGCTGCGCAGTTTTCACACAAATAGCCGCACTTAGAAATTCTTCCATCAAGATGACTACATACCAAGAGCTGATTGCCCAGAAAAAATTGCTCGACCAGCAAATCGACGATGCCCGCAAGCTGGAGTCCAAAGCGGCCCTGGCATCAGTGCAGGAGCTGGTCCGTGAGTTCGGCTTCACGGCACAACAGGTCTTCCCCTGGAAGCCCGATGGCAAAAAGAGCGCTCCCGCCAAATACCAGGACCCCGAGTCCGGCAAGACCTGGACCGGCCGCGGCAAGCCGCCGAACTGGATCCTGGGCAAGGACCGCACCCTGTTCGAAATCAAGTGAGTCCCTGCCGCGCATGGGCCCGCCCGCACGGCGGCGCACATGCGCGGATGAGCGTCATGCAGGCACCACCGCCGTGACCTCGATCTCCACCTTGGCCCGGTCTTCCACCAGATCCGCCACCTCCACCGCCGTCATGGCCGGGAAATGCCGCCCGATCAGTTCGCGGTAGTGCTTTCCAATGGCCGGATAGGCCGCCACGTATTCCTGCTTGTCGGTCACATACCAGGTCATGCGCACGATGTGTTCGGGCCTGGCGCCGCCTTCGGCGAGGATGGCGACGATATTGGCCAGCGCCTGCCGCACCTGTTCCGCAAAGTCGTCCGACTCGAATTGCTGCTGGCCGTTCCAGCCAATCTGGCCGCCGACGAACACCAGCCGGGAGCCGACCGTCATCTCGGCAAGGATGCCATTGGCATAGCCTCGGGGCGCCAGCCAGTCCGGGGGTTGCAGAGTCTTCATTGCTTCATCCTGTTCTCGTTGAATCCATAAAACCGTCCTGCGGCACCAGATAGGCCTGCAGGCGCTCGCGCAGATCGGCCGGCAGTGGCGTGGCCTTCATGCTGCGCAAATCCATGGTGACGATCGTCATGCGCGCAGACAGCCGGCGTTGGCCGTCCGGCCCTTCGAAACGCACATCGAACTGGAACGATGCCCCGCCGATGCGGCGCACCTCCAATACCTGGCGCAGCGTGTCGTGCCAGCGGCTGGGCGCCGTGAAATCGCATTGCACCGACACCGTGGGCGTGCCCACCTGGCGCTGTACATGCAGGGTGTGAAAGGGCAGGCCCATTCCCCTGTCGAACCATTCCTCGACCAGGTCGTTGACCATCTCGAAATAGCGCGGGTAAAAGACGATGCCGGCCGGATCGCAATGGCGAAACAGCACCTGCACCTGGCTGACGAAGGCGGAGGCCATGGCGCGCGCTCACGGCATCTTGCGCAGCACGAATCGCTGCAGCTTGCCGGTCTCGGTGCGCGGCAGGGCCGGCACGAAGACAATGGCGCGCGGGTACTTGTAGGGCGCAATGCTGGCCTTGACGAAGGCCTGCAGTGTGGCGGCCATGTCGTCGCCGGCCGCAAAGCCGGGCTTGAGCACCACAAAGGCCTTGACCACCTGGCCGCGCTCGTCGTCTGCCGCGCCGATCACGCCGCATTCGGCCACGGCCTCGTGGCGCAGCAGCGCATCCTCCACCTCGGGGCCGGCGATGTTGTAGCCGGCCGAGATGATCATGTCGTCATTGCGCGCCTGATAGAACAGATAGCCGTCGGCGTCGCGCACAAAGGTGTCGCCGGGCAGGTTCCAGCCGTTTTGCACAAAGCGCTTCTGGCGCTCGTCGGCAAGATACCGGCAGCCGGTCGGCCCCTTGATGGCCAGGCGGCCGGGCGTGCCGTCGGGCACGGGCTGCATGTCGTCGTCCACCACCTGGGCCACGTAGCCGGGCACGACCTTGCCGATGGCGCCCGCGCGCACCTCCTCGGGCGGGCTGGACACGAAGACGTGGATGAGCTCGGTGCCGCCGATGCCGTCGATCATCTCGATGCCCGTGGCCTGCTTCCACAGCTGGCGCGTGGCGTCCGGCAGGGCCTCGCCCGCCGACACGCTTTTCCTGAGCGACGACAGATCGAAGCGCGCTGCCTGCGCCGCCATCTGCCGGTAGAAGGTGGGCGCGGTGAAGACGATGGTGGCGCGGAAATCCTGCACCAGCTGCAGCAGGCCCTCGGGCGTGAGCTTTTCGGCCAGCACGGTGCTGGCGCCCACGCGCAGCGGAAAGCACAGCAGCCCGCCCAGGCCAAAGGTGAAGGCCAGCGGCGGCGTGCCGCAGAAGATGTCGTCCGGGCCCGGCCGGATCACATGGCGCGGGAACAGGTCGCACATGGCCAGCACGTCGCGGTGGAAATGCATGCAGCCCTTGGGCGCGCCCGTGGTGCCGCTGGTGAAGGCGATCAGGCAGACATCGTCTGCCGATGTATCGCAGCAGGCGAAGGTGTCGGGCTTGGCTGCGGCCAGGGCGTCCAGCGCATCGGCTGCGCCGTCGTTGAAATACAGCACGCGCGAAAGGTCCGGGCAATGGTGTTCATGGCCGGGCTGCAGGCACAGCTGCACTTCGTCCTTGAGGCGCACATCGCACAGCACGGCCTGCACCTGGGCCTTGGCGATGATCTGCTGCAGCTCCTTGGCACGCAGCAGCGGCATGGTGGGCACCGTCACCAGCCCGGCCTTGATGGCGGCCAGCCAGGACGCGGCCATCATGGCGTTGTTGGGGCCGCGCAGCAGCAGCCGGTTGCCGGGCACCAGCTGCAGGTCTTCCACCAGCACATGGGCGATGCGGTTGGTCAGCGCCTGCAGTTCGGCATAGGTCATGGCGGCCTGGTCCGCGCCCTGCCTCCAGCGCAGGGCCACACGGCCGCCCTGGCCGCGCGCCACCATGGCATCGACCAGTTCGGCCGCGCAGTTCAGGCGTTCGGGATAGGCCACGTCCGGTCCGTCGAGCAGGAACTCGGGCCATTGGTCGGGCGGCGGCAGATTGTCCCGGGCGAAAGTATCGATGTGGGCGGAGGCTTGCATGCGATGTTCCCTGGCTTTGCGTTGAATGGGCAGCCTGCCGCTCAGGCCTTGAGCAGCTCGCGCGCGATGATGAGTTTCTGCACCTCGGTCGCGCCCTCGTAGATGCGCAGCGCGCGGATCTCGCGGTACAGCATCTCCACCGGCATGCCCGAGACCACGCCCGCCCCGCCGAACATCTGCAGCGCGCGGTCGATCACGGCCTGGGCCGATTCAGTGGCCGTCATCTTGGCCATGGCCGCCTCGCGCGTGGTGCGCGTCTTCTTCACATCGCGCATCCAGGCGGCGCGGTAGGTCAGCAGGGCCGATGCGTCGATGGCCGTGTCCATGTCGCCCAGCGCCGCCTGGGTCAGCTGAAGGTCGCCCAGGGTCTGGCCGAACATGCGGCGCGACTTGGCGCGTGCCAGGCCTTCATCCAGCGCGCGGCGCGCAAAGCCCAGTGCGGCGGCGGCCACCGAGGCGCGGAAGATGTCCAGCGTCATCATGGCCAGCTTGAAGCCCTGCCCCGGCTCGCCCAGGCGCTGCGACACGGGTATGCGGCAGTTGTCGAAGCGGATGGTGGCCAGCGGGTGCGGCGCGATCAGTTCGATGCGCTCGCCGATCGAAAAGCCCGGCGTGTCCGCATCGACCACGAAGGCGCTGATGCCTCGCGCGCCCGGTGCCTCGCCCGTGCGGGCGAACACGCAGTAGAAGTCGGCAATGCCGCCGTTGGAGATCCAGGTCTTGGCGCCATTGAGCACATAGTGGTCGCCTTCGAGCCGCGCCTCGCAGGCCATGGCAGCCACGTCGGAGCCGGCATCGGGCTCGGACAGCGCAAAGGCCGCAATGGCCTCGCCGCGCGCCACGCGCGGCAGGTAGCGCTGGCGCAGCGCATCCGACCCCATGAGCGATATCGCACCGCTGCCCAGGCCCTGCATGGCAAAGGCGAAGTCGGCCAGACCTTCATGGCGGGCCAGGGTCTCGCGCAGGATGCAGACCGCACGCGAGTCCACCTCGGGCAAGGCCCCGCCCCAGGCGCCGCCGGGGCCGGACGGCACGGCATAGCGCAGCCAGCCGGCCTGGCCCAGGGCCTTCACCAGTTGGCGGCAGGCCGCATCGGCATCGTGGTGGTCCACTTCGCCCAGGGATTGGGCGCACCAGGCGTCGGCCTCATGCGCCAGCGTGCGGTGGGCGTCGTCGAAGAAGGGCCAGTCCAGCCAGGAGGAATCACGCATTTTCAGTTTCCTTCGAAGACGGGCTTTTGCTTGGCCACGAAGGCCTCGTAGGCGCGGTGGAAGTCGCGCGTCTGCATGCAGATGGCCTGGGCCTCGGCTTCGGCCTCGATGGCCTCGTCCACGCCCATGTTCCATTCCTGGTGCAGCAGCTTCTTGGTCACGCCATGGGCAAAGGTGGGGCCGGCGGCCAGCTGGGCGGCCAGCGCATGGGCGGCTTCGCCGATCTGTTCGGCGTCGTGCAAGGCATTGAAGAAGCCCCAGGCAGCGCCCTCCTCGGCCGTCATGGCGCGGCCCGTGTACAGCAGCTCGGAGGCGCGGCCCTGACCGATCATGCGCGGCAGCAGCGTGCAGGCGCCCATGTCGGCACCGGCCAGGCCCACGCGGGTGAAGAGAAACGCCGTGCGCGCCGCGGGCGTGCCCAGGCGCATGTCGGCCGCCAGCGCGACCATGGCGCCCGCGCCCGCGCAGATACCGTCCACCGCCGCCACGATGGGCTGCGGGCAGGCGCGCATGGCCTTGATCAGATCGCCCGTCATGCGCGTGAAGTCCAGCAGCTCGGGCATGCTCATCTTGGTGAGCGGGCCGATGATCTCGTGCACATCGCCGCCCGAGCAGAAATTGCCGCCCGCGCCCGTGACCACCACGGCCTTGATGTCGGTGGCATAGACCAGGGCGCGGAACAGGTCGCGTAGCTCGGCGTAGGAGCCGAAGGTCAGCGGGTTCTTGCGCTCGGGCCGGTTCAGGGTGATGGTGCCGATCTTGCCGTCGGCCGATACCTGCCACACAAAGGTCCTGGCCTCGTAGCCGGCCAGGGGCCGCTTGTGGTGCTTCATGCTGTGTTCTTCGGGCTGGGTGCTCATGGTGTCTCCATCAAGAATTCAGAAAACGGGAGTGGACCGGGTTCAGCCGGTCATCACCTCGCCGCCGTCGACGGCAATGGACTGGCCGTTGACCGAGGCGGACGCCGGCAGGGCCAGCCAGGCCACGGTCTCGGCCACTTCCTCGGGCTGGACCAGGCGGCCCTGCGGGTTGCGTTCGGCCAGCCTGGCGCGGGCCTCATCCGCCGTCATGCCGGTCTTGTCCACGATGTTGGCCACGGCGCCGCGCACGATGTCGGTCTCGGTATAGCCGGGGCAGACGGCGTTCACCGTCACGCCCTTGCCTGCGGTCTCCAGCGCCAGCGAGCGCGTGAGGCCGATCACGCCATGCTTGGCCGCGCAATAGGCGCTGACATAGGCATAGCCGATCAGCCCTGCCGTGCTGGCCACATTGATGATGCGGCCCCAGCGCGCAGCCAGCATGCCCGGCAGCGCGGCCTGCATGCAGTGGAAGGTGCCTGTGAGGTTGACGGCCAGCATCGCCTGCCACAGTGCGGCATCGGTGCGCTCGAACTTCTGGCTGCTGGCCTGGCCCGCGTTGTTGACCAGCACCTGCACGGGGCCGAAGGCCGCCTCGGCCTGCGCGAAGGCCTGGCGCACCGAGTCCTCGTCGGCAATATCCGCCTGCACGGAGTGCACCATCTGTGCTGCCGGTGCCGTGCCGCCCAGCTCGCGTACGGCAGCCTCCAGCGCCGCACCATCGCGTCCCAGCAGCGTGACCCGCGCGCCGCGCGCCAGCAGCGCCCGCGCACAGGCCAGGCCTATGCCGCGCGCCCCGCCCGTCACCAGGGCATGGCGCCCTTCAAGAAGATTCAAAGATATGGTCATTTCAATCACCCGTGGCGATGCGAGCCACCCGCAACCTATGAAACCGGCGCGCCACACAGCGAGGGACGCCGAGGAAGGGCCTGGGCCGGCCGCGCCGCCCCGCACCGACGGTGTCGCCGGTGGCCCGTATGCCCCCCTCCCGCGAAGCGAGAGAGGGCGCCGTGCACACGGGGGAAGGCGCGAAGCGACTCAGGGGGTGTAGTTTCATTTCGCGTCCAACTGCGCCATGGTGGCGGCGCGTTCGAAGTTGGTTTCCAACTGGCGCTTGCCGGGCTGGTACTGGTTCGGCCAATCCACATCCTGCGCACCGAGTCTCGCAGCCTCGCGCAGCGTCCAGGCGGCATCGGCCAGGTGCGGACGCGCCAGCGCGCACAGGTCGGCCCGGCCCGAAGCGATGATGGCGTTGGCATGGTCGGCCTCGAAGATGGCGCCCACCGCAATGGTCGGTATGCCGGCCTCGTTGCGGACACGGTCAGCAAACGGCGTCTGGTACATGCGGCCGTACACCGGCTTCTGGTCGGGGCTGACCTGGCCCGAGGAGCAATCGATCATGTCGGCGCCCGCCGCCTTGAAGCGGCGCGCGATCTCCACCGCATCGTCGGGCGTGATGCCGCCCTCCACCCAGTCATGGGCCGAGATGCGCACCGACATGGGCCGGTCCTGCGGCCAGGCTGCGCGCACCGCCTCGAACACCTCCAGCGGAAAGCGCAGGCGGTTGTCCAGGCTGCCGCCATATTCGTCATCGCGCCGGTTGGTCAGCGGCGAGATGAAGCTGGACAGCAGATAGCCGTGGGCGCAGTGCAGCTCCAGCCAGTCAAAGCCCGCTGCCGCAGCGCGCCGCGTGGCGGCCACGAAGTCCTCGCGCACACGGTCCATGTCGGCGCGGGTCATGGCGGCGGGCACTTGCGAGAGTCCCTCGATATAGGGCAGGGCCGATGCCGACAGCAGCGGCCAGTTGCCCTGCTCCAGCGGATGGTCGATCTTTTGCCAGCCCAGCTGGGTGGATCCCTTGCGCCCCGCATGCCCCAGCTGCACGCCAATGTGCGCCCCGCCCTGCGCGTGCACGAAATCGACAATGCGCCCAAAGGCCTGCGCCTGCTCGTCGTTCCACAGCCCGGGGCAGCCGGGCGTGATGCGCGCGTCGGGCGAGGTGCAGGTCATCTCCACCATCACCAGGCCCGCGCCGCCCATGGCGCGCGCGCCCAGGTGCACCAGGTGGAAGTCGCCAGGCACGCCGTCGGTGCAGGAATACATGGCCATGGGCGAGACCACGATGCGGTTCTTCAGCCGCAGGCCGCGCGCCTGGTAGGGCGTGAGCATGGGCATGGGCGGGCGGCGGCCTTCGGGCACGGTCTCGCCCGCATGCTCGGCAATCCAGCGCTCGAAGCCCTGCAGCCAGGCGGCATCGCGCAGGCGCAGGTTCTCGTGCGAGATGCGCTGCGAGCGCGTCAGCAGCGAATAGGCGAACTGCTCCGGCTCCAGGCCCGCATAGCGCTGCACGTTCTCGAACCATTCCGTGGAATTGCGCGCCGCGTTCTGGATCTTGAGCACCTCCACGCTGCGCACCTCCTCGTAGTGGCGCAGGCCGGCCTCGATGCCCCCCGCAGACCGCAGGCTGCGCGCCAGCTCGATCGCATCCTCCAGCGCCAGCTTGGTGCCCGAGCCAATCGAGAAATGCGCCGTGTGCGCCGCATCGCCCATCAGCACCACCGGCACGCTGCGCGGGCCGCGCGGCGTGTCCAGCGCATTCCAGTGCACCCAGGTATTGCAGATCACGCGCGGAAAGCGGATCCAGATAGCCGAGCCGCGCAGGTGCGTGGCATTGCTGACCAGGGCATGGCCGTCCAGCCAGGGGGCGAACAGCTTCTCGCAATAAGCAATGCCCTCTTCCTGGCTCATCTGCTCTATGCCGGCGGCCTGCCAGGTCTCCTCGGGCGTCTCCACGATGAAGGTGGACATGCCGTCTTCATAGCGGTAGGCATGGGCCTGGAACCAGCCGTGCTCGGTCTGCACGAAGGCGAAGGTGAAGGCATCGAACACCTTGGTCGTGCCCAGCCACACGAAGCGGCAGCGGCGCTGGTCGATATCGGGCCGAAAGGTATCGGCATAGCGCGTGCGCACCTGGCTGTTGATGCCGTCCGAGGCGATGACCAGGTCTGCGTCGTACTCGCGCGCCATCGCCTGGTCGTCCTGCACGAAGTTCTCGAACACCAGCTTCACGCCCACGTCCTCGCAGCGCGCCTGCAGGATGTTGAGCAGCTTCTTGCGGCCTATGCCGATGAAGCCATGGCCGCTGCTGCGCAGGCTGCGGCCCTTGAAGTGGATGTCGATATCGTCCCAGTGGTTGAAGGCGTCACCAATCGTGCGGGCCGACACGGGGTCGGCCTCGCGCAGGTTGTCCATGGTGGCGTCCGAGAACACCACGCCCCAGCCAAAGGTGTCGTAGGGCCGGTTGCGCTCCACCACCGTGACCTCGTTGGCGGGGTCCTGCAGTTTCATCAGCAGGCCGAAGTACAGGCCGGCGGGACCTCCACCGATACAGACGATCTTCATACCGCAAACCCTTTTCTCGCAGGGCGACGGCACAGGACGCCCCAGGTTCAGAATCCAGGCCCAACAACTTTAAGCCTGAATAGTTTAGGTTTGAAATATATAGACGAAACGCCGGCACGAACCTAGGGAGAACACGCATGAGCCCCTCGACAGCCGCTACGATGCCGGATCGCCAGGAGGATCTCCCTTGGAAAAATACCGGTTCAATGTCTTCGGCCGCATCATCGCCATCGAACGCGCGCAGGCCCAGTGGCGCTGCTTCAACGTCGGCGCCGACGGCAAGCGCGCGCCCGCCCTGCTGGCCATTCCCTGCGATGTCACCCACGCCGAACTGGCGCAGTACCTCTACGACATCTACCACGAGAGCGCGGCCGCATCGGACCAGGACATCTTCGAGATCACCCCCGGCACCACCATCCCCTCACCCAGGAGTTCCTCTTGACCCAGCAAACCGAAGTCCGCGAACTGAAGCCGGGCCTCAGCCCCTTTCCCGCCGCCGCCGACATCTTCGTGGCCGACCAGCCCTGGCTGGCCGAGCACCTGCTGCCGCTGATCTCCATCGACCTGGGCCTGGTGCGGCCCGAACTGGCCAGCACCGTGGTCCACATGCTGTGCCCCGTCGAGCCCTTCGAGGGCTGCATCGGCGATGAGACCGAAGCCCACCACAACGCCTTCACCGCCCCCAACTGGTTTGCGCTGGAGCTGACGCCCGACAACCGCTACCGCTTCCTGGGCAACGAAGGCTTCTTCCAGCGCGCGCCGCAGCATGGCGGCCAGTTCACCAAGGATGCCTTCGCCTGCGAGCACACTGACGAAATGCTGGCCAGCCACGCCAAGGCCAGTGCCTACTACGCCGAGCATGGGCGCCTGGCCAGCTACTCGCGCTACGGCAAGGGCGAGCCCATGGAGCACGACTACCTGGACAGCCTGGGCGGCGGCATCTGGTACGGCAACTGGACCGGCCACCCGCCCATTCCCCCGGCCTTCCAGCTGGACGAAGCGGAAAACGCCGGCATGGGCGATGAACTGGAAGACGACGGCATCCGCATCACCCGCGACGGCAAGCCCTTCTTCCACGTGGCCAACGTGGCCGGCTACAACTGGTGCGCCACGGGCGCGGACAGCATCCTGCTGTTCTACGAGCCGGAAAGCCGCACGGTGCTGTTCACGTTCGACTGGACCTGAGCCGGCCGAGCAGCGCCGCTCAGACGCGGCCCTGCTCGGGCGTGACGATCAGATGCGCCAGCAGCGGCCGGATGCGATCGTCCTGGTAGTAGCCACCGTATTCCGTGTAGCGCAGAAAGGCGGCATTGCAATGGTGGCAGCGCCAGAGCGTGCAGCGGTTGTACGGGTGCCAGCCCAGGGCGATGGGAGCATCCGGCGACCACTGGTTCGTGCCCTGGGGGTGGTATTCATCAAGCAATTCCCGTGTCTCCGGCGTGCCCAGCGCACAAACCTGCTGCAGATGCGAAGTCTTGTCCACTCCCGACAAGGACTCCCAGCCCGGCCTCCACAGCACAGCGCAGTCCGTGCATCGCTGCTGCTCGGCCGCCGCCGCGGCGAAGGCTCTCAATTCGGGTTCGGGAAGGGGGGTTGAAGTTGTCATGGAACGGTGCCTTGGTTTCCATGGATTGTCCGGCAGGTTTGGGGGCGGGCCTGGCAGGGTTTCATATTCCGGGGCAAAGCGCTGCAGCGGGTGCTGCCCGTCTCAACGTCAAAATATTGGCCCTGGAATCTCAGGCGCTGCTCAGGCCGGCTGCCCTGGTCCTGCTCCACCCAGTGCTGGGTCAAGGTATTGCCCATGCGTACCGTCTGCAGCACGGCGGGGTAGTCAATGCTGGCCGTAGCGCCCCAGGCCTTGTAGCTGGCGGCCCAGACGATATGGCCATCTGCGTTGGTCAGTTCCCGGGGTGTGCCCAGGTGGTCCGTATGCACGTGCAAGGTCTGGCTTTGCAGCGCCTTAGGGGGAGCTTCCTGCGGCACCACGCCCTTCAGGCGCGATTGCAGTTTGCGCTGCAGCGGCAGGACCTTGGTGTTCCAGACCTTGTCGTCATTGCGCGCTTCGTGCAGGGCCTGCTGCACAAAGGGGTTGCCCAGGGCCTTGTCGCGCGCCTGCTGGTCCTTGTTCCAGAGGCTTTGCACCTGGGCCAGCGGCACAAAGCTGTCGGGCTCATAAAGGTAGAGCCTGTGGCTTGTCGTGTCCCTGCCGTCCTTGTGCTGCAGGGCGTGTTCGGCCAGCAGGCGGTTGCCGTCCCACAGGAAGTGGGTGACGGCGTGGCGTGCGAGCTTTTTCTGGACTGCAGAGGCGTGGCGTTCCTGCCATTTGGCTATGCGCCGGCCAAAGGGATCATAGGCATAGCGCCAGTGCGCCTGCTCACCTTGGCGCTGGTTCTGGTTTTCCGTGTGGACGGCAATGAGCTGGTGCTCCGCATCCCAGGTGTAGTGCTGTATCTGGTGCTTGCCGCTGCGTTTGTCGGTGCAGTTGCCCCAGGTGTCGTACTCGTAGCGGTGCTCTTGCCAGACCTTGAGCCGGTTGCCCGCCACACGATCCCATTGCGCAGGGTCGGCGCTGGCGATGAGCGCGTCGTCCCTCGCCTGGAGCAGGTTGAAGTTGGGGTCTGAGAGGTGCTCCCTGACGTAGCGCGCCCATTGTTCGTCCGGTGTCTCCGTGCCTGGCAGGCGCGGGTTGGCAGGGCTGGCAGGGCTGGTCTGCTGTGGCGGTGGCGGATCGGGGTCGATGAGGTTGTGCGCCGGGTCGAAGGCGAAGCGCTCCGCCGCATGGCCCGCCAGCGCCTGGGTCAGGCGGCCGATGGCATCGTATTGGTAGGGAGCGCCAAGTACTTACGGCGAGTAGACGACAGGAAGCTTTTGGCCATTTGGATGAGACTCACCGGAAGTTGGCGGTGAATGATAACCATCTATTATTTCAAATATTTTTCTTATATTTCTATTTTCTTTATATTTTCCAATACTTTTCAAATATGAAAATTGCTTAAAAACAGATTTGGTTGCAATTGCTGAATTCTGCATGCTTGCAGATACGCTAATATCTGTTTCAAAGGTTAAAGCTCTTGGAGATTTCCTACCCATAAATGAGAAACGGCATACGCAGAATTCGTTGATCACAAGAGCACCGTCGTCATATGCGTTCACATCAAAGAAAACATCGATTTTTCTTATGTGATTTTTTGCTAGCCTTAGAATAGATTTTAACCTAAAACCAAAAAAATCGACGCCACTCGCCCACGGATCTCCTTCATGAAAATATATTTTAAAGTTAATTCCTTTATTTCCACCCATAGAATAATAATTCTCAATAAGTGAGTGATCCTCAGTTGATCCGACTCTGTCGTACCCCAATCTCAGTAACTCATCCTGGCTTTCAAAAAAATCTCTACTCTGATCCCAGTTTCTCACTACCCCTCCAGCCAGATAAGTTACCAATATATATTCAATCTGTTTTTTTATGTGAGACATACTAGAACGGCGTTTTTTTCTTTGATAGTGCATTTTCTATAATTTCTTTTACTTTTCTCAGCGAATCTGCGCGAGATTTTCCATGATGCTCATTCATTCCATTCTCAGCCTGCTTTGCAATTTTTTCTAAATTTTCCTCTGCAAACTCGATGACGCACTTGCACAGCTTACCCCAATCTTTCTCACCAAGTTTTCTAGTTGCCGCATCCGCAGGCTTAGGCTCAAGTTTACCTAAATTATCTGTAGTTGGTGCTATCTCGACATGTCCACCTTTAGGAGGTAGCCCTGGACCATTTACATTCACATGAGCACCTCTAGAAAGAGTATCTGAACCTGCGGTATTGCCCATCTTTACAGAATACCCTTTATTTTCTTTCGCTAATCCTAGCGGATCAATCCAGCCCACCGGATTAGGCGCATACTGATAATTATTAACCCCTCCCGCCAACCCAATCGGATCCTGACTAACAAACCTCCCCACATCCGGATCGTAGTACCTGAACCGGTTGTAATGCAGCCCCGTCTCAACGTCAAAGTATTGCCCCTGGAATCTCAGGTGCTGCTCAGGCCGGCTGCCCTGGTCCTGCTCCACCCAGTGCTGGGTCAAGGTATTGCCCATGCGTACCGTCTGCAGCACGGCGGGGTAGTCAATGCTGGCCGTAGCGCCCCAGGCCTTGTAGCTGGCGGCCCAGACGATATGGCCATCTGCGTTGGTCAGTTCCCGGGGTGTGCCCAGGTGGTCCGTATGCACGTGCAAGGTCTGGCTTTGCAGCGCCTTAGGGGGAGCTTCCTGCGGCACCACGCCCTTCAGGCGCGATTGCAGTTTGCGCTGCAGCGGCAGGACCTTGGTGTTCCAGACCTTGTCGTCATTGCGCGCTTCGTGCAGGGCCTGCTGCACAAAGGGGTTGCCCAGGGCCTTGTCGCGCGCCTGCTGGTCCTTGTTCCAGAGGCTTTGCACCTGGGCCAGCGGCACAAAGCTGTCGGGCTCATAAAGGTAGAGCCTGTGGCTTGTCGTGTCCCTGCCGTCCTTGTGCTGCAGGGCGTGTTCGGCCAGCAGGCGGTTGCCGTCCCACAGGAAGTGGGTGACGGCGTGGCGTGCGAGCTTTTTCTGGACTGCAGAGGCGTGGCGTTCCTGCCATTTGGCTATGCGCCGGCCAAAGGGATCATAGGCATAGCGCCAGTGCGCCTGCTCACCTTGGCGCTGGTTCTGGTTTTCCGTGTGGACGGCAATGAGCTGGTGCTCCGCATCCCAGGTGTAGTGCTGTATCTGGTGCTTGCCGCTGCGTTTGTCGGTGCAGTTGCCCCAGGTGTCGTACTCGTAGCGGTGCTCTTGCCAGACCTTGAGCCGGTTGCCCGCCACACGATCCCATTGCGCAGGGTCGGCGCTGGCGATGAGCGCGTCGTCCCTCGCCTGGAGCAGGTTGAAGTTGGGGTCTGAGAGGTGCTCCCTGACGTAGCGCGCCCATTGTTCGTCCGGTGTCTCCGTGCCTGGCAGGCGCGGGTTGGCAGGGCTGGCAGGGCTGGTCTGCTGTGGCGGTGGCGGATCGGGGTCGATGAGGTTGTGCGCCGGGTCGAAGGCGAAGCGCTCCGCCGCATGGCCCGCCAGGGCTTGAGTCAGGCGGCCGATGGCGTCGTACTGGTAGAGCGTGCGGCCCGTGCGACTGTCGTCGATGCTTTGCAACTGGCCTGCAGCGTCATAGCTGTAGCGCCTTGCGATGCTTTGGCCGCTGGTGGTGTTGTGGGTGCTGGCAGCAGGCGCTGTGCTTGCCCCGTCTGAGGCGGGCCCGGCCTGGCTGGCCAGCAGGCGCCCCAGGGGGTCCAGGTGGTAGCTGCTGCGCAGGGCGCCCTGGCTGCGCTCGATTTCCCGGTGCAGGGCGTCGCGTTCAAAGTCGCAGATGACTTCACCGTCGATATGGATCTGATGCACGTGGCCCGATCCATAGGTCAGCGTGTGGATGGTCCGGCCATCGGGCAGGCAGGTGGAGATGCGGTTGCCCAGCAGGTCGTAGCGGTGCGTGAGTGCACCGTGCTGGCCCAGGCGGGTGTGCAGGATTTCGCTGGCGATCTGGCCCACGGGGTTGTAGAGCAGTTGCACCCGTGCATTGGCATTGCGTGCCATGGTGAGCTGGCCTGCGGCGTCGTAGGCCAGGCGGGTGCGCGTGGATGGCTGCCCGCGCTTGTGGGCCCGGCGCTCCAGCATGCGCCCCATGGCATCACGCTGGTAGTAGGTACGGATGGCTGATGGATCGCGCCCCATCCATGTGGCGCCCTGGGGCAGTCCATCGACCATTTCCAGCAGATGGCCGACACGGTTGTAGCGGTAGTCCAGGCGCCGGCCATCAAAGCCCTGCTCCGCCAGGAGACGATCCAGGGCATCCCAGGCAAAATGGTAGTGGGCCCCGTTTTCGTTGATGAGGCGCGTGAGGCGACCGAAGCCGTCGTACTCGTACTGCAACGAATGTCCCAGCGCATTGGTGCGGGCGAGCGGGTTGCCGTAGACGTCGAGCTGGTAGCGGGTGTTCTGTCCCAGTGGGTCCTGGTGCGCAATCAGGCGGCCTGCGGGGTCATAGGCGAAGCGTTCCTCGCTGCCATCCGCTGCGCGCAGCAAGGTCAGGCGCCGGCCACGGTTGAGGCGCGCGTATCCGTGCAGCGTCTTGTGGCCCAGTGCGTCGGTGATGGACAGCACGTTGCCCTCAAGGTCCCACTGCAGTTGTGTGGGCTGGCCGGAGCAGTCCGTGTATTGGACCAGCTGGCCCAGCCCGTCGTATTGCAGCTGCCTGGATTTGCCCAGGGCGTCGGTGATGGTGACGGGCAGGCCGCGCTGGTCGTAGCGGTAGCGGGTGGTACTGCCGTCCGCAGCCGTGGTGCTCAGAAGGTTTCCGCGCTCATCCCATTCGAAACGGGTGGTCCGCCCCAGGGCATCGGTGATGGCTACGGGCTTGTCCTGGCCCTGCAGCCACTGCGTGGACTCCTGGCCGCCGTCAGGCAGGTGTGCCAACGTGGTCCGGCCCCGCGCGTCGTATTGGTAGGTGGTGATGTTGCCTTGGGCGTCGGTGTGTGAAAGCACGTTCCCATAGGCATCGCGTTCGAGCCGGGTAACGCCGCCCAGCGCATCCACCGATGCAAGAAGGTGGCCATCCGCGTCGAAGCGCTGCTCGAAGCTGCGGGACATCGTGCCGCTGCTGTGCGTGACCTGGACCGTGTGCGCAGCGTCGTCATAGCGCATGTGCCACTGCGCGCCTGTGGAGTGCCGCATGGCCAGTACCTTGGCCTCTGGCTGGAGGGAACTCCATTCGTAGCGGACAACCAACCCACTGGCTTCCTGGCGCTCCACCAGTCGGTGGTCCACGTACGTGAACCGCTGGCAGACGACACCGGTGTCATCCACGACTTCGCTCAGGTCGCCATCCTTGCTGTAGCGGTAGCTGACCAGCAGCGGCGCCTGTGCAGGCGCCGGCGCCTCTTCCTCGAGCTGACCATGCCATAGCACCTGCACCAGCCGGGGACTGCCCGGGACGATGGACCAGTCATAGGCGAAACCCACTTGGACGCCGTCCGTCCTGCGCAGTGTCACGGGCAGGCCGGCGGCGTCGTACTGCAGGTGGAAGCCGTTGCCGTTGCTGTCCTCCACTCCCGCCAAGGGGATATAGCGGGTGGCGGCCGCTGCGGCGGCCCCAGGCGCTTCGCCGCCACGGCCGAACAGCAGGCGCGTGCCATCCTGGCTGACCACTTCCCAGCTTGCACCTTCTACACACCGCAGCGTGATGTGCTCATACCGGGAGTAGAACTGCTGGCCTGCCTCCAGACGCGGAAACGAAATACGCCGGCCCTGCGCATCGATGAGGACCACTTCCTCGGGCATTGCGAGCAGATGCAGCGACATGGGTACAGTCCATCCCCTGCCAAGGAGGCCTGAATGCGCGTTGTCGGACAGGTAGGTACGCTGCCAATGCAGGGGCATGGCCCCGTCGATCACGAAGTCTCGCTCGTTGACCCCATTGAGCACGCATGCGCCATAGGCCAGTTGAATCGATTCAGGATTGGCGCTCATGCGTTTTCCCTCTCTTTTTATCTATTTGTCTATTTTTTGCACTGCAGAATTTTTCTAGCAGGCGCAGTTCTTGTCGGATTTCCCCTTGCCCCTGCGCCGAATAAACGCCCCGGACAGGGAGGCAGCAAATACCGTAGTGAGCTGGTTGCGTGCATAGCTTCCCAATTCAGGGACTTCCTTGGGATCAATGCTCTCCTTGCTGGCCCTTTCCTTGAAAAGCTCCAAAGCCACTTTCAGCTGCTCGCGGCGCGCATATTGTTCAGGACCCCCACCAGGAATGGATCGCCCTGACCCATAGTCGCCAAGCTCAGTAAGAATCGCAGAAGTTTCCCCTCTTATCTTTTCACGAGGAACGCCATCGACATAGTTCTTCAGCCCATCGATGCCTTTTTCCCAGTCGGACAATTGTGGCAGCCCCGGCTTTGGTTCTGTCTTCTGCTGCGCAGGCGCTGAGCCTTGATATGTCTCGGTTTTTGGCGTGATGATCCCCGGGGCATTGGCATGGGTGCCAGGCTGCGGGAATCCGTTCGCTTTCTTCGTCGCGCGTTTGTAGACCTTATAGCTTTCATCGGGCTTGACCACAACTTCATGAAGAACCCATCCATCACCTTTTGGGCTTCTTGAATATTCGTAGCCATCACTGACTCGATTGCCGGAGGTGGTCATTTGCAATAATCCATTATTATCATGTCAGGTCAGGGTTTCTTGCGATTCATCCAGACCTTGTCACCGGTCCGCACCACATGGCGTTGGTTGACAAAAACGGTGGCGCTGTGCTGCTCGCTGCGGCTGATAGCTACATGCGTGCCGGAAACGATTCCCTTGCCTCCACCTGGCTCATCACCTTTCACGTTGTCCACGTAGCTCTCTTCGTGCAGGTAGGCAGGCTTTCCTGCAAAAAACACATTGGGAGAGCACTGCCCACTCTGATCCATGCTATGCATGATGGGATAAGGGATGGGTTTCCCTTTTTTGTTGGGCGTCAGGCATACATCCGGCAGTGTGTTGATCAAGACAAACTGGCCATCCTGGGCTGTTCCCATTTCCTTTGCCATAAATCACTCCTTGGTGCGCTGAAGAACTTCGATCATCTTTATTCCTGCATTGGCCGCGATGTTGGTGCGGTGCACGCAGGTCAGTGTCATCTTCTGCATGTCGAAAATCAGCGTATCTAGATGCATGGGGCGCTCCAGTACCGGGCCCGCGTGAAGCCCCACCAATGAATAAGGATGATTGCCTGGGACCTTTGCGCGCAAATATCCTCCGCCTGGCGTCAGTCCGAACAAGGTAATGCTCTCGCCACCTTTTGGATAATCAATCTGCTGGTCCGCAGGTGTACAGTTCCAGTAGGAAAAATCAAAATCCTTGGGCAAGGCAGGCCAACGGCTTTCAAGCCATTTGTGGTCATAGCTGCCTGTCAGCTGCACACGTGGCTGCCACCAGCGTCCGATAGGCCCCAGCCCGACCACAGGATAGTTCTGGCCGCGGAGCCATCCATCATCGAAGGCCTTGTTGAACACTTCGATCTGTGGTGCACGAAATTCATTTTTCCCGGTTTTTTTGACCCATGCCTTGTCCAGGAATCCGCATCCAATCGGATTGAGTTCATGACGCGAAAAAATCTCGGGATCGGCGTCTTCATCGTTTTTTTCCGGCCAACGACAGGTTCCACCAAACGCAAGTTCATGGCAGATAGGTACACGAGTGGCCTTTTCTGGCTCACTGAGCTGCCAGCCCAATAAACCGGAGCGTATGACGCGCGGGCCGCAAACCATCAACACCTTGTCCCATTTATCGATCTTGAAACCGGCAGTCCAGCGATTGAAGGGTTTCTCCTCCGGAGAATATGCAAAGGCATGCGAGAAGATGACATCGCAGCGGGGCTTGTAGGGCGAAAAATCGCTCTCCTGGACAATCGAGCTGGTATGACGCCCGGTATAGAACTCGTCGGTTTGCACCAGTTCAACTTGCTGTTTTGCAAGACGTGGAAACCCGTTTTCATCCAGTCGATTCAGGTCATAGGTAATTCGGGTGACCATGACGTGAAATACGTGGTCATCGGTATCCAGCATCTGAAAATACTGGCTCGGGAAGCGGGTGCGATTTCTGACTTCGGGCAAGTCCGCAGTGGGCGTCGAAGATTCCAGAACATAGGAGGGGCTGCTCATTGCACCCCCCTCAGTTCAGGTCTATCCGGTCGGATTCCATGCCTATGTGCTTGGACCCAACCACATCGATGGTGTTTCCATTGACGACAATGGTCCCATCCTCCTGCATCACGATCAGGCTTTTGCCCACCTTCAACGTAATGCTCTTGCCGTCCATGGTGATGGATGACCCGGCCGCGCCGCCGCCTTCCGAATTCGCGCTGCTGGGCGCGGTGATGTTCATCGCCATCCCGGAAGATGCACTTCCACTGCCGCCTCCTCCACTGCCCGCCCCGACTTTGAGCTCGTACTTGTCGCCCACACTGACATCCTGTGTCTTGCCGATCGTGTCCTTGCGGCTGCTGCCCACATTGGTGATCATGGTCATGCCTACGTTGAGGTTGTAGGCCACGCCAATATTCACCATCTTGGCGACACCCACGTTCTGCATGTAGGCGATGCCTATGGTCTCGGTCTTGAACCGGCCCACAGTGATGGACCAGTTGCGACCTATCTTGTCCTTCTCGTGTTTGCCAACGGTTTTGTTGCGTGACTGCCCGATCTTCACGGTCTCGTTCAGATCCACGGTCCGTTGGCGGTTCTGGTGAACGGTCAGCGTCTCATCCAGGTCCACCACTTCAGTGCGCCAGCCGTGGACATCGATCTTCTCGTTGCGGTCCACGGTCTCGGTGCGGTCCCTGTGGATGACGTTGGTCTCGTCCCGGTCGATGGTCTTGCGCCGGTCGTTGCCCACCCATTTGTCCTCGTCGTTCTCGACCTCGGTGAGCTGGTCCTTTTGCGCGTGCAACCACAGCTGTTCGGCGCCCGCCTTGTCCTCGAAGCGGATGGCGTTGGCGTCGCCCGGGCCGTTCTTCATGCCCGCGCCTGCGGCACCGCCCTTGCTCGATCTGGTCTTGATGCCCGATTGCGTGGCGTTGGCCGGCAGCGCCCAGGGCGGCATGTTGGCCGCGTTGTAGACGCAGCCCGTGACCAGCGGGTAGTCCGGGTCGCCGTTGAGGAAGTCGACGACGACTTCATGCCCTATACGGGGAATGGAGATGGCCCCGAACCCCGGGCCCGCCCAGTTCGTGGCCACGCGGATCCAGCAGCTGGAGTTCTCGTTCATGCCGCCCAGCCGGTCCCAGTGGAACTGCACCTTGATGCGGCCGTATTCGTCGGTCCAGATTTCTTCTCCGGCCGGGCCCACGACGACGGCGGTCTGCGGGCCCGTGGTGCGCGGCTTGGGCGTGGTGCGCGCGGGCGTGTAGGCAAGACTTGTGGGCTGGGCCTGCAACTCGTAGCGCTGGAAGGAGCCGTCTTCCGCGGCGCTGCCCTTGGCGCCAGGGGCCACGGCACTGACGCGTGGGTTTTCCTTGAGGTGGTAGCTCAGGCCCGTGATCAGGTACTGCTGGTTCTGGTCGCCGCGCGGGTAGTTGCAGAGGCTGAACGTGTAGCCCGTGGCCAGCGCCCGGTGGCAGGACTGGCCCCGCACCCGGCTTTGGCCCGTGAGGCTTTCCTTCAGGCGCACGCGGATGTAGTCCTCACCGTCGCTCAGCTGGGTGTAGCCGCCCGGCCATTCATAGATTTCGTGGCCGTCATGGGCGTGGCCCGGTGGGTCGCGCCGCAGGTGGGTGAGGTCGGCCCGGGGTTTCTTGAAGTCGTAGTCGTCGCTGTAATGGCGGCCCGATTTGATTTCCTGCTCCAGATGCCAGGCGTGGATGTTTTCCTGATCGCCTGCGGCGGCTTTTTCCGGGGGATAAAAGGGAATGGAGGCGCCCCCGGGCAATACGCTGTGCGAGGCAATGATGTCGTCGCACAGCACCAAGGTGTGCTGGCCCGAGGCATGCTCGAAGAAGTAGTAAATGCCTTCGTGCTCCATCAATCGCGAGACAAAGTCGCAATCGCTTTCGTTGTATTGAACGCAGTAGTCCCAGCTGCGATAGGCGCGCGTGAGTTTCTTTTGCAGGGGATGGCCATAGACGCCCAATACCTGCTCGATGATGTCGGGCACGGTCTGGTTCTGGAAGATGCGAAAGTCGCTCTTGCGCGTGGCCAGCCACAGCCAGGGGCTCAGGCGGGCCTTGTAGGCGTAGTGGCGATGGTCCTGGCCCTGCATGCCGAAGCGGGTGACGATGCCGTCGATGAAGCGCCTGCCGCCGCCCTGGGTTTCTATTTCTATGGTGGCGTTTTTGCCCAATAGGGCCTTGGGATCGATGCTTTCGCTTTCGCTGAGCATTTCCACATCGAGGCTGAAGAGCTGGCTGATGTTTTCCTGGCCGCGCAATTCACGGAAATGCAGCTGCTCGCCCAATGGCGTGTGTATGGTGACTCTGCGTGTCATAGTGCGCGCCGCCCTGGGGGCGGCCTCCCTGCTCTTGGTGAGCGGGGATCATAGACAAGCCGATGGCCATAGGGCAATCAAATGCAGGGCCGGATACATCCTGTAAATGTAAGCAATTGCCTATCTTGGATACAGGCCTGTATTTGAATGGCATGCCACCCATTGATCTTCAATGCCATTCAACCCTCCATCGCGCCTTGAATTTCGCCTTGAACCGCGAATGCATTGCGCGTGCTCACACTCCCAAATACCGTTCCCACAGCGCTCTGTCCCCATCCAGCGCGGCCGAGTCTCCGCTCCACACGACCTTGCCGCGCTCCAGGATGAGGTGGCGGTCGGCCAGGCCCAGCAGGCGCTCCACGTATTTGTCGATGACCAGGATGGTCTGGCCGGCGGCGCGCAGCTGGGCCAGGCAGGACCAGATCTCTTCGCGGATGCGAGGGGCCAGGCCCTCGGTGGCTTCGTCCAGGATGAGCAGGCGCGGGTTGGTGACCAGGGCGCGGCCTATGGCCAGCATTTGCTGCTCGCCGCCTGACAACTGGTTGCCCATGTTGGAGGCGCGCTCGCCCAGGCGGGGAAACAGCGCGAACACGCGCTCGGGCGTCCAGGGCTCGGCCGCGCCGGGGCTGCCCGAATTGCGATGGGCCACAAAGGCCGTCAGGTGCTCGCGCACCGTGAGATTGGGAAAGCACTGGCGGCCTTCGGGCACGATGGCCACGCCGGCGCGGGCGATGCGGTCGGTGGCCCAGCCGGCGATGTCCTGCCCGGCAAACACCATGCGGCCGGCGCGCAGGGGCAGTTGGCCCAGCAGCGTGCGAAGCAGCGTGGTCTTGCCCATGCCGTTGCGGCCCAGCAGGGTGACGACCTGGCCTGCCTCGATGCGGAGGTCCACGCCGAACAGCACCTGGCTGGGTCCGTAGCCGCTTTGCACGGCCTGCATTTCGAGCATCACGCGCCCTCCTTCACTTCTTCGTCGCCCAGATAGGCCTGGCGCACGTCGGCGTTGCCACGTATCTCGTCGGGCGTGCCGGTGGCGATGATGCGGCCGTAGACCAGCACGGAGATGCGGTCGGCCAGGCGGAACACGGCCTGCATATCGTGCTCCACCAGCAGCATGGCGGCACGGCCGCGCAGGGATTCGATCAGCTCGGTCAGGCGCAGTGTTTCGTCGGGACCCATGCCGGCCATGGGCTCGTCCAGCAGCAGCACGCCGGGGCGCGCGGCCAGGGCCAGCGCGAATTCCAGCTTGCGCTGCTCGCCATGCGGCAGCGTGCCTGCGGGGCGCTGCAGCAGGCTGGCGTCAATGGCGCATTCGCGCGCCAGCTCGCGGGCCTGCTCGTAGAGCGCGGTCTCGGCCGCGCGCGGGCGCCAGAAGCTAAAGCTGCTGCCCGCATGCGCCTGTACGGCCAGCACCAGGTTGTCCAGCACGCTGGACTGCTTGAAGATGTTGGTGATCTGGAACGACCGCGACAGCCCCGCCGCCACGCGCTGGTGGGCGTTGAGCGCACTCACGTCGCGCCCCGCCAGCACCAGCGTGCCCGCATCGGCCGCCAGCGTGCCGGACAGCAGATGGATGAGCGTGGACTTGCCCGCGCCATTGGGGCCGATCAGCGCATGGATCTCGCCAGGCGCCAGCGACAGCGAGACATGGTCGGTGGCCAGCAGCGCGCCAAAGCGGCGCACCAGGCCCTTGGCTTCCAGGGCCGGGGTGGGAATGGAGATAGGGTTGGCCGCGCCGCTCATGCCTGCCTCCCGCGTGCGGGCCACAGGCCCATCAGGCCGCGCGGCGCACCGAACACCACGCACAGCAGCAGCAGGCCCAGCGGCAGGTGCCAGTACTCGGTCCACATGCGCAGCACTTCCTCCAGCGTCAGCATGACGATGGCGCCGGCCACGCCGCCCCAGCGCAGGCCCACGCCCCCTACCAGCACCATGATCAGCAGGTTGGCCGACTGGGTCCAGTGCATGAGGCTGGGGGAGATGAACAGGTTGTGGTTGGCCAGCAGCGCGCCCGCCAGCCCGGCCACGGCGCCGCTGAGCACAAAGGCCGCCAGCTTGATGCGATAGACCGGGTAGCCCAGCGACTCCATGCGCGACTCGTTCTCGCGCACGCCCTGCAGCGCCTTGCCGAAGCGCGAATCCACCAGCCGCCCGAACACGGCCATCAGCACCGCGAACAGCGCCAGCACCACGTAATAGAAGGACACATCGTGGCCCAGGTCCACCCCGGGCAGCACGGACTGGCCGGGCAGGTTGAGCCCGTCCTCGCCGCCGTACTGGCGCAGCGAGATGAAGATGTAGAACAGCATCTGCGCAAAGGCCAGCGTGATCATGATGAAGTACACGCCGCGCGTGCGCAGCGACACGGCGCCCGTGGCGGCGGCCAGCAGCCCCGCCAGCAGCGCGGCGGCCGGCCAGGCGACCAGGGCCGAGGTGACGCCATTCATCGCCAGGATGCCCACCGCATAGGCCCCCGCACCGAAGAAGGCCGCATGCCCCAGCGCCACCATGCCGCCATAGCCCAGGATGAGGTTCAGGCTGGTGGCGGCCAGCGCGTAGATCAGCACCCGGCGCACGAAGGAGATGTAGAAGTCCAGCCCCAGCGCCGGAGCCACCAGCGGGAACACCGCCAGCGCCAGCAGCGCGAGTACGGTCCAGAAGAACCGGGCCTGGAACCTGCCTTGTAATGTGCTGTGTTCCATGCTCAGCCTCGCGCGGGGAAAAGGCCGGAAGGCCGGTACACCAGCACCACCGCCATCAGCACGTAGATGGAAATCGCCGCCAGCGTGGGCCCCACGCTGGATGCCACGGCCGGGGAGAACACCTGGCGCAGCAGCATGGGCAGAAAGGCCCGCCCCGCCGTGTCCACCATGCCCACCAGCAAGGCGCCAACCAGGGCGCCGCGTATGGAGCCTATGCCGCCGATGACGATGCACACCAGCACCAGGATGAGGATCTCTTCCCCCATGCCGACCTGCACCGAAGTGATGGGCCCCAGCAGCGCCCCCGCCACCGCCGCCAGCATGGCGCCCAGCGTGAACACGCCCAGGAACAGCAGCGGCACGCGCACGCCCATCAGCGTGGCCATCTGGCGGTTGGAGGCGCCTGCCCGCACCAGCACGCCGGCGCGCGTGCGCGTCACGAACCAGTACAGGCCCAACGCGGCGGCCAGGCCGAAGACAATGATCATCAGCCGGTAGGCCGGGTACATGAGATCGGGCAGCAACTGCACCGGCCCCGACAGCGCGGCCGGCATGTTGAGCATCACCGGCGCCGGGCCCCAGACCATCTTGACCAGGTCATTGGCGATGAGGATGACGGCATAGCTGCCGAGCACCTGGGCCAGATGGTCACGCACGGCCAGGCGGCGTATCAGCACCAGCTCCAGCACCACACCCGCCACGCCCGTGGCCACGGCTGCCACCAGCACGGCCGCGGTGAACGAGCCCGTGCGCTGCATGGTCTCGGCCGCCACATAGGCGCCCGCCATGTACAGCGAGCCATGGGCCAGGTTCATGATGTCCATGATGCCGAACACCAGGGTCAGCCCGGCCGCGATCAGAAACAGCATCAGCCCGAACTGCAGGCCATTCAGCAATTGCTCCAAGAGCAGCGTCCACGTCATCCACACGCCCCCTGCCGCAGGCGCAGTGGCCCGCGCGCGGTCAACAAATCATCCGGCTTTGAAAATCAAGATCAAGGCACGCCGCCCCCGACGGGGGCGCGGCGGCGGGGTCACATCTTGCAGTCGTTGACGTAGACGTCTTGATATTTATCGAACACCTTGCCCACCAGCTTGTTGGTGATGCGGCC
Organism: Delftia sp. Lp-1; assembly: GCF_020523835.1. Taxonomy (NCBI): domain Bacteria; kingdom Pseudomonadati; phylum Pseudomonadota; class Betaproteobacteria; order Burkholderiales; family Comamonadaceae; genus Delftia; species Delftia sp. Lp-1. Next base: position 1,809,059 of record NZ_JAJALJ010000001.1, on the reverse strand, counting down.
GCTGCCGTCCTTCTCGATCACGCGCTGGTAGTAGGCCTGGATGGGATAGTGGTTCTTGCCGTACGTGAAGGGGCCGCGTACCGAGGCGTAGTCGGCCTTCTCCAGCGCCTTGACAATGGCCTGGCGGTCCGAGGCCTTGCCGCCGGATTGCTTGACCGCCGCATCCATGGCCATGATCACGTCATACGCCTGGGCCGCATAGACCGAGGGGTTGCGGCCCTTGTACTCCTTGCGGAAGGCCTCGACAAAGGCCTTGTTCTGCGGCACGTCCAGGTCATGCGCCCACTGCGCGGTATTGACCATGCCCAGCATGGGCTCGCCCACGGCCTGGATCACGTCCTCGTCGGCCGAGAAGCCCGGGCCGATCAGCTTGACGCTTTGCGACAGCCCCGTGGACACGAACTGCTTGACGAAGTTGATGCCCATGCCGCCCGGCAGGAAGATGTAGACCGCATCGGGCTTGGCCGCGCGGATCTGGGCCAGTTCGGCCGCGTAGTCGATCTGGCCCAGCTTGGTGTAGACCTCTTCGCCGGGCGCGGTCTTGTAGCCGCGCTTGAAGCCGACCAGCGCATCCTTGCCCGCCGGATAGTCGGGCGCCATGATGAACATCTTCTTGAAGCCACGGTCGGCGGCCAGCTTGCCGGCTGCCTCGTGGAAGGCATCGTTCTGGTAGGAGGTGCCGAACCAGAACGCATTGCACTGCGCGCCCGCGAACTGGCTGGGGCCGGGGTTGTTGGACAGGTAGGGCACCTTGGCGCCGAACAGCGCCGGGCCCACGGCCAGGGCCACGTTGGAGCCGATGGGGCCGGTGAAGAAATCCACTTTGTCGCGCTGTATGTAGCGCGTGACCAGCTGGCGCGCCTGGTCGGGGTTGCCGCCCATGTCGGTCTGCAGGAACTCGGCCGGCTGGCCGCCCAGCTTGCTGCCCAGCTGCTTGATGGCGAGGTTGAAGCCGTCACGCGCCTCGGCGCCCAGCGCGGCAAACGGCCCGGAAATATCGTTGGCGATACCGACCTTGATGGTGTCCGCCTGCGCGAGCGCGGGAACAAAGGCAGGGGCCAGGGCCGCTGCGGCCAGGAAGGGGGTGAGGAAACGCATGCTGCTGTGCTCCTTGCGCGGGCCGCGCGGATGGCAATCGGTGGTGAGGCAGTCTTCCGTCACGCTGGACGGGAAACTCTGTAAGGGCTGGAACGGTTGGCGCGGGTCTTAGTTTAGGTTTAAAGTATTTTGCAGAACAAGTCTGGGACTTGTACCAATACCTGCCATACAAACCATTTCGCGCCATCTCCGTTCCAATGCCCGCACTCTACCGTCACTACGACCGCGCCGGACTCGATGTCCAGTACAACGCCCGCGCGACGGTACCCGACATCACCCCCATCATCAAGGCCTATGCCGACGACAGCCGGGCCGCGCGCCAAAGCCTGCCCTGCGCGCTGAACGTGGCCTACGGCGATCATGCCGACGAACTGCTGGACATTTTCCCGGCAGCAACCGGGGCGGCAGGCGCCCCTGTTCTCTTCTTCATCCACGGCGGCTACTGGCGGCTGCTGTCCAAGGACGACTCCAGCAGCATGGCGCCCACCTTCACGCGCGCCGGCGCCGTGGTGGTGGCACTGAACTACTCGCTGGCGCCCGCCGTCACGCTGGACCGCATCGTGGACCAGACACGCCGCGCCCTGGCCTGGGTGCATGCCCACATCGCCCGCTACGGCGGCGACCCGGGCCGCATCCATGTCTGCGGCAGCTCAGCCGGCGGCCACCTGGCGGGCATGCTGCTGGCCGGTGGCTGGCATGCGGACTACGGCGTGCCCGAAGACGTGGTGCGCGGCGCCGCACCGCTGTCGGGCCTGTTCGACCTGCGCCCGCTGGTGCACACCCACATCAACGAATGGATGCGCCTGAGCGAGCAGGACGCCATTCGCAACAGCCCCGCTCTCCTGCCGCACGGCGCGGCCTGCCCGCTCATCGTCAGCTACGGCGAGAGCGAGACCGATGAATTCAAGCGCCAGAGCGACGACTACCTGGCCGCCTGGAACCAGCGCCGTGGCCCCGGTCCATCGTCAGGCCAGTACGTGGCCATGCCCGGCACCAACCATTTCGACATCGTGCTCACCCTGAACGACCCGGCCAGCCCGCTGACGCGCGCCATCCTCGCGCAGATGGGCTTGAGCGCCCCCACACCGCAGAACCAGCCATGACCCACGCTCCCGACCTGGAGTCGCGCGCCGCGCCCGACGACCACCATGCGCTGCGCCTGTGGCTGCGCATGCTCACCTGCTGCAACCTCATCGAAGGCGAGATCCGCAACCGCCTGCGCAGCGAATTCGACACTACCCTGCCCCGCTTCGACCTCATGGCGCAACTGCAGCGCGCGCCCGAGGGCATGAAGATGGGCGAGCTGTCGCGCCACATGATGGTGACCAACGGCAACATCACCGGCATCACCGACCAGTTGGAGAAAGAAGGCCTGGTGGTGCGCACCAAGGTGGAGTCCGACCGGCGCAGCTCCGTGCTGCACCTCACCCCGCTGGGCCGCAAGACCTTTGCGCGCATGGCCAAGGCGCATGAATCCTGGGTCATGGGCATGTTCGGCGACATGCCGCAGGCCAGCCGCAACGACCTGTACCAGGCGCTGGGCGACCTCAAGCAGCAGGTGGTGGCCCACCGCTCGCCCACGGACTGAGCGCGCGCAGACCCAAGCCCATTCAGCCCTGCACGCAGTTGCGCCCTGCGGCCTTGGCGCGGTACAGCGCACGGTCGGCCGCCTCCACCAGCGCCACGGCGGCACCTTGGGTGGAGCCGTGGGTAGTGCCTTGTGTCGCGCTTTGGGTCGCGTTTTGTGTCGCGCCTTGGGTCGCGCCAGCCTCATCGCCCTGCGCCGTGGCCACGCCAATGCTGGCCGTCACATGGCCAAAGCGGCTGATGCGGTGCTCCAGGGCCAGGCCCTCGATGCGCGCGCGCAGCCGCTCGGCCACCTGCTGCGCGCCGGCCTTGTCGGTATTGGGCAGCACCACGGCCAGCTCTTCCCCGCCATAGCGCGCCGCCATGTCGCCGGGCCGCTGCACCGCCTGGGCCAGCGCGCTGCACACGGCCTGCAGGCAGGCATCGCCCGCCACATGGCCGTAGGCATCGTTGTAGCCCTTGAAGTAGTCCAGGTCGATCAGCAGCAGCGACAGCGGCGTGCCCTCGCGCGCAGCGCGACGGGCCTCGCGCTCCAGCACCTCGTCAAAGCGGCGGCGGTTGGCCAGGCCCGTCAACTGGTCCTGGGCGGCCAGCACCTCCAGCCGGCGATTGGCATCCAGCAATTCCTCGCGCGCGCTGACCAGGGAGCATTCGGCGCGCGAACGCAGCCGCATCGCGGCCGTCAGGCGCCAGCCGATCAACGCAATCGCCAGAAACAGCCCCAGCACCACGGCCAGCGTCAGCAGCGCCTGGCGCCGCCAGGAGCTCAACGCCTCATCGCGGCCCAGGGCCACCGTGGTCACCAGCGGATAGCGCTCGCTGCGCAGGAAGGCATAGATTCTTTCCGTGCCATCCAGGGCCGAGCGGAACGACGCCGTGCCCGACATCGCCCCCACGTAGTGGCGCAGGAAATTGGGCGACTGCGAGAAGTCCCGCCCCAGGTCCTGCTCGCGGAACGGGTGGCGCACCAGCAACTGCCCGCCCGGCGTGCTCAGCGCAATGGCCCCCTTCTCGCCAATATCGATCTTGCCGAACAGCCGCAGGAAATTCTCCACACCCAGCGCCACCACCACCGCGCCTGCAAACTGGCCCTCGGCGTCCGTATAGCGCCGGCTGATGGTGATCACCCATTCGCCCGTGGAGCGGCTGCGGATCGGCGGCCCGATGTAGATGCCTGACGATGCGTCGTCACGGTGGTGCGTGAAGTAGTCCCGGCCGGAGCTTTCCGATCCTTCGGGGAACGCCCCCTTGGACGACATCAGCCAATAGCCCTGCGCATCCACGATCAGCAGCTCGTTGAGCTGGTTCAGCAGCTGCTCCTGCCGGTTGACCAGATACAGCACCCGCTCCAGGAGCACGGGGCTGGTGCCATCCACTTCCAGCCGCTCGGCAATGCCCAGCAGCAGCATGGAGCTTTGGGTGATCACGCCCTCGGCATAGGTGTTCAGTGTCTGGGCCAGGTTGCGGTTGCTGGTATCGACCTCGGCCAGCGTGCGCTGGCGCGCCGCCACCAATTGCCAGACCGTGGCCGCAGAAACCGATACGAACACCACCGCCAGCAACCAGGCCACCAGGCGGGCATCACGCTTCACGGGCCGGCCTCTGCCCCCGCACCAGGCCTTTGTCCACCAATCCCTCTCCATCACATGCACCTGCGCCATCTCGGCAGTCCTGCTGCCGTCCGATCTTGGGTTTTCTGCATCCGGCTCAGCACCTGGGCAGCGTCTTTGCGCGGGCGTTTCCGACCTTGACCCAAGTCAAGCCGGAAAAACCCGCGAACCCGGTATTGTCCCCGGCTTCGGAAAAATCGGCCGGCAGGGTTGGGATTGGGGGGTGCTGCCGGCTGGGTAGGCAACGTATTTGCGATAACATTTCGCCGTCCCTCAGCGGACACGGGCTTGGCGGCCCGTACACAGGCGCAGCAGCCGCCCGCTCTTGATGGTGTGCGGCTTTCAGTTTTCCCAGTGCTGCGCTGGACATGGCTTCATTTCAACGCAGCCATGCGAAACATCCATGCACAGGAGCCGCCATTGACCGACACCACCCTCCCCCGCACAGCGCATGCTGGCGCGCCAGTTCTCATTCCTGTCTCAAGGCACCAGCAGGCCGTGCTGGCTCATCGCTGAAAGGGACAGGCATGTACTACCCGATTGCCGAGGAAGAGCTGCAAGTGGTTCAGGATTGCATGCAGCAGATATCGCTGCTTGTGGACTTGGGCTGCGGGATTTCTGCCGTGCAAACCACGGTCGGGACTGAAGCGTTGTTGAGCTTCCTGATTGCACAGCGGGAGGCGCTGCAGGGGGCTGTTGAGGCGGTGCAGGCCCGGGAGGTCATGAGGGGGCCTGCGGGTTAGGCAGGGCCGCTTGAAGGGGCGAAGCGCGTTCCGCCAAGTGCATACATTCGCACACCGACTGATGCGCCTGAAACCCCTCAATCCTTGAGCAACCGCGCCTTCACCGTTCGCCCCTTGATCTTCCCGCTATTGAGCCGGGCAACCACATCATGCGCAATCTTGCGGTCCACGGCGACATAGGTTGCGAACTCGTTGATGTCGATCTTGCCCACTTGCTCGCGGGTGTAGCCCAGGTCTGCGGTGAGAGCGCCCAGCACGTCGCCCGGGCGGATCTTGTCCTTGCGGCTGGCATTGATGTGGATGGTGGCCTTGGATGGCAGGAGCCGGCCGCCGGGAGCCGGTGTCAGCTCGTCCAGCGGGTACCAGACGGATGGGCTGCCCTGCATCTGTTCGATGTTCCCGACCGCGCCCATTTCGTCCATCGTCGCAAGACTCAGAGCCAAACCTTTCTGACCGGCGCGGCCTGTGCGGCCGATGCGGTGCACGTGCACTTCAGGGTCGGGCGTGATGTCCACGTTGATGACGGCGCCCAGATTGGTCACATCCAGCCCGCGAGCCGCCACATCGGTGGCAACCAGCACAGAGCAACTGCCGTTCACGAAGCGCACCAGCACCTGGTCACGATCACGCTGCTCCAGATCGCCGTGCAGCTCCAGCGCGCTGTAGCCCTGGGCCTGCAGCAGCTCGGCAAGGGCCCGGCAGCGCGCCTTGGTATTGCAGAAGGCCAGCGTGCTCTCGGGCCGGAAGTGCTCCAGCAGGCGAGCCACCGAAGGCAAGCGCTCTTCCTTGTCCACCTCGTACCAGCGCTGCTCGATCTGCTCGCCGCTGTGCTGTGCGGCGACCTTGACCGTGACCGGGTCACGCATGAATCGCGCGGCCAGCTTGGCGATGCCTTCAGGGTAGGTGGCGGAGAACAGCAAGGTCTGGCGCTGCGGGGGGCACTGCTTGGCGACTTTGGCGATGTCATCGACGAAACCCATGTCGAGCATGCGATCTGCTTCGTCAAGCACCAAGGTGTTCAGCGAATCAAGGTTCAGATTGCCCCGGTCCAGGTGATCGATCACACGGCCGGGCGTGCCCACGATCACGTGCGCGCCGTTCTCAAGGCTCGCGTTCTGGCCGCGCAGCGGAACGCCCCCGGACAAGGTCACCACCTTGACGTTGTCTTCCGCACGCGCCAGGCGGCGAATCTCGGTCGTCACCTGATCGGCCAGCTCGCGGGTGGGGCAGAGCACCAGGCCTTGTACCGAGAAATTGCGCGTATCCAGCTTGGCCAGCAGCGCCAGGGCAAAGGCTGCGGTCTTGCCGCTGCCGGTCTTCGCCTGAGCGATCACATCCTTGCCTTCAAGCGCAGGGGGCAGGCTGGCGAGCTGGATCGCCGTCATTTCAAGGTAGCCGAGCCGCTCAAGATTGGCGAGCGTCGCAGGCGAAAGCGCAAGTTTGTCGAAGGAATTGGGGGAAGCCGAGGGAGGAGTCATGGGGGCATTTTAAAGTTGGCGATTTCAAGACCGCAGCGCGCACGTTGGTCACTGAAAAAGAACAGGAGGCATGCTGGGCAATTGCCAGCATGTGCGAGAGGACGGCCAGCGGGGTGTTGAAGCCATGGATGGCAAAAGACGCGTCAACCGGCGACGGCCCCGGGCGAGACCCATGCGTCTTGGCCCAACGCTGTGTTTCTGCATGCCGCCCCTGCAACGCCTAACATCTTGACACGCTTTAGGACTGCAAAGTGTCCACTCACATCCGAAAACCTTGGAACACTCTGCGCCACGCGCCGAAGAGCGAGGCAGTTCGTTGCCACGCCCCGGCCACTGCCTGAAAGCCCCGCAATGCACCCCACACCACAGGCTGCAGCCTCCACGTTGCAGCCGCCCGACCGCGCACCCGCGGACTCCTACCCGGCCTGCGCAGAGCCAAACCACCTCGGCCACGAAGCCAAGAGTTCCTTGATGCCCCCCGCCATGGCCGCCTCCCTGGCGGCCGCGCTGCTGGTGGCCTGCGGGGGCGGTGGGGGCGATACGGCACCCGGTACCGGAAATGGAGGCAACGGCGGCACGGGCACCGGCCCTGGTGGCGGAACCGGTACCGGTACGGGCACCACGGCCACCCCTGCCAGCGACGAAGAGGCCGCGCGTTTCCTGCTGCAGGCGCAGTTCTCGGCCACCGACGAGGAGATCGCAGCGCTGCGCGCCAAGGGCTACGGCCCGTGGCTGGCCGAGCAGTTCGCGCTGCCCGTGGACACCACGGGCACGGCCTGGCTGATGCAGCGCGGCTATGGCGTGGCAGAGGCCGGCACGCGCTACGACAACGTTTCGTATCCCTCCGACTTCATGCTCTGGAGCCAGCTTTTCACGGAGCGCGACGCCGTGCGCAAGCGTGTGGCATTGGCGCTGTCGGAGATCATGGTCGTGTCCACCACCGGGCTGGAGCAGCCGTGGAGCATCTTCCTGGCCTCCGGCTACTGGGATCTGCTGAACCAGCATGCCTTCGGCAACTTCCGCACGCTGCTGGAGGCCGTCACGCTCAGCCCGGCCATGGGCATCTACCTGAGCACGCGCGGCAACCAGAAGGAAGACGCCCGCAGCGGCCGCCAGCCCGACGAGAACTACGCCCGCGAGGTGATGCAGCTGTTCACCATCGGCCTCTACCGCCTCAACCCCGACGGCACCGAGCAGCGCGACGGCAGCGGCAACCGCATCGATACCTATTCGGCAGCCGACGTGAGCAACCTGGCGCGCGTCTTCACCGGCTACGACTACGACACCAGCAAGAACCAGCCCACCAAACCTGAGCGGCAGCACGGTGACAGGGCTGCAGCAGGCGCTGCTGCCCATGGCATTCAACGCAGCGCGCCATTCCACGCTGGCCGCCACTTTCCTGGGCACCACCGTGGCTGCGGGCACGTCGGGGCCAGCGGCGCTGAAGGCGGCGCTGGACACGCTGTTCAACCACCCCAACGTCGGGCCCTTCATCGGGCGACAGCTGATCCAGCGCCTGGTCACCAGCAACCCCAGCCCCGCCTATGTGGGGCGCGTGGCCGCCGCCTTCGCCGACAACGGCAGCGGCACGCGGGGCGACCTGCGCGCCGTGATCGCCACCGTGCTGCTGGACCCGGAGGCACGCGGCGCGGCAGGGCTTGCCAGCCCCCAGTACGGCCGCCTGCGCGAGCCCATGGTGCGCTTCGTGCAATGGGGCCGCACCTTCGGGCTGAGGTCGGCACGCGGCACCTGGAAGATCGACAACCTGAGCGACCCGGCCACCCGCCTCGGCCAGAGCCCGCTGCGCTCGGGCTCGGTGTTCAACTTCTTCCGCCCGGGCTACGTGCCGCCCTCCACCCCCCTGGCCACGACGGGCCAGGTGGCGCCGGAGTTCCAGATCGTCACCGAAACCAGCGTGAGCGGCTACCTGAACTTCATGCAGAACGTGATCCGCTTCGGCTACTACGTGAACGCGCCTGACCTGCCCCAGGGCGGCAGCAGCGCAGCCAACGGCTTCGACATCACCTGCAGCTACGCCAACCTGCTGCCCCTGGTGGCCGACGCCGCCGCGCTGGTGCGCAAGGTGGCGCTGCTGCTGTCGGCAGGGCAGGTATCAGCCGCCACACAGGCGCGCATCGTGGCAGCGCTCAATGCCACGCCGGTGACGGCCACCAGCAACGCCGCCACCCAGCTCAACCGCGTGGCAGCCGCCGTGCTGCTGGTGATGGCCAGCCCCGAATATCTGGTGCAGAAGTGACCGAACAAGTGACCGAACAGGTGACCGAACGTCTGCAAAGCAAAGCGATATCGCCATGAACTTCATCGACCCCGCCCGCCACACGCGCCGCGCATTCCTGCGCCGCAGCACGCAACTGGCCGCCGCCGGTACCGCCCTGCCCTTCGCCCTGAACCTCGCCGCGCTGGGCGAGGCCGCCGCCTTCGAGGCGAACGACTACAAGGCGCTGGTCTGCGTCTTCCTCTACGGCGGCTGCGATTACGCCAACACCGTCGTGCCCTACGACAGCACCCGCTACGGGCAGTACTCCGCCATCCGCGGCGGCAACAGCGACGGCACGGCCGGTGGCATTGCCCTGGCCCGCGCCGCGCTGGGCAATACGCTGCTGCAACCCCGCACGGCGCTGGCCGGTGGCATGCAGTACGCGCTGCACCCGTCCATGACAGGCCTGGCCGGCCTCTTCAACGCGGGCCGCGCGGCGGTGCAACTGAACGTCGGCCCGCTGCTGGTGCCGCTCACGCGGGCCCAATATGCCACCGGCGACCGGCGCAGCTACCCGCTGCCGCCCAAGCTTTTCTCGCACAACGACCAGCAGTCGGTCTGGCAGTCGCAGGGCGCAGAAGGCTCCACCCTCGGCTGGGGCGGCAACCTGGGCGACCTGGCGCTGTCGTCCAACGCCACGTCGCTCTTCACCTGCATCTCGGCCACGGGCAACGCCGTGTTTCTCTCGGGCGACCAGGCGCTGCAGTACCAGATCAGCCCGGGCGGCGCCGTGCCCATCAACGCCGTCAAGGGCGCCAGCGTCTATGGATCGACCGCCGTGCGCGGCCTGCTGAGCGAGCTGGTGCAGACGGCCGGCAGCCACGCGATGGAGGCCGAGTACGCCCGCGTCACGCAGCGCTCCATCAGTGCCGAGGGGCAGATCTCTTCGGCCCTCTCCAGCGGCAGCCTGTCCACCGCCTTCCCTGCCAGCAACCCACTGGCCGATCAGCTCAAGGTGGTGGCCCGGCTCATCGCCGGACGCAACGCGCTGGGCACGCGCCGGCAGGTGTTCTTCGTCTCTCTGGGCGGGTTCGACCTGCACGACAACCTGATCGCCAACCAGCCGCAGCTGCTCGACAAGGTGAGCAGCGCCATGACGGCCTTCTACAACGCCACGGCCGAACTCGGCGTGGCCGACAAGGTCACGGCCTTCACCGCGTCGGACTTCGGCCGCACGCTGACTTCCAACGGCGACGGCTCGGACCATGGCTGGGGCAGCCACCACTTCGTCGTGGGCGGTGCGGTGCGTGGCTCGTCCTTCTATGGCGCGCCACCGCCCATCAGCGTGGGCAACGGCAGCGGCAGCGAAGACCAGTGGCATGTCGGCCAGGGCCGCCTGTTGCCCAGCACTGCCGTGGACCAGTACGCCGCCACCCTGGCGCGCTGGTTCGGCGTGGCGAATACCGAGCTGGCGGGGGTGCTGCCGCACATCGGCAACTTCGGCGGCTCGGCATATCCCATCGATCTGGGATTCATGGGCTGAAGCCTTGCGATCGCAGACTTTATGGTCAAGGCACGAATGATCAGCCGGGGCCGTCGCTCGCTGCGGCGAGAAGCGGCACCAGTACATCACCAATCGGTGTCGGAACTCCGCGCGCCCGGCCGCGGCGCGCGATGACACCGTTGCGGATATCCCATTCGAGCGGCCGGCCTGCTTCACGATCCGCCAGTATGGACGTGCCCAGGTCGGCCGGAAATGCCTGGAACTTGTCGAGGATCGCCTGGGGGACCTCATCGCCCAGTTCAGCACCTTCGGCGCGTGCCACGGCCAGGCACTCCCTCAAATAGTCCAGAGTGAGCTTAGAGATGTCGTGCCGGCCGAACATGCCTGAGCGGCGATGCGTGAGTGCCATGAGCCCGGCCGCTGCGTTCTGCAGCAGCTTTTGCCACGCCAGCGATTTGAAATTCGAAACCAGGTCTACCGAGCATCGGGTGCCTTGCAGTGCCTGCGCGACCACGAGGGCAGCGGCCTCGTCAGGCAGGCTGATCCGGGCGTCGCTGCGCAGGAGCACTGATCCGTCGGGTTGCGCCTGTGCAGGGAACCACACGACTGCGGGAACGATTCGCCCCTGCGGGCACAGCGGGGTGACACTCTCTACCTGCTCAACCCCGTTTTGCAGGACACATACCACGGTTTGCGGACCACTCAACGCCGCCAGCCAATGCGCAACCGCAGCAGTTTGAGTCGCCTTGACCGCGAGAAAAACAAGGTCCGCCGGACCATCGACCTGGGCCGGATCCGTTCTGACCGGGCCGGGAACCACGATGCGAAGACCGCTGCCGTGCAGCGTCAGGCTGTCGCGCGGCGTACGACCGCACAGCAACGGCGTGCGACCGACTTCATGCAGCGCAGCAGCAACCGTTGTCCCGATTGCCCCGGGCCCCAGCACCGCAATGCGTGGATGGGTTGGTTGATTCACTGAAACGAACTCCTTGATTTTGGTGCGCAGCGGCAACTCGGGCACCATTGAAAGCGGTGATTATGATGTTCTGCGCAGTGGATGGACAAGTCGGCGGGCCTTGCCTTTTGGAATGCAATATGAGTTGACATATATTGCAGTATTCCTCAACGACTGGCGCATATCCGGCTTTGTGATTCCGTGCCTTTGGGAAAATTTCTCCACTTCCGTCGTGTCAAAACGGGTTGTCTGGATAAAATCCAGGGCCTCGGCGCTGGTATTCAAAAACCTCGCAATGGGACGAATACTCAGAAGCCATTTCAGCAATCTCAGCGGAATATGATGCCCGGGCGCCTTCAGCCCAAGAGATTGGGCCACCTGCTTCAGGAGTTCCTGCAAGCCGGGGCTCTGGGCATCGAGGGCCAGCAGTTCCTGGCCCACCATGGAAGGATCAAAGGCGCAAGCCGCCACCAACTCGACCAGATAATCCACAGTGACCAGTGGCAACCAGTGCGCGGCAGTACCGGGTACTGCAGCCAGCTTTCCCTGCACCAGATTGCGTATCAGATCCACCAGCGGCTGGCCATCCGCTATATGCCCCGTGCGGCTATGACCGCAAACCGTGGCGGGGTGTACAACGGTCATCTCTCCACCCTTGGCATTCATGAAGCTGAGGGTCGCGAAGTGCGCCTCCAGTTTGCTCGCCTCGTAAGCACCGACTTGGCGATAGATGGCAGGCCAATCCGTCAGCTCCGGATGGCCGGGATCAATCCCTATGCGTTGCAGATGTTCATTGTTTTTCAGCATGTAGCCACCAATCATCACCAACCGGCTCTCTTGCTCGGCCGCCAACTGCGCCACACGCCTTGCCCCTTCCACATTCACTGCACGTGCATGCTCCATCGAAAGGCCCCAGGCGAAGTGGGCTCCCAGATGGAATACGACCTTGGCCTGCCTCAGGACCTCTCTATCCGCATGGCTCAGACCGAGGTTTTCTTGCTCCAGATCGCCGGCTACGGCAAAGACGCGGGCTGCGACGCCACGCAAACCATCGACCTGCTGGCGCAGTTCAGCGAGGCGCTCCGGGCGACGCATCAGCACCCGAATGGTGTGACCTTTCGCGCTCAGGTACGACAGCAAATGCTGACCGATGAAGCCCGTCCCTCCCGTAACAAAGCACTCCACGCTCATTTTTCTGCTCCTTGGCACGATGAAAAAACCAAGTGTAGACTGTTGACTCAACTCTACAGTCAAGCGATTTTTTCCATGAATATCGGAGAACTTGAGGTCCGCAGCGGCGCCACGCGCCATACCTTGCGCTACTACGAGAAAATCGGTCTTATTTCACCCTTGCGGCGAACCAACAATTATCGCGTTTACACACCGCAAACCCTGCAAGACCTGGACTTTATCCAGCGGGCACAAAGCATGGGATTTTCTCTTGGGGAAATAGGCGAAATTCTGAATGCTCAGAGAAACAAGTCAATAGATTGCGCCGAGGGTGCAAGACTGATTGAAAAGAAGATGGCGGAAATCAGAAAGAAAATCACTGACCTCAAGAGCATTTATCGGTATTTGGATGCGGAGCGCGCAAACCTTGAAGCCAGTGCGGCCAGGCAACTTGAGCTTCAGCAACTCAATGGCTCTTCCAGTTAATGGGGCAGCATCCGGAGTGCAGGTGCTGCATGATGGATGTTCTGACCGAGCAGTCCTGCACCCACCATAACTGCAGCCCCACCCACGGAGCCAAACATGACCAAGTCCCTCTTCATCAGCCTCCCCGTGACCGACCTCGGCGCCTCCACCGCCTTCTACAAGGCGCTGGGCTTCAGCCAGAACCCGCAGTTCAGCAGTGAGGATGGTTCCGCCATGGTCTGGAGCGAGGCGATCCAGGTCATGCTGGTCACGCATGCCAAGTGGCGCACCTTCACCCAGCGCCCGTTGCCGCCGGCCGGCTCCTGCGGGTTGATGCTTTCCCTGGCCCTTGAGAGCCGCGCCGCCGTGGATGCGATAAACGAGGCCGCTGCGGCCCATGGCGGGCAGGCCGACGTGAATCCGATGGAGGACCACGGCTTCATGTACACGCGCGATCTGGCCGATCCTGATGGACACATGTGGGCGGCGCTGTGGATGGACCCGGCGGCCATGCCTGCATCCGCTGGGTGAGCGAGGCTGAACGCGGCTGGACGCAACTTCAGGCTTGCCGCGCAGATAGCCCGGAATTCGGCGGTGCGGCGGTGATGCGCGGATACTGTCCCGTCCCCCACTGCGGAGCAAAGCATGCGATTGCCGAAGTCTGGACTCATCCCCTGGTTGCTCATGGTCGCAACCCCTGTGTTGGCGCAGATCAATGCGGGAACGCTGCCTGCCACTGCATCGCCTCCGTTCAAGGTCACCAAGGTCGCGCAATTCGATCTGCCCTGGCGCATTGCCTTCCTGCCGGACGGGCGCATGCTGGTCACCGAGAAGGTTGGCAAGCTGTTTCTCGCGGCCCAGGACGGGCAAAAGCTCGAAGTCACCGGCGTGCCGCCCGTGCTGCATGAAAACCAGAACGGCCTGCTCGGTGTCTACTTGGCCCCTTCGTATGCGAGCGACGGGGCCATCTACCTGACCTATTCGGAGCCCGGAGAGATCCGCGGCACGTCGAGCCTGGCGCTCGCGCGCGCCACGCTCAGGATCGGTGCCGGCACCGCTGCGCTGGAAGACCTCAAGGTCATCTGGCGCGACCCCGTCAAGGGCAAGGGCGGGCAGGTGGGTGCCGCCGTGGCTTTTTCGCCGGACCAGAAGTTTCTGTTCCTCACGGCCGGGGACCGGCAGCGCTTCACGCCTGCCCAGGACCCGAATCAGCCGGCCGGCAAGATCCTGCGGCTGACCTTGGACGGCAAGCCCGCGCCCGGCAATCCGATGCAGGGGCAGACCGGCGCAACGTCGGTTCCTGTGATCGATCCGCCCAAGGACACCGAAGCCGCCAAGACCGCGCCGGTGTTGCGCACGTTTGTCTTTGACGGTCCGAATCTGACGCCGCCCGAGACCTGGTCCACGGGGCATCGCACGCCCTACGGCCTGGCGTTCGCGCCGGATGGGCGTCTTTGGGAGCTTGAGCATGGGCCTCGCGGCGGCGATGAGCTCAACCTGATCGAGCCGGGCAAGAACTATGGCTGGCCGCTGGTCTCCTATGCGGTGAACTACAACGGCGTGCCCATTGCCAGCCCGGATACGCGAACGGACCTCACCAAGCCCGTGATCTACTGGACGCCTGTCTTCGCGCCGGGCAGCCTGATGTTCTACAGCGGCGAGATGTTTCCGCAGTGGAAGGGCTCAGCGTTTGCGTCCGGCCTGCTGACCCGTGCCCTGCACCGGATCGAGGTGAACGGCGCGAGCGCCACGCCTGCCGAGCACTGGACGGTAGGCTTTCGCGTCCGCGACGTGGCGCAGGCGCCGGATGGTGCGCTGTGGCTGATCGAGGACGACCGCAAGGGCGGTCTGTATCGACTCACACCGAAGTAGACAGCTGGGGGATGGTTGCCGCGCTGGGCACGGCCTGCGGGCACAGGCCCGGCGCTGGCAGCGCCACCTGCCATCAAAGGCTCAGGTCCATGCCCAGCATGGTGGCCAGGCCGAAGGTGAAGAGCAGCACGCACAGCAGCAGCAGCGTGAAGACGGCAACGATCTTGCCACTGGCAATGAGCAGCTCGCGCCGGCTCGCCCCCTTCTTCTTGCCTTGGTCGTAATGCCACTTGATGGCGAAGAACATGGCCGTGCCGAACACGAGCACCTTGAAGGTGACGAAGACTATGGGGACCCAATCGATCATTTTGAGAGCTTCCAGCCAATGACTTGGCACTGTCCATGGTGGGGAGCCGCCCTCCCGGACATGGGAGGCGAGAGCATCAGCGACGGCCTTGCAAGCACGGTGCTGCCACACCTTGTGGCGCATACTACCCAAAAGCAATTTCCATACATGAGCCCATACGTCGCCGCTTAAATCCATGCAAGATGAGCCTTTGCCCCTCTGGTTGCCGCAACTGGCCGTGCAGGGCGGCCCCCGATTCCTGCAGATCGCCGATGCCTTGCAGGCAGCCTTGGCAGACGGATCGCTGAAGCCCGGTGACCGCCTGCCCCCGCAACGCCGGCTGGCGGCCCAGCTGGATGTGGACCTGACGACGGTCACGCGCGCCTACGACGAAGCCAGGCGCCGCCAGCTTCTGGAGGGACGCGGCGCCAGAGGCACCTATGTCGCGGCGCCCAAGGTGGAGCTGAATGCCGTGCTGGACCTGAGCATGAACACCCCGCCACCGCCGGCTGGCGTGGACCTGGACGACATGTTGAAGCAGGGCCTGTCGCAAGTGCTGATGGGTGCGGATGCCCAGTTGCTGATGACCTACCACCTGGGCGGGGGAAGCGACTCCGACCGCAAGGCGGGCGCCAGGTGGCTGGAGCCCATGTTCGGAGATGTGGATGCCCGGCAGCTGGTGGTCTGCCCAGGCGCGCAGGCGGCGATTGCCGCCCTGGTGCTTGCGCTGACGGAGCCTGGCGATGTGATCCTGACCGAGCCCACCAGCTATCCCGGCCTGCGTGCCGCAGCGGCCCAGTTCGGCCGGCGCATCATTGCGGTGCAAGCGGACAGCCAGGGGATCATGCCCGAGCGGCTTGAGCAGGCATGCCGCCAGCACAGGCCTGGGCTGGTCTACCTGAACCCCACGCTGCAGAACCCGACCGCCATCACGCTTGCCGAGGACAGGCGCCAAGAGATCGCCAGCATCGCAAAGCGCTGCCATGTGCGCATCGTCGAGGACGATCCCTACTGGCTGCTGGCCGATGCCCCGCCGCCGCCGATCGCCAGGTTTGCGCCGGAGCAGGTGTACTACATCTCCACCCTCTCGAAATGCCTGACGCCCGGTTTGCGGGTGGCTTTCGTGCTCCTGCCTGACCCGCACGAGCGCCAGCGTTTCCTGGTCGCGCTGAGATCGTTTGCGCTGATGGCCACGCCGCTGACGGCCGCCCTGGCCACGCAGTGGATCCTCGACGGCTCGGCCGGAAAATTGATGGAAGGCGTGCGCAAGGAGGCGCGCCTGCGCCACCGGATGGCCAGGGATGTGCTGGCCGGCCGGTACAGCGGCGCGGGAGACGGCCTGCATGTATGGCTGGAGCTACCGAGTTACTGGAGCCCGTCGCAGCTTGCGCGTGCGGCCGACAGCGAGGGCATCGCCGTCACGCCGGCACAGGCCTTTGCCACCGGCGGCGAATCCGTGAATGCCATCCGCATCTCCCTGGGCAGCATCAAGGACCGTGGACGCCTGCAGGCAGGCCTTCAACGGCTGTCGCATCTGCTTGCGCGCCTGCCCGAGTCGTTCAGCGCCGCCGTGGTTTAGCGGTTCAGCGCGCATCGAGGCGTGAGGCGTGAGGCGTTGCGCCGATGCGTTGCCACAACGGCTCAAGGCGCCCCGGCAACCCCAGGGGGTGCACGCCCTTGAAAGCAGGCCTGGGCATGGCCCGCTGGCCGTTCAAGGCTCCAGAGCAAAGTCCACCGCCGCCTGCGCATGCAGGGCGGTGGTATCCAGCACGGGCACAGGGCAATGCTCCTGCCGCACCAGCAGGCTGATTTCCGTGCAGCCCAGCACCATGGCCTGCGCACCCTGCCCGGCCAGCTGCGCCATGATGCGCTGATACGTGCGCCGCGACTCTTCAAGAATCCGGCCCGTGCACAGTTCCTCGTAGATGATGCGGTGCACCTCGGCGCGGTCTGCCTCCTGCGGCACCAGCACCTCCAGCCCCTGCTGCTGCAGCCGCTCGCGCATGAAGGGCTGCTCCATGGTGAAGCGTGTGCCCAGCAGCCCCAGCTTCCGGTAGCCGCGTGTGCGGGCTGCGTCGGCTACCGGGTCGGCAATGTGAAGAAAAGGGATGCGCACCGCTGCCGCAATGCGGTCTGCCAGCTTGTGCATGGTGTTGGTGCACAGCAGCACGCCGTCCGCCCCGCCCTGCTGCAGCCGCCGGGCGGCATCCTCCAGCAAGGCGGCGGCGTCGTCCCATCGGCCTTCATGCTGGGCCTGCTCGATGGGGCCAAAATCCACGCTGTACATGAGCAGTTTTGCGGAGCGCAGCGGGCCCAGCCTGTCACGCACACCCTGATTGATGAGCCGGTAGTACTCGGCGCTGGACTCCCAGCTCATGCCACCGATGAGACCGATGACGCGATGAATTTCCGTGTGGTTTGAGTTCATGCCCGCAGTGTGGGCAGCGGCCGATTTCGCGTCTATCAGGAAATTTCAGTTCAGGAACGCAAGGCAAGGCAAGGCAAGGCAAGGGCCATACAAGGCAATACAGCGATGACAGATCACGAGCCACCGGGATTCGAGGTGCAGTTGCTGGGCCGCACGCCCTACAGCAGCCATGACCCGACCCGCCTGCATTCGCTGGGCATCGCGCTGGAGCGCCAGCAGGGCGTGCATGCGATTGCCAGCGATCGCCGGGTCGACTTCGATACCTGGCCCGGGACGGTGGCATGCACGCCGCCGGGCGTCGACGTGTTTTCCGAATCGGCCACGGGCGGCGAGTACCTGGTGGTTCGCTGCACCCAGGCGCATTGGGAACAATGGCTCAGCGACGGCGCGTCTGCAACCCAGGCCCGGCGCGTTGTGACGCCCGGGCAGCGCAGCGCCTTGCAGATGGCCCACCAACTGCGCCAGCTGCTGCTGAGCACCGAACCGGACACGCTGGCCATTGAGCAGGCCGCGCTGTGCTTCATGGCCGGGCAATGCCATGCGCCCACCGCCCGCGTCGAGGCCTTGCGCCCGGTGTACCGCCCTGTCCTGGAGCGCATGGCGGCCGAGTTTGCGCAGCCGTTGAGCATTGCCCAGCTGGCCCGGATGGTCCAGCGCACGCCGCTGCAGTTTCTGCGCGAGTTTTCCCAGCTGCTGGGCATGACGCCGCATGCCTTTCTTGTGGAAACCCGCGTGCAGGCGGCCCGCTCCATGATGCAGGCAGACACCCATTCCCTGGCGGGTATCGCCCACGATTGCGGCTTCAGCCATCAGTCGCACATGGGCGCCGCTTTCCGCAAGACTCTGGGGTTGACGCCCAGCCAGTACCTGGCCCGCATTCGTCACACGGGCAAGCAATGACCGATGGAGCACCTGAGACAGCCACAGCCAGGACATAGGGCTTGACGGGCTTTCCAGGGAGTGCCGGGCCCTTTCAGCTGCCCGTGTTGGATTTTCATAACTATTGTCAATCCGAACAGACGGACTCGACCTGCGCACTTCAACCGCGCATACTTAAGTCTGTTTTTCTCACTACTGCTTTGGGTTGCAAACGGGGTTGCCATTGAGCTTGCAACTGGTGGTTCGATTGGGATTTTCTATCGCGTGGCAACCACGATTTGCCGCGCATCGGTCAATGGAGC
The DNA here is from genome assembly GCF_020523835.1 of Delftia sp. Lp-1. Taxonomy (NCBI): domain Bacteria; kingdom Pseudomonadati; phylum Pseudomonadota; class Betaproteobacteria; order Burkholderiales; family Comamonadaceae; genus Delftia; species Delftia sp. Lp-1. The sequence goes on along the minus strand of NZ_JAJALJ010000001.1, from coordinate 1,790,464 downwards.
GGCTTAATGATAATTCATTCCTTTTATCAATTCATATCGCACCGCTTGGCCATCGCACTCGGAACCGAGGATAGCCAGCCCGCAGGCAGCGTGTGAATTTAGTGTGCGTACACATCTGATAGAGCAGATCAACGAAATGACCCTTCGTAAATCCACATTCGCACCTTTGAGCAGAATTTTCGCTTTTGCCATTGAACTGGATGGAGTCGACCGTGTTCTGTCTGTCGTTCGTCGGCATCTCGGCATGGATGTCGCCTTTGTGGCCCGATTCCGGGAAGAGGATCGGGTGCTGGAGCATGTGGACGAGAGCACTGCCGGAGTGATTTTCCAGCATCAAAAGATTCCATTGAGCGAGGGCTATTGCCAGAAAGTGGTCAATGGCGAATTGCCGGAGTTGATTCCCGACACCTCCCTGTTGGCCGCTGCCCAGGAGATACCGGAAACGCACACCATTCCTATCGGCTCGCACCTGAGCGTTCCCATCCGCCTGGATGACAACCAATTGTTCGGCACCTTGTGTTGCTTCAGCCACCAGCCCAATCCTGCGCTGAATGCGCACGATATGTCACTGCTGCGGGCATTCTCCGATTTATTGGGACTTCATTTCAGTGCGACTTCTGCCGTCCGGCATGCAAGAGACAAAGTGACGCACGAAATTCGACTTGCAATGCAAGGCAATGCGCTGCGCCCCGTATTTCAGCCCGTATACACCATCGCGACCGGCAAGCTGCACGGTTTCGAATGTCTGTCACGCTTTGACCTGGAGCCACGTCGCCCGCCCGACCAGTGGTTCAAGGCAGCGCATGAGGTGGGGCTGGGGCTGGAGCTGGAGCGCCATGCGATCGACACAGCGCTTGGCGCACTTGGCAGCCTGCCCACCGACTGGCTGCTCGCCGTCAACTGCTCGCCGCAGCTGATCCAGTCGGGGCAGTTGCCCAGGCTTCTGGGTTCGGACCGGGATCTCTCTCGCGTGACGCTGGAAATCACGGAGCATGCCGCCGTGGATGACTACAGGGCTTTGGCCGATGCACTGGCGCCGCTGCGGCGCCGGGGCGCGACCTTGGCAGTCGACGATGCGGGGGCCGGCTACTCCAGCATGCGGCACATACTGCATCTGCAACCAGACATGATCAAGCTGGACATGAGCATCACGCACGATGTCGATACCGACCGCAGCCGCCGTGCGCTGGCCAAGGGCCTCACGAGCTTCGCGCACGAGATAGGAAGCGTGGTGGTTGCCGAGGGTGTGGAGACAGCCGAGGAATTCAACACTCTGGCGAGCCTGGGCGTGGATTTGGCCCAGGGCTACTTTTTTGCCAAGCCGATAGGGCCGCAAGAGGCGCTGGCAATGGGCGCTGCAATATAGACCACGATCTTCCAGCAGGCATCCTCGCCTGGCTGCCGGCCGCCTGTTGGCCGAAACCGCCGAAGGCAGTACCCAGCCACCAATTGACCGAAATCAAGCGCCAACGGCAATTGCGCCCGGCCGCCGCGCACCCGGCGCATAATCTTTCGCATTCTTTCCCCCAGCCCATCCGCCATTGCAGGTCTGCATGCGGCAGGCGCGCCCAGCGGCCATCGCGGCGCTCCAGCATTTCCCCAGACTTCCAGCAAGTGCCTCTTGGCAGGCGGCCATGGGCATGCCTACGGTGAACCCAGATGGAAGTTTTGCAGCAACTCGAACCCCTCATGCGCGAGATCATCGCGCCCCAGGCCGCGCAGATTGACGAGCAGGCACGCTACCCGCGCGCTGCGCTGGATGCGCTGGCCGCAGCCGGCCTGCTGGGCCTGATCAGCGCCAGCGAGGTGGGCGGCCGGGGCAAGGGCCTGGCCGAGGCGGTACAGGTCGTCGAACGCATTGCCCAGGACTGCCCCTGCACGGCCATGGTGCTGACCATGCACTACTGCGGCGTGGCGCTGATCGAGCCCTTTGCCGATGACGCGGTGCGCCGCGACATTGCCGCCGGCCGCCACATCACCACGCTGGCCGTGTCCGAGGCCGGCTCGCGCAGCCATATCTGGGCACCCACGGGCACGGCCACCGCCGCTGAAGATGTCATCCACCTGAATGCGCTCAAGAGCATGATCACCTCGGCCGGCGAGGCCGATTCCTATGTCTGGATCTCGCGCGCCACGCAGGGCGAGGGCAATACGCTGTGGCTGGTGGACAGCCGACTGCCGGGACTGTCCATTCCCGGGCGCTTCAACGGCATGGGGCTGCGCGGCAATGCCTCCTCGCCCATCGAGGCGCGCGATGTGGGCGTGCCGCGCGCCCGCATGCTGGGCGCCGATGGCGAGGGCGAGGCCGTGAAGGGCCGCCACCTGATGCCGTTTTTCCCCACGCTGATCGCCACCACCTCCATCGGCCTGATGCAGGGCGCACTGCGCCGCGCCGTGGCCCATGTGGCGGGCACGCGCTTTGCGGAAAGCGGCAGCTCGCTGGCCGACCTGCCCACCATCCGCGCCTACCTGGCCCGCGCCCAGCTGCGCCTGGAGCAGGCGCGCCTGCTGCGCGACGACACCGTGGCCGCCGTGCAGGCCGCCCGCCCCGACACGCGCACGCGCCTGCTGCAGACCAAGGCCGCCGCCGCCGAAGCCGCGCTGGAGGTGACCGACATTGCCATGCGCGTGTGCGGCGGCGCCGCCTTCCGCAAGGAGCTGGGCATAGAGCGCCTGTTCCGCGATGCGCGTGCCGCCTCGGTCATGGCGCCCACCACCGACGTGATCTACGACATGCTCGGCAAGGCCATGTGCGACGCCGCTGCCTGAACCTGCGCCGCAGATCCTGTCGATAGCCTCAATCCCCTTCCCCATCCAGCAAAGGACTTCCGAATGACGACAACCGCCCCTGTGATCAAGCTCGGCGCCGTGGCCTACGCCCCCAAGGTGATCACCATCTGGGAAGGCTTCAAGGCGTATTTCATCGAGCGCGGCTACTACTTCGACTACGTGCTCTATTCCAACTACGAGTCGCTGACCGAGGCGCTGATCGCAGGCGATGTGCACCTGGCCTGGAATTCGCCGCTGGCCTTTGTGCGCGCCGACCGCATGGCCCGCGCGCGCGGCCTGCGCGTGGAGTCCATCGCCATGCGCGATACCGATCTGGACCTGCATTCGCTGCTGGTCGTGCCCGCCGACAGCCCCATCCAGAGCGTGCAGGACCTGCGCGGCAAGACCGTGGGCTTCGGTGCGGTGGATTCGCCCCAGGCCACGCTGATCCCGCTGGACCATCTGCGCCAGGAAGGGCTGCTGGCCGGGCGCGACTACACGGCACGCCGCTTTGACGTGCTGGGCGGCAAGCACGGCGACCACATCGGCGGCGAGCGCCTGGCCGCCGCCGCCATGGTGGCCGGCGAGATACAGGCTTCATGGATGGTGGGCAAGAACTACCAGGCCTTTGCGCGCGAAGGCACGCTGCCGGCCGGCGGCACGCGCGTGCTGGCCACCTCGGGCGCGTTCGACCACTGCAACATGACGGCCGGCCCGCACATCGATGCCGAACGCGCCGCCGCCTTCCGCGACATCCTGCTGGCCATGTCCTGGGACGACGCGGCCGTGCGCCCGCTGCTGGAGCTGGAAGGCCTGAAGGTCTGGCACCCGGGCCGCGGCACGGGCTACGGCCTGCTGGAGCGCGCAGTGACGGACGAGGCCTTCTACGACGCCGAAGGCCGCATCACCGTGCAGGACTACCGTTACTGACACGCGCCATGGCCATGCCTGATTCCGACAGCGGCGCCCTGCACGCCCGCACCCTGCCCGCCTCCACCCTGCCTGTTATCGACCTGCAGGGCCTGGGCTTCGATGCCGGCGCCCATCTTCTGGTCAAGCACGCGCTGGCCGCCCTGCCCGTGGGCGGGCAGCTGCGCGTGACCGGCAGCGCGCCGGGCTGGCAGGCCCAGCTGTCGGGCTGGTGCAGCGACCAGGGCCACGGCCTGCGCTGGGAGGACGGCGCGGGTGCTGCGCAGGCCATGGCCATCGTGGCGCGCGGCAGCGCGCAGTCCGGGCGCTGGCGTGGCGCGGCGCAGACGGGCCGCAGCGATGCGCGCTCGGGCGGCGATGCCGTGGCCGCGCAGGCCCAGCCTTTCTGGGGCCTGGCGGCGCGGGGCGCGCAGGTGGAAGCCGGGGCGCCGGCCTTCCATTTCCGGCTCAGCGACAAGCTGCAGGTCTGGACCGACAGCGCCGCCGACCTCTACGCCCAGGCCGTGGCCGCGCAGTGGAATGCCGACACCGACATCGACTGGTGCGATGCGCCCGAGCTGCCCGCGCCCGTGGAGGACGCCATCGTCCAGCTCATGACCTACATGGTGGAGAACGAGAACGCGGCCCTGCTGGTGCCTGCGCGCTTCCTGGGCCAGTTGCACCCGCATTACCGCGAGCTGCAGGCGGCGCTGGCCATCCAGGTGGCCGACGAGGCGCGGCACATCGATGTCTTCACGCGCCGCATCCGCCGCCACGGCCGCGAGCCTGCCCTGTCCACGGCGGGCGGCCAGGCCTCGCTCAAGAGCCTGCTGGACGAGACGGATTTTTCCGTGGCGGGCTTTTTGCTGTCGGTGCTGGGCGAAGGCACCTTCGTGCACCTGCTGCAGTTCCTGCAGACCGAGGCGCCCGACCCCCTCACACGCCAGATCTGCCGCCTGGCCGCGCGCGACGAGGCGCGCCATGTGGCCCTGGGCATGTCCCACCTGCTGTACCGCCTGCAGCACGAGCCCGGCTTCCAGCATCAGCTGGCCCAGGCCGTGGAGCAGCGCTTCGACAACCTGGCCGGCACCTCGGGCCTGAACGAGGAAGTCTTTGACGCCCTGATCCTCATCGCCGCTGGCGCCCTCACCCCCGAAGCCCTGGCCCGGGGCGCCGCCCGCGTGCAGCAGCTCATGCGCGACATGGCCGACGGCCGGTTTTCCAAGCTGCTGCGGCTGGGGTTCGAGCGTGGGCATGCCGAGCGGCTGGCTTCATTGCATACGAGGAATTTCATGTAGACGGGGAACAGCCCACTTGAAGGCTGCGCAGCACCCTCAATTCCGGCGAATGAAGCTCAAGCGCGTGCTCTTCTACTGCCTGCTGCCTTTCGCAGTGGCGCTTGCGCTTGTCGGGTTTCCCATGCCGGTGGCTCCGCCCCGCGCGACAAAGGCGGGCCAGGAGCAGTCTGCGCCTGCGCAAGAGCGGCGTTGAGCTGCGGGAGCATTTCTCGCACGGCGAGGCCCGAACGGCAGCCTCAATCCACGATCAATTTATTGCTGTTCAGCAGCTGCGTGATGATCTGCTGATCCGTGGCGGCACCGAAATACAGCGTCTGCAGATTCACGCCTTCCAGGATGATCTGCTGGGTCTCGGCCGATGCCGAGTAGCCTGCACCCACCGCATGGGAGTCTGCACCGAAGCCGCCCGTGTGGCTGACATGGACCCAGGTATCGCCTCCCGTGATCTCGAAGTGCAGGTAGTTGGCCAGGTTGCCTGCGGCATTGCTGGGGCCTGCGGATTCACCCTGCAGCAGGTCGCGCAGGTCCAGTACATCACCGCCTGCGCCGTTGGTTCCCGCTGCCGCCGTGGAGAAGTTCTGGATTCGGTCCAAGGCCGGCGTTCCCGCCGCCCCCTGATCTCCCAGCAACCAGACAAAGACATCCACAAAGTTCTCGCCCGCATCGCCGCCTATCAACAGGTCGTCGCCGGAGCCTCCGATCAGCCGGTCCGTGCCCGATCCCGCGTTGAGGGTGTCGTTGCCGCTGCCGCCGATCAGCACATCGGAGCCCGAGCCCGCCGACAGGTTGTCGTCGCCATCGCCCCCGAAAACGATGTTGTTTCCGCTGCCGGCGTTGATGGTGTTGGCGCCGTTGCCACCGGTGATGTATTCGTTGGCCGAGTTGCCCGTATGGTTGCCGCTCTCGGTCGTGGTGATATCCACGGTCGTATATGAGGCCTTGAGCGTGACCACGGTGGATGTCGATGCCGTGAAGCCGCCGCTGACCTCCGTCGCCGTGACCTGGACCGTGAGATGCGTGGCGTTCGTGGTGTAGCTGCCAGGCAGATTCAGGATGAGATTGGGCAGGTCGGCCTCGGTGAATTGCCAGACACCACCACCCAGGTTCGTACCCGCATTGAAGGACAGATTGGTGGGCAGTCCACTGATCCTGATCGACAGGGTTTCCGAGCCATCCGTATCCACCAGCTTCGTGGTTATCGGAAACCTGACGCTGGTCCCGCCTGTGCCGTGTGCGATGGCCAGCAGGGACTTCAGGACAACGACCGAAGGAGCGCTGGCCGCTCCAACCGACAGATTGACCGTGCCGATACTGGTGCCGCCGCGCCCATCGCTGACGTTGTAGAGAAAGCTGGCCGGTCCTTCGTAGCCTGCAGCGGGCGTGAACAGCACCCCGCCCGCCTGCAATGCAAGGCTGCCATTGATCGGCGAATGAGCCAAGGTGATGGTCAGGCTGTCGCCGTCGGCATCCGTGTCATTGGCCAGCAGCGTGGCAAAGCTGATGCTCCACGGGATGTCCGTGGCAACCATCAATTGATCTGCCACGGCAACCGGTGCATCGTTCACGGGAGTGACCGTGATGGAAACGGTGACGATGTTTCCCATGGCCTGCCCGTCGCTGGCACGGTAGGTGAAGCTATCGGAAGTCGTCTCGCTGCCGTTGTGGATATAGGTGAAGGTGCCATTGCCGTTCAGCGTCAGGGACCCGTTCGCCGGACCCGTCACCAGCACCGCGACGAGCGGATTGCCGTCAGGGTCCGTGTCGTTGGCCAGCACGCTGGTTGCACCGCTGGCAAGGACCGTGGCCACAGCGCCCTCTGCCACCACTATCGCATCGGAGACAGACACTGGCGGTTGATTGCCGGAGGGCGCAGCAGCAACCGTCACCGACACGCTGGCCGTGGCAGAACCGCCCCTGCCGTCGCCAATGGTGTAGGTGAAGCTGTCGCTGCCGGTGAAGTTGGCGTTCGGCGTGTAGACCGGATTGCCCGTGACGGCATCCACGACCACGGAACCGTGGGTGCCCTGGGTGATGCCGGAAACGGTCAGGCTGTCCCCATCCGCATCGCTGTCGTTCCCGCGCACGGCGATGGTGACGGATGTATCGGCATCGGTGGTGGCCGTATCGTTGCCGGCCACGGGCACCCGGTTCACGAAAACACTCAGCGTGCTGGACGCGCCGGTCTGCACGGTGTAGCCGATGGCCAGCGGATGGCCGCCGCTGTAGTTCGCATCCGCCTGGAAAGTGAAGCTGCCGTCTGCCTGCAGCGCGAAGGTCCCGCGCCCCGCCACGTTCCGGGAGCTGCCGGCCGCCACGGTCTGGCCTTCATAGGTGAAGCTGGCGACCACGAGCGCCCCATCGGCATCGGAATCGTTGGACAGCACATTGCCCGTGCGCTGCCCGGCCGTGTCCACCTGCACGCTGTCGGGCGCAAGCACGCTGGCATGGCTGCCGCGCACGGTTTCCGCCGCCGCGGCGCACAGTTGCGCCACGTCCACCCAGCATGAATCGCCCGCCTCCAGCGCGGCGCCGACTGCGCAGGCGCTGCCGGGACGCGGGGCCGTCGATGGAATCGCGCCGGGCACGCCCAGCGGAAAGCAGGTGTTCCACACAGGGTCCGTGATGCCGGTGATTTTCAGCCGCACCGACGTCTGGTTGCGATAGACCACGGGCAGGAATCCCTGCGGTGCGCCATCGGCACCCACCGCTGTCGTCTGCACGGGAACGGTGAGCGTCTCGCCTGCGGCCTGGTTGAAAGCTTCCTGCAATTCCTGAATCTGGGCCTGCACCCGCTCTCCCCAGACCGCCGTGGCTGCGGTCACGACAACAGCACCGCCCATGGCCCAGGCACGCAGGCCGACCAGGGAGATCCGCCCTTTTTGTACACCCCGCACAAGGCAGGCCCCCAAGGCCAACGCCAGCAGCGCAAGAGCGCCAGGGTGGTCCACAGGAATCGCCGCCGGCGCCACGGCTGCCAGCGGTGCCACCGTAATGCTCTGGGCCTGGGCGGCCGGTAAGGCAACGGCAGCAGCAAGAGCGCTGCACGCCTGTATGAAGCCGACGCCACGAGCGGGGAAATGGAAACGTTGCAGCATGGGCCTTGCCTGGAGAATGCGAACCAAACAGGCGAGGGAACAGCCCACGCCGCTGCCTTCAGGCACATCACAAGCGATTGCGCTGCTGACAAATTCTTACTCTAGGCGATCGCTTTCGCCGCGCATATCCCTGAAAACAGGTAATTGGCCAGCCGACGCCGCGAAGAAAGGGGCCATTTGAAGGCCGCATGGCCATACCAGCATCGGTAACCCCCTTACCGCAACCGCGCCAATCTCCGCCCGAACTGCTTCAACTCCAGCGCGGCAGCCTGCGCCACGCGTCCTGCATCGCTTTCGCCGTCAGTCGACCCGGCCACGGCCAGCACCGCCAGCCGGCTCTGGTAGCGAGATTCCTGCAGCGGCCTGAACACCAGCTTGCCCCGGTACAGCGAGGCAAAGGACGAGGGGACGATGGCCACGCCCAGGCCGCAGGCCACCAGGGCGAGCACGTTGACGAACTGGCCGGCCTCGTGGCGTATGGAGGGGGTGAAGCCCGCGTCCAGGCACAGGGCCACGGTGCGGTCGAAGTAGTCGGCGTCCTCGTAGCGCGCAAAGCCCACGAAGGGCTCATGCGCAGCCGACTGCAGCGGTAGCGCGCCTTCGCCAGCCGCCAGCGGGTGGGACGGCGCCATGGCCAGGCAGTAGGGATCGTCCATGCCGGCCACTTCCTCGGCCAGTGGCTCGCCCTTGCCGGGGCGCCCGAAGCCCAGGTCCAGCTCTCCGGCGCGCAGGGCGCGCAGTTGCTGCGAGGTGATCATCTCGCGGGCTTCCACGCGCAGGTTCCAGCCTGCGTCGGCAATGCGGCGCAGCAGGCCGGGCAGCACCGAGTGCATGGCCGACGGAACAAGGCCCAGGCGAACCACGCTACCAGTCGCCGAACATGGGCGGCTTCACGGTGCGCGGCATGTATTCGTTCGGCGAGGCGGCGGGCTCCAGCGTGGCCAGCCTGTACGGCGGCTCCGTGGACTATGCGGCCGGGCCCTGGGCACTGGGTGCATCGTGGATGCAGCGGCGTACCACGGCCGTGAATACCGACCGCTATGCGCTGCTGGGCGCGGCCTATGACTTCGGCGTGGCGCGCGCCGCGCTGCTGCTGTCCACGCGGCGCGACGACCTGCCTGCCGCCACCAGCGGCCAGGGCCGTTTCTACGAGGCCAGCGTGACCGTACCCATGGGCATGGCGGGGCAGTGGCTGCTGTCCTATGGCGCCTACCACGGACAGGCTCGCGCCCAGAGCGATGCGCGTGCGCTGAGCGTGCGCTACGACCACGCGCTGTCCAAGCGCACCAAGCTCTATGCGGGCGTGGGCCGCATCCACAACGAGGCGGGTGCCGCCTTCACCATCAACACCGCCAGCAATGCGGGGCCGGTGGTCCAGGCAGGCAGCCGGCCCAGCTCCGTGGTGCTTGGCATATCGCACGCCTTCTGATTGCCGGGGCAGCTACGGCGAGCGCCTGCCATGCCGACAGGGCGGCCCGGCTGGAGTCTGGCCGTTGTAACAACCCCATGAAATCCAGGGAATATTCGCCTATTTGAATGGATTTTTCCAATCAGAAAAAGTCTGTCCAATCAGCGAATTAGGAGATTTGCAAGAGAGAAAGTTTCGCAAAAAGACAAGTGCCTGCGTGATCCGGCAAGAAAAATAAAATCCAAATGTAAACAATTGTTTATCTGGCCTGTAAGATTCTTCCAGTCAATCAGTGTTTCCCCAGGAGGGTGTTGTGAAGCACCTCGCCGATGCATTCATCGGGAAAATGCATCGCACCCGCCTGGCCATTGATTTTTTCATATAAGAATTCTTACTCATTCAATCTTTTGACGCACCACATCCACGGCCACCAAGATGAGAGCGCATCCAGATTATGGAGAATAATATCCGCCCATCACCAGCAAGCCGATACTGGATATAACAAAATCAGCCGGGCCGAGGAATTGCTACAGGCCTGCAAATGGCCAGAGCCTTCCATATATCCCCTGCTGGTGCTCAGATATGTGCAGGAAGCACAGGCCATTTTCGAGCTGCACCGCATGCCCGACCGCGTGGTCTCATGCCGTATTGCAGCGGCCTTCATCCATTGCCAGCTGGGCGAAGAGCGCAATGCGATTGCACTGGCCACTGCGGCAATGGCCAATCCCGCGCTGCTGCAGCCGGAATCCATGGCCTGCGCCACCTATGTGAGGGCGCTGGCGCACAGCCGGCTGGGCGAGCTCGATACCGCCTTGCAATTGATCGAAGGCAAGGACCATGATTTCGCATTGATGGCGCCGGGCATCACGCCCTGGCTGTCCGCCCTGATCAATTGGGCCAGGGCGCAGATCCTGTGGAAGATCTATCTCTACAAGAATCACCAGAATCTGTGGTGCGGTCCGCCCCCGGATTCAGGCCTGGTCCAGCTCGGTGCCGCGGCACCCGACAGCGCCGACCTGCAGGCGCTGCTGGAGCGGGTCGGCCGCCAGCTGCCAACGGGCTTGGCTTGGCCCTACAGCGATTTGCTGCAGCTCTCGGTCAAAGGGCTGGATGCGGGTCGCCGCGAAGCCGCTTGCGTGATCCGCGCCATTGAACGCATCGGTGTCCGCCACCAGATCAAGAACCCGCCGATTGCCGGCTGGGCCTGGCTGAGCAGCGCACTGGTGCACTGCAGCAAGCGCCAATATGCCCAGGCCCTGCAGGCGGTGATGCTGGCAAAGTCCACGGCCCAGACCTACCAGCTCGAAGGCCTGTGCCGCAATGCCCTGGTCTACGAGTACCACATACAGGAAACGCAGGGCGATTTTGCAGGCGCGCTGTCCACGCTGAAGGCGCTGAACATCATGCGGCTCAAGAGCATGGCCATCAGCCCCTATCTGGAGAAATCCAGATTCACGGCCATGGACGAGGCACGGCTGCACGATCTGGAACCCGCCTATGTCAAGCGCGCCCTCCAATACATACAAGAAAACCTGGACAAGAAACTACCTATCCAGACCATTGCCGACCATTGCCGCGTCAGCCGGCGCACTTTGGAGGTTTCCTTTCGCAACAGCCGGTCGTGCAGTATCGGCGAATATATAAGGCAAAGCCGTATTCATCTTGCGGCCGAATCGCTGCTTACCACCGACCAGAGCATAGGACAGATTTCCTCGCAGCTTGGTTATTCCTCGCTCTCATCATTTTCCCGAGATTTCTCCGGACATTATGGAATACCGCCGTCTGTCTGGGTGCGCCATCATCGATTGGCGTGATCCGGATTTTTATGCGATGCGGCCCGATTGCGTGGCACGCAGCCCTATTGAATACTGAAAGGAATACGCATGAAATACCTGAAAAACATGAAGACGGGCTCCATGTTGGGTCTGGGTTTTTCGATTCTGGTTGCCATCGCGCTGTCGATTGCGCTGTATGGCCGCGCCCAGCTGGTACAGGCCTCCGATGATGTGGCCTACCTGGCCGACAAGCGGGTCACCAGCCTGCTCCGGCTGGTGGAGATCAAGGGCTCGGTGGAGTTCATCTTTCGCGGCGTGCGCAGCATGGCGTTGATGGAGGACGCCGGGGAAAAGAAGCTGGCCAAGGCCGCACTGGATGCACAGCGCCAGAAGATCGGACAGCTGATGGAGAAATTCCGCGAAGGCCTGAGCACACCGCAGGGCGTTGCGCTGTACGACAACATGAAGAACGCGCGCATTGCCTATCTGCCGCTGCTCGACCAATTCATGGAGGCGGCCACGCGCCACGACCTGCAGGCCGTCTCGGCCATGCTCGGCGAAAGCGGGGAGTTCCGCAAACGCCAGGACGCGTTCTTCAACTCCATCAATGACATCCTGGCCCACCAGCAGGTGCGTGCCACGGAAACGGCGCAGGCCTCCGAGGACAAATCCCTGGCTGCCGGGCGGCTGATGCTGTCCCTGGCGCTGGCCGCACTGGCCATAGGCGCGCTGGTGGGCTGGGCCATCACGCGGCGCATCACGGGCCTGCTGGGCGGGGAGCCCGCCTACGCGGCGCAGATCACGCAGGAAGTCGCCAGGGGCAACCTGGCGGTGGCCGTGGCGCTGCGGCCCGGTGACACCACCAGCCTGCTGGCGGCGCTGAACTCCATGCGCGCGAGCCTGGCAGACATCGTCAGCCAGGTGCGCCACAGCAGCGAATCGATTGCCACGGGTGCCAGCCAGATCGCCTCGGGCAATGCCGACCTGAGCGCTCGCACGGAGGAGCAGGCCGCCAACCTGGAGGAAACGGCCGCCTCCATGGAGCAGATGACCGCCACCATTCAGCAGAACGTGGACACGGTGCGCAGTGCCTCGGGCCTGGCCCAGTCGGCCAGCGCCACGGCCGTGCACGGCGGCGAGGTGGTGCATGGCGTGGTCAGCACCATGGAGGACATCACGCACAGCTCGCGCAAGATCGAGGAAATCATCGGCGTGATCGACGCCATTGCGTTCCAGACCAACATCCTCGCGCTCAACGCCGCCGTGGAGGCCGCGCGTGCCGGGGAACAGGGCAAGGGCTTTGCGGTGGTCGCATCAGAGGTGCGCTCCCTGGCCCAGCGCTGCGCCAACGCGGCCAAGGAGATCAAGGGCCTGATCAGCGAGAGCGTGGGCAAGGTCGCTGCCGGCTCCCGCCAGGTGGCCGAGGCCGGCAGCACCATGAACGACATCGTCACCCAGACGCACCGCGTGGCCGAACTGATCTCCGACATCGGTGCCGCCACGCAGGAGCAGTCCCAGGGCGTGACCCAGGTCAGCGACGCCGTGCAGCAGCTCGACCAGGTGACGCAGCAAAACGCCTCACTGGTGGAAGAGTCTGCCGCCGCTGCCGACAGCCTGAACAAGCAGGCGGCGCAGCTGGTGCAGTTGGTCAGCGTGTTCCGCCTGGATGAAAGCGAGGCCCGGGCACAGGCCGTGTCCGCGCCGGTGGCAGCGGCCGTGCCGGCGCGCGCACAGACCGCCAGGCCGTCTCCAGCGCTGGCCCCCGCCGCGCCACGTACCAAGCCCCTGCGTACGGCAGCGGCGGCGGCCTCCAGCGCGCCTGTGGCGCTGCCTGCCAAGGCGGCAACACCCCGCCGCGCCACGGCGGCCGGAATGGCCGGGATGGCCGAGGCCGAGGAGTGGGAGCAGTTCTAGAACAGGCTCAGCGCATCACCAGGCCGCCGTCGACGAACAGCACCTGTCCCGTCATGAAGCCGCTCAGTTCCGAGGCCAGGAACAGCACCGGCCCCGCCACGTCTTCGGGGCTTGCCAGGCGGCGCAGCGGCGTGGCGGCCATCAGAGATTCTCGGAAGGACTCGCGCGTGTCCTGGGTGCCCTGCGTGGGATAGACCAGGCCGGGCGCCACGCAGTTGACGCGTATGCCCACGGGCCCCAGCTCGCTGGCCAGGTTGCGGCTGAAGGCCACCAGCGAGGCCTTGGCCGTGGTGTAGTCGTGGTAGGGCACGACGGGGTGCTCCACCAGGTTGCTGGCGATGTTGACGATGCTGCCCCGCGCACGCTGGCGCATCTGCGGCAGCACCGCGCGGCAGACGTTGAAGGCCGCGCCCACGGCACCGTCGTATTGGGCCTGGTAGTCGCTCCATTGCAGGTCGTCGAAGAGGCGGCGGCGCTCGGGGTCGAAGGCGTAGGGTTTGAAGGCGTTGTTGACCACGATGTCGATGGCGCCGGCCTCGCGCGCCACGGCATCGGTCATGGCCTGGACGGCGGGCTGCGAGCCCACATCGGCCTTGATGGCCCAGGCATCGCCGCCTGACTCCTGTCCCGCCGCCTGGCAGGCCGCCACGGTGCGGGCGGCGGCTTCGTCGTTGGACAGGTGGTTGACCACCACGGTGGCGCCCTCGCGCGCAAAGGCGACGGCAATGGCCGCGCCTATGCCACGGCCGGCGCCGGTGACCAGCACCACCTTGCCTTGCAGGCCCAGGGAAGACGGCTGTGCCATCTCAGGCCCCGGGCAGCAGGCTGGTGTCCACCACGTCGGACACCTTGATCTGCCTTTGCACCATGCCCAGCGCGCGGTAGGCGTCGGCGCCCTTTTGCAGGGCGGCCAGGTCGAAGCTGCCCAGCGGCTTGCCGGCCTGCAGCGGCTGCGAAGACGCATTGCGCAGGCGGATCACGTCCAGGTTGATATCGCGCTGCGTGCCGTCGATGGCGTGCTTGCCGGCCAGCGTGGCGGCTTCCTCGGGGTTGGCCATCATCCAGGCGGCGCTGTCGCGGTAGCCCTTGAGGAAGGCGCGCAGCAGGTCCTTCTTGTCGCGCAGCGTGTCCTCGCGCACCACGAACATGTCGCTGGAGATGTTGAGGTGGTCGCGCACCTGCATCACATCGACCTCGCCAATGCCTTTGCGCAGGCCCACGGCCAGGCCGGTGTCGGTGGCAGCCGTGGCATCGACCTGGCCCTGCATCAGCGGCGCGAAGTTGAGCAGGCCGGTGACGACGATGGTCACGTCCGACTCCTTGAGTCCCGCCTGGTGCAGCATCACCAGCAGGTTCTGGCGCGTGCCGCTGGACAGGCTGTAGACGCCGATCTTCTTGCCCTTGAGGTCCGCCGGCTTGCGGATGCCCGCCGACTTGAGCGAGACCACGTTGAACACGTTCTGCGGGTAGATGTCGTAGATGGCGACCAGCTTCTCGCCCTTGTCCAGGGCCATGAAGAAGGAGCCGGGGTCGGTGAAGGCCACATCGGCCTGGCCGCTGAGCATGTTGCGGATGGCGTCGCCGCCGCCCGCGCCGGGCAGGTAGGCCAGCTCCACGCCCTGGGCCTTGAAGAAGCCCTTGTCGGGCTCGGCCAGGATGTTGGTGATCTCGCTGATGGGCTTGCTCCAGCCGGCCAGGCGGATCTTGCCTTGCACAGGAGCGGCCAGGCAATTGCCGGCCAGCGCCAGGCCGGCAAAACCGGCAGAGGCGCCCAGCAGGCTGCGGCGGGTGAGGAAGGGGGACTGCGGTGTGTGCATGGCGCTTGGAGAAAAGGTTTCGGAAGTGTTCAGGATGGTCAGGCGGCGCGCGAGCGCAGCAGCCGGCGCTCCAGCACCAGGCAGGCCTGGTACAGCAGCAGGCCCATGGCGGCGATCAGCACCAGGGCCGCAAACATGAGGGTGGTGTCCATCATTCCCTGGGCGGCAATGACCACGGCGCCCAGGCCGCGGCTGGCGCCCATGAATTCGGCCACCACGGCGCCGACCAGGGCCAGCACCACGGCCACGCGCAGGCCCGCAAGAATGGCGGGCAGGCCCGTGGGCAGCTTCAGGCGCAGCAGCGTCTGCAGCCGCGTGGCGCCCAGCATGCGAAACAGCTGCAGGCGCTGGGCATCGACCTGGCGCAGGCCGGTCAAGGTGTTTTCCATCAGCGGGAAAAAGCAGATCAGCGCCGTGATCAGCACCGTGGGCAGCATGCCGAAGCCGAACCACAGCACGAACAGCGGCGCCAGCGCCAGCTTGGGCACGACCTGGCTGACCACCACATAGGGCTTGAGCACACGCTCGAGCAGCTCGGATTCAGCCAGGGCCATGCCAGCCAGCAGGCCGATCGCGCTGCCGGCCGCCAGCCCCAGCAGCAGGGCCTGGAGCGTCGCCCAGATGTGCGGCCAGAAATAGCCCGTGGCCAGCCCCGTCCACAGCGATGCCGCAATGGCCGAGGGCGCCGGCAGCACCAGGGCGGACAGGCCCCATTGCCGCACCAGCAGCTCCCACAGGCCCAGCAGGACCAGCGCCAGCGCGGCGGCCAGCAGGCGGGCATGGAACAAGGACACCGTCATGCCGCCGTCCTGTCCATGGCTGCGCGCACGCGGGCGCAGTGCTCATTGAACGCCGGCCCGTGGCGCATGGCCTGGGTGCGCGGCGCGGGCAGATCGACCGCCATATCGGCCACGATGCGCCCGCCGTGCATGAGGGCGATGCGGTCGCCCAGGTAGACGGCCTCGTTGATGTCGTGGGTGACGAAGAGCACCGTGGTGCCGCGCTCGCGGCAGGTGCGCAGCAGGTCGTCCTGCAGATCGGCGCGCGTGATGGCATCCAGCGCGGCAAAGGGCTCGTCCAGCAGCAGCAGCGGCGGGTCCAGCACCAGCGCCCGTGCCAGCGCCACGCGGCTTTGCTGCCCGCCCGAGAGATGGCGCGGATGGCGCTGCGCGTGGCTGGCCAGGCCCAGCTGCTCCAGCAGCGCCAGGGCGCGCTGCTCGTCCTGCGGCGCGGAGCGCCTTTGCAGCGACACGGGCAGCAGCACATTGCCCAGCGCCGTATGCCACTCCAGCAGCGTGGGCGCCTGGAACATGAAGCCCAGTTGCGGACCGGGCTCGGCCAGCTCGGCGCCACGCAGCAGAATGCGGCCCGACTGCGGCCTGAGCAGCCCCGCCGCCAGCTTGAGCAAGGTGGTCTTGCCGCAGCCGCTGCGGCCCAGCAGGCAGTGGATCTCACCGGCCTGCACGCGCCAGTCCACGCCGTCCACCACGGGCGGGCGGCCAGGGTAGGTGAACACCACCTGTTCGATATCGAGAAACGCCATGCCGTCAGCCCCGTCTGTGATGCCCGTCGTGCCCGTCGTGCCCGTCGTGCCTGTCGTGCCGGTGTGCATGGATGTCAATCCGCATACGGGGCGAACGGCTGCGCCGCCGCCTCGGCAGATTGCTCGATCTCGGTCATGCGCACCAGGTCCAGCAGGTTGAAGCGGCCGTCATGGTGCCAGCCGGCCTCGGGCATGCTCATGGAGCCGATGGCGCTGATGCGCGTGACGCCGGCCGCGCCCAGCAGGCCGGCCAGGCGGTAAAGCTGCTCGGGCGAGGCGGCAATGCCGGCCGTCTGCAGGTATTCGCGCTGCGCGGCCACCACGGGCACGGCGTCATCCAGGCGGTCCACACCCACCACGGCAATCGTGCGGTACAGGGCCGTGGGCGCCAGCGGCTGCAGGCTGTCGCTGTAAGCCACGCTCCAGGGCGCGTCCACCGGACCCAGCAGTTGCTGTTCGTCACCCGACCATTCCACGGACTGCTGCCAGCGGGCCACGGCGGCGCCCTCCTCCAGCTCCAACGGCCGGCGCGCAAAGCGCCGCTGCAGGTTGGCCAGTTCGGCCGCCAGGTAGTCGGCAAAGGCACGCGGAGAGACTGGGGCGCCGCGCTCCACGTAGAAGACATGGGGCGAGTAGCAGCCCTGCTGGTCGTAGCGCATCACGTCCCAGGCCGCCAGCCGCGCCACGGCGGGCGCCTTGAGCGTGTCCAGCGCCTGGGCGCCCACCATGCCGAAGCCCAGCTTGTGGCCGTGCGGCAGAAAGCGCGTGGTCACGGGCAGGCGCTGGCGCAGCGCCTGCAGCGTCTGGTTGCCGCCGTAGGCGAGCACGGTGTCGGCCTCGGCGTGGAGCGCGGCGGCGGCATCTCCATCCGCGCCATCCGCCCCATCCACACCCCCCGCACCGCTCCACCACACCACGGCCAGGCAATCGGCCAGCGGCGGATGCACCTCGGCCAGCAGCCGTGCGAACCAGCCCGCGAACAGCGGCTCGGCGCTGGCCAGCTTGCCAATGGCGGGCGCCTTGACCAGCAGGCCGCAGACCAGGCTCCACAGGGACAGCGCAGGCACATTGCCGGCCCAGCTGTGCATCAGCAGGTCAGGCCCGAAGGCACGCACCGCGCCGCCCTTGAGCGCGGGCTGGAAGCCGTCGAGCACGGCCGGGTTGGCAAAGTCCTCGGCCACAAAGCGCCGCAGCTGCGCGGCGCGAAAGGTCTTGAAGAAGCCCGTCAGCCCCAGGCGCACCATGTCGGCGTCATAGCCGCTGACCACGGGCAGCCAGGTCTCGGCCTGGCGCCGATAGGGATCGCTGCGGTCCAGCAGGCGGGCAATGGCGCGGTCGATGGCATCGATGATCTCGGCCACGGGCATGGCCCTCAGGTGGCGGTCGGCGGCACGGCGCACATGGGCTGCCAGCGCATGCATCTGCGGGCCGGTCAGCAGGGGCACGGAGACTTCCAGCCGCACGCCACCGCGTTCGAAGGGCAGCACATGCCACTGCACCTCGTCCTCGCGCAAACCAGGCAGTTCGGGCAGGTAGCCGGCCGTGATCCGCTCGATGTTCATGCAGCAGCGGCCTTCACGAATTCATCGACCGCCAGCGAGCAGCCCTTGGCCGCTGCGCCCTCGGCACGCCCCAGCAACAGGAAACCGCTGTTCTCGCCATGGCCGGCCCACAGGCCCACGTCCTCGGTGAGGATGGTGGTGACCGCGTTGTAGTTGGCCAGGTCGCAGTGCACGAGAATGCCGCGCTCGCCGGGCGCCACACTGCGGCCGGTGACGGGTTCGACCAGGCGCGAGCGTATCCAGTGCGGCCCCGACTTGACCGAGGGCAGCGCGGCATTGCCGTCGTCATAGAACTGCGTGCTCAACTCGGTCATGCCGTACATGTTGATGCAGTGGCTGCGCGGCACGCCCAGCAGCCGGGACAGGTCGGCGTAGAAATCCTCCAGCGGCAGCTCGCGCGACTGGCCCTTGTAGCCGCCCGTGTCCAGGATGCGGCTGCCCGGCGGCAGGCAAAAGCTGCGGCCCTGCTCGCGCAGCGCGTCCATCACATGCACCAGGCTGAAGCTGGCGCCCAGCAGCGCATAGGGGCGGCCGCTGCGCTCGGATTCCTCCAGCACGGCGCACAGGCCGGGCATGTCCAGGCCGTCGGGGGAGAGGAAGTAGCGGCTGTCAGGAGTGCCGAATTCCGTCTTGGCCAGCGCCAGGTAGTGGGCCAGCGAAGAGTTGGGCATGGCCTGTTCGTCGGGAAAGAGGATGCCCATGGGCAGGCGCTCGTGCCCGGCCATGAAGCGCTGCGCGAAGTTGCGCGTCATCGACGCATCGTAGACATCGAGCGCGGGATGGAAGTGGCGCCCGCGCGAAGACAGCCCCTTGGCCTGGCCCGTGGTGCCGCTGGTCATGAACACGCGCTCCGCGGGCGAGGCCGGCTCGCTGCGCAGCTCCATGGCCTTGAACGCGTCAATCGGCACGGCGGGAATGTCGCTCCAGGTCTTCACATTGCGCAGCGTGGCGCCGCGCCGCTGGCAGAAGCTGCGAAACGGCGCATTCGATTCGTATTGGTAGGCGAACAGCCGCAGGGCCAGTGCGTCGAACTGCTCGTCGGTGCAGCCGTCCATGGCGATGAATGCAAGCAGGTCTGCGACCAGAGAAGCCGCCTGGGGCCGGGCCTTGTCCATGGAATTCCTTCGAGAGCTGGGACGTGATGCTCCGAAGGCTCCCCCGCCCGTGGCGCATGGGCGGCCACGCAGGGGTGCAAGCTCTTCTTCCGCCGGAATGACCCGGTTCAAGTTCTCGGGTGTGGATCTCAGCACTGGCGTGCACCCCGGAGCGGAGGGCTATCTTACAGCAGGGTCGCCAACCCCGTCAGGCCAGCAGGCGAACCCCAAAACCCAACAAGGTCGCGACATACAGCAGCACCAAGGCCTTGCCCAGCACACCGGTGTTGGACCAGAAGTGGCGTGCCACGGCGAAGTCCCAGGCGCCATCGCGCACCTGCAGCTGCGGCAACCGCGCCAGGATCTCGCGCCTGAACGCGGCCTCGTCGAACAGGGGACTGCCATTGAGTCGCAGGGGAATGGCGCGAAGGCCCATCCACAGATGCTGGCGCGTGCAGGTGACGCGACTGGCATCGAATTTTCGGGTCCTGCGTGCCATGCGTACCGCGATCCGATGCCCGTCCGTGGCTATGCGCATGGTCTCCAGCTGCTTGAGCTTGCGCCAGAGCCATGCATACAGACACAGCGGCAACACGGCCAAAAGCACCAGCAGGACACCGAGCATGCCCGTTGGATCGCACGATTTGTCCGGACCGCAGTCGCGCTGGTGCAAAAGCGGCAAGAACCAGTAGACCATCCCGCCAGCGACCAGGCAATGCAGAACGCCAACCATGGCAAGCGCACGCCTGCGCTTCACGGTACTGCCCGCAAGCGCCGTGACCGAAGTGACCAGCGGCTTTCCTTCCGAGGCTTGAGAAGCCTGCGCGGCGTGCTGGGACGGTGAGGGAACCACGACCGCGCTGGAGGCTTCGGTGTCGGCCACTTCCTGCCAGCGCTTGCCGCCCAATTGGCGCAATTCCCCTGCCTTCCAGGCAAGCCACAGTCCCAGAGCCATCAATACCCCGATGCTGCCCAGCAGGAACGAAGGCAACCGCCTGCTCCATTCATAGGACGAGCGGGCAGACGCCAGTTCGCCGCGAAATGAAGCATCCCCGAAAGGCTCCAGCACGCGGCCGTCCAGATCCACGCGATGGACGGTGAATTGGGTCATGTCCGGCAGCAACAACTCCTGACCCACCATGGCGATGGCGTTCGGGTCCTGGTCGGGCGAAAGCGGCAGCACCCGTTCAGGCCTCAACTGTGAATCCATCAACAGCAGATCTGCTCCCCGCATGCTCGAGTCTGCGACCAGCACCCATAGACGCTGCTGGCCATCCAGCTGCATGGCGAACGGGAAGCGGCGCCCGGAACGCAGGCCCGCATATTCCACGGGAAATACGGCAGGCGCGGCCTGGGTGCTCTGTGCCGTATCGATTTGCGCAATCTGATGGCGGTTGGTATTGGCCACCCACATGCGCTCGCCTACCTGCAGCGTCTGATTCGGAAAGCGCAGGCCTTCGCTGTAGGTCTTGAGCAGCACATAGGCTTGCGCTGCACTGGAAGCGGCGTCGCGCTGGTAAACGAGAACGCGGTGATGGGATGCGTCGGAGACCACAATCTGCGCTTCATCGGCCGTTACCCGCATCCAGCGATAGCCACCGCGTATGGACAAATCGGGCAGATCCAGCGCCACGCAGCGCTGCATTGCCAGATCGCAGCGATGCACACGTCCCTGGTCATGCGCCCAAAGCGTCTTCTCGCCAATGAACTGAAGGCTACTGACCGATGGAGTCAAACCCAATTGCGCCAACTCCAGACGCTGCAGGCGTGTGCCCTGCCGATCAAACTGATGCAAAGCGCCATGGCTTTGAATCCACACTGTATTGCCTTGGATTGAGGGAAGCCTGGGGCCCAATGGGTCGGGCAACAGCCAACCCCGAAAGACAAAGGCCAGGATCAACAGGCATTGCAGGCCGATCACAGCCCTGAGCCATTTCTTGTAAACCGCCTCAGCCATTGAATCTCCCCCATTTTTGAATGGGGGCAAGTGTAGACAAACAAGGCATTGCGGCCATCAAAACGATGACTTCATTCAAGCGCAATTTCCAAACTGTGGATCAATCCAGTGCCGTCAGCCGCCGCATCACCCACTCCACGGGCCCCTGCGCCACTTTCGTGCTCCAGGCCCAAGCCGCCACACTGGCCACGGCCACGTACAGCGCCGACGCCAGGGCGGTCTCCTGCAGGCTGCGCGATCCGTCCAGCGCGCCCATCGCTTCCAGCAGCCCCATGCCGATGAGGATATGGGCCAGGTACAGGGTCAGCGTCATGCGCCCGGCCGGCAGCAGGCCTCGCCACGGTCCACCGGGCCAGCAGTCGGCCAGCCGCAGGCAGGCGCCTATGGCAATGCTGGCGCAGCCCAGGCCCATCAGCAGGTAGGCTGGGCCGGGCGGCATGGGGCCGGTGGCCAGCCAGGCAGCCCATTCACTCTGTGCCGCAAGCGCCGAGACGGCGCAGGCCAATCCCACCATCAAGCCGCCCGCAGCCACCAGGCCCCATTGCACGCGCGGCTCGGCCAGCGGCAGGCGTGCCAGCAGCATGCCGCAGAGGAAGAACGCAAACCAGGGCAGCACCGGATGGAAGCCGTTGAACAGCAGGTTGCGCGCAAAGCCGGCCGGCTCCCACAGGCCCTGGTAGGACAGGCTCGCCCAGTCCCAGCCCTGGCTGTAGTCCAGCTGCAGCAAGGCCCAGGCGGACAGCGCGGCCACTGCCGCCATGCTGGCCAGCAGCGCCCGTGCGCCGGCCTGCAGCCAGGCGATGGCCAGCAAGAAATACACCGCGTAGTAGTGAATGATGTCGGCCGGAAAGATCAGCAGGTTCATGCCACCGGCCACCAGCAGGAACAGCGCGCGGCGCAGCGTCCAGAGGCGCGCCGTGGCCGGCTCCAGCGAGCGCGTGGCCAGCACCAGGCCCAGGCCGGCCAGCACCACGAAGGTGGCCGAGGCCTTGCCCTCCAGAAAATGGAAGAACGACAGCAGCCAGCCCGGCTCCTGCAGCGCGGGATGCATGGCCTGCTTGAAGTTGACGAACACCATGCCTGCCAGCGCCAGGTAGCGCGCCAGGTCCAACCCCGCCAGGCGGGCGCCCCTGCCGGTGGCGTGCCTCATGTCGCGTCCCCCCGTACCTCGCCTCCAAGCAGGCAGGCCAGCAAGGCGGGATGCAGCACATCGACCCCTTCATCCGCCCCCGCGTCTTCTTGCGGCGTCACCGCCAGCGCAAAGCGCAGCGCATCGCTTTCCACGGCATCCAGCAGCAGTTGCGCGGCCAGGCGCACGGGCACGGCGGGCCGCAAGAGGCCCTGCTGCGCCCCGCGCTCCATGAAGCCTGCCAGGCCGTCGAGCATGCGCCTGCGGTTGGCCTCGAAGGCCGGCGCCAGCCCGGGCGAACGCGCGATCTCGGACAGGCATTCGGCGCTGAGCACAGCCCATTCCCGCTGGCGGCACAGCGCCTGGTAGGCGGCCAGGAATTGCGCCACCACAGGCAGCGAAGGGGCTGCGGCCCGCTCCAGCGCCTGCAGCAAGGGCAGCAGCTCGGTCTGCTCCTGCGTGGCGACCTCGGCAATCAAGGCCTGCTTGCTGTCGAAGTGGTTGTACAGATTGCCCAGGCTCACCGAGGCAGCCTGCGCGATGTCGCGCATGCTGGTGCAGTGAAAGCCGCGCTCCACGAAGCACTGCAGGGCGGCCTCCACGATGAGAGCCCGGCGCTCGCTGATGTCTTCTTTCTTTTTCATGCCCCGAATGATGAACGAACGTTCATTCATAGTCAACACCGGGGCATGAAATCACAGCGGCGGCTGGGGGCCCACGCCCGAAGGAACGGCCTCCTCGTTGGGCCTGCAAGGCTGGCGCAGCATGCGCCGGCAGTCCGGCAACTGCCGCTCATGGGCATAGGCGATGTGGCCCAGCACGATCTTCGACGGCCGGCTGCGGTCCAGCCAGACGGTGTTGGTCGAAGGCGTGGACAGATGGTCGAAGGCCCAGTACCCGGTCTGCGAAGGCGTGTCCAGGGTCACGCGCAGGCTGGAGCCCGCGCGGAACACATGGGCGAATTTCTGGATTTCCACGCGCATCAGCGTGGGCTCGCCGGGGCGCAGCGGGCGCACGGCGGCCTCGGTGAAATCGCCCCAGGGCCGCAAGGCGGTGGAACGCTGGCCGTCCAGCGCACGCATGGAGGCACGCAGCCAGCCGCGCTGCACGAACATCTCCTGGCCGTCGGGACGCACCTCCGAGACGGTGACCTGCACATCGGTATCGCCGGCCGTGGCGCTGAGCCACAGGTCCAGCGAGGCCTCGCCATAAAAGCTCAGCGCGCGCGGCAGCGGGGCCGTGGTGAAGCGCAGCAGGCCCTGCCCGGCGGGACTGGCCGTCCATTGGCCCGCGCCGGACTCGGTATCCGCGTCGGGATGGTTGGCCTCGGCGCCCGGCAGCGGGTAGCGGTAGCTGGCCGACTGGCGCTCGGCCTGCGGGGGCGCATCGCCCAGCCCGCCGCCCGGCTGCAGCCACAGCGTCATGGGCGTGACGCGCACGGGCAGCCGGTCAAAGCTGGCCACGGCCGAGGGGCGCAGTTGCCCATAGTCGCCCCCACCGTTCATCCACTGCATTTCCTGCGCCAGCAGCACGCGCGGCGTGTGCTCGAAGCCATTGCTCTCGCCCTTGAGAAAGCGCGCATAAAAGCGCTTCATGGTCTCGCGCAGAAAGGGGGCGTTGTCGGTGTGGTGGTCGCCGTTGGAGCTGATCAGCCACATCTTGTCCGGGGCGATGCTGTCCTCGTAGTAGCCCATGCGGGTGCCCACCTGCTCGTCCTGCCAGGACTGGGTGCCCAGCGTGGGGATGTCGATGCGGTGCGTGGAGTTCATGGCGCTCTTGAGCGCGTAGCGGGCGCCGAAGAAGCGGTCCTCGTCCAGCCAGCGCGCCATATCCAGATCGGGGCGCTGGATCTTGCGGATGTTGTCCTCCACCACCTGTGCGCATCCGGTATCGCCGTCCAGCGCCCTGGCATCCTCGGCGGCCTTGCGCCATATCGCGGGGAACTGCCGCCACCAGTTGGCGGGAAAGCCGATGTTCTGGATGCCGCCCGGATAGGCCACGTCGCGGTAGGGATCGGCCACGTTCTTGCCCGGCGCGATCGCCTTGAGGCTGGGCGGACGCTGGGCCGCCACCCACAGCTGGTCGTAGCCCGAGTACGAATAGCCCACCATGCCCACCTTGCCCGTGGACCACGCCTGGCGCGCAGCCCACTCCACCGCATGCGCCCCGGCCGCGCCCACGGAGGCGTCGGCCCACTGGTTCTCGCCCGTGGAGCAACCCGTGCCGGGCACGTTCAGGCCCATCACGGCATAGCCTTCCTTGGTCCATTCCTGGGTGGTCTGGTCTGTGACCGAGCCCGATCCGTAGCCGTCGTACTCCATCAGCACGGGAAACGGCCCCGGCCCCTTGGGAAAGACCACCGAATAGCGCATCTTGTTGCCGTCAGGCAGCTGGATGTAGCCCCAGATGCGCGGCCCGGGGTTGGTGCTGCCCGAAGAGCCCCCGCCGCAGGCCGCAAGGCCCAGGGCAAGGGTGGCGATGCCGGCCGCGCCGAGCCACGCGCGGGAATGGCGAAAAGTCATCATGGATGGTCCTCCTGGTTGCTGATGCAGTCATGCCCGCAAGGGGGCAGGCCGCAATGTAGGACCGTCCGGGCACATGGCGCACGCACAGGCTGAAGGGGGGATGAAGGGGCGCTGAAGCGCGCCTGAAGACAGGCTGAAGGCGAACGCGGCCAGTCGCCACGGCCTTCGGCCTCGGGCCACGGCGGCATGGACTGGCACGAGATAGTGATGGAGCTTGGAGCGACGGAACTATCCATCGCCCCCGCAGTCGAACGGCCTTCGCTGGAGACCTCAACGCATAACAGCCCGGCCCACACTCCATCGTTGCCGATGGAGCCACTGCCTGAACAGGCAAAGGTGAAACTGTCATGCAATGTCCCGCCTGCCGAGATGCCACGCTCATCATCTCCGAGCGCCAGAACATAGAGATCGACTACTGCCCCCAATGCCGCGGCGTCTGGCTGGACCGCGGAGAGCTGGACAAGCTCATCGAGCGCTCCGCCGCCCAGGCACCCACAGCGCCAGCAGCCTATGAACGCCCGCAGGAACGGCGCGCGGGCCCTGACGGATCCCATGACCGGCGCGAGCACTCCAGCCACGATGGTTACCGCCGCAAGAAGCGCGAAGGCTTTCTCTCCGATCTTTTCGACTTCTAGCACCAGGGCAAGTCCGCTGTGCCGGCATCGGGACATGGCAGCCGCGCCCCACTATGATTCGGCTTTCAGTTCCTTGTCCCCATGCCCCGCGCCCGCACACCCAAGCCCGCTCCTGCCGAAGAGAACACGGCCCCGTCCAGCACTGCAGCGCCGGGGCCGTCCATCGACGCCTCCTTCCTGCACACCCTCGTGGGCTACAACGCCCGGCGTGCCTCGCTGTCCATCATCGAAGTGTTCGTGGAGCGCATGGCCACCCACGATCTCAAGATGGTGGAGTTCTCCGTGCTGTCCCTGGTGTCCCACAACCCCGGCATCACGTCGCGCCAGCTGTGCGCGGCGCTGGATGTGATGCCGCCCAACCTGGTGGGCCTGATCGCAGCGCTGGAGCGCCGCAAGCTGATCGAGCGGCGCACCCACCCCACCGACCGCCGCGCCGTGGGCGTGCACCTGACGCCCGCGGGCGCCGAGCTCACGGCCCGGGCGGAAAGAACGGCGTCGGAATTGGAAATGGATGCCACCTACCGCCTGACCGACGCCGAGCGCAGGACGCTGATCCAGCTGCTGCAGAAGATCTACAACTGAGCGCGCTCAGTCCGCCTTCTCCGCTGCCGGCTGCTCCAGCCCCAGCAGCCGCACCGCGTTGCCCTTGAGGATGCCGGGCATCACCTCGGGCTTGAAGCCGGCTTCCTGGAAATCCTTCATCCAGCGCTCGGGCGTGATCAGCGGATAGTCGCTGCCGAAGAGCACGCGGTCCTTGAGCAGGGTGTTGGCGTACTGCACCAGCTGCCGGGGAAAGTACTTGGGGCTCCAGCCCGACAGATCGATCCAGACATTGGGCTTGTGCAGGGCCACGGACAGGGCCTCGTCCTGCCAGGGAAAGCTGGGGTGGGCCATCACGATCTGCATGTCGGGAAAGTCGATGGCCACGTCGTCCAGGTGCATGGGATTGCTGTAGGCCAGGCGCAGGCCGCCGCCGCAGCGCATGCCGCTGCCAATGCCGCTGTGGCCCGTGTGGAAGATGGCCGGCAGTTGGTACTCGGCCACCACCTCGTAGATCGGCCAGGCCATGCGGTCGTAGGGATGGAAGCCCTGCACCGTGGGGTGGAACTTGAAGCCCCTGACGCCCTCTTCCTCGATCAGCCGCCGCGCCTCGCGCGCACCCATGCGGCCCTTGTGCGGATCGATGCTGGCGAAGGCCACCATCATGTCGCTGTTGGCCCGCGCGGCCTCGGCGATCTCCTCGTTGGGAATGCGGCGCCGGCCCAGCTGCGACTCGCTGTCCACCGTGAACATCACCAGGCCCAGGTTGCGCTCGCGGTAATAGGCCACGGTCTCGGCGATGGTCGGGCGCCTGCCGTTGCCGAAGTACTTGTCGGCGGCGCGGTCGTACTCCTCGCCGTAGTTGTCGAACGGGTTCCAGCAGCTCACCTCGGCATGCGTGTGGATGTCGATGGCAATGAGTTTTTCGTGGTCCATGTCTGTCTCCTGTGCGGCCTGCTGCCTGCCCCGGCATCAAGGGGAAGTCCCAATAAGAAATTCGCAAAGGCCGCTTGAATTGGTTATTAAATATAACCAAAATCGCGGCCATCAGAAAGCGATGCGGATGCGGGCAACGGCTGCCACGCAACGGTTTCGCGCTGAGGCTTCACACCACCTTCCGAGGAGACAGACATGGACAGAAAGATCCACAAGACCCGTTCCCGCGCCTTGCCGGCCACGCTGGCCGCCGCCCTTCCCGTCCTGCTGCTGGCCGCCTGCGGCGGCTCGAACGACGGCATTGCCCAACTGGCCGAGGCCCGCCCGGCAAGCCTGCTGTCGTGCAACGACCTGGCGGCCAAGATCTCGTTTCCCAACACCCGCATCACCGCCGCCGAGACCGTGGCCGCCGGCACGCTGACGGTGGCAGGCAAGCCCATTGCCGAGCACTGCCGAGTGACCGGCCGCATGCACGAGCGCGTCAGCACCGTCGATGGTCAGAACTACGCCGTGGGCTTCGAGATGCGCCTGCCGCGCGACTGGAACGGGCGCTTTTTCTACCAGGCCAACGGCGGGCTGGACGGCGTCGTGAGCACGGCCGTGGGCGCGCTGGGCGGCGGGCCGCTGGGCAATGCGCTGCAGATGGGCTTTGCCGTGCTCAGCTCCGACGCCGGGCATGCAGGCAGCCTGGGTCCCTTCTTCGGCCTGGACCCGCAGGCGCGGCTGGACTACGGCTACCAGGCCGTGGGCAAGCTCACGCCCATGGCGCGCAGCGCGCTGCAGACGGCCTATGGCAAGGGCCCGGACCGCTCCTACCTGGGCGGCTGCTCCAACGGCGGGCGCCACGCCATGGTGGCGGCCTCGCGCTATGCCGACCAGTACGACGGCATCATTGCCGGCAACCCCGGCACGCGCCTGCCGCTGGCGGCCATTGCCAACATTGCCGGTGCCCAGGGCTATGCGAAGCTGGCCACCACGACACAGGATCTGGGCACGGGCTTCACCCAGGCCGAGCGCCGTCTGGTCAGCCAGGCCGTGCTGGCCCGGTGCGATGCGCTGGACGGCGCCACCGACGGCATGGTGCAGGCCGGAGCAGCATGCCAGGCGAGCTTCGACCTGGCGCGCGACGTGCCCACCTGCGGCGGCGCGCGCGACGGCAGCTGCCTCAGCGCCGAGCAAAAGAGCACCATTGCCGGCCTGTTCAAGGGCGCCACCACCAGCGGCGGCAGCCGCATCTACAACAGCTTCCCGTATGACGCGGGCCTGGATACGGCCGGCTGGGCCGGCTGGAAATTCTCCAACCCCATCAGCCGCGACTCCGGTGCCGTGGCCTTCATCTGGCAGACGCCGCCGGAAAGCGCCGCCAGCTTCAACGATGCGCAGTTCGCCCTCAACGGCAGCGTGGACAGCATGCTGGCCAAGGTGCAGGCGACCAATGGCACCTTCACGGAAAGCGGCCTTTCGCTGATGATGCCGCCCGACTACGGCAAGCTGCCCGTGCTGCGCAACCGGGGCGCCAAGCTCATGGTCTACCACGGCACGGCCGATCCCATCTTCTCCAGCGACGACACCGTGCAGTGGTACGACACGCTGCGCCGCAACCATGGCGATGCCGCCGACTTCGCCCGCCTGTACCTGGTGCCCGGCATGAACCACTGCAGCGGCGGCCCGGCCACCGAGCAGTTCGACATGCTCAGCTCCCTCGTGGCCTGGGTGGAGAAAGGCCAGGCCCCAGACCGCGTGATCGCCAGTGCGCGCGGCGCAGGCAATGCGGGCGGCGTCAACGCCGACCTGCCCGCCACCTGGTCGCCCACGCGCACCCGGCCGCTGTGCCCCCATCCGCTGGCCGCCCACTACAACGGCAGCGGCGACATGGAAAGCGCTGCCAGCTTCAGCTGCCGCTGACCATGCACTGAAGGCGGGCGGCGCCTGAACGGTCACCTGAACGGCCCGCCCCCTCCGCCCTCATCCACCCCTTGTCCGCAGTCCCGCCCCCGGCGGGGCCGGGCCCCGCTGCGCCCGAGAAAAGGCGTGCGGACACCCACGCCAAGACGGCAACGATTTTTCAAACCAGAGGAGACATCACCATGCAAAAAACCCCTTCCCCGCTGACCCTGGCGGCCGCCGCCGTGCTGGCCCTGGCCGGCTCCGGCGCCAGTTTCGGCGCCTTCGCGCAGGGCACCTCCAGCGTCACGCTCTACGGCATCGTCGATGTGGGCGTGGAGCACGTGAACAATGTGGCGGCGGGCGGCGGTCTCAGCCGCATGCCATCGACCACCAGCCTGGTGCCCTCGCGCTGGGGCCTGCGCGGCAGCGAGGACCTGGGCGGCGGCCTCAAGGCCATCTACACGCTGGAGTCGGGCTTTGCGCCCGACCAGGGCACCTTCAACCAGGGCGGACGCGGCTTTGGGCGCCAAAGCTGGGTGGGACTGGGCGGCAACTGGGGCAGCCTGACCATGGGCCGCCAGAACTCCATGCTGTTCTGGTCGCTGCTCGATTCGGACATCATCGGCCCGGCCGTCTTCGCCATGGGCTCGCTCGATGCCTACATTCCCAACTCGCGCGCCGACAACATGCTGGCCTGGCGCGGCAACTTCGGCGGCCTGGCGCTGGGCGCGGGCTACAGCTTCGGGCGCGATGCCGTCAACGCAGGCCCCAGCCCCGCCGGCACCAATTGCCCGGGCGAGAGCGGATCGGACACGCAGGCCTGCCGCCAGTGGTCGCTGTATGCCAAGTACGACACGCCCGTCTGGGGCGTGGCGCTGGGCTACGAGCAGCAAAACGGCCGCACGCCGGCCTCGTCCACCGACCCGGTGTTCGGCGGCATGACCTCCAGCGCCAAGCATGACGAGCGCCTGCACCTGGGCGGCTACTTCAAGCTGGCCGGCGTGAAGGTCGGCGGCGGCCTGCTGCGCCGCGACAACGATGGCGACGCCGTCAAGCCGCGCAGCAACCTCTGGTACGTGGGCGCCTCGTACCCGGTCACCGAGGCGCTGGTGCTCGAAACCCAGTGGCTGACGCTGCGCTACCGCGGCGTCTCGGGCTACGACTCCGACCTGCTGGTGGCACGCGCCATCTACAACCTGTCCAAGCGCACGGCGGTCTACACCCAGCTCGGCCACATCCGCAACGACCGCCTGGCCACCGTCTCGGTCAGCGGCGGCGCCCCGGGCAGCAACACCGCGCCGGGCCGCTCGCAGACCGGCATCAACGTCGGCATCCGCCACATGTTCTGAGCCTGTTCTTTCCAGCTTTTCCTTTTTTCGATTTCACCAGGAGACATCCATGCAGATGCATCGCCGTCATTTCGTACAGGCCCTGGGCAGCGCCGCCGCCCTGGGGTCGCTGTCGCCACTGCAGGCCCTGGCCCAGGCGCTGGACCAGGTCAAGATCATGTACGGCTTTCCGGCAGGCAGCTCGGGCGACAGCGTGGCACGCCGCGTGGCCGAGCGGCTGGGCGGCACGCCCTACAGCAAAGGGCCGGGCTTTGTGGAAAACAAGCCCGGCGCCGGTGGCCGCATCGCGGTGGAGGCCCTGAAGAACGCCTCGCCCAACGGCTCGGTGCTGGCGCTGGCGCCCGTGTCGGCCTTCTCGGTCTACCCGCACATCTACCCCAAGCTGACCTACAAGCCCGAGGATGCGATCCCCGTCTCCATCGGCGCCGTCATCTACCACGGCCTGGCCGTGGGGCCTGCCGTGCCGGCGGAGGTCAAGACCCTCAAGGACTTCCTGGCCTGGGCCAAGGTCCACCCCGACCGGGCCAACTTCGGCTCGCCGGGCGCGGGCTCCATGCCGCACCTGCTGGGCGCGCTGCTGAGCCTGCGTTCGGGGGTGGAACTCAAGCACGCGCCCTATCGCGGCACCGTGCCCAGCATCACCGACCTGGTGGGCGGCCAGGTCGCGGCCACCATGAACCCCAGCGGCGACTACCTGCAGTACCTGAAGGCGGGCCGCCTGCGCGTGCTGGCCACCTCGGGCAAGCAGCGCTCGCCCTTCCTGCCCGACGTGCCCACCTTCACCGAACTGGGCTTCCCCGATGTCACGGTGGAGGAATGGTTCGGCTTCTACGCTCCCGCCAAGACCCCGGCCACCACCATCGCCAACGCCAACGCGGCCATCACGGCCGCGCTCAAGGACAAGGCCGTGATCGACGGACTGGCCGCCCTGGGCCTGCTGGCGCGCGGCAGCACGCAGCAGGAAATGGCAGCCGACCAGCAGGCCGAGTTCGAGCGCTGGAGTTCGCTGGTCAAGCAGATCGGGTTCACGGGCGAGTCCTGATCAGTCGGCGGCAGGCCCATTCCCCTTCACGGGACAAGGCCACACTCATGCAACAAATAATGTTGCATGAAACAGAACAGCCAATTCTCGGACGTCCTCCATGTGCTGCTGCACATGGCCGAGGGCGATGGACCTGCCACCTCCGACATGCTCGCCGCCGCGCTGCAGACCAACCCGGTCGTGCTGCGCCGGTTGATGTCGGGCCTGCGCGATGCAGGCCTTGTCACCTCCGCCAAGGGCCACGGCGGGGGCTGGGTGCTTTCTTGCGAACTTGACCGCACCACGCTGCGCGACGTGCATGAGGCCCTGGGCGCGCCCGGCCTGGTGGCGCTGGGCTTCAGGGAAGACCGGCCCGAATGCCTGGTCGCCCAGGCCGTGAACGAAGCCCTGAGCAACGCGGTGCAGCAGGCCGAGGCCGCCCTGCTTGCACGCCTGGGCACGGTGACGCTGGCCGCCCTGTCCCAAGACTTCCACGCCCGCCTGGCCAGCCATCGCGCAGCAGGCGGCCAGGGTTGGCACCAACTGCAGGAGCACTCGCATGAAACACGTTGATTTCGCCGTCATCGGCGGCAGCTATGCCGGCCTGTCCGCCGCGCTGCAACTGGCGCGTGCGCGCCGCCAGGTGCTGGTGGTCGATGCCGGACTGCGGCGCAACCGCTTCGTGGACCAGGCCGGCGAGACATCGCACGGCTTTCTCACCCAGGATGGCGTGGCCCCCGCCCAGATCGCCGCCCAGGCCCGGCAGCAGCTGATGGCCTACCCCACCGTGCAGTGGCTGGACGGCACGGCCGAAGACGCCCACGTGGCGACCGATGGCCGGCTGGAGTTCCGTGCAGCGGGCACCGCCATCAGCGCCGCCCGCATCGTCCTGGCGCTGGGCGTGCATGACAGCCTGCCGCCCGTGCCGGGACTGGCCGAGCGCTGGGGCCGCAGCGTCTTTCACTGCCCGTACTGCCACGGCTACGAGATGAATGCGGGCCGCATCGGCATCATCGCCAGCTCGGCCCTGGCCCACCACCACGCCGTCATGCTGCCCGACTGGGGCCAGACCACGCTGCTGCTCAACGGCGCCTACACGCCCGGCGCCGAAGAACTTTCCACCCTTGCGCGCCGGGGCACCCAGGTGGAGACCACGCCCATCGCCCGCCTGGAAGGCCGGGCCGACGTGGTGCTGCAGGACGGCCGCCGCCTGGTGATGGACGGCCTGTTCACCCAGCCGCGCACCCGCATCGCCAGCCCCGTGGCCGAGCAGTTGGGCTGCGCCCTGGAAGAAGGCCCCATGGGTGCCTTCATCAAGGTCGCGGAAGGCCAGGCCACCAGCGTCCCCAACGTGTTCGCCTGTGGCGACGCGGCCCGCGCGGCCGGCAACGTGGCCATGGCGGTGAGCGATGGCGCCATGGCGGGCATTGGCGCGCACCGGTCGATGATGGGGTGGTGATGGGGTGGTGATGGGGTGGTGATGGGGTGGTGATGGGGTGGTGATGGGGTGGTGATGGGGCGGGCCTTGGGCCCGTGCATGGAAGTAGATCAACTGCCCGCCGGACGATGCGTGGATACAACAACTTCCCATGCTAACTAAATCCGTAAATATAATTAAGACTGATTCTCATTGACATCTACAACATCAAGAGTCCAGTCCATGCACACCACCAACGGCCGCGCGCTGCGGTTCAACTCCATTGTTCTGGCCATGCTGGCCGCCGGCGCCGGGTCCACGGCGATCGCACAGGATGCAGCGCAGGCGCCGGCCGCAACGACGCCGACGCTGTCGCAGATCGACGTGCGCGACAAGTACGAGCGCGAGGACCTGCCCACGCTGGCACCGGGGCGCAAGGCCGCCAAGGGTGCACGCCTGGGCATTCTGGGCGCCACCTCCATCGTGGACGCGCCGGTGCATGTCAACGCCTACACCCGCGAGCTGGCCGAGGACTGGTCCGCCCTGTCGCTGCAGGATGTGCTGGAAAACGATGCGGCCGTGGTCTTCACCACCAACAAGGGACACCTGCTGCAGAACTTCAACCTGCGCGGCCTGGATGTGACCGCCATGGACATCGCCACCAACGGCCTGTACGGCGTGGCGCCGGCCAATTCGGTGCCCATCGAGATGTTCGAGCGCGTGGAGGTGATGCGCGGCCCCAACGTGCTGCTGTCCGGCATGCCGCCGCTGGCCAGCGTGGCCGGCTCCGTCAACATGGTCACCAAGCGCGCACTGGCCCAGCCCATGGCCGACCTGACGGCCACCTACGTCTCGGACTCCTACCTGCAGATGCATGCCGACGTGGGCAGGCGCTTCGGCCCCGAGCAGCGGCTGGGCCTGCGCTTCAACGGCGTCTACGGCTCGGGCGACATGGGCGCCAAGGATGAGAGCCAGAAGCGCCGCGTGGGCGCCCTGGGCCTGGACTACCTGGGCGACAGGGCCCGCTTCTCGCTGGACCTGTACAACAGCATCACCAAGATCGACGGCGGCAGCCCGGGCATGTTCAGCTTCCTGGGCAGCGCGGCCATCCCCGGCGTGGGCCGGCTGCTGGCACCGCCCAGCGGCGACGTGAACATGTTCCGCGGCACCCACGGCCAGTACGACAACAGCGGCCTGCTGGCGCGTGCCGAGGTGGACTTCACGCAGAACTGGCAGGGCTATTTCGCCTTCGGCGCCTCCGAGGCGCAGGGCAAGGGCCTGCTGTTCGGCACCCGCGCCATCGTCACGGGCCTGGACGGCACCACGCGCGGCGCCATCTACAACGTGCACACCGAATCCGAGCGCCGCACGGCCGAGGCCGGCGTCATCGGCAAGCTGAGCACGGGCAGCGTGCAGCACCGTCTGCAACTGTCGTTCAACATCCTCAAGCACAAGGAAGGCACCTACAACACGGCCTGCAACTACTGCTACACCACCAACATGTACGAGCCGACGACGCCCACCTTCCCGGGCGCGCCGCAGTGGAAGGGCTACACCACCGAGAACGAATTCCGCTCGCTGGCCCTGGCCGACGTGATGAGCTTTGCCAACGACAAGGTGCTGCTGACGCTGGGCGCACGCCACCAGACGGTGAAGACGCCGCTGGTCAACGGCGTGTCGTCCAACTACAGCAAGAGCCGCGTCTCGCCCATGGCCGGCCTGGTCGTGCGGCCCTGGGGCGACAGCGTCTCGCTGTACGCCAACTACACAGAAGGCCTGGAGCCCGGCCGCACCGTGGGCGCGGGCTTTGCCAACACCGGCGAGACCCTGGCGCCCATGCAGACCAAGCAGGGCGAGGTGGGCGTGAAGCTGCAGGCGGGCCAGACCACGCACACGCTGAGCGCCTTCCGCATCGAAAAGCCGTCCATCATCACCAACAGCAGCAATGCCCAGGTGCTCGATGGCGAGCAGCGCCTCAAGGGCCTGGAGTGGAGCGCCTTCGGCAAGCTCACCCAGACGCTGTCGCTGCTGGGCGGGGTGGAGTACATCAAGTCGCGCCAGATCAACTCCGGCCGTGAAAACTACGGCGTGCCCAAGCTGCGCGCGCGCATCGGCATCGACTGGGAAACGCCCGTGCAGGGCCTGTCGGTCGGCGGCCGCGTGCTGTACACCGGCTCGCAGTGGGTGGACTCCGGCAACAAGCTGCGCGCCCCGGCCTGGAACCGCCTCGACCTGATGGCCAAGTACGAGACCAGGTTCGGCGCCACGCCCGTGCGCTTCAATGCCAGCGTGGAGAACGTGACGGACAAGAACTACTGGATCGGCATGTTCACCGACGGCTTCGTCATGCCCGGCGCACCGCGCACCTTCCGGCTGTCGGCCACCGTGTCGTTCTGACCGCCTGACGCACTGCGCGGGCCACCCGGCGGGGCGCATGTGTCCCGCCGGGTCTTTTGCTTCCCACGATCGAATTTCCATGCCGTTCTTCACCGTCGCCGGCCTGCTTGCCACCTCGCTGGCCTGCCTGTGCATCTACGCCGCCTCGCCCAACCAGCGGCTATGGGCGGCCGCTTGGCCGCGCCGGCCTGCCCTCCTGGCCGGTGGCGGCCTGCTCGCAGCGGGCTGGCTGGCATTCGCCCAGGACATGCGGATGCTGGCCGCCACGTTCACCTGGCTCACCCTGCTGATGCTGGCCTTTGCCCTGCTGCCCTATATCGGAGCGCTGTTCCATGGCCGACGCACACCCTGAGGCCCGCCCGCGCAAGCCAGCCCCAATCCGGCCGGACTGGATCTCCAAGACCCTGGCCGGCCTGCTGCTGGGCCCGGGCCTGGCGATCAGCGCCAGTGGCCTGCTGGCCGCCCTGCTGCACGGCATGCCGCTGGCAGTGAGCGGGCAGCTGGTCATGTGGCTGGTGCCGCCGGTCTGGCTGCTGGTGCAGTCCCTGGTGTATTTCTTTTCCAGCGGCCTGCGCGCCTGGGCCTGGCTGGGCGGGGCCAACGCGCTGGCCCTGGCCGCCTGGTGGCTGGTGCGCGCGGCAATGCACAGCAGCGCAGGAGGCCTGTCATGAGAGCCGACTACATCCGCATCTACAAATCCGTACACACCTGGACGGGCATCCTCAGCGGCATGGCCTTGTTCATCGCCTTCTACGCGGGTGCGCTGACGGTGTTCAAGGAACCCATCCGGCGATGGTCCACGCCGCCTGCCGCCGTGGTGCAGGCCGTGCCCATGGACGAGGTGCAGCCGCTGATCGCCCGGACCCTGGCCAGCACGCAGGCGGCCGCGCGCGGCGCCATCGTGCAGCTGCAGGGCGACAACGCCATACCGCGCCTGCAATGGCAGGTGCGCGATCCCAAGGCCGACGACCATGACGAAAGCGCCGTACGCCACTACACGGCCCAGCTGTCGGCCGACGGCAGCGTGCAGATCAGCGAGCAGCGTCCGTCCCGCCTGGTGGAGTTCATCGACGTGCTGCACCGCGTGGTCGGCCTGCCCGTGGACTCGGACCCCAACCGCTGGATCATGGGCGCGATCTCGGCCCTGTACTTCCTGGCCCTGGTGTCGGGCGTGGTGATCCTGCTGCCCTCGCTGGTCAAGGACTTCTTCGCACTGCGCGTGGGCAGGAACCTCAAGCGCATGTGGCTGGACGCGCACAACGTGGTGGGCATCGTCAGCCTGCCCTTTCATATCGTCATGGCCCTGAGCGCCGTGGTCTTCGCCTACCACGACCAGATCTTCGACGTGCAGGACAAGCTGGTTCACAAAGGCCAATGGGCCCAGACCTTTGCGCGCCCCTCGGGCAAGGCCCCGGACGCGCCGGCACGCAGTCCGGCCGACATGCTCACGCCCTCCCGACTGGTGGAGATCGTCAGGGCCGCCGCGCCCGGCTTCGAGCCCGAAAGACTGCAGTACGCCCAGGTCACCGGCCCCAAGCCCACCGTGCGCGTCTGGGGCAGGAATCCCCAGGCCGTATCGCCACGCGCCGTGGGCGGCTTTGCCATGCTCGATCCCTACAGCGGAAAGCTGCTCTCGGCCGACTACCTCCCGGGCGGGCAAAGCACGCCCAACCTGTTCATCAGCAGCTTCTTCGCGCTGCACATGGCCTCCTTCGGCGGACTCGCGGTCTGGTGGCTGTACTTCCTGCTGGGCCTGGCGGGCGCGTGGCTGTTCTACGGCGGCAATCTGCTGTGGGTGGAGACGCGGCGCAAGGCCCAGCGCAAGGGCGCAGACTTGCCCGTGCAGCGGCGCGACACGGCCCTCATGGCCTCGGCCACCGTCGGCGTCTGCCTGGGCTGCGTGGCCGGCATTTCCGCCACCATTGCCGCCGCCAAGTGGCTGCCGGGCCGCGTCGATGACCTGGCCGCATGGCACATGGGCATCTACTACGCCGTGTTCTTCACCAGCATGGCCTGGGCCTTCGTGCGCGGCGCGGCACGCGCGGCCCCGGCCTTGCTGTGGCTGGCCGCTGCCTGCACGGCCGCGATCGCGCTGTCATCGCTGCTGGGCTGGCTGGCGCCAGGCACCGGCGCGTGGGTGGACACCTCGCTGATCGGCCTGGACCTGACGGCCGTGGCCGGCGTGCTGGCCCTGGCCTGGATGGCGCGTGCCACGGCACGGCGCACGCGCAGCGGCCCGCAGGACAGTGTGTGGTCCGCGCCGCGCGACAGGCCGGCGCATCAGGACACCAAGGACTCACCGGCACCGGCCAGCTGACCTGGCCGGCACGCCATGGGAGTGCGCAGGTGGGCCGGTTGCCTGGTGGGCCGGCCCATCCCCGCTGCTGGGTCTATCCGAAAATGGCGCCGCCCGCATCCAGCGAGGGTGGCCGCAGAAGATCGGCATTGACGCCCATGGCCTCGCTGGCCCGCTCCACAGCCTGCCAAAGGGGGGCGGGCATCTGCAGTATTTCCTCGGGGGAGTTCGCGCGGGCAATCCAGTCGCTGATCTCAACGTGCTGCTCGGGAGTGAGCAGGTCCAGGTTCAGCATTTCGTCAATGGTCTTCATCGGGTGTCGGTCTGTCGCTCTTGTGCGGGAGATATGTGGGCGAGGTGCGGGAGATGTGTGGGAGATATGTGGGCGAGGTGCGGAAAGGAAAACGCCCGTGCATTGTCAGCGGTCCGCGGCAGGCAATCGCTGCAGCAGGGCATCGCGTGCGCGCAGGCCGGCATTGGGCTTTTGAGCCTGGTCATCCTGGATCAGCGTGGCGAACACCAGCCTGCGCTGGTCCTTGGTGGCCCAGCCCACATACCAGCCATAGGCCCGGCTGGCATCGTAGCGGTTGTCGCTGCCGGGCGACCCGGTGCCGGTC
This sequence comes from Delftia sp. Lp-1, assembly GCF_020523835.1. NCBI lineage: Bacteria > Pseudomonadati > Pseudomonadota > Betaproteobacteria > Burkholderiales > Comamonadaceae > Delftia > Delftia sp. Lp-1. Next base: position 1,752,574 of record NZ_JAJALJ010000001.1, on the reverse strand, counting down.
TTGCCATGCACGGTCCAGCCGTCCACAGGCACGGGGTGCCGGGTGATGCGCGCAGTCATGTCGATGGCCTGACTGCTCACAGACAGTTCCCGGCGCACGATCTTGCGCATGAAGGCCACCTGCTCGGCCGCCGAGATGCGCAGCGAGGACACCACCCACGCGCCGTTGTGGCCGGCATGGGCCACGGCAACGGCGGAGACATCCTCGTTGCCGTACTGGAAGGCCCTCACATAGGCGCCAAACCGCTGCTGGCCCAGCTCCCGCGCCACCTGCTGCGAGTACCAGAACACCGAGTCTTTCATCCACGCCTGGGGCGTGATCTCGCGCCGCCAGGCATCGCCGCCCCAGTCCGGATACTCCGGTTGGTACGGCCACGCGGGCCGGGATTCGTCCTGCAGGATGCCGGCGTCATAGCCCATCAGGCTGATGGCGATCTTGAAGGTGGAGGCCGGCGTGACCCGCTCGGCGCAGGCCGGTCCGCTGTGCACCAGGGACTGGCCCGTGTCGGCGTCGGCGACGAGGGTGCACAGTTCGTGCGCAGAAGCGGGAAGGCAAAAAAATGCTGCCACGACCGTGGCAGCGGACCCAGGAAATCCATGCATGTGCTGTGTACTGTGTTCTGTCTGATGCAGTGTTAGTGTCTGGCGCGCGATCATAGATGCGCGCGCAGCCTTCGCAACGCCCATGCAGCAAACATCCCCCACAGCGTCCTCGGCGGCCGCGTCAGGAACGCGCCGAGGGCAAGGGCTTAGGGCTTTAGCCTTTGAGGCCCTGAGGGCCGGTCAGCCAGCCTCCGCCTCCTGCAGCTGCCGCCACATCACCTTGCCGCTGCCGCTCTTGGGCAGGGCCTTGACGAACTGCACGATCTTGGGCGCCTTGTAGACGGCCATGTTCTCGCGGCACCACTGGATGATGTCCTCGGCCGTGGTGTCTTCCTTGCCGGCACGCAGCACGACGACCGCCTTCACCGACTCGCCCCGGTAGGCGTCGCGCGTGGAGATCACGCAGGCTTCCTGGATGGCGGGGTGGCGGAACATCAGCGATTCGACCTCGGCCGGCCAGACCTTGAAGCCGCTGGCGTTGATCATGCGCTTGAGGCGGTCGGTGATGAAGTAGTAGCCGTCCTCGTCCACGTGGCCCAGGTCGCCGGTGCGAAAGAAGCGCTTGCCGTCGATCTCCATGAAGACCTGGGCCGTGGCGTCCGGCCGCTTCCAGTAGCCGTCGAAGACCTCGGGGCCGTGGACGACGATTTCGCCCTGCTCGCCCTGCGGGACATCGGCGCCGGTTTCGGGGTCGATGACACGCGCCTCGGTGCTCATGAAGGGAATGCCCAGGCATTGCTGCTTGGGATGCTCGAACGGGTTGCTGTGCGTGGGCGCGGCCGTCTCGGTCAGGCCGTAGCCCTCGCTGAAGCGCAGGCCGTATTGCTCCAGCAGGCGCTGGGCCACGGCCTGTGGCATGGCCGCACCGCCGCCGCCGATGTACTTGAGGCTGGTGAGGTCGAACTGCGCAAAGTTGGGGCTGCCCAGCAGGTCGATGACCATGGTGGGAATATTGGTCCAGCTGGTGACCTGGTAGCGAGAGATCAGCCGCCCCGCCAGCTCGCGGTCCCAGCGCGGCATGACGACCAGGGTGGCGCCCACGAAGATGGCCGTGTGCAGCACCGAGACCATGCCCGTGATGTGGAACATGGGCACGACGGCCAGGACCACGGTCTCGCTGGTGCCGCTGCCCCAGTAGCTGCCCGCCACGGCGTTGTGGTTGATGGAGCGGTGCGGGTGCATGCAGCCCTTGGGGTGGCCCGTGGTGCCGCTGGTGTAGGGCAGCACGGCCATGTCGTCGCGGCCCACCACATGGGGCGGCGCGGCGTCGGTGCAGGCCATGGCCTGCTGCCAGGTGTGGACGCTGCCGCCATCGAGCACGGCCGGCTCGCGCCGGGTGAGCAGCCAGTCGTGCCACTGCACGGGCGGGGCGTCGTCGCCCTGCACACCGGCATCGAAGGCATCGGTGAACTGAGTGACGACCAGGTGCTCCAGCCGCTGGCCCGGCGCCAGCGCGTTGCTGGCCTTGGCCAGCTCGGGGGCCAGGTCGGCCGTGGTGATGGCGACCTTGGCGTCGGCGTCGGTGATGTAGTGCCTGAGCTCCTCGGCCATGTTCATGGGATTGACCGGCACCACCACCGCATTGGCGCGGAAGATGGCGTAGTGCGCCAGGATGAGCTGAGGCGTGTTCTGCATCAGCAAAATGACGCGGTCGCCGCGCTGCACGCCCAGGCTGTGCAGGTAGGCCGCCATGCGCTCCGTGCCCTCGCACAGCTCGCGGTAGCTGATGGAGCTGCCGAAGTAGCGGATGGCTGCCTTGTCCGGGTAGCGTCGCGCATTGACGGCCAGGTTGTCCCAGACGCTGGTGGCGGGCACGGTGATGGAATGGGGCAGGCGGCTGGGCCAGAAAGCGTGGTGCGCGGGCTGGGAGGGCATGGGTGGATGGGCTTTGAAGTGTCGGTGAGTGGAAGGGACGGCGGCAATCCGCCTTGCCAGCGAGGCTAGGCTCACACCCGCTTCCCGGCATTGGGGAAGGCCCCAGGAGATCGTCGCCAAAGTGACGCTTGAGCGCCCATGGCATACCGATGCCACCGCAACTCGCCTTGTGCTTTCGCAAGCCGGCCACGGACACGCCACAGGTACGATGGCGCCATGCCCTCCACGCCCGCCATGCCCCACCTGTCCCGCCTGCAGCTGTCGCTGCGCGATCTGCTGGCCCGCCACCGCAGCGCGGCCCTGGCCACCCAGCCCGCCGACTCCCCTGCCCCCGGGGCTGGCGATGCACTGCCCGCTCCCCGGCTGTCCATGGTGCCCTGGGCCTGGAATGCGCAGTTTGGCTGCTTTGTGCTGCACGTCAGCGCACTGGCAGCGCACACGCGGGCCATGGAGCTGCACCCGGCCGTCAGCCTGCTGGTATGCGCGGCCGAAGTGGACGGCGAGGGCGTGCATGCACTGGAGCGCGTGGCCATAGAAGGCGTGGCCAGCACACCGCCGCCCGGCAGCGTGCTGGCCGATGGCGCGCGCGACAGCTATGTGCTGCGCTTCCCCGAAGCCGCGTTCATGACCGATCTGGGCGACTTCCGCTTTGTCTGCATCACGCCATCCATCGCCCGGCACGTGGCGGGCTTTGGCGCGGCGCGCGATGTGTCGGCCCATGACCTGATCGAAGCACTGAACACCCAGCCCAGCTGACTCACTCGCCCCGCACGTGGGCCGCGATCAGGGCGCCCGCCGCATCGCCCTGCCCCGCCACGCAGGCGCGCACATGGTCTTCCCACATCTGGCCCTGCTGCTCCACCTGGGCATGGACAAAGCGCTGCAGCATGCGCCGGGGATCGTCGCAGCGCTCATAGGCATACGGATCGCCGCGCGTGCACAGCGCCTTGAACTGCAGCCAGGCGGCCTGCCGCGTGACGGGCATGCCCTGCAGGCGCTGCCACTGGTGCAGCAGCTCATGGGCAAAGATGCCTGCGATCTGCGGATGCGACAGGCGCAGCGGCTGGCGCGGATCGGACTGCGTGAAGAAGGCGCGCGGCATGAAGATGCGCCCGCCATTCATGGACAGCGCCCTGCGCGTATAGCCCAGGCGCCGCTGGTACAGGCGCAGGCGCGGCAGCAGCGCATCGAGCGAGGCGCCGAAATGCGTGCGCACAAAGGCCTGCTCCTGCGCATCCAGTGGCCGGCTCCAGAAGACCATGCTCAGCCGCCCGGCCCCTGCCGATAGCGCCGCGCCATGAAATCCACAAACGCGCGCACGGCCGGGCGCAGATGCCGCGTGCGCGGATACAGCGCGTGGTAGCTGTACTGCCCCAGATGAAAACAGGGCAGCACCCGCACCAGCTGGCCGCGCTCCACGGCCGAGCGCACGGTATGCCAGGTCAGCGCCGCAATGCCCCGGCCTGCGCGTGCGGCCTCGAAGATGGTGGCCACCGAATCGGTGCGCAGCGCCGTGTGCGGCTGCACCTCGGTGACGGCGCCCTGCCCGGACACCACGCTCCAGCGCAATGGGGCCGGGCCCGCCGCAAAGGCCAGGGCGCGGTGCTCGGCCAATTGCTCGGGCGCCTGCACCACGCCCTGGCGCATCAGGTAGGCGGGCGACGCCACCAGCACCAGCGGCGAATGCGTGAGCAGCCGCGCCTGCAGCCCGCTGTCCGGCAATTGGCGGCTGATGCGCACGGCCGCATCCACGCCCTCGGCCACCAGGTCCACCAGCCGGTCGGTACACAGCAGCTGCAGCTCCAGATCGGGGAATTGCTGCTCGAACTCGGGCAGCCAGTCGCCCAGCTCGATGGCGCCCACGGCCAGCGGCAGCGTGATGCGCAACACACCCGCCACGCGCGCACGGCGCTGCGCAAGTGCGGCCTCGGCCGCATCGAGCTGCTCCAGCAACTGCACACAACTGAGGTAGTAGCTGCGCCCCGCATCGGTCAGGCTCAGCCCGCGCGAATTGCGCTGCAGCAGCTGCGTGCCCAGCTCCGACTCCAGCCATTTGACATGGCGCGACGCCGTGGAATGCGTCATGCCCAGCCGGTCCTGGGCCGCCGTGAAACCCTGCGCGTCCACCACGCCGCAGAACACCCGCATGGCTTGCCATCTGTCCATTGCTCATGCACTCCTTTGGCGGGAATTGTGGAGCATGGACCGCTGATGCCGCCCAGCCCGCTCAGCGCAGCGCCAGCTCCAGGATGCCGTCCGTGGACAGCACATCGCCAAACACATCCTCGATCTCGGCCAGCGCGGCACGGTGCAGGCTGTCGGCGTCCACGGATTCGCCGTTGCTGCGCGTGATGGCACGTGTGGCCACGGCATCGCTGGCCACGACGACCTCGAAGCCCAGCGGCGCGGCATCGCGTGCGGCGCCGGCCACGCAGGCGTGGGTCATAAGGCCGCAGATGACCACGGTGGTGATGCCACGCGAGCGCAGCTGGTCGGCCAGGTCGGTGCCGACGAAGGCGCTGACGCTGCGCTTTTGCACCACGGTGTCGCCCGCGCGCGGCTGCAGGCCGGGGTGGAACTGGACGGTGCTGCCATTGACGGCGAACACGGGCGCACCTTCAGGGGCAATGTGCTGGATGTGGAACACGGCAACCTGCCCGGCATCGGCCCATTGCAGCAGGCGCCGGGCCTGCTCCAGGACCTGCGGGCCGCGCGGGATGGGCAGGCGGCCGCTGAAGTACTCGTTCTGGAAGTCGATGACCAGCAGCGCCGTGGCACCCCGTGGCAACTGGCTGCGCCCCGGCGCGCCGGACAGGGCGCGGAGGGTGGGATGGCTGGTGGATTGGGTGGCCTGGCTGGCCTGTTCTGCGAGTGACATGCAGTGCTCCTGAAAACGGGAAGTGGTTGATGCCTGCAGTCTAGAAACGCACAGGGCCCGCCGCAACGCCATGGAGCGGCCAGCATCTGTGCAGGTTCTGCACAGATCACCCATGCTTTGAAAAATGCCCCATCTCAGTGATGGCGCAAACGGCCTTGCATCGCTCCAACCCGCCGCGTGCCGGGAAGGTGGCGATGCCGCATTGAAACATGGCCTGCGGCCCTCCCGCTCAAGAAAGGGCCGCAGGCGGGCACGGCGCTAGTTCTGCAGCTGCTGCCAGACCTTGTCCAGCCGCTTGATGCTGACTGGGTACGGCGTGCGCAGCTCCTGGGCGAAGAAGCTCACGCGCAGCTCCTCCAGCATCCAGCGGTATTCCTGCATGCGCGCATCGATGTGGCCCTTGCGCTCGGCCACCAGGCGCCAGTAGCGCTGCTCCAGCGGGCGCAGCTCGGTCAGGCGGCTGGCGTCGCGCGCAGGGTCGGCGCGGTACTTGTCCAGCCGGCTGGTGATGGCCTTGAGGTAGCGCGCATAGTGCTGCAGCTGGGTCCAGGGCGCGGCCGCGATGAAGTTCTTGGGCACCAGGCGCTGCAGTTGCTGGGCGGCGTCGGCCGTGGCGTCAGGCGCGTTCTTGGTGTCCTTGATCTTGCGCTGCGCCGCCGCGTACTCGACCAGGATGGTGGAGGCCATGCGCGCCACCTCGTTGGCGATCAGCGTCAGTCGGCCGCGTCCGTCCTGCACGCGCTGCTTGAACTGCGCGTCGTTGGTGGGCAGCGGCTCCTGCAGGAAGGCGCGGTCTATGGCCACGTCGATGATCTGCTCGCGCAGTTCCTCCTGCGTGCCCAGCGGCATGTAGGCGACGGCCATCTTCTGCAGGTCTGGAATGTTCTTTTCCAGGTACTTGAGCGCATCGCGGATCTGCAGCGCGAACAGGCGGCGCAGGCCCACGCGGTGGCGTGCGGCCGCAACCTCGGGTTCGTCGAAGACCTCGATGCCGACGGCATCGCCATGGTCGATCAGCGCTGGAAAGCCGATCAGCGTCTGCCCGCCTCGGCCAATCTCCATCAGCTCGGGCAGCTCGCCAAAGCTCCATTCCTTGTAGCGGCTGTCGGCGGGCTGGCTGGGCTTGGCATTCCTGGCAGGCGTGGCCTGGTCGGGCTTTTCCGCCTTGGCAGCGGGCGCAGGCTTCCTGCCGGTTTCGGGCGCGGTGGCGGCGTTGGCAGCGGATGCAGCAGGAGCCTCGGTGACCGAAGCCACCTTCAGCGCGGCCAGCGCCTGGAAGGCGCCGCGCGCCTTGGCGCCCAGTTCGGCCTTGAGCGCGCCCAGGTTGCGGCCCTGGCCCAGCTGGCGTCCATGCTCGTCCGTGATGCGGAAGTTCATGAACAGGTGCGGGCTGAGCATGTCCAGCTTGAAGTCGGCACGCTTGACGTCCAGCGAGGTCTCGTCGCGCACCTGCTTGAGCAGGGCATCGATCAGCGATCCCTGGCCCCAGCGCTCGGGCGTGGTGAAGAGTTCGGCCAGGCGCTGGGCGCTTTCGGGCAGGGGCACGAAGCGGCTGCGCGGGCGCTGCGGCAGGCTCTTGAGCAGGGCCTGGAGCTTGTCCTTGAGCATGCCGGGCACCAGCCATTCCACGCGCTCGTCGCTGACCTGGTTGAGCACGAACAGCGGCACGGTGACGGTGATGCCGTCGCGCGCGTCGCCGGGGCTGTGCAGGTAGCTGGCCGTGCAGTCCACGCCGCCGAGCTTGACCACCTTGGGAAAGGCCTGGGTGGTGATGCCGGCCGCCTCGTGGCGCATCAGCTCGTCGCGCGACAGGCGCAGCAGGTCGGCGTTTTCCTTGGCCGCCTCGCGGAACCAATGGTCGAAGGTGGCGCCGCTGAACACGTCCTTGGGGATCTGCTGGTCGTAGAAGGCGTAGATCAGCTCGTCATCGACCAGCACGTCCTGGCGGCGGCTCTTGTGCTCCAGCTCCTCGACCTTGCGCACCAGCTTGAGGTTGGCGGGCAGGAAGTGCCAGCGCGTATCCCACTGCCCCTCCACCAGGGCCTGGCGGATGAAGATCTCGCGGGCGGACTGCGGATCGATGCGGCCATAGCTCATGCGGCGGCCGTTGTAGACCACCAGGCCGTAGAGCGTGGCGCGCTCCAGCGCCACCACGTCGGCCTGGTTCTTGGACCAGTGCGGATCGAGCAGCTGCTTCTTGAGCAGGTGGGCGCCGACTTCCTCCAGCCACTGCGGATCGATGGCGGCGATGCCCCGGCCGTACAGGCGCGAGGTTTCCACCAGCTCGGCCGCCACGATCCAGCGCCCGGGCTTCTTGGACAGGTGGGCGCCCGGGTGCGGGTAGAAGCGGATGCCGCGCGCACCCAGGTAGGCGTCGCTTTCATCGCCCTTGTAGCCCAGGTTGCCCAGCAGGCCGGACAGCATGGACAGGTGCACGGCGTCGTAGCCCGCAGGCTCGGTGTTGATCTTCCACTTGTGCTCGTTGACCACGGTCAGCAGCTGCGAGTGGATGTCGCGCCATTCGCGCACGCGGCGGATGTTGATGAAGTTCTGGCGCAGCAGCTGCTCCCACTGGCGGTTGCTGAGCTTGTGCGAGGGCTCGTCATCCGTGCCGGGACCGGTGTCCTGCGGATGGAAAGCCGCCAGCGCCTCGGCCGCCGGGGCGGCCACGCTCTGCCCGCCGCTGCGCTGGGCCACGGGCAGGAAGGCGGCATTGCGCGCCGATGGCTTGGCGGCCGGTGCCTGGGCGCCGGCCATTTCCTTGCGGCTCTTGGCCACCACCTTGCCGCCGCGCGCATCCTGCAGCCATTTCCACAGGCGCAGGTAGCCGCTGAATTCGCTTTTCTCGTCGTCGAACTTGGCGTGCTGCTGGTCGGCCTGCTGCTGGGCCTCCAGCGGCCGGTCGCGCACGTCCTGCACGGACAGGGCGGAGGCAATGACCAGCACCTCGGCCACGGCGCCGCGCGTGCGCGCCTCCAAAATCATGCGGCCCACGCGCGGGTCCAGCGGCAGGCGCGACAGCTCGCGGCCCATGGGCAGCAGCTCGCCGCGCTCGTCCACGGCGCCCAGCTCGCCCAGCAATTGGTAGCCGTCGGCAATGGCGCGGCCCGAGGGCGATTCGAGGAAGGGGAAATTCACCACGTCGCCCAGGCCCAGCGACTTCATGCGCAGGATGACGCCGGCCAGCGAGGAGCGCAGGATTTCAGGGTCGGTGAAGCGCGCGCGCGTGCCGAAGTCGGCCTCGTCGTACAGGCGGATGCAGATGCCGTTGGCGACGCGGCCGCAACGGCCCGCGCGCTGGTTGGCCGCTGCCTGGCTGATGGGCTCGACCAGCAGCTGCTCGACCTTGCTGCGGAAGGAATAGCGCTTGACGCGCGCCGTGCCCGCATCGATCACATAGCGGATGCCGGGCACGGTCAGCGAGGTCTCGGCCACGTTGGTGGCCAGCACGATGCGCCGGCCCGTGTGGCTGTCGAAGATGCGGTCCTGCTCGGCCTGCGACAGGCGCGAGAACAGCGGCAGCACCTCGGCATGGCGCAGCACGGGCTGCTGTGCCAGGTGCTTGCGCAGGTGGTCGGCCGCCTCGCGGATCTCGCGCTCGCCGGGCAGGAACACCAGGATGTCGCCGCTGACGCCGCCGGACCACAGCTCGTCCACGCCTTCGGCGATGGCGTCGTTGAGGTCGTGGTCACGCTTTTCCTCGAAGGGGCGCCAGCGCATCTCCACGGGGTAGGTGCGGCCCGAGACCATGATCACCGGCGCAGGCCCCTTGGGGCCTTCGAAATGCCTGGAGAACCGGTCGGCATCGATGGTGGCCGATGTCACCACCACCTTGAGGTCGGGGCGCCGGGGCAGGATCTGCTTGATGTAGCCCAGCAGGAAGTCGATGTTGAGGCTGCGCTCGTGGGCCTCGTCAATGATCAGCGTGTCGTAGGCCTTGAGCAGCGGATCGGTCTGCGTCTCGGCCAGCAGGATGCCGTCCGTCATCAGCTTGACCGAGGCGTCCTTGGACAGCCGGTCCTGGAAACGCACCTTGTAGCCCACCACATCGCCCAGCGGCGTGTTCAGCTCCTCGGCAATGCGCTTGGCCACCGAGCTGGCGGCAATGCGGCGCGGCTGCGTGTGGCCGATCAGGTGGCCGCGCACCTGGCCCTTGTCGTCGGGCGTGGCGTTGACCTTGCCCCGGCCCAGCGCCAGCGCGATCTTGGGCAGCTGCGTGGTCTTGCCCGAGCCCGTCTCGCCGCACACGATGATGACCTGGTGCCGGTCCATGGCCTCCATGATTTCCTCACGGCGGGCGGATACGGGCAGGGATTCAGGGAAGCTGATCTTCAAAGGCATAAGGGGCTGGATTATCCCCGCGCCATGCCGCTGGCGCCACGCGCCCCCGCATTTCCATACCCGCGCCCTGTGCCGCCCGCGTGAAAACCCCCGCATGCCAGGGCCTTCGCCAAGTCAGGCCAGCGGCATGCAAGGCATTGCGCACAATCGGCGCTCGCCTTGCCGCCCGCGCCCGGCGCTGGCCGCCTCACCCGCCTTCCTCGATCTGCTCCCCATGGTTTCTCTTGCCGCCCTCGTCATCCCGCTATTGGCCCTGTGGCTGTGGTGGCCCGTCCGCCTGATGCCGCGCCGCGCACGCCTGATGGCGGCCGTCGCCACGGCGGCCCTGGGCTGCACGCCCGCCCTGCTGCTGGTGCTGCTGCGCGAGGGCACGGTCGAGTACCGCACGCTGGCCTATCTGCAGGTGCCGGGCGGCTGGGTGCTGGCCATGCTGCTGATGCTGGCCGTCTTCATCGTGCTGCGCGACGGCCTCTGGGCGCTGGCCGCAGTGAGCCGGCGCGAGGACTGGAAGCAGCGCCTGCACGCGCCGCTGCTCACGGCCGGCGCACTGGCCCTGGCGGGCCTGCTGTCGGCCTGGGGCGTGGCCAATGCACTGCGCCCGCCCGAGGTGCACGAACGCACGCTGCGCCTGCCCGGCCTGCCCACCGGCCTGGAAGGCCTGCGCGTGGCCGTGCTGGCCGACATCCACGCCAGCCCCATCAACAACGCGCGCTATGTGCAGACCGTCGTGGACCGCACGCTGGAGGCGCGGCCCGACCTCATCGTGCTGCCCGGCGACATGGTGGACGGCGACGTGGACAGCGGCCGCGCCAACATCGCGCCGCTGGCGCAGCTCAAGGCACGCTACGGCGTCTGGGCGGCGCCCGGCAACCATGAGTACTACAGCGGCTACGACGCCTGGATGGCCGAATTCCGCCGCCTGGGCCTGAACCTGCTGGAAAACCGCATGCAGCTGATCGATGTGCAAGGCGCGCGCCTGGCGCTGTCGGGCATCGGCGATCCGGCCTATGGCCGCCTGTCGCGCCAGAACACCGACCCCTCCGTGGCCGAAGGCGTGCCGCCCGACATCGACACCGTGGCCCGCCAGGCCAAAGAGGCCGGTGCGCAATACCACCTGCTGCTGGCCCACCAGCCCAAGACCGCCCGCGACAACGCTGCCCACGGCGTGGGCCTGCAGCTGTCGGGCCATACGCACGGCGGACTGATTCTGGGCATGGACCAATGGCTGGTGGCGCCCGCCAATGACGGCTTTGTGCGCGGCGAGTACGAGGTCGGCGCCATGAAGCTCTTCGTCAGCGCCGGCGCGGGCCTGTGGGCCGGCTTTGCCGTGCGCCTGGGCGTGCCGGCCAGCATCGACCTGCTGGTGCTGCGCGGCGCCTGATCCTGCCCCGGAGGGCAGCGTGGACGGCTACCGCGCGAACACCATGCACACCGGGCTGGCGCAGTGGGTGCTGGCCAGCGGGCGCCAGGCGTCATCCCGGGCATGGCAGACGATGCTGTCGCTGTCCTCGTTGAGCACATAGAGCAGGCGCCCGTCGGGCGAGGCCGTGAAAAAGCGCGGCGTGCGCCCGCCCGAGGCGAAGCCGCCACTGGCGTGCAGCAGCCCCGTCAAAGGATCGACATCGAAGACCGCAATGCCGTCAGCGCCGCGATTGGACACCAGCACCTGCCGGCCGTCGCGCAAGACCTGGATGCCCGCCGCCCGGCTGTTGCCCACAAAGTGCTCCGGCAGGGTGGACAGGATCTGCAAGCCCTGCAGCGCCCCCGTGGCCGCATCGAAGCGGCAGGTGAGCACGGTGTTGTCCAGTTCGTTGACCACATAGGCGCAGGCCAGCGCAGGATGGAAGGCGATATGCCGCGGGCCCGAGCCTTCGCGGCAGTCCAGCCAGGGCTGGGGCGCAGGCGACAGCCGCCCGTGCTCGAAGGCGAAGATGAAGATCCGGTCCTGCCCCTTGTCAGGCACCAGCACGAAGCGCCCGTCCGGCGAGAAGGGGTTGAAGTGCGGCTTGGCAAACGGCTGCTCCTTGCGATGCGGCCCGGGTTGGCCCGGTAGCGCAAGCCGCTGCTGCACGGAGCCCAGGCGCCCGTCCGGTGCAATCGGCATCACGGCCAGCGTACCGCCTGGCCCGCCATACCCCTGGTGGCCATCGCTGGCAGCCGGCTCGCCCAGATGGTCGGAGACCACCAGCTGCCGTCCGCCCGGGGCGATGGCCAGGTGCACCGGGTTGCGCCCGCCGCAGTCCCGGGTCTGCAGCAACGCCAGGCGGCCCGTTGCGGCATCGCGTGCGAAGACGCTGACCTCGTGGCCATCGCCATGCACGGTGTAGAGCCGGGTGGCGGCTGCATCGAGCGCCAGGAACGAGGGGTTGGCAAGCCCGTCCACGGTCTGCAGATGCTGCAGGACGCCCGTGGCTTCGTCCACGCGATAGACGGTGATGCCCTCGCCACGTGCGTCGCGCTCGCGCGTGGTGCGCGAACCCACGTAGGCGTACAGGGGGCGCGACGCTGAGGTGCTCATGCCGATGCGCCCGCCAGCGGTGCGACGGCCGCGCCCTGAATGCCATGGCGCTGCAGCGCCTCGGCCACAAAGCCGCAAGCCTTGGCCTCCTCCACAAAGGCCGCCAGCACGCGCAGGGCTTCATCGCCCCGCCCCTTGGGCAGGCCCATGGCCTGCTGGATCACCATGAAGCGGCCCGGCAGCAGGCGCAGGCCGGGCAGGCGGGCGGCATCGGCCTCCAGTTGCTGCTTGACGCCGGCGGCCACGTCGGCCGTCGATTCCACAAAGGTCTGCACCACGGCGGGCGAGGACACGGCGCGCTCTATCTGCGCATGCTTGAGTTCGCGGCTCAGGTACAGGTCATAGGCGCTGCCCTTGCCGACCACCACGGTGTGCCCGGCCCGGTCCACCTGGGCGTTGTCGGTCAGCGGCGAATCCTGGCGCACCAGGTAGCTGCCCTCGATCAGCACATAGGGCGCGGTAAAGCCGATGCCCGCGCCGCGCACGGGGTCCACGGCAAAGAAGCCGAAGTCGGCCTCCTCGCGCGTGACGGCATCCACCGACTTGGCGGCCGTATCGAAGACCACCAGTTCCAGCTCCAGCCCCAGCTGCTGCGCAAGGCGCCGGGCCAGGTCGATGGACACGCCTGCGGGCTGGCCATCGGCCTGCAGCCGCGCAAGGATGGGATTGCCGGTGTTGATGGAGGCGCGGATGCGGCCAAGCGGCGCGAGGGTGGACAGCAGCTGGGAGGAAAGGTTCATGGATGGCTCGCTTCAAGGGTCAACGGGATGCCCGCCGGGGCGTGGAAGAGGTACGCGAAGGGGTACGCGAAGGTTCCGGGGACGCTGCGCCGGGACCGAGGAGATCGCTGATGCTGGCCAGGTTGCGCAAGGTGCTCGCCAGGTGCTCGCGCATGGCGAGGGAGGCTTCTTCGTTGCGCTCGCGCCCCAGCAGTTCCAGGATGTTCAGATGCTGCTCGCAGTGCTCGCGGTAGCGCGCCCGGTCCTGCATGGAGCGGTAGGACAGCAGGCGCCGCACGCGGTTGACGCGACGAATGGTGTCGATGAAGAACACGTTGCCCGAGGCCTCGACCAGGGACTCGTGGAAGTTCACCCCCCGGTCGTGGATGCGGTCGGCCGGGTCGGTGGCGATGCCGCCTTCCAGCAAGTGGATTTCGGCCGCGCGGCAGCGTTGCAACACGGCGCGGTCCAGCCGGTAGCCGGGCTCCAGCAGCGCGGCCGGCTCCAGCGCCATACGCAGGCGGTAGGACTGCAGCAGGCTGTCGGGCGTGGTCAGCATGGCCGCAAAGGTCCAGCCGTAGCCGGGCTTGCGCTCGATCCAGCCCTCCTGGGAGATGCGGTTGAGCACGGCCGCCAGCTGGGCCTTGCTCAAGCCGTAGCGCGTGCGCAGCGCGGCCTCGGTGACGGATTCGGGCAGGCTGGCGCGCAGCCGGTCCTCGGCGATGCGAAAGTAGATGGCTTCGGTCAGGTCCTGGTCGCCGGCCGCCGCCTCGGCCAGCAGTTCGGTCGGAATCCCGTCATGCGGCAGGGCCAGGAAAAACCCCCGGTTGCGCTCGCGCCGCACCACGCCATGCTCCTGCAGCTGCTGCAAGGCCTCGTTGACGGGCTGGCGGGAGACGCGCAGCCGGTCGGCCAGGCCCTGGGCAGCCAGGTGGGTTCCGCTGTCCCATTGTTCGGAACGGGCCAGTGCCAGGATTTGCGAGCACAGCTGGGTGGAGGTCTTCATGCCCCCATTGTCATGCCATGCCACATCAGCGCCCGGCCGCCTGCCGCAGGATGGAAGGAATCACGCCGCCGCTGCGCAGCAGCCCGGCCTCCAGCTGCGTCTCCACGGCGGCCGTGGCCTGCAGCGCCTGCACGCTGCCATCGCCGCGCAGTATGCGCACGGGCACGGCGCAGCGCGGCGCCAGGGCGTCGGACGGTGCATCGATCTCGATACGGTCGCCCGGCTGCAGCGCCAGTTCCTGCGGCCCCATGCCCGCAGGCAAGCGCAGCGGCACGATGCCCATGCCGATGAGGTTGGAGCGGTGGATGCGCTCGAAGCTCAGGGCCAGCACGGCACGTATGCCCAGCAGGCGCTGGCCCTTGGCGGCCCAGTCGCGCGAGGAGCCCGTGCCGTAGCGCTCGCCGGCCACCAGCACCACGGACTGGCCCGCCTTGCGGTAGCGCTGCGCGATGTCCCACAGCGGCGCGATCTCGCCCGACGGCGCATGCAGGCCATGGGCCACGGGGGCACCGGGCGCCAGCAGGTTCTTCAGCGTCTTGCTGTGAAAGGCCGCCCGCACCATCACCTCCCAGTTGCCGCGCCGCGACGCGAAGACGTTGAGATCACCCCGGTCGTCGCCGCGCTCCACCAGGAAATCGGCCACCAGGCTGTCGGGCGGTATGGCGCTGGCCGGCGAGATATGGTCCGTGGTGATGTCGTCGCCCACCACCAGCAGCGGGTGGGCCTGGTAGCGGCCCAGCTGGCTGCCCTCGGATAGCGCGGCAAAGGGCGGGCGGCGCAGCGCGGTGGACCGCGCGTCCCAGGGAAACAACGGCCCCTCGGGCGCCTTCAGCGCATGCCAGGCCGGGTTGAGCGTGGCCCGCGCGAAGTCGCGGCCGAAGTCCTGCGGGTGCAGGCCCAGCGCCAGCGCCGCCTGGACTTCCTCGCGAGTGGGCATGAGGTCGGCCAGGAACACGGGCCGGCCATCGGCCAGGTGCTGCACGGGCTCCAGGCGCAGGTTGCGGGCCGCGTCGCCGGCCAGGCCGAAGGCGATGACCAGGGACGGCGACATGATGAAGCTCAGCTCGATGTCCGGATGCACGCGGCCCGGGAAATTCCGGTTGCCCGACAAAATGGCCACGGCCTTGGCCTGGCCGGCGCGCTGGGCCTGGCGCACCGGCTCCGTCAGCGGGCCGGGGTTGCCGATGCAGGTGGTACAGCCGTATCCCACGATGCCGAAGCCCACGGCCTCCAGGTCCTGCAGCAGCCCGGCGCGCGCCAGATAGGAGGCAGCCGCCGGCGAGCCCGGTGCCAGCGAGGTCTTGACCCATGCGGGGACCTTCAGCCCCAGCGCCCGCGCCTTGCGCGCCACCAGCCCGGCGGCGACCAGCAGCGCGGGATCCGAGGTATTGGTGCAGCTGGTGATGGCGGCCAGCGCCACGGCATGGCGCGGCAGCCCGGCCTGCGCGCCGGACGCAACAAAGCCCGCGGCCTGCAGCGCGCGGGCGCTGTCGCCATAGTCCAGCAGGTCCTGCGGGCGGCGCGGACCGGCAATGTGCCAGCCCACGGTGTCCAGGTCGATCTCGATCTGGCGTGTGTAGCGCGGCTGGGCCTGCGGATCGAACCACAGGCCCTGGGCACGCATATAGGCCTCGACCAGGGCGACGCGCTGTGGGCTGCGGCCCGTGGCGCGCAGGTAGTCAAGCGTCTGGCCATCGACCGCGAAGTAGCCCGTGGTGGCGCCGTACTCGGGCGCCATGTTGGCCACCACGCTGCGCTGGCCCGCCGTCAGCGTGGACACGCCGGGGCCGAAGTACTCGACGAACTCGCCGGCCACGCCCAGGGCGCGCAGCCGCTGGGTGGCGACCAGTGCCAGGTCGCTGGCCTGCACGCCGGGGCGCAGCGCGCCGGTCAGCCGCACGCCGATGACGTCGGGGATGCGCAGCATGGTGGGCATGCCGAACATCACGGTCTGCGCCTCCAGCCCGCCAACGCCCCAGCCCAGCACGCCGATGCCGTTGACCATGGGTGTGTGGCTGTCCGTGCCCAGCATCATGTCGGGCACGGCCCAGAGCCTGCCGCCGCGCTCCTCGGTGGTCACTACGGTGGCCAGCTGCTCCAGGTTGATGGTGTGCATGATCCCCGTGCCGGGCGGGTGGATGGTCACATGGGCCAGGGCCCTGGAGGCCCAGCGCAGGAAGCGGTAGCGCTCGGCATTGCGCCGTATCTCGTGCTCCAGGTTGGCCTGGGCGGCGCCCGGCGCTGCATAGGCCTCCACGGCCAGCGAGTGGTCCACCGACACATCGACGGGCAGCACCGGATTGAGCACGGCCGGATCCACGCCCTCTTCGTGCAGAGCATCGCGCATGGCCGCGATGTCGACCAGCGCCGGCGTGCTGGTGGTGTCGTGCATGAGCACGCGGCCCGGCTGGAAGGCGATCTCGGCCTCGCTGCTGCCGTGATCCAGCCAGGCCCGCAGGGCAGCCACGGCAGCGTCCCTTTCCTGCCCCTCCATGTGGCGCAGCACGTTCTCCAGCAACAACCTGAGCACCACGGGCAGGCGCGGCAGGCACTCGCCCAGCACGCCCGGCACATCGGCAGCGTGGTAGCGGACTCCGTCCAGTTCAAGGACGCGGGAAAAGGGGTTCTCGGTGTTTTCCATAGCTGATATTTTGCATTTTGAATTTCTAAAATGCAATCAAACGCCTCATCTCGCTTTCCCTGAAACCCCGGCTAAAAGGCCGCCAAGGAGTTTTGACATGTCCACTTCCTCCCGCCGCAGCTTGCTGCGCAACCTGGGCACCGCGCTGCTCGCCGGCCTCATCAGCCTCATCGGCCTCATCGGCAGCCTGCCCGCTGCGGCCCAGGACGCGCCGCAGCGCAGCATCACTCTCGTGGTTCCCTTCACGGCAGGTGGCGGCGTCGACGCCATGGCCCGGCTGCTGGCCGAGCGGCTGCGCGTGACGCTCAAGCAGCCGGTGGTGGTGGACAACAGGCCCGGCGCCAGCGGCATGCTGGGCGCAGGGGCCGTGGCACGCGCGGCGGGCGACGGCCACACGCTGCTGCTGGGCTCGGCCGGCGAAACCGCCATCGCCCCGCTGGTGCACCAGGGCCGCATGCCCTACCAGCCGTCTCGCGACCTGGCGCCCCTGACCCTGGTCACGCGCGTGCCCAACGTGCTGGTGGCCTCGCCCGGCCTGCCGGCCGGCAACATTGATGAACTGGTGCGCCTGGCCAAGGCCAGCCCCGGCAAGCTCGGCTACGCCACCAGCGGCGTGGGCAATCCCCAGCACCTCAATGGCGAGCTGCTGCAGTCGCTGGCCGGCATCCGGCTGAACCACGTGCCCTACCGGGGCGCGGCCAACCAGCTGGTGGACGTGTCCTCGGGCGTGGTCGAACTGGCCTTCGTCAGCTACGCGGGGGCCGCGCCCTTCATCAAGAGCGGCCGTGTCAAGGCGCTGGCGGTGACTTCAGCGCAGCGCGCCAGCTTCGCCCCCGGCATTTCCGCCATTGCCGAGTCCACGGGCCTGGCCTCCTACGACCTGGACAACTGGTTCGGCCTCTTCGCGCCCGCCTCCACGCCGCCGGCCGTCCAGGCGCGGCTGCATGCGGCGGTGGTCAATGCGCTCAAGGACCCCGCGCTGTTGCCGCGCCTGCGCGAACTGGGCGGCGAGCCCGCCCCCATGTCCCAGCAGCAGTTCAGGGACTTCATCGCCGCCGAGACCGCCAGGTACGCCGCCATCGTGACCTCGGCCCGCATCGTGGCCGAGTGAGGGCGCGCGCCCTTTCCCGGCATTTGCCTTTCCCTTCAGAAAACCACAGGAGACGACATGCAGCTTCATCCCGCGCTGGCCGCCACGGCCGCCGCCATCCTGGTCCTGGCTTCGGCCACGGCCCGATCCCAGACCGCCCCCGACGGCTACCCGGTCCGCGCCGTCACCATCGTCGTGCCCTTCGCGGCCGGCGGAAACACCGACGTCAAGACCCGGCTCGTGGCCAGGCAGCTGGCGCAGATACTGGGCCAGCCCGTGATCGTGGACAACAAGCCCGGCGCCAGCGGCAACATCGGAATGGAGTTCGTGGGCCGCGCCGCAGCCGACGGCTACACCATCGCCATGGGCAGCTTCGGGCCGCTGGCCGTCAATCCCTGGATCTATCCCAGGCTCAACTTCGATCCCAAGACCTTTGTCCCCATCATCCTGCTGGAGAAAAGCCCGCTGGTGCTGGTCACGCCCGCCGACAAGCCCTATCGCAGCGTGGCCGATGTGGTGACGGCCGCCAAGGACAGGCCGGGGCAGCTGAACATCGCCAATGCAGGGCCGGGCGGCGCACACCATCTCTCGGCCGAGCTTTTCGAGGCGGCGGCAGGCCTGGACATGGTCGGCGTGCCCTTCAAGGGCGGTGGTCCCGCCGCCACCGCCCTGCTGTCGGGACAGGTGGACCTGATGTTCGAGCAGACCGGTGCGGCCGCGCCCTCCATACAGGCGCGCAAGATCCGCGCGCTGGGTGTGACCTCGGCACAGCGCCTGGCCATGCTCCCTGACGTGCCCACCTTCGCCGAGTCCGGCTTTCCCCAGGTCACCGTCTCCAACTGGATGGGCTATGTGGCGCCCAAAGGCACGCCGCCCGAGATCGTGGCCCGGCTCAACAAGGCGTTCGCCAAGGCCATGGAGCACCCGGAAGTCCGGGAACGCATCGTCTCCCAGGGCAACGAGTTCGGCGGCGGCAGCAGCCAGGAGTTCGCCGCCTTCATCGACAGCGAAGCCGCCAAGTGGGGCCGGCTGGTGAAGGAGCGCGGAATCCGAAGGGACTGAGCGAAAGGCGGGGCCTCCCCCTCCACCCTCGACCTATCCCTCATTGACCAGCAACGACAGCGCATGCGCCTCGGTAGGCAAAGGCACGTCCCAGCGCTGCAGCAGGCTGAGCAGGGCTGCGTTGGTCAGCGTAGTGTCGCGCGCGCGGTTGCGGGCCAGCAGGGTTGGGCGGCTGGCTTCGAGGTGTACGAGTTCCACGCGGGCGCCGTAGGCCAGGCACAGGTCCACGGTCTTGCCGCGCATCTGGCGCGACAGGTGGGTGGCATTCCAGACAAAGGGCTGGCCCGCGCGCAGCAGGGCCTTGGCCTTGTCCACGGCATGGTGGGCAGCGGCGCCCTCGTTCTGGCCGTGGCGCAGGCCCAGCTCCGTACGCGCATCGTCGAAGGAGACCACGGGCAGGTCGCCATGGTGGGCGGCCACCCAGGTGTTCTTGCCGCTGGCCGGCAGGCCGCACATGACGATGGCGCGCGAGCCTTCCTGCTCGTGCAGCGCATAGTCGGGATGCAGCTGCGCGCCGCGGAAGTAGCGCACCGCCGTCTCGGCCGAGGCAAAGCGGCGTGGCGTGCGCAGGCAGCCCTCCTCCAGCGCGAACTCGCGCACCAGCTCGATGTTGACCAGCACGGACGCAATGTCCGGGCAGATGCGCCCGCGCATGTCGGCGCGCGCCAGCAGGGTGAGCAAGTGCAGGTCCACCTGCCAGGACAGCTCGCGCACGATGAACTCGGGCGAGTGGCCGCGGCGCGAGTCGGCAAAGGCGAAGAACGGCACCTGGTGCACGGCGATCAGCCGGCAGATGGCCTCGCGCTGGTCCACGGGCGCGCCGGCCTCCCAGAGCATGAGCCGCGCATCCAGCGCACCCCGGCGCGAATGGCCGGGCTGGCCGATGCGGCCGTCCTCGCCCACCACGGTGGTCGAGCACTTGGCCACGTCGTGCAGCAGCGCGGCCAGGAAGACCGTCTCGCGCTCGGTGGCGGTGAGTGCCGCATGGCCGGGGTCGGCCAGCAGTTCGCGCACCACCATCTGCGTGTGTGTCCAGACATCGCCTTCGGCGTGGTAGACGGGGTCCTGCGGCGTGGTTTTGGCCTGCTCCAGCTGGGGGAAGGCGGCCAGGCAGGCCGCGAAGTCGGGGTCGGCGCCGGGCTGCGGCACCAGGGACTGGATCTGTTTCCAGTTCGTCATGGAAATCTCCTTGCGATGGGCCTGCGCTGCAGGCCTCACCAGTTTTTTGAAATATCGGCCGCAAAGATGTCTGCGCCTTCGCGCAGCCCGTTGGGGACGATGGGCCGCTCGCTGTGGTGCGAGCCCGAGTCGAGGATGACCTGCACGAAGTCCGGCCGCACGAACTTGTAGCGCGCCACGGTCTGGCCGCCCTCCTCCACCTTGAGGTACAGGCCCTCGGCCAGCTCGGAGCCGTCGGTCTGCCGCCAGCACAGCGGCAGGTCCAGCTTCTGGCGGGCCACCACCTGCTCGAAGGCCTGGCGCCAGCGCGCGCTGCGGCCCAGCGAGGGGGCCAGCAGCGCCAGCAGGTCCTGCATGCGCCGGGGCGCCACCCCGCTGTAGAGCACGGGCACCGAGACCACGGGCACGCCGGCCAGCAGGGCATGGCGGCGCGGCGTGTCCAGGAAGCACTGCGCCGAGCGGTCCCAGATGTCGAACTCGCAGAACCAGTGCGGCAGCGCGTCGTAGAACAGCGAGTGCTTGGCGTACATCCACTCGCCGAACACCTGGTAGCGGTCGTCCAGCAGGGACAGCAGCGCGCCCTCATGGGCCTGGGCCCATTGCTTGAAGAGGTTGAACTGGCGTTCGCGCCCGCCGGGCCGCTCGCTGTCCAGGTAGTGGCCGCGCGACTGCAGCAGCAGTTGGCCGTCGCCGGCAAAGCTCAGCGCGGCGTTGGCGCCGTCGAGTTTTTCCTCGACGACGATGTGCTGGCCGGCCAGCCGCTCATAGGGCACGGCGTCGTCCTGGTCACCGGACTGCAGGCGCGAGCCGCGCAGGTGCGGCGTGCGGGGGTATTTGAGGATCTCGACGCTCGAAAGAAAGTGAGCGCCTTGGGCAATGGATGGGGTCATGTCGTGCTTTCCGAAAACGATGCAGCACCCCACGGCGACATGCCGTGGAGCGGGAAAAGCCGACGACGACGCCAGGCGCCGCAATGCAGGGGATGCAGCGACAGCGCGGCCTGGCCCGTGGTGGCCGGGCCGGCAGGCTGTCGAAGGGGAAGATGGCAGGACTGTCGGCACCGTCCGCAAACCGGACGGTCAGCCGCAAGCCCTCAAAAGGCCACGCACCGCAGCGCACACGCAAAAGACATCCGGGGCAAGGCCAGGATCAGCGTGTGACGAAGTCGTTCAGCAGGAAGCTGTGCGGCGGGGCATGGTGCACCTCGAAAGGGTGAGGGTGAATGGGAGGGGTGCGAGTCTATCGCCCGTTGGCCCGCAGGCACAAGCGGCTGCGCGCCATGCCGGGCCGATTGTTGGCTGCTAGCCACGCACGGCGGACTTGAAGGCGGCGCCCAGCGCATCCAGCGCCGCGCGCGGCCGGCCTTCGCGCACGCGGGTGTGCAGCAGCACGGGCAGGCGCGGCAGCGTGGGCAGGCCCAGGCGCGGGCCCACGTCCACGGCGCCCAGGGCCAGCATGCGCGGCGCCAGCGCGGCCACGCCCAGCCCCGCCATGACGGCGGCCGAGACAGCGGCCACGCCGCCGCCCACGAACACCTCGGTCCACGGCATGCGCGCCGTATCCAGCAGTTGCCCGGCCATGGCGCGCACGCCGCAGGGTTCGGCCAGCGTGGCCAGCGGCAGGGGCTCGCCCGCGCGGTGCTGCCAGCCGGGCGCGGCAAACCAGCCGAAGGGCTCCTCGGCCAGCAGCTCGCCGTCGTCACGCCCGGCATGCGTGCGCACGATCACCGTGTCGTACTCGCGCCGGTCAAACCCCTGCAGCAGCGGGCCGGACGATGCGATGCGGATGTCGATCAGCAGCTGCGGGTCCTGCGCATTCATGCGGGCGATCAGTGCCGGCAGCTCAGGCCCGGCCACGTGGTCGCTGATGCCGATGGTCAGCCGCTGACGCGTGCTGACGGCCAGCGCCAGTGCGCGCTCATGGGCCTGCAGCAGTTCGCGCGCATGGGGCAGGAAGTCGGCACCCAGCGCCGACAGCTGCACATGGCGCGGCGTGCGCTCGACCAGCCTGCAGCCCAGCCTCTGCTCCAGCCGCTTGAGCTTGAGGCTGACGGCAGCCTGCGTGGTCTGCATGGCTTCGGCCGCGCGCGTGAAGCGGCCCAGGTCCGCGATGTGCACGAAGCTCTGCACGGCATCCAGGTCGAGGGGGCGTTGAATCATTGCAATTCATTATTACTGATATCAGCAATCATGGCTTCTCAAAATAGCTGGCACGGCCTACCTTCGAGGCTCCCACAACGCAACGCAACGCAACGCAACGCAACGCAACGCAACGCAACGCAAAGGAGCCACACCATGCCCATGACCCGGATCAACATGCGCGCCGGCAAGTCCCCCGCCTACCGCCAAGCCATCTGCGACAGCCTCTACCGCGCCATGCGCGAGACCTTCAACGTGCCGGAGGACGACCAGTTCATGACCATCACCGAGCATGACGGCGACAACTTCCGCTACGGCGCCTCCTACCTGGGCGTGGCGCGCAGCGACGATCTGGTGCTGGTGCAGCTCACGGTCAGCAACACCCGCAGCCTGGAGCAGAAAAAGGCGCTGTTTAGCCGCATCGCCGAGCTGCTGGTCGAAAGCCCCGGCCTGCGGCCCGAGGACGTGTTCGTCAACCTGGTCGAGGTGGACAAGGAGAACTGGTCCATGGGCCACGGGCTCGCGCAATACGCAACTTGAAGACCTCCGAATCGGCGCAACACCGCCAGCGCCGCGCTCAGGCCGGCACCGCCAGCGCCGCCACGAATTGCTGGCCCACGGCGGTGATGATCTCGGCGCGCGCCGCCGTGCGCAGCTGCACCAGGGCGATCTGCCGGCTCTCGGCAGTCTGGGCAATGGGCAGCACGCGCAGGCGCGGGTCGCCCTCCCAGCCATGCCGCGCCAGATTGGGCAGCATGGCCACGCCCATGCCGTCGCGCACCAGCTCCACGATGGTCTCGATGGAGTTGAGCTCCAGGAACTCCTGGGGCTTGGCGCGCAGGCGGCGCAGCGTGCGCTCCACCAGCTCGCCCGTGTGCTCGGTGCGGTCGAAGCGGATGAAGGGATAGCGCTCCACCATGTCGGCGGGCGCCGCGGGCCGGGCGGCGCGCGGCGCCAGCAGCACCATGGGCTCGGCGTACAGCGGTGTCCAGACCAGCGAGGGGCGCTTGATGGCCGGGTTGTAGACCACCACGGCCGCGTCCAGCTCATGGTTCTCCACCTGGGCGATCAGCCGGTTGGACTTGCCCGAGACCACATGCAGGTCCACCGCCGGATGGTGGCGCTTGAGCTCCAGCGTGGCGCGCACCAGCTGGCTCAGCGCCGAGACGATGGAGCCGAACTGCACGGTGCCGGCCAGCGGTGCGTCGGCCCGCGTGCCGTGCTTGGCCTGCTCGTACAGCGCCACCAGCTGGGTGGCAATGGGCACCAGCGCCCGGCCCTGCTCGTTGAGCGTGACCAGCTTGCCCTGGCGCGCGAAGAGCTTGCGCTTGAGGTCGTTTTCCAGCGTGCGCATCTGCAGCCCCACGGCCACCTGGGTCAGCGCCACGCGCTGTCCGGCGGCGGTGAAGGAGCCCTCCGCCGCCACGGCCAGAAAAGTGCGAAGAATGCGCAGGCTTGGCATAAAAGTTTTGCTTTCAAGATTCGTAAGAAATTCCAGCTTTCACCAAACAGTTTCTATCATCAAAATCGCTGGCAACCGATAGCCGATCGTCCTGATCGCACCCTCCCACTTCCCGGATTTCTGGAGATCTCCATGCCTGCACCCGTGTCCCGCCGCCTGCTCGTCTGCTGCGCCGCCCTGTTGACCTGCGCCACGCCCGGCTGGGCCGCGCCCGCCGCCGATGCCTGGCCCTCGCAGCCGCTGAAGATCATGGTGGGCTTTGCCGCCGGCGGCGCCAACGACATCGTGGCCCGCATCCTGGCCAAGGAGCTGCAGCAGCGCCTGGGCCAGAGCGTGGTGGTGGAGAACCGCGGCGGCGCGGGCGGCCTGATCGCCAGCGAAGTGGTGGCCAAGGCGCCCAAGAACGGCTACACGCTGCTGCTGGGCTCCATCGGCAGCAACACCGTGGCGCCCGTGCTGGCCAAGAAGCTGTCGTTCGACCCGCGCAAGGATCTGGAGCCCATCACCCTGGTGGCCGAGTCCGGCAACGCGCTGCTGGTGAACGCCGCCCTGCCCTACAAGACGGTGCAGGAAATGATCGAGGCCGCGCGCAAGGCGCCGGGCAGCATCAACTACGCATCGTCGGGTAACGGCTCCACGCTGCACCTGGCCGGCGCGCTGTTTGCGCAGCAGGCCGGCGTGAACCTGGTGCACGTGCCCTACCGCGGCAACGGCCCGGCCATCACCGATGTGTCGGGCGGCCAGGTGCAGGCCATTTTCTCGGGCATTCCGCCCGCCATCACCTCGGCCAAGACCGGCCAGACCCGCATCCTGGCCGTGACTACGAAGCAGCGCGTCAAGAACCTGCCCAACGTGCCCACCGTCGCCGAGGCCGGCCTGCCCGGCTACGCCTTCACATCCTGGTACGGCCTGTTCACCACGGGCGGCACGGACCCGGCCATCGTCGAGCGGCTGGCCCAGGAAGTGCGCAAGATCATGGAGCGCCCCGAAGTGCAGGCCCAGTTCGAGGCCCAGGGCCTGGACCCCGAGACCAGCGACCCCAAGTCCTTCAAGCAGCAGATCGACCGCGAGCTGACGCGCTGGAGCCGTGACGTGAAGACCATGGGCATCACCGCCGACTGAGGCAGGTTCTTTCATGCACGCCTCTTCCTCTCCCTTCACTCCCGGCAATCCCTACGACTCCAGGCGGGTGCCCGTGTTCGCGCGCAATGCCGTGTCCACTTCCCACCCGCTGGCGGCGCAGGCCGGCCTGCGCATGCTGTGGGCAGGCGGCAACGCGGTGGACGCGGCCATTGCGGCGGCGGCGGCCATGACCATCGTCGAGCCGGTGAGCAACGGCCTGGGCTCGGACGCCTTCTGCATCCTCTGGGATGGCAAGGAACTGCACGGGCTCAACGCCAGCGGCCGCGCACCGCAGGGCTGGGCGCCCGAGTACTTCCACCAGCGCTATGGTCGCCAGGACAAGCCGCCGCGCCGGGGCGTGGACTCCATCACCGTGCCAGGCGCCGTCAGCGCCTGGGTGGCCCTGCACGAGCGCTTCGGCAAGCTGCCCTTTGACGCGCTGATGGAGCCGGCCGCCGAGATCGCCGAGCGCGGCTACCTGGTGCCGCCCGTGGTCCAGCAGAAATGGGCCGCAGGCGCGCCCGAGCTGCAATCGCAGCCGGGGTTCAGGGAAAGCTTCCTGCCCCGGGGCCGCGCGCCGGAAGTGGGCGAGCTGTTCCGCTTTCCCGCCGCAGCGCGCGCCCTGCGCGCCATTGGTGCCACGCGCGGCAAGGCCTTTTATGAAGGCGAGATTGCCCGGGCCGTGACCTCGTTCGTGCAGCAGCACGGCGGCTGCCTGGGCATGGCCGACATGGCCGCGCACGAGGTGCAATGGGTGCAGCCGCTGGCCAAGGATTACCGCGGCCACACGCTGCACGAGATCCCGCCGGGCGGGCAAGGCATTGCCGCGCAGATTGCGCTGGGCATTCTGTCCAACTTCGACCTGGCCAGCCTGCCCGTGGATGGCGTGGCCTCCCAACATCTGCAGATCGAGGCCATGAAGCTGGCCTTTGCCGACATCTACCGCTACGTGGCCGACGCGGACATGGAGGTGACGCCCGCACAGATGCTCGACGACGCCTACCTGGCCTCGCGCGCCAGGCTGATCGATCCGCGCCGTGCGCAGGACTTCAAGGCCGGCAACCCCGTGCGCGGCGGCACCATCTACCTGACGGCAGCCGACGAGAACGGCATGATGGTCAGCTTCATCCAGAGCAACTTCTCGGGCTTTGGCTCGGGCGTGGTGGAGCCGAGCTTCGGCATCAGCCTGCAAAACCGCGGCCACGGCTTCGGCACCGACCCCCAGCACCCCAACCGCGCCAACCTGGTGGGCCCGGGCAAGCGCCCCTTCCACACCATCATTCCGGCCTTCCTGACCCGCGACGGCCAGCCCGTGATGAGCTTCGGCGTCATGGGCGGCAACATGCAGCCCCAGGGCCACATGCAGACTGTGGTGCGCATGCTGGACTACCGCCAGTCGCCCCAGGCGGCCTGCGATGCGCCGCGCTGGCGCGTCAACGAAGGCCTGGCCATCAACGTGGAAGGCGGCATGGACCCGGCCACCATTGCCGGCCTGCAGGCGCTGGGCCATCAGGTGGAGGTCATCCACGACCCCTACCAGGACTTCGGCGCCGGCCAGTTCATCTGGCGCATGGGCGATCCCGCCGTGGAGGGCTACCAGATCGCCAGCGACCCGCGCCGCGACGGGCTAGCGGCCGGGTACTAGAGGATCAGGAAAGTGCGCGCGGCGGCTACTCCGCGCGCAGACGCCCCTGCCGGGTCAGCCGCGCCGCCAGCGCGGCTTCTTCGCTGACCAGGCGCTGCAGCACGGCCGCGCTGGCCGGGAAGGGCTCGCTGCCCAGCTCGCGGATCAGGCGGCTGAACTCCGGGTCGGCCACAGACTGGGAGATCCAGCCATACAGGCTGTCCACGCTGGCCGTGGGCGCACCCTTGGGCGCGAACACGCCCACGAAGGTGGTGGCATCGAACACCGGCAGGCCCAGCTGGGCCAGGTCGGGCACATCGGCCAGCCCGCCCCCGGCGCGCGGCCCCAGCACGAACAGCGCGCGCAGGGCGCCGCTCTTGATATGCGGCGTGGAGCTGGTGATCTGGTCCACCACGGCGTCGATCTGCCCGCCGATCAGATCGACCAGGGCCGGCCCCGATCCCTTGTAGGGCACGGGATTGACGCGCACCTTCACGGCATCTTCCAGCTGCAGCACGGCCAGGTGATTGGGCGAGCCCGGACCGGCATGGCCCACGGTCACGCTGCCATCCTTGGCCTTCATCGCCTTGATGAAATCGGCAGCGGTCTTGAAGCGCGCGTCGTTGGCGCGCACCACCACGACCACGGGCGTGCGGCTGACCACGGCAATGGGCGCAAAGCTGTCGGCGCGGTAGGGCAGCTTGATCATCTCGGGCAAGGTGCCCAACTGGCCCGGCGTGGCCACCAGCAGCGTATGCCCGTCCGGCTCGGCGCGCGCCACCCAGCCCGAACCCACGGCACCTCCGCCGCCCGCACGGTTGTCCACGATCACGGACTGCCCCGCATGCCGGGCCAGCGGAATGCCCAGCGTGCGGGCCACGATGTCCACGTTGCCGCCCGGCGCAAAGGGCACGACCAGCGTGAGCGGCTTGGCCGGAAATGCGCGCGCCTGCACTGCCGATGCAGCCGATGCCGCAGCCAGCGCCGCGAAAGATACCGCCGTGCGGATAAAGCCTCTGCGGCCCGATGTGATTCGATTCATTTTCTCTGTCTCCTGCTATTTGAAAATCAATGACCCCAATACAGGCGCGCGGGATTATCGACCAATACCGTGCGTCTGTATTCCTCTGGAACCCAATCCACCAATGCCTGCGCCAATTCGCCAGCGGAATTCGAACGGGCCTTTATTCCGGGATGCGGCCAGTCCGACCCCCACACAATCCGATGCGGATTGGCCTGCACCAGGGCATGTGCAATGGGAGTCACGGCCGGGTCAACGGCCGATGCCGTTGCCGATATCCGGTAGGCGCCCGAGAACTTCACCCAGGCCCGGCCTTCCTTCATCAGCGCCTGCAGGTTGCGGCTGCCCGGCCCGCCGGCGCCCAGCTGGCGCGACGGGTGGCCGAAGTGATCCACCACCACGGCCACGCCCATGTCGGCAACGCGCTGCGCCAGGCCAGGGTCTTCATCCACGTTCACCAGCAATTGCACATGCCAGCCCAGGCCCCGGATGCGGTCGGCCACGGCCTGCAGGCTGGAGACGGAGACCCCGCCCGAAAACAGCGCATTGCACCGTGCGCCCCGCACGCCCAGGGCGTGCAGCGCTTCGATCTCCGTATCCGGCGTGTCCTCATAGATCACGGCCACGCCACGCATGCGGCCCGCCTCGGCATGGCGCAGCGTCTGCTTGAGCAGGCCGTGGTCGCGGCCATACACGCTGGGCTGGACCAGAACGCAGCGGTCCACGCCCAATGGGCGAAAGGCTTTCCAATAACCGTCCATGGACGCGACAGCCGGTGTATAGGCGCGCTCCGCAATCAACGGAAAATCATCGGAACGACCAAATACATGGAAATGGGTATCGCAAGAATTTTCTGGAAACAGATATTGCTCCGCTGGATTTTCTGCTGCGTCGGAATCACCGGCACAGCGGTTGAAACTGGGTGAATTCATGGGCATTCATTTCAAAGCTGGTGCATTGTCGTGACGCACGTAAAATTCAGTCAAGCTCATCTTTGTCATCATCAAAATGAACAGCATTCAACATGCGGAAGGCGCGCCCCGGGCTCCGGTCAACCTGCGCAGCATCGACCTCAACCTGCTGGTGATCTTCGAGGCCCTGGTGGAAGAACGCAGCGTGGGCAAGGCCGCAGCGCGGCTGGGCATCACCTCCTCGGCCGTCAGCCATGCGCTGCGCCGGCTGCGCACCCAGTTCAACGACCCGCTGCTGCTGCGCACGGCCGAAGGCATGTCGCCCACGCCCGAGGCCGTGCGCCTGGCGCGCAGCTTCCGCAAGGCCTTCAGCGAGATCGAAAGCGCCATCGAGGTCAGCAAGGGATTCGATCCGGCCACGGCGCGGCGCAATTTCCACCTGCGCCTGTCCGACTACGTGGGCGTGCTGCTGCTCCCGCAGCTGTGCATCCATCTGCGTGCGGTGGCGCCGGGCATCAGCCTGTCGGTGCAGTCCTTCGACGGCCGCCAGCCCTCGGACCGCGTCGAGTACGAAGGCGTGGAAATCCGCCTTTCCGTCTCGCGCGGTCGCTCGGTGCTGTCGGCCTCCCGGCGCCTGCTGGACGACCAGTGGATGGTGCTGATGCGCAAGGACCATCCGGCCGCCGCCTCCCCGCTCACGCTGGAGAAATACCTGGAGCAAGGCCACCTGAAGGTCACGGGCGTGGGCAGCAGCATCGTGGACGAGCTCCTGGCCGAGCGCGGGCTGGCGCGGCGCGTGATGTTCCAGGTGCCCACCTGGCTGGGCATGGTGCCCGTCATCGAATCCACCGACCTGGTGGCCGCCATGCCCGCGCACTGGATGCACAGCGTGCTGTCCGGCTCCAACTGCGTGGCGCGCCCCATGCCCCTGCCCGAGCTGGCCCTGTCCATCGACGCCGTCTGGCATCCGCGCAACGACCATGACGCGGGGCACAAATGGTTCAGGGAGCTGATCCACCAGATCTTCCAGGAGGCGTACAGCAAATCCCTGCTCCAGCAGCGCCTGGACAGGGCGGGCACACGGAACAACGCTTAACCCAGCCCTCATGCTTTTCGGTGAAGATGCGGTCTTTCCGCCGCACAAGCCATGACCTCAGAACAACACACTCCAGCGCTGCAGCGCCGCAACCTCGGCCTGCTCGTGGCCGCGCAATCGCTGGGGGGCGCGTCGCCGCCCATCATCATTTCGCTGGGCGGCCTGGTCGGCCAGCAGCTGTCCACCAATCCCACGGCCACCACGCTGCCGGTCAGCATCTACCAGCTGGGCCTGGCGCTGTCCACGCTGCCCGCGGCCTGGCTGATGCAGCGCATGGGGCGGCGCACGGCCTATGTGCTGGGTGCCATCCTGGGCGTGGTCTCGGGCGTGATCGCGGCCCAGGGCATTGCGCAATCGGACTTCGTGACCTTTTGCATCGGCACGGCGCTGGCGGGCTTTTACGCGGCCTGCGTGCAGAGCTACCGCTTTGCCGCCACCGACGCC
Source organism: Delftia sp. Lp-1 (assembly GCF_020523835.1). Taxonomy (NCBI): domain Bacteria; kingdom Pseudomonadati; phylum Pseudomonadota; class Betaproteobacteria; order Burkholderiales; family Comamonadaceae; genus Delftia; species Delftia sp. Lp-1. Next base: position 1,722,845 of record NZ_JAJALJ010000001.1, on the reverse strand, counting down.
ATGACCGACCCCGCCGAGCAGGCGCGTGCCATCTCGCGCGTGATGATCGGCGGGCTGATCGCGGCCATCATCGGCCCGCAGGTGGTGATCTGGACGCGCGACGCCCTGCCCATGACACCGTTCGCAGGCAGCTTCTACAGCCAGGCCGTGCTCGCCCTGCTGGCCCTGCCGCTGCTGCTGGGCCTAAAGCTGCCGCCGCCCCAGGCCCGCGCCGTGGCGGGCGAGGCCCGGCCGCTGGCCGAGATTGCGCGCACGCCCCAGTTCATCGTCGCGGCTTCGGCCGGCGTGGTCAGCTACGGCCTCATGGCCTTTCTGATGACGGCCGCGCCCATGGCAATGGTGGGCTGCGGCCACACGGTGGGCGAGGCGGCGCTGGGCATCCAGTGGCATGTGCTGGCCATGTTCGCGCCCAGCTTCTTCACGGGCCGGCTGATCGCGCGCTTTGGCAAGCGCCGCATCACGGCGCTGGGGCTGGTGATGATCGCCGCCTCGGCCCTGATGGCGTTGATGGGGCTGGAGCTGCTGCACTTCTGGGGCTCCCTGGTGCTGCTGGGCGTGGGCTGGAACTTCGGCTTCATCGGTGCCACGGCCATGGTCACCGAGTGCTACCGCCCTGCCGAGCGCGCCAAGGTGCAGGCCCTCAATGACTTCCTGGTCTTCGGCACCGTGGCCGTGGCCTCGTTCGGCTCGGGCCAGCTGCTGCACACGGCCGGCTGGGACGGCATCAACACCTGGCTGCTGCCCATCGTGGGCGTGGTGCTCCTGATGCTGGCCGTGCAGGGACGGGGTCGCGGCGCGGGCGCGCCGGCCTGAAGTGTGAAGCGCATGTCGGAACGGACGCCATGCCAGGCCATCGGAAATCGTGGTCCAGACCTCTTGTGGAGAGAATCCATGCGTGAAGCCATTGCACTGTTGTGCGGCCTGGCATTCGCAGTTCCAGCCATGGCGCAGATCTATCAATGCAAGGATCCATCCGGAGAAATGAATTTTTCCGACCGTCCATGCAGCAGCGCGCAAGTCGGCGGCATGATCGAGCGCCGAAAGACGGATGCGGAGATTCTCCAGGAGCGCGCCGAGGCCGCGCAGGCCAATGAGCGCAAATACCGCCAGCAGGCCGTAGACGCACAGCGGCGCCAGATCGATAGCCAGCAGCGCATGATCGACCAGCAGGCGCAGCAGCCCACGCCTGCATCAGCCTCCCCGGGCTGCAGCCAGGCTCGCAAGGAGCTGGAATTCGTCTCCAGCATCCGCAGTCTCTCCGAAGGCGAAAAGCGCATGCGCATGAATGCGCAGATCTCCAACGTGAACGCATCCTGCGGCACGAATATGCCCTTGCTCCAGGAGCCACCCAAGATTGTCCTGACCCCTCCCGCCGGCACCCGCACCGTAAAGCTCGACCGGTGCAAGGCAGACAGCTGCTTCGACATCAAAGGCAACCTCTATCGCCGGTATCGCGACACCTTGACCGCCTACAACGGGCTGATCTGCCTGCTGGAAGGCGACACGATTCGCTGCGACTGAGCAGCGCCATCCAACCCATGATGGGCCCGCCAAGGCGGACCTGTGCTGGACGCAGCACCAGGCTACTTGCGGCCACCCTCGGGCAGGTCCACGCGGCGGCTGCCCAGCCAGAGCACGGCCACCCAGCCCAGCAGCGCCAGGGCCAGCAGCACGGACAGATGCCATAGCGCCGCCTCCAGCGGGGCGCCGGCCTGGTTCAGTCGCAGCGAGGCCTGGATGGCCGCCGTGCTGGGCGACAGCCAGCGCAGCGCCTGCAGCAGTTGCGGCAGGGCTTCGGCCGGCCAGCTGAAGCCGCCGACGAAGGCCAGCGGGATGGAGGTGAACAGCACCACCTGCATGGCGCGCTCGCGGTTGGCCAGCCACCAGCCCAGCAGCGCCGCCGCTCCCGCCACGGCCGGGACGAAGACGGCCAGCAGCGCCAGCGCACCCCAGGGATTGCCGCCGCGCGGATAGTCGTGCCAGACAAAAATCCAGCCGAAGTAGTACAGGCCCGAGAGCCAGCCCAGCGTGCACAGCGCCAGCAGCCGAGCCAGCCAGGTGCGTGCCGGCGCCCTGTCCAATCCCTGCTCGCGCCAGGTTCCCACCAGCAGCGCGCCGCCCATGAGCAGCGTCTGCTGCAGGATGATGATGGCCACGGCGGCGACGACGAAGCTGCCGTAGCCTTCCGTCGGATTGAACAGGGCCTGCATCTGCAGGTTGACGGGCGAGCGGCTGGCCTGGGCCTGCAGCGCGCTCTGTCCGCCGGCCGTCAGCCGCCGCAGCTCCACGCCTGCCGAGACCGTGCCGAAGGCTTCGGCAAAGCCGTACTGCACCTGCTTGGCGGCCAGCGGGTAGGCACCGTTGGCATAGACGGGGACCACGGCCTCTTCGCTGCGCACCACGCGGCGCTTGAGGTCGCGCGGCAGCAGCGCGTAGCCCATGACGCGGCCATCCAGCAGGGCCTGCTGCGCCTGGGCCTCGTCGCCCGTGACCAGGGTCACCTCGATGCGCGGGCTGGCCTGGGCAAAGCGCAGCATCTGGCGCGCCAGGCCGCTGGCGTCGTGCTGCACCACGGCCACGGGCACGCGCTGCACGACCTCCTGCCCATAGAACCAGGGATAGAAGAAGCCGTAGAGCACGGGCGCCCCCACCAGCAGCATGAGCACGCCCACGTCGCCGAACACGGCACGCAGGGCGCTGATGAAGTCATGCGCAAAGCCCCTGGCCATCTCAGCGCCCTCCCCATTTGTCGGGGCGGGAAAGGCCGCGCGCCAGGCCTGCCGTGGCCAGCAACAGCAACACCAGCGCGGCCAGCAATAGCCCGACCACCACGGGCAGGCTCTGCACGATGGGCGCGCCCATCTGCAACTGCTCTATCTGCAGCCGCGCATAGTGGGTATAGGGCATGGACAGGGCCCAGGCACGCGCCGAATCCGGCATGGCCAGCAGCGGAAAGCCCACGCCGCTGAACGCAAAGGCCGGCGCCGACAGCAGGCCCGCGCCCGACAGCGCCGTGCGCAGCGACAGCGTGAGCGCCGCCAGCAGCGCCCCGGCCGCCAGGCTCACGGCGATCAGCAGCAGCAGGGCCAGCGCCACCCAGGCCAGGCTGGCAGCGCCCTGCCCCGGATGCCAGCCCCGTCCGGCCGTGAGCCACAGCATGGCCAGCGTACCGCCCAGGCCCAGGCTGGCCCAGGACAGCGCCAGCTTGCCCGCCAAGGCGCCCGCAATGGCGCTCCAGCCGGGCTTTCCCGGGCCCGCAGCCTCGGCCATCCACTGGCCCAGCGTGCGGTCGCGCAGCTCGCGCCCCACGGACCAGGCGCCGGCCGTCATACCCAGGATGTGCAGCAGCGCGGGAATCAGCGCCGCCGCCAGGAACTGCTCGTAATTGGTGGAGATGTTGAACAGCGACACCAGGTTGGTGCGTATGGGCTCCATGCGCACGCGCAGCGCCTGGGCCGGGTCGCCGCGCTTGGCACGGGCCTGCATTTCCACGCCGGCCGACAGCGTTCCCACCACCTGGCGCAGGTCGCGCTGGATCAGGCTGGAATGCGTGGCCAGCTGGGCGTTGTGCATGAGCACCACGTCGGCCCCCTGGCCCCGCTTGATATCGCGCGCAAAGCCGGGCGGGATCTGCACCACGGCGTAGGCATTCATGGACTGCAGCGCCCATTGCGCCTCCGAGGCATTGAGCACCTGCGACTGCACGGCCAGGCCCGGCGTGGCATCCAGCATGCGCACCAGCTGGCGCGACAGGGCGCTGTGGTCCTGGTCCCAGACGGCGACCGGCAGGCGCTGGACCAGGCCTGCCGAGAAGATCCAGACCATGAGCAGCAGCGCCAGCAGCGGCACCCAGCTGACCATGGCCAGGTCCCAGGGCCGCCCGCGCAGCAGACGCCATTCGCGCCGCAGGCTGGCGGCAAAGGCCGTGGGCGGGTTCGCGCTCACTGCCGCCGGCCGCTCAACGGCCGCCTTCCACGACCACGCTCATGCCGGGCCGCGCGCCTGCAATGGGCTGCTGCGGCCGCGCGCGGACCTCGAAGGTGCGCGCATCGAAGCCTTGGCCGGCGCGCGTGGCGCGCCAGGTGGCGAAGTCGGGCAGCACACCCAGGTAGTAGACCTCGAAGCCGGCCTCGCGGTTGTCCAGGCCCGGCAGGCGGCCGGTGAAGCGGCTGCCCTGGGCAAAGCGTGCAAGCTGGTCCTCGCGCACATTGAGCACCACCCACTGGTCGGCCAAATCCACCACGGTGACCACGGCCACGCCCTGCGGGGACAGCTCGCCCTGGCGGGCCAGCACCTGGACCACCTCGCCGCCCACGGGGCTGCGCAGCTCGGTCTCGGCACGCGCGGCCTCCACCTCGGCGACCACGCCCTGCACCTGGCGTGCCTGGGCCTGGGCGGCACTGCGATCCTCCTGGCGCGCGCCCGAAGCCGCCATTTCATACTGCGCACGCGCGGCCAGCGCCTGGTCGCGCGAGGCGCGCCAGTTGGCATCGGCTTCATCGCGCTTCTGGGCCGCAACCAGCCCCTGGTCGAACAGGCTTTGCACGCGGCGCAGCGAGGTCTGGGCCAGGTCGGCGGCCGTCTGGGCGCGCTGCCAGTTCAGGCGCGCCATCTGCACTTCCTGCGGGCGGGCGCCGGCCTGCGCCTTGTCGGCCTGGGCCTGGGCGGCATCGCGGGCGGCCTCGGCCTGGGCCAGCTTGGCGCGCACCTCGGGGCTGTCCATCTCCACCAGCAGATCGCCGGGCTGGATCTTCTGGCCTTCGGTGACCCGCACCTTGGCGATGCGCGCCGTGACCTTGGGCGCGATGTCGGTCTCGCGTGCCTCCATCTGGCCCTGGAAATACAGGGGGGCGGGCTGCGCCGCACGCCAAAAGCCCCAGGCCACGAGCAGCAGCACGGCCAGCACGATGGCCAGGGCCAGCCAGGGGCGCCTGCGCCCCGGCGGCACGGGCGCGGGGCCGGGTGCTTCGGGGGCGCTGCGGGGATGGTCGGGCGTGGCTGTGCTCATGGTGCGTCGGGTGGGATCTGTATGTCGGCCTGGGCCATGAATCGGTCGAATTCCTCGCTCTGGCCCGTGCTCTCCAGCAGTGCGGCCAGGGCCTGCACATACTGGTTGGCCAGTTCGGCGCGCTGGGTCTGGACCTTGGCGAGATTGAGGCTGGCATCGATCAGGTCCAGCGTGGTGCTGGTGCCTTCCCGCAGGCCGGCCTCGCGCAGCCGCAGCAGCTCACGCGCAAGATCCTCCTGGGCCTGCTGGGCCTGGTACTGGCGGCGTGCCTGCTCCACGCCCAGCCAGTTCTTCTCGACCAGTAGCGCGATGTCGCTGAGCGCCTGGGCCTCGGTCAGCTCGGCCTGCTCGATCTTGCGCTGCGAGGAGGCGGCCAGCGCATCGCGGTCGATGCTGTCCCACAGCGTCCAGCGCACGGCCACGCCAGCCACCCAGTTGGGCTTGCCGCTGGTGTTGACCTCGCGCGAACCGAAGGCCAGCAGCTGCGGCCGGCGCAGCGCCTCCTGCGCGTCGTGCAGGGACTCGGCCTGGCGCTTCTTGGCCTGCACCTTGTCCAGACCCGGATGGTGCGACTGGGCCGTGGCGACGAAGCCGTCCAGCGGCGGCAGAGGCCGGCTGCTGACGAACAGCGGCGTGCTGGGCAGCACCTGCCGCTGCGCCTTGACCGTGCGCGCCAGCGCCGCTGCGGCCAGGTCTGCGTCGTCGCGCGATTTGCGCGCCTGCTGCTCGGCGTCGGCCAGCGCGGCACGGGCCTGCAGGCGCTCCAGCCGGGAGATCACGCCCGCCTTGAGCATGCTTTGCGCCGCCGTGTCATGCACGCGCACGCCTTCAAGCGCACGCTCGCGCAGCCGTGCGGCCCGCTCGGCCAGCTGGGCGCCGAAGTAGCGCTGCACCAGCAGCGAATGCAGCGCGTGGCTGCTGCTGGCGGCATCGGCCAGGGCTTCGTCGGTGGCAGCGTCCAGGCCACTGCGCACCGCATCGGACAGGCCGCCCAGGTACAGCGGCCAGACCAGGGACAGGCTGGCCGAGGCATTCGTGCTCTTGCGCTGCAAGGCATAGGAGGTGGGCAGTTGCGGCAGCGAGGGAATGGCCGGCCCCACCGAGGGCGGCAGCTGGCCGAGGACGCCGTCCAGGGTGCGCCGCGCAGGATCGAGATCGATGTCGGCATTGGCCGAGTAGCGGTAGCCCAGGCCCGTGATGGCCACGGAAGGCCCGCCCAGCCCCTGCGTACCCTGGCGTCTGAGCCGCGCGCTTTCCACGGCCTTGGCCGAGGCGGCCAGCTGGTCGGAGCCCTGCAGCAGCGCCTGGCGGGCCTGCACGAAGCTCATCGCGGCGGCGGCCTGGGAGGCCGGAGCCTCCCCTGCAGCCTGGGCTGCCCCTGCGACCATGCCCAGCGCCGCCAGCCACGGCACAAGGCGCGCGGGCCGCGCAAGCAACGGAAAAAACATGGAAGCGCTCAATGGCATGAATGGGGGCGCCTTGCGTGGTTCACCGATGGTGGCGAAGCTTACACGGGCTTGCAGGCGGGCCCCCGTCGGACAAGGTCCTGTGCCTTGTGCCCCCGGCACTGTGCAGCAGGGCCGATTTGCGTGGCGTTCCATCCCATTTCTGTGCGCAGGTGCCGCGCCATGCCGCTACACTGGCGCCTGCCTGCGCGAGCATGTCCTGGCGGACCTGTCCGCAGGCCTTTTTTTTCTGCCCGGCATCGGCCCGATGCCCCGACTGACCACCATGTCCACCGTCTTCAACTTCACCTTCGTCCCCTGGTTCCGGTCCGTGGCTCCCTATATCCACAAGTTCCGACACCAGACCTTTGTGGTGGGACTGACGGGCGAGGCCATCGCATCGGGCAAGCTCAGCTCCATCGTCCAGGACCTGGCCATGATCCAGGCCATGGGCGTGAAGATCGTGCTGGTCCATGGCTTCCGTCCCCAGGTCAACGAACAGCTTGCCGCCAAGGGCCATGAGGCCCAGTACTCGCGCGGCGTGCGCATCACCGACTCCGTGGCGCTGGACTGCGCCCAGGAAGCCGCTGGCCAGCTGCGCTACGAGATCGAGGCCGCCTTCAGCCAGGGCCTGCCCAATACGCCCATGGCCGGCGCGCGGGTGCGGGTGATCTCGGGCAACTTCCTCACGGCGCGGCCCGTGGGCATCGTGGACGGCGTGGATTTCAAGCATTCGGGCCTGGTGCGCAAGGTCGATGTGAGCGGCATCCGCAGCGCCCTGGACATGGATGCCATGGTGCTGATGTCGCCCTTCGGCTTCTCGCCCACCGGCGAGGCCTTCAACCTGAGCATGGAAGAGGTGGCCACGCGCGTGGCCATCGAGCTGAAGGCCGACAAGCTGATCTTCATGACCGAGGTGCCGGGCATCCGCATGGACCCCACGGGCCCGGCCGACGAGACCAACCCCATCGACACCGAGCTGCCGCTGGCCACGGCCCGCCGCATGCTGGCCGAGCTGCCCACGCCCGAGCAGCCCACGGACACGGGCTTTTACCTGCAGCACTGCGTGCATGCCTGCGAGCACGGCGTGGAGCGCAGCCACATCCTGCCCTTCGCCATCGACGGCGCCCTGCTGCTGGAGATCTATGTGCACGACGGCATCGGCACCATGATCATCGACGAGAAGCTGGAAGAGCTGCGCGAGGCCACGCCCGACGACGTGGCCGGCATCATCCAGCTGATCGAGCCCTTCGAGAAGGACGGCACCCTGGTCAAGCGCAGCCGCACCGAGATCGAGCGCGACATCGCCCACTACACCATCATCGAACACGATGGCGTGATCTTCGGCTGCGCCGCGCTCTACCCCTACCCCAGCGCCCGGACCGCCGAGATGGCGGCCGTCACCGTCTCGCCCAAGAGCCAGGGCACGGGCGATGGCGAGAAGCTGCTCAAGCGCATAGAGCAGCGCGCCAAGGCCCAGGGCCTGGACAGCCTGTTCGTGCTGACCACGCGCACCATGCACTGGTTCATCAAGCGCGGCTTCCAGCCCGTGGACCCCGACTGGCTGCCCGAGGCGCGCAAGGCCAAGTACAACTGGGACCGCAAAAGTCAGGTCCTGGTCAAGAAGTTGTAACCCCCTGAGGCGCTGTGCGCCGTCCCCCTCACGAGGGGGGCATACGGGCGGCCGGCGACACCCTCGGTGCGGGGGCGGCGCGGCCGGCCCAGGCCCTTCCTCGGTGTCTCTCGTCTTCAGGCCGCGCCAATTTTTTGAAATCGCCCAAATCAAGCGACATGGTGCCGCAACTTAGCCTTGCACTGCTGCCTGCCAGCGTGCGGCCGCCTTGCCGGCCGCTGCCAGCGCCGCATCGCGCTGCGGCGCGTCGGCCGGGCATTCGGTGAGGTAGCCGGTCACCAGCAGCGGTGCGCTTTGCGGCGTGGGCCAGGCGATGACGGCATCGTTGGCCGTGCCGCGATCGCCGGTGCCCGTCTTTCCACCCACGCGCCAGCCGGCCGGCATGCCAGCGCGCAGGCGCTTGTCGCCCGTGCGGCTGGCCACCAGCCACTGCTGCAGCAGGGCGCGGCCATGGCCGTCCAGCACCGATCCCAGCAGCAGGCGCTGCATGCTTTGCACCATGGCCAGGGGCGTGGTGGTGTCGCGCTCGTCACCGGGCAGGCCTTCGTTGAGCTCGGGCTCCATGCGGTCCAGGCGCGTGGTCTCGTCGCCGCTGGCGCGCAGCCACTGCGTCAGCGCCTGCGGTCCGCCGCTGGCGTCCAGCAGCAGGTTGGCGGCGGTGTTGTCGCTGAGCACCACGGCGGCCTCGCACAGTTCGGAGATGGTCATGCCGCCGCCATCACCGGCACGCGGGCCGCTGGCCGGCGAGTAGGGAACCAGCCGGGAGCTGGCGTAGTGCACGCGGCGCGACAGGCGCTCATCGCCCTGCTGCACGCGGTCCAGCACCTGGGCGGCCAGCAGCAGCTTGAAGGTGCTGCACATGACAAAGCGCTCGTCGCCGCGGTGGTCCACGCTGGCGCCCGACTCCGCCTCCAGCACGGCCACGCCGAGCCGGCCGCCCACACTTTTCTCGATGCGCGCCAGCTCGGTCCTGAAGGCCTGGTCGGCAGCCCCCTGTTTTTTTGATGGCAGGGCGCAGCCCGCCAGCCCGGCCGCCATCCAGGCGGCAGCGCCGCCCGTCATCAGAAAATCACGTCTTTGCATTGTTTTTCCTTTTCAGTTGCAGATCGACAACCGCAACGATAGCGCCGCACCCAAGCTGCGACCAGCGTGAATAATTGGCAGCATCCCTTAGAAAAACTATTGGCTCCACCATGCAACTGCCCCTCAATGCCCTGCGCATGTTCGACGCGGCCGCGCGCCATCTCAACCTGACGCGGGCGGCCAACGAGCTGTGCGTGACCCAGGCCGCCGTCAGCCAGCACATCCGCAACCTGGAGGAGCGCCTGGGCAAGCCGCTGTTCCGGCGCCTGCCGCGCGGCCTGGCGCTGACCGACGAAGGCCATGCGCTGTGGCCTGCCGTGGCCGAGAGCTTTGCGCGCATAGAGCATTCGCTGCAGCAGGTGGCCGAACCGCGCCCGCGCGAGATCCTCACCGTGGGGGTGGTCGGCACCTTCGCCATCGGTTGGCTGATTCCCAGGCTGGGCCAGTTCCAGCAACAGCACCCCTACATCGACCTGCGACTGCTCACGCACAACAACCGCGTGGACCTGGCCGGCGAAGGGCTGGATGCGGCCGTGCGCTTCGGCGACGGCGCCTGGCAGGGCACGCGCGCCGAGCTGCTGCTGCGCGCGCCGCTGACGCCCATGTGCACCCCGGCCCTGGCCCAGCGCCTGCGCCAGCCGGCCGACCTGGCCGGGCAGACGCTGCTGCGCTCGTACCGCCTGCAGGAGTGGGAGAGCTGGTTTGCCACGCTGGACCAGAGCGCGCCGCTGGCGCGCGGGGCCATGTTCGATTCCTCGCTGACGCTGGCCGAGGCGGCGGCCCAGGGCGCGGGCGTGGCCCTGCTGCCGGCGCGCATGTTTCAGCACCTGCTGCAGCAGGGCCGGCTGGTGCGCCCCTTCGAGCAGGAGGTGGACACGGGCGCCTACTGGCTGACCCACCTGCGCTCGCGGGCACCCAGCGCGGCGCTCAAGACCTTCAGGCAATGGCTGCTGGCGCAGCTGCAATAGCCACGGACGCCCGCGGCAAGACCCGCAGGCCGCCTGACTTTGGCCCCGGCGCTATCATCTGCCGCTTTTGGCCCCTAGCCCCGTTCCCGCTCCATGACCCAGACCCTGCCGGTTCTCTACTCGTTTCGCCGCTGCCCCTACGCCATCCGCGCCCGCTTGGCGCTGGCCCATGCCGGCCTGGCCTGCGAGCTGCGCGAAATCAACCTGCGCAACAAGCCGCAGGCGCTGCTCGATGCCTCGCCCAAGGGCACGGTGCCCGTGCTGGTGCTGGAGGACGGCCGCGTGATCGAGCAGAGCCTGGATGTCATGCTGCACGCGCTGCGCGCCAATGACCCGGATGGCTGGCTGGCACCGACCAGCGGTTCGCTGCCGGACATGCTGGCGCTGATCGAGCGCAACGACGGCTTTTTCAAGCACGCCCTGGACCGCTGCAAGTACCCCGAACGCTATACGGCCGAAGAGGTCAACCACGCCCAGGCCGATGCCCTGACCTGGCTGGCCGAGCTGGACGACCAGCTGGAGGCCACCGGCTACCTGTTCGGCCAGAACCCCAGCCTGGCCGACATGGCGCTGCGCCCCTTCGTGCGCCAGTACGCGCGCATCGACGAGTCGCAATGGAACGAGCAGCCCTGGCCGCACCTGCAGGCCTGGCTGCAGCGCTGGATCGATTCGGCCCTTTTCGCCGAAGTGATGGAAACCTACCCGGGCTGGGTGCCCGGCACGCGCGGCCCGGTCTTTGCCGCCGGCGGCGTGGGCAGCGACTGACGCCTGCCCGCCCCGTTTGCCCTGCCCCGGGTCGGCAGGGGCTGCGCAAGGCAGGCAAAGCTGGCACAGTGGCAGGCTGTTGCCAACCGCATGAGCCTTCGCCGACATGACCCTCGCCACCCTGCTCGTCTTCTCCCTGGTCGCGCTGATCGCGATCATCACCCCCGGCCCCACCGTGCTTCTGGCCCTGGCCAATGGCTCGCGCCACGGCGTGCGCCGCGCCCTGCCCGGCATGCTGGGCGCCGTGCTGTCGGACTTCGTGCTGGTCGGCGCGGTCGCGCTAGGCCTGGGCGCGCTGCTGGCGGCCTCGGAGTTCTGGTTCTCGGTGGTCAAGTGGGCGGGAGCGGCCTACCTGGCCTGGCTGGGCCTGCGCATGCTGCGCAGCCAGGGCGGATCGCTGTCGGCACCCCAGGGTGACGGCAAGGCAGAGGCCGGCGCCGACGGCTACAGCGCCCGTACCGTGCTGTTCAAATCGTTCCTGGTCGCCGTGACCAATCCCAAGGGCTACCTGTTCTGCTCGGCCCTGCTGCCCCAGTTCATCGACCCGGCGGCCGCCCAGGCGCCGCAGTACATCGCCATTGCGCTGGTGTTCGCGCTCATCGATTTCCTGGTGATGCTGGCCTATGCCTTCGCCGGATCACGCGCCGCGCGGCTGCTGCGCGGGCGGGCCGTGATGTGGCTGGACCGCCTGTGCGGCGGCATGCTGCTGGCGCTGGCAGGCTCGCTGGCCTTCTACCGCCGCGCGTCGAACTAGGCGCGCGGCCCAAGAGCCGCGCCTCCCCCACTGCGTCAGCGCGTCGTCCCCATGACGTCGTCCAGCTGCAGCACGGCCGCCGCGTTGGCCGTGGTGGTGGCCAGCGTGTCGATGGCGCCGGTGCGCAGGGCGCCCAGGATGGCCGTGACCTTGCTGGATTCGGCCGCCACCGCGATGACGTTGGGTATGCGCAGCAGGTCCTCGCGGCTCAGGCCGATGACGCGGTCCTGCATGGGGGTGGCGGCCGGCTGGCCGTGGATGTCGATGAAGTCGTAGCCCATCATGTCGCCCACCGTGCCCGCGCGCCGGGCGTCCGAGATCTCCTGCGCTGAAAACCAGCCCATGCGGGCCATGTTGCTGTCCACGCTGACATCGCCCACGCCGATGAGGGCGATGTCGGCGCGGCGCGCCTTGTCCAGGGTGTGCCTGACGGTGTCGTTGTCCAGCAGCGCCTTGCGCAGTTGCGGATCGCCCACCAGGGCCGGCGCATAGAGCGATTCGGACTTGCCGCCAAAGCGCGCGGCCAAGCGGCGTGCGATGTGGTCGGCGTTCATCGCCTCCCCGCCACGGTAGGAGCCGCCGATGGCGCTGACGAAGTGGCATTCCCGCCGTGTGGCGGACAGGGCGTGCTCGGAGACCGAGGACACGTTGCGCCCCATGCCCACGGCCACGATGGAGCCATCGACCAGGATGCGCTCCAGCTCGCTGGCCACCAGGCCTGCCAGCAGTTCGCGCTGCCGGTCGGCATCCTTGTGGTCCACCGCGATCAGCGCGCGCTTGATGTGAAAGCGCTCGGTCAGCTGCCGCTCCAAGTCGGCGGACACCAGCGAATGCGGCCGCACGCGGATCTCGACGATGCCCTCTTCCTGCGCGCGGCGCAGCAGCCGCCCGACGGTGGCGCGCGAGATGCCGAACTCCTTGGACAGTTGGTCCTGCGTGCATCCATCGACGTAGTACAGGGTCGCCAGTCGCGTCAGGTCGCTTTCAGTCAAGGGTGCCTCCAAGGGTGCCGGGAAAGGCGCGCAGTGTAGCGCCGCTCACCGGGCCTCGCCAGCGTGGGGCAGCAGCAGGACCTTGACCGAGTCCATGGAATCGGCCACCCGGATGGCGCTCTCCCAGTCCGACAGCGCATAGCGGTGGGTGACGATGCCCTCGGAGGTGACCAGCCCGCGCGCCAGCAGGTCGATGGCGATGGGGTAGCAATGGGCGCTGAGGTGGGCGCCGCGCAGGTCCAGCTCCTTTTCCTCGCCGATGATGGACCAGTCCACCGTGGTCTCGCGCCCGAAGACGCTGAACTCCACGAAGCGGCCGAGCTTGCGCACCAGGTCCAGCCCCTGCGTCACGCCCGAGGGCGCGCCCGTGGTCTCTATGTACACATCGCAGCCATAGCCGTCGGTCAGTGCGTGCACGATGGCGCGGGCATCCTCGCGTGCGGGGTTGATGGTCACGTCGGCGCCGCAGCGGCGTGCCAGCGCCAGGCGCTGGTCCGACAGGTCCATGACCACCAGCCGGCGCGGCGTCTTCAGGCGCGCCACCTGGGCCATGAGCAGGCCCAGCGTGCCCGCGCCGGCGATGACCACCACATCATCGAGCTGGATGTCGCCGCGGTTGACGGCATGGATGGCGCAGGACAGCGGCTCGGTGATGGCCGCATCCTCGAAGTCCACGCTCTCGGGAATCCGGTGCACCACGGCGCGGGCGGACAGGCGCATGTACTCGGCCATGCCGCCATCGGCCACCTGGCCCTGGAAGCCGTAGACATCGTGCACCTCGCACATCCAGCGAAAGCCGGTCCTGCAATAGCGGCAGGCATGGCAGGGCACGATCTGCTCGGCGATCACCCGGTCACCCAGCTGCACGCCGTGGTGCTCCTGGGCACCCTCGCCCACCTCCACCACATGGCCCCAGAACTCGTGGCCCGCGATCACTGGAGGGCGCACATAGGCGGGGCGGCCTTTTTCCGGATCTCCCCAGAAGCGCGGCGCGCCAGCCCAGCATTTGCAGTCGCCCGCGCAAATGCCGCAGGAAGCCACGCGGATGACCAGCTCGCGCGGCCCGGCCTGCGGACGCGCGACGCGTTCGAGCCGGTAATCCCTGGGGCCGTGGCAGACCACGGCCAGCATGTTCGTATCGGCGGCGTCAGGCAGGGTGTTTTGCATGGAACTCTCCCGGGTTGCAGATGGTGGACAGGACGTGGGCGCAGCGCTTCATGCCCTGCGACGTGAACTGTCGAGCAGCACGGCGCCGACGATGATCACGCCCTTGATCAGCTGCTGGTAGTACGAGGACACGCCCAGCAGGTTCAGCCCGTTGTTGATCACGCCGATGAGCAGGGCGCCGACGACCGTGCCGCCCAGGCTGCCCGTGCCGCCCGACAAGCTGGTGCCGCCGATCACCACGGCCGCAATGGCGTCCAGCTCGTAGGACACGCCGGCCTGCGGCAGCGCTGCCGTGGTGCGCGATGCCAGCAAAATGCCGGCCAGCCCCGCGAGCAGGCCGCTGACCACATAGACCAGCAGCACGATGGCGCGGGTGTTGATGCCGCTGGTCTTGGCGCTGCGCAGGTTGCCGCCCACGGCGTAGATGTAGCGGCCATACACGGTGTAGCGCAGCACGAAGGCGAACACCGCGACGGCAACGGCAAAGATCACGATGGGCATGGGCACGGGGCCCAGCTGGCCGGCGCCGATGGCAAGAAAGCCGTCGGGCAGCTCGGACACCGGCATGCCGTCGTTGTAGATGTAGGTCAGGCCGCGCGCCGCACTGAGCATGCCCAGCGTGGCCACGAAGGGCGGCACCGCGAACCAGGCCACCAGCAGGCCGTTGACGCCGCCCAGCAGCATGCCCACGCCCAGCCCGGCGCCCACGCTCACCGCCAGCCCCTGGCCATCGGCCGCCAGCCAGGCGCCCACCATGCCGGCCAGCGCCAGGATGGCGCCCACCGACAGGTCGATGCCCGCCGTCAGCACCACGCACGTCATGCCGATGGCCAGGATGCCGTTGATGGAGGTCTGGCGCAGGATGTCGGCCCAGTTGCCCCAGGTCATGAAATGGGGGTTGGCCAACGCCAGCGCCACGCACAGTGCAACCAGCGCGATGACCACGCCGTAGCGCTCGCGCAGGCTGCGCAGGTCCAGCGCGCGCCGCCCCAAGAGCGGCGGCGAAGATGCGGCTTGAAGATTCGTCATGGAGGACTCCCGCGTTGATGGAAGAAAGGCGTGGGGCCGGCAGGCCGCTCACTGGATGGAGTAGCCCCCGTCGATGACGATGTTCTCGCCCGTCAGCATGCCGGCGTGCGTACCGGCCAGGAACACGGCCAGCCGCGCCACCTCCTCGGGCTGCGCAAAGCGGCCCGTGGGGATGAGTGCCCGCATGGCCTCCCCCACCTGCCCGGCCCAGGCCTTGCGGCCCAGCGGCGTGTCCACCACCGTCGGCGAGATGGCGTTGACGGTGATGCCGTCGGACGCCCACTCCAGCGCCAGCACGCGCGTCAGCCCCACCAGGCCCGCCTTGCTGGCGCAATAGGCGGCATGGCGCCTGAGCGCGACCACGCTGGCCTGCGAGGCCAGGTTGATGATGCGTCCGTGGCGCTGGCGGCGCATGGCCGGTGCCACCGCCTGGGCCAGCAGCAGCGGCGCCGTGAGGTTGACGGCCAGCGTGCGCTCCCAGGCCACCTCGCTGATTTCGCCGGCGGGCTCCAGCAGCGCCACGCCGGCGCTGTTGACCAGAATGTCGATGCGGCCCGTGGCCTCCAGCACCGTGGCCACCGCCTGCTCCACGCCCGCAGGCCTGGTCACATCCACCGCCAGCGCCAGGTGGTGCCGGGGCTCCGCCAGGCTGGCAGCGGCCACGTCCAGCGCCTGCCGCTCCAGGTCCACCAGGACGACACGCGCACCGCCTTCGGCGAGCTGCCGGGCAATCGCCAGGCCGATGCCGCCCGCGCCGCCTGTGACCAGGGCCGTGCGGCCGTCGAAGTCCCGCTCCAGGCTGGCGGCGCTCATTTGCGCACCTTCTGCAAGAAGGCGTCGGCATTGGCAGGCACGATGGCGGTCCAGGGCACCTCGTAGGATTTGGCCGTGCCATCGCCCCAGGGCATGGCCTGGGCATACTCGCTCCATACCACCGAGCGCGGCCGGTAGGACGGGCCGACAAGGTGGCGCAGCAGCACATCCAGCGCGCCCTGCGCCTGGGCCTGGGCATCCTGGAAATTGGTGGTCATCTCGCCGCGCTTGACGGCCGTGATGGCGGCGGCCACGCCGTCCACGCCGACCACCGGGATGGTCTTGATATCGATGCCCTTGGTCTTGATGGCCTGCACCGCGCCCAGGGCCTCGTCGTCGTTCTGGGCGATCACGCCCTGGATCTGGCCCGGGAATGCGGTCAGCCAGTTCTCCATCAGGCCCATGGACTCGGCGCGCGACCAGTTGGCGGTCTTGCGCGCCAGCACCTTCACGTCCTTGTGGCGGGCCAGCACCTCGTCATTGCCGCGCGCCCGCTCGATCTGTGCCGACTGGCCTATGGGCCCCTCGATGACGACGATATTGCCCTTGCCGCCGATGGCCTTCATCAGCGCCTCGGCCTGCATGCGGCCGGCCACCACATCGTCATTGCCCACGTAGGAAGTCAGCACATCGCCCTGCACGCGCGTGTTGGAGCCCACCACGGGAATGCCGGCCTTCACCGCCTTCTGCACGGGCGCCGCGCCCGCCTTCAGGTCAATGGGCACGAAGAGGATGCCGTCGTACTTCTGCGTGATCATGGTGTCGAACTGGTTGCTCTGCGTCAGCGCGTCGTAGTTGCCGTCGAACACGGTGATCTGCACCGTGCCGTCCTTCACGGCCGGATGCGCCTTCAGCTCCTTGGTCCACATCTGCATGAACTCGCCCTTGAGCCCATAGACGGCCGCGCCTATGCGGTAGGGCTTGGCCGGTGCGGGCACTGGTACTGGTGCCGCCAGCGGTGCCGGAGCCTGGGCCCGGACCTGCGCTGCGGCCAGGAACAGCCCACCGGCAAGCGCGGCGGCAAGCACGGTGGTGAAGCGGAAAAACGGCATGGTCATGTCTCCTGTGTGTTGTGAAAGGCAAGGGGAAAAACGCTGCGCGGGCATTGCCCGGGCTCAGGAAGCGAGGTGCATCAGCGCCTCCTGCGTGATGCCGTGGCCGGCCACCACGCGGTCAAGCCGGCCTTTGCGGAAGACGGCAATGCGGTCGCTCAGCTCCAGCAGTTCCGGCGCCTCGGAGGACACCACCACCACGGCATGGCCCTGCGCGGCCAGCGAGGCCAGGAAGGCGTACACCTCGCGCTTGGCGCCTTCGTCGATGCCGCGCGTGGGCTCGTCGCACAGCAGGCAGACGGGGTTGGTGGCCATGCAGCGGGCCAGCACCACCTTCTGCTGGTTGCCGCCGCTCAGGCCCGAGACCGGCATGGCCGGGCTGGCCAGCTTCACGCGCAGGCGCTGCAGCAGGCCGCCCACCAGCACGCGCTCTGCCGCGCCATCCACCACCCCGGCGCGCTGCAGGCCCGGCAGTGCGGGCAAGCTGGTGTTGAAGCGCACCGAGGAGCTCATCACCAGCCCCGTGGCCTTGCGGTCCTCGGTCACCAGGGCCAGGCCCGCCTTGATCGACGCCGCCGGATTGCCGCGCGGCAGGGGCCGTCCGCCCAGGCTCGCCTGCCCCTGATCGGCGCGCGTGAGGCCGTACAGGCAGTTGAGGAATTCGCTGCGGCCCGATCCCATCAGTCCGTAGATGCCCAGCACCTCGCCGGGGGCGACGTCCAGACTGATGTCCTCGAACTCGCCCCGGCGCGTGAGCCCCTGCACCGACAGCAGCGGCTCGCCCGGCGCCGCAGCCCTGCGCTCGCTGGCGGCAGCGCGGACCTCCCGGCCCACGATGAGCTTCACCAGCTGCCGCCGGTCGATATCGGCCAGCGCGCCGGTCTGCACGAAGCCGCCATCGCGGAACACCGTGTAGCTGTCGGCAATGGTGAAGATCTCCGTCAGGCGGTGCGACACGTAGAGGATGCCGGCGCCCTGCGCGGTCACGCGGCGTATCGCATCGAAGAGGATGGCGGTCTCGCTTTCGCCAATGGCCGAGGTGGGCTCGTCCATGATGATCAGCTCGCTTTGCCGGCTCAGGGCCTTGGCGATCTCCACCAGTTGGGTCTGCGCCAGGCTCAGGCGGCCCATCTGCGCACGCGGATCGATATCGAAGCCCAGCTGCCTGAGCAGCGCATCCGCCTGCTCCAGCAGCGCGGCATGGCGGACCACCACGCCGGCACGCCGGGGCTCGCGGCCCAGGAAGATGTTCTCGGCCACGCTCATGCCCGGGATGGGCGACAGCTCCTGCGTGATGATGGACAGGCGGTGCGCCAGCGCTTCGTGCGGCTTGGCGAAATCCACCGGCCGGCCCTTGAGCAGTATCTCGCCGGCATCGCGCCGCAACAGGCCCATCACGATGTTCAGGAAGGTGGATTTGCCTGCGCCATTGCCGCCACACAGCGCGTGCACGCTGCCGGCATGCAGCTCAAGGCAGCCGTTGCGCAGCGCAGGCACGCCGCCGAAGCTCTTGGCCACCCCGCGAGCCTGCAGCAGTGCGGTGCCGGTGCCCATGGTCACGCGCCCTGCCCGCGCCCGGCCGCGGCGGCCTGCGAGCGTTCGAAGCCGGTGATGGCATCCACCTTCAGGGCCGAGCTGCCGCCATCGAAGCGCGATGCGAGGAAGCGGTCCACGATGGCCTTGGCCAGCTCCACCCCGATCACGCGCGAGCCCAGCGTGATGATCTGCGCGTCGTTGCTGCGGCTGGCGCGCTCGGCCGAATAGGTGTCATGCGCCTGCGCGGCGCGGATGCCTGCCACCTTGTTGGCGGCAATGGCCATGCCTATGCCCGTGCCGCACAGGAGAACGCCGCGCTCATGGCGGCCCTGGACGATGGCCTGCGCCACCGCGATGCCGATGTCGGGGTAGAGCACCGGCTCGCCGTCGTGCGTGCCGAAGTCGGCCACTTCGTGGCCCTGGGCCAGCAGATGCTGCTTCACGGCGTTCTTGAGGTCGCAGGCGGCTTCGTCGCAGCCGATGGCCAGCTTCATGGCATCCCCTTCATTACAAAAGACCATCACATGATCATTTGATCAATGTTTTATGAGAGTCTTCTCAATCGAAGAGCAGTTGTCAAACAACCATAGCTATGTGAGTCGGCAAGATGAATACGTAACCCGTTGAATTTTCTATAAAACTCATCAAATCCTATCGTTTTCCCTTGGCTATTGAATAGCCAAAAGGCATTGACACGCCAATTTCAACAAATCAAAAATGACCACGAAATGATCATATGAACAGTCTTCGGCACACCCGCCGGGACCGCAGCTGGAGGAGACAAAGGCATGACGACCAACCGCGTGATCAACGACCCCGACCGGGTGGTGGAGGACATGCTCCTGGGATGGATCGCCGCCCATGGCGACACCCTGCGCATCGACGCCGGCAGCCCCCGCGTCGTGCGCCTGCATGGCGCGCCACGCAGGGGCAAGGTGGGCATCGTGACGGGCGGCGGGTCGGGCCACGAACCAGCCTTTCTGGGCTATGTGGGCGCAGGCCTGTGCGACGCCGCCGCCGTGGGCGAGGTCTTCTCGTCCCCCACGGCCAGAAGCTTCTACGACGCCATGCGCGCAGCCGATGGCGGCGCAGGCGTGGCCTGCCTGTATGGCAACTACGCGGGCGACAACATGAACGTTGCCATGGCCGTGCAGATGGCCGCGGCCGAAGGCATGGCGGTCAGGACCGTGGTGGCCAACGACGACGTCCCTTCAGCCGCTCGGGGCGACGAGGCCAGCCGCCGCGGCGTGGCCGGCGAGATCCTGATGTGGAAGGTGGCGGGCGCCCGGGCGGCCATGGGCGCCCGCCTCGACGAAGTGATCGCCCTCGCCCGGCACGCCATGGCCCGCACGCGCAGCATCGGCATCGGCCTGTCGGCATGCACCATTCCCGCCGTGGGCAAGGCCAACTTCCATATCGAGCGCGGCAGCATGGAGGTGGGCATAGGCCACCATGGCGAGCCCGGCATGTCCGTGCACCGCACGGCCACGGCGGCCGATATGGCCGAGCGCATGCTGGACACCCTGCTGCCCGACCTGCCCTTCGCCCCGGGCGACCGCGTGGCCGTGCTGCTGTCCGGCCTGGGCGCCACGCCGCTGATGGAGCAGTACATCCTCTATGGCGAGGTCGCCCGGCGCCTGCAAGAACGCGGCATGCAGGTGGCCTTCCGGCTGGTGGGCAATCTCTTCACGTCGCTGGAGATGATGGGCATCACGCTCACGCTGATGCAGCTGGACGACGAGCTGCTGGCCTGTCTCGAGGCACCTTGCCAGTCAGTCGCCCTGACCCTGGCCGGCGGGCTGCCGCCCCAGCCGCAGGATGCCATTCCAACGCCGCCCTCTGTTCCGGCAAGGACGCCGGCACAGGCCCAGGAACAAGCACAAACCGCCCGTCCCCAAGCCGCAAGGCGCACCAGCCAAGGGCCGGCCATCGCGCTTGATGGCGCGGGCAGCATCGTGCGTGAATTGATCACGGCCATCGTCAGCCACCGGGAGTTCCTGAGCGAGATCGACGGCCTGATCGGCGATGGCGATCACGGCATCAACATGGCCAAGGGCTTTTCCGGCTGCGGCGCACGGCTCGATGCCATGGACGCCAGCCAGGCAGCGCAACTGCCTGCGGCGCTGCAGCAGCTGTCCCAGGCCTTGATGGACGATATCGGCGGCTCCATGGGCCCGCTGTACGGCAGCTTCTTCCAAGGCTTCGCCGATGCTCTTGGGCCGGATCAGGAGATGGATGCCGCCCTGTTCGGCCAGGCGCTGACGCGGGCCGTCGCCGATGTGCAGGAGATGGGCAAGGCCCAGGTGGGCGACAAGACCCTCATTGACACGCTGGCCCCGGCCCTGCAGGCCTACCGGCAATCGCTGCAGGCCGGCGCCGGTTTCCGCGAGGCGCTGCAGGCCATGGAGGCCGCGGCCGAAGCAGGCAAGGAATCCACGCGCCACCTGCAGGCCCGTATCGGGCGCTCGGCCCGGCTGGGGCCGCGCTCCATTGGCGTGCTGGACGCGGGCGCCACGTCCTGCTGGCTGATTCTGAGCACCCTGGCGCAGTCGCTGCAGCGGCGACTGGCGCAAGCCTCAGCCTAGGGCTCAGCGCCTGCGGGCAGCGCCGCGCACCAGCAGCACCAAGACGGCCACGCTCATGATGGCAAAGCAGATGAAGGACCAGTTGGCGATGGAGCCGCCCAGGAAGCTCCAGTCCACGGCGGCGCAGTCGCCCGAGCCACGGAAGATCATGGGCACGGCACGGCTGATGGAGTAGTTCTCGATCATTCCGTAGAAGTCGCGGCCGCAGGTGGCGAACTCGGGCGGATACCACTGCAGCCAGCTCTGGCGCGCGGCGACGAAGGCGCCAAAGCCTGCAGCCACCAGCGCCAGCACGCCCCAGCTGATCAGCCAGCCGCGACCGCCGCGCACACTGCCCAGGCCCGTGAAGAGGGCCACGCCGATCAATGCATAGCGCTGCACGATGCACATCGGGCAGGGCTCCAGCCCGACCACATGCTGCAGATACATGCCGAAGGCCAGCATGGCCACGCAGGCCAGGCTGATGAGCGCCAGGATGCGGCGCGGAGCGTTGTCAAACCATTGAAGCATTCTTGTCTTTCGTCACCCGGTTGAATGAAATCAGGGCTGCGGCGCCGGCCCGGCGCTGCAGCCCTGTTCAGCGGGTGCAGGAAGCCGTTGCCGCGCCGTCAGATGCCAGCCGCCTCGTCCAGAAACACCTTGGCACGGCGCGGTGTCACCACCAGGGTTTCCCCCTCGCGCAGGGCCATGTCCCTGAACTGCTGCGCAGGAATCTGCGCCTCGATCAGGCCACCCTCTTCGGCATTGTCCGTGCTTTCGGTGCTCTCCGATGGAATAAGTTCCAGGCGCGCAATGGGCCCCACGACGATGGCGCGGGCCAGCTGCACGACAATGCCCGTGGGCCGTCCCTGGACGTCCAGGTTCTGGC
The DNA here is from genome assembly GCF_020523835.1 of Delftia sp. Lp-1. Lineage (NCBI taxonomy): Bacteria > Pseudomonadati > Pseudomonadota > Betaproteobacteria > Burkholderiales > Comamonadaceae > Delftia > Delftia sp. Lp-1. The sequence continues at coordinate 1,701,147 of NZ_JAJALJ010000001.1, read as the reverse complement.
CGGGCGAGTAGCGCTCCACCTCCAGATCGTGCGGGCGCACATAGGCGAAGGCCTTGCTGTCGCTGGCGCCCTTGGCGTCGTGGCTGTCCAGCTGGGTGCCGTCGTCCAGGTAGACGCGGCCATCGCTGGCACGGCCCTTGAAGAGGTTGACGTCGCCCAGGAAGCCGTAGACGAAGGGCGTGGCCGGGTTGTCCCAGACCTGCTGGGGCGTGCCTTCCTGCTCGATGCGGCCCTGGTTGATGACGACCACGCGGTCGGCCACTTCCAGTGCCTCCTCCTGGTCGTGGGTCACGAAGATGGAGGTCACATGCAGCTCGTCATGCAGGCGGCGCAGCCAGCGGCGCAGCTCCTTGCGCACCTTGGCATCCAGCGCGCCGAAGGGCTCGTCGAGCAGCAGCACCTTGGGCTCCACCGCCAGGGCGCGGGCCAGGGCAATGCGCTGGCGCTGGCCGCCCGACAGCTGGGACGGGAAGCGTTCGGCAATCCAGTCCAGCTGCACCAGCTTGAGCAGGCTCATCACCTTCTCGCGGATCTGGGCCTCGCTGGGCCGCTGGCTGCGCGGCTTCACGCGCAGGCCGAAGGCCACGTTCTCGAACACGGTCATGTGGCGGAACAGCGCGTAGTGCTGGAACACGAAGCCCACGTTGCGCTCGCGCACATGGACATCGGTGGTGTCTTCGCCGCTGAAGTGGATGCTGCCCACGTCGGGCGTCTCCAGGCCCGCGATGATGCGCAGCAGCGTGGTCTTGCCGCAGCCCGAGGGGCCGAGCAGTGCGATGAGTTCGCCGGACTGGATGTCCAGGCTCACATCGCGCAGGGCCTGGAAATCGCCGAACTGCTTGCTGACGTTGCGTATTTCAATGCTCATGGTCTTGCTCTTGCTTTTGTCTGGTCGGGGCCTGGGTTCAGGACACCTGCGGTACCTGGGATGCCTGGGATGCCGCCGTGGGGCGCTCGGGAGGCAGGTCGGCAGCGGCCTTGGCCTGCTGCTCGGCACGCCACTCGGCCACCGACTTGATGACCAGGGTCACCAGCGCCAGCAGGGCCAGCAGCGAGGCGGCAGCGAAGGCGGCAACGGACTGGTACTCGTTGTAGAGGATCTCCACATGCAGCGGAATGGTGTTGGTCTGGCCGCGGATGTGGCCCGAGACCACCGACACCGCGCCGAACTCGCCCATGGCACGCGCATTGCACAGGATCACTCCGTACAGCAGGCCCCACTTGATGTTGGGCACGGTGACCTTCCAGAAGGTCTGCCAGCCCGTGGCACCCAGCACGATGGCGGCCTGCTCCTCGTCGCTGCCCTGCGCCTGCATCAGCGGGATCAGCTCGCGGGCGATGAAGGGGAAGGTCACGAAGATGGTGGCCAGCACGATGCCAGGCACGGCGAAGATGATCTTGATGTCATGCTCGGCCAGCCAGGGGCCGAACCAGCCGTTGGCGCCGAACACCAGCACGTACATCAGGCCCGCCACCACGGGCGAGATCGAGAACGGCAGGTCGATCAGGGTGATCAGAAAGGCTTTGCCCCGGAACTCGAACTTGGCGATACACCAGGCCGCCGCCACGCCGAACACCAGGTTCACCGGCACGGCGATCAGCGCCGTGATCAGGGTCAGCTTGATGGCCGACCAGGCATCGGGCTCCTGCAGGCCGGCGACATAGGCGTCCCAGCCCTTGCGCAGCGCCTCGGTGAACACGGCCGCCAGTGGCAGCACGAGGAACAGGCCGATGAAGATCAGCGCAATGCCCGTGAGAATCCAGCGCACGGCGCGCGGCTCGGTGGTGGTGAGCTTTTCGCGCCGGCCCTTCGGGGGCGCGGTGAGCCTGTACAGCACCAGCACGGCGACCAGCACCGCGCCAATGATCTTGAGAAGCAATGCTTCCTGTGGAGACAACGCCATCTCAAGCCCCTCCCGAATGCTTGCGCTGCCATGCCTGCAGCGCGTTGATGACCAGCAGCATCACGAAGGAGAACAGCAGCATCACCACGGCCACGGCCGTGGCGCCTGCGTAGTCGTATTGCTCCAGCTTGCCAATGATGATCAGCGGTGTGATTTCAGAAATCATGGGCATGTTGCCCGCGATGAAGATGACCGATCCGTACTCGCCGATGGCGCGTGCAAAGGCCATGGCAAAGCCCGTGAGCAGCGCGGGCGTGATGGCCGGCAGGATCACCTTGTAGAAGATCTGCCAGCGCGAGGCACCCAGGCTGGTGGCCGCCTCTTCCAGCTCCTTCTCGGAGTCTTCCAGCACCGGCTGCACCGTGCGTACGACAAAGGGCAGGCCGATGAAGATCAGCGCAATGACCACGCCGTTCGGGTTGAAGGCCAGCTGGATGCCGTAGGGCTCCAGGTACTGGCCCACCCAGCCGTTGCCGGCCAGCAAGGCGGTCAGCGAAATGCCGGCCACGGCCGTGGGCAGGGCAAAAGGCAGGTCCACCAGGGCATCGACGATCTTCTTGCCCGGGAACTTGTAGCGCACCAGCACCCAGGCGATCAGCAGGCCGAACACCAGGTTCACGCAGGCCGCCGCAAACGAGGCGCCAAACGTCAACCGGTACGAGGCCAGCACGCGCGGCGAGGCCACGGCCTCCCAGAACTGGGGCCAGGTGAGCGAGAAGGTCTTGAACAGCAGTGCCGACAACGGGATCAGCACGATCAGGCTCAGATAAAACAGCGTATAGCCCAAGGTCAGCCCGAAGCCGGGCAAAACGCGCTTGGCGCCGCGCCCTTTGCGCGCCGCACCGGACGGTGCGGGCACAGGAGCGTCGGCGCCAGGCCTTGGGCTGGTCGGAACGGCAGACACCATGTTGGATTCCAAATCAGCCAATGTGGGGAGGGGGCCTCAGGCGGACTGCGCCGCCTTCATGCCTGCTTGCGTGCTTACTTGCCGGGGACGTAGATCTTGTCGAACTGTCCGCCGTCGTTGAAGTGCACCTTCTGGGCTTCGGACAGCGAGCCGAAATACTTGGCCACGGTGAACTGCTTGATGGGCTTGAACACATCGGCATGCTTCTTGAGCACGGCCTCGGAGCGGGGGCGCAGCGCGTGCTGTGCGGCGATTTCCTGGGCCTCGTCGGAGTACAGCCAGGCCAGGTAGTCATGGGCCAGCTGGCCCGTGCCCTTCTTGGCCACGGTGCGCTCGACCACGGCCACGGGGTTCTCGGCCACGATGGACACCGAGGGATGGACGGCATCGACCTTGCCCTTGCCGAATTCGCGGTCCACGGAGACCACTTCGGATTCGAAGGTGATCAGCACGTCGCCGATATTGCGCTGCAGGAAGATGCTGGTCGCGTCGCGGCCGCCCTTGCCCAGCACGGGCACGTTCTTGTAGAGCTGCTGCACGAACTCGGCCGCCTGCGCGTCGGTGCCGCCCTTCTCGCGCACCGAACCCCAGGCCGCCAGGTAGGCGTAGCGGCCATTGCCGCCGGTCTTGGGATTGACCACCACGACCTTCACGTCGGGACGGATCAGGTCGCTCCAGTCCTTGATGTTCTTGGGATTGCCGTTGCGCACCAGGAACAGCATGGTCGATGTGGTGGGCGAGGCGTCATTGGGGAATTTCTTGGCCCAGTCCTTGGCGACCACGCCGCTGTCGGCCAGGAACTGCACGTCGGTGGTGGTGTTGAAGGTCACCACATCGGCGGCCAGGCCGTCATTGACGGCACGCGCCTGGGCGCTGGAGCCACCGTGCGACTGGTCCACCTTGATGTCCACGCCCTTGGTCTTCTTGTAGTGGGCGACGAAGGCGGCGTTGTAGTCCTTGTAGAACTCGCGTGCCACGTCGTAGGAAACGTTGAGCAGCTGGTTCTGCGCCGATACCGTTCCCGCGGCGGCCAGCGCCAGGGTGGCCAACAAAGTCTTGAGCTTCAAAGAATGCATGGTTCGCTGCCTTTTATTAGTGGACATCTCTGCGGTGTATTCACAGACAGTCACATTGTGCGAACGCTGACTTAAAACTCAAAAGAATATATTTTTGTTTGTTAATGGCCTGTCACCATATAAAGAACCGCCCTGCCCGCGGTCACCCGCCGGCCCGTCACAGACCGGCAGCCCATGGCGCGCCAGCGCCAGTGCCCGCAGAGACGGAGGCATGCGCAGCCGCCACACGCGGCGGACGCGGCGAGCGCGGCGAACGCACGGCAGGCCGGGGCTGGGCCGGCTGCCAGCTGTCGCCCTGCATCAGCGACTGCAGTAGCGCCAGGCCCAGGGGCCAGTCGCCAAAGCCTGATTCGACATTGATGTGCCCCGCGTTCTGCAGCCGCACGAACTCGCTTCCCCAGGCCCGCGCATAGGCGCCCGCCCGGCGGATCGGACAGTAGGGGTCGTTGCTGCTGGCCACCAGCACGCTGCGGTACGGCAGCGGCGCATAGGGCACGGGCGCAAAGTCGGCCAGCTGGGCACGGCGCTCGGGATCGGCCGGCGCCACCAGCAGCGCACCGCGCACGCGCGCACTGGCCTCGGGGCCCAGGTGCGCGGCCGTGATGCAGCCCAGGCTGTGGGCAGCCAGCACCACGGGCTCGGGCCGGGACAGCACCAGTTGCTCCAGCGCGGCCACCCAGGGGTCGCGGTGGGGCACCAGCCAGTCGTCCTGCTCCACGCGCTCGGCATGCGGCAGCTGCTGCGCCCACAGGCTTTGCCAGTGGTCAGGACCGGAGTTGCGCCAGCCGGGCACGATGATGATGCGGTGGGGATTCATGGGTTCTCCTGGACTGTCCATTGCTGGACATGGGCCCCGATTGTGGAGAACACCGCCAACTATCCCAACGAACGTTTTGTTGTTTTCTTATGGCGTGGCGAGGTGCAACCCAACCCTAGCGTGCCGCCGGCTCGCGCGTGGCATGGCTGTTGCGCCCCGGCACGGTCTCGCCGAGGAAGTCCAGGAAATGCCGCACGGCCGGCGCCAGGCCGCGCCGCGAGGGGAAGACCGCGTGCACGATGCCCTGGGGCGGCTCCCAGCCCGGCAGCAGGTGCACGAGCCGGCCCTCGGCCAGTTCCTCGTGGCACATGTAGTCAGGCAGCCAGCACATGCCGCTGCCGGCCAGCGCCGCGAATTTCAGCGTCAGCAGGTCATCCACCACGTAGCGCGGCTGCAGTTGCAGGCGTTGCTCGCGGCCTTCGGGGCCGACCAGCAGCAGGCTGGACTGGCCATCCACCGCCGACATGGACATGCTGTCCAGGTGCTGCAGGTCGGCCAGTGCACTCGGCGTGCCCTGGCGCTCCAGCAGCTCCGGGCTGGCCACGAGGATCTGGCGCGCCACATCCAGCCGCTTGACGACCATGGAGCCGCTGTCCTCCAGGCTGGGGCGCACGCGCAGCGCCACGTCGATGCCCTCCTCCACCAGGTTCACGGGCCGGTTGGTCACCTGCATCTCCACATGCACCAGCGGGCAGCGCTGCAGGAACTGGGGCATGAGCTCGCCCAGCACGGTCTGGGCCAGGGTCACGGGGCAACTCACGCGGATGGTGCCGCGCGGCTCGGTCTGCACCTCGGCCACGGTGTCGGCGGCGGCCAGGGCCGCATCGCGCATGGCTTGGCAGTGGCGCAGATAGGCCTCACCCACCTGGGTCAGCGAGAGCTTGCGCGTGGTGCGCTGCAGCAGGCGCACCCCCAGCCGGGCCTCCAGCTCCGCCACGCGCCGCGACAGCCGCGACTTGGGTATGCCCAGCGCCCGCCCGGCAGAGGCAAAGCCGCCGCGCTCCACCACCTCGGCGAAGTACAGCATGTCGTTGAGATCCATCATGTAGCGCGTCCCTCCCCTGTGCTCATTGACTGCAAATTCAGGACAATCTATCGCAATTTCGGCGGCTTATCAAAGACTCTGTCCAAATTCACAATTGATCCCATCGTCGGCCCTACAAGCTTTCCCGAGTGGCCGATCCCAACCGCGATCCCAACCGACATCCCAGGAGCTTTTCCATGCAAGTGCTGCACATCGACTCTTCCATCACCGGCGCCGCTTCGGTGTCCCGCCAGCTGACCGCCCAGACCGTTGCTGCCCTGGTGGCCGCCAACCCCGGCGCCAAGGTCGAATACCTGGATCTGGCCGTGAACGCCCCCGACCATCTGAACGCAGTGTCCATGGGTTTTCGCACCGGCCAGGCCGCCACGACGGAAGCCGAGCGCGCACAGAACGCCATCTCCGAAGCCCTGGTGAGCCAGTTCCTGGCGGCCGATGTGGTCGTGGTCGGCGCTCCGTTCTACAACTTCACCATCTCCAGCCAGCTCAAGGCCTGGATCGACCGCATCGCCCAGGGCGGCCGCACCTTCCGCTACACCGCAGCCGGCCCCGAAGGCCTGGCCAAGGGCAAGAAGGTCATCGTGGCCTCCACGCGCGGCGGTGTGTACTCCACCAGCGAAATGGGCCAGGCCCTGGAGCACCAGGAAAGCTACCTGAAGACGGTGTTCGGCTTCCTGGGCATCACCGATGTGAGCATCGTGCGCGCAGAAGGCGTGGCCATGGGCGATGAGTCCAAGGCCAAGGCCCTGGAATCGGCCCGCAGCGACATCGTGCGTGCAGCGGCTGCCGCCAATCAGGAAGCGGCCATCGCCGCCTGAGGGCCATTGCAGCCCGCAGGGGCTGCCTGCTCAATGAATGGACAAGCGCCTGGGTTTCGGCCCAGGCGCTTTTGCTTTTGCAGAGGCACGACAGCGGCCGTGCCGGGCCGCCCGGAATGCTCCCAATGGACTGTGGCGAATAAAAGAGGTATCCGCCTCTGCACCTCCTTTGAAAAAAGCAATGCGCGATGGGCTTTCGCAGACACACGAAGCTGGTAGGCTGAACTATCACCGCCCTATTCGCGGCTTTGTCCGACACGAACCGTCTGTATTTCAGAAGGACGGCGGACCTGCCGATATCCAGGCAGCCTTATTGCATTCACTGCCTTCCATCCATGCCAGCCACAAGCCACCGTCCCCATGCCCGGCCCCGCGGCCCTGTCCATGTCCATGTCCGCCCGCCGTCCGATGAAAACCTGGTGATCACGGTGATTGCCGTGTCCCTGCTGGCCATTACCGTGCTGGGCATCGGCGTCTACCAGTTCATGCAGTACCAGCGCGAGCAGGATCAGGAGCAGCTCAATTCGCGCGTCTACCGCAGCTATGTGCGCAACACCGACGAGGCGCCTGCGCCCGAGGAGCCCGAGCAGCCCGCCGCAGCGCCCACCCCCGCCAAGCCCAGCCAGCAGCAGCTGAACCAGGAAATGACCCGCAAGTTGCTGGCCCATCCCGGCGTGACGCCTGGTGCCGGCTTTTCGGCGCCCGGCGTCAAGTCGACGGGCGTGGTGATCATCGACGCCATCGACCAGGCCCAGGCGCGCGAGAAGGCATCGTCCGCCGCACGCCCTGCTGCGGCGATTGCCAACCCTTCTCCCGCTTCCTGACGCTTCCTGACCTCTGCGCCCACAGGAGCCGCAACGCAAAAGCCCGGCATTGCCGGGCTTTTTTGTGTCTTGAGCGGCCTCGCCGCACCGCTCACTGGTGCTTGCGCGCCCAGGCAGCGAACTTCTGCACGAAGCCGTTCACGAAGTCGCGGCTGCCGGCGCCGATGGAGCCGTCTTCGGCAAACAGGCCGTCCTTGGCCTGGATGAAGATCTCGGGCTGCGCCAGCGTGGGCATGTCCAGGTAGGCCAGCACATTGCGCAGATGCTGCTGCGCCAGCGCCGTGCCGATGGCGCCCACGGAGACGCCGGCCACGGCAGCGGGCTTGCCGGCCCAGACGCTCTTGCCGTAGGGGCGCGAGCCCTGGTCCAGCGCGTTCTTGAGCACGCCGGGAATCGAGCGGTTGTACTCGGGCGTCAGGAACAGCACGGCCTGGGCCGACTGGATCTGGGCGCGGAACTGCTTGACCACGTCCACCTCATTGCCGTCATGGTCCTGGTTGTACAGGGGCAGGCTGTCGATGGCGACCTGCTCGAAGACCAGGCCTTCGGGCGCCAGGCGCGCAATGGCGTCGGCGAATTTGCGGTTGAAGGAATCCTTGCGCAGGCTGCCCACGATGACAGCGACCTTGATCTGGCTCATGCATTGCTCCTGGAGGAAGTGGCGAAAAACGGGCGGGAAAGAGGCGGGAGGGGCACCTCCCGCAAGCAGCCATTATGTGGCCGCCTTCAGCAGGCTCACTGTAGGAAGGAGGGCTTGGCGTAGCCCTGGAACTTGCTGTCCACCACGGCCTTGAATTCGGCGGAGCGGTAGACCTCGGCCAGGTCCTTGGCCCATGCCGTGCCCTGGTCCTTCTTCTTGATGGCCACCACGTTCAGGTAGTGGTCGGGGGTCTTTTCCAGCGAGACGGCCTCGGTCAGCTTCAGGCCCGAGGAGATGGCGAAGTTGCCGTTGATGATGGCGTACTCGGTGTCGCCCAGCGAACGCGGCAGCTGTGCGGCTTCCAGCGGGATGAACTTGAGCTTGCGCGGATTCTCGGCCAGGTCCTTTTCAGACACGCGCAGCGGATCGATGCCGGGCTTGGCCTTGATCAGCCCGGCCTGCTCCAGCAGCACCAGCGCACGCGCCAGGTTGCTCGGGTCGTTGGGCAGGGTCACGCGGTCGCCTTCCTTGGCCTCGGCCAGGGTCTTGCGGGTCTTGGAATACACGCCCAGGGGGGCGATGGGGCCTTGCACCAGCTCCACCAGGTCCAGCTTCTGGTCGGCCGCGAACTTCTGCAGGTAGACACGGTGCTGGAAGAAGTTGGCATCCAGCGAGCCCTGGGCCAGCGCCAGGTTGGGCTGCACGTAGTCGTTGAACTCCACCAGCTTGACCTGGTAGCCCTTCTTTTGCAGCAGCGGCAAGATGCCCTGCTTGAGCTGGTCGATGTTGGAGCCGGCCGTGCCGCCGATCACCAGCTGCTTCTTGTCGGCCTGGGCGTGGGCGGGCAGCGCCAGCACGCTGGCAGCGGCAAGGGCGGCGGCCGAGGCCAGCAGATGGCGGCGCACGAAGGAAAGGGATGCGGTCATGTCGGAATCCTTTTTTTGGGAGAGAGCGGGAAGAAAGAAGAAAGCGGATCTGGACAGCGCGCTCAGCCGCGCTTGTCCAGGCGGCGGGCCGCCGTGTTGCCCACGAACTGGATGACCTGGACCATGGCCACGAGGATGGTCACGGTGAGCACCATCACATCGGTCTGGAAGCGGTAGTAGCCGTAGCGGATGGCCAGATCGCCAATGCCGCCGCCGCCCACCACGCCGGCAATGGCCGAGTACGACAGAAAGCTCACGGCCAGCACGGTCAGCGCCAGCACCAGGCCCGAACGCGCCTCGACGATGAGCACGCGCCAGACGATCTGCAGCTCCGAGGCGCCCATAGCGTGCGCGGCCTCGATCACGCCGCGCGGCACATCGCGCAGGCACTGGTCCACCAGGCGTGCCAGGTAGGGAATGGCCGCCACGGACAGCGGCACGGCCGCAGCCAGCGGGCCGATGGAGGTGCCGGCCAGCCAGCGCGTGAAAGGCACCAGCGCGACCAGCAAGATGATGAAGGGGAAGGACCGCACGGTGTTGACCGTCCAGTTCAGCACGGCGAAGGCCGGGCGGTTGTCCAGCGACTGGCCGGGGCCCAGCAGGAACAGCAGCACGCCCAGCGGGCCGCCGATCAGCACGGCGGCCGACAGGCCGATGCCCAGCATCAAAAGGGTCTGGCCCATGGCCAGCCACAGCTCGGGCAGGATTTCGACGATGTTTTCAGACATGGGAATGCGGAATCGAAAAGAAGAGGAAAACGGGACCGGGCGAAAAGCGGGAACGGGCGAAGGCCCGTCAGTGCTCGGAGCCACCCACGGCGCGCAGCACCACGGGACGGGTGGCGCCGCGCTCGCGCAGGGCCTTGTCGGCGCGCTCCACGCGCAGGGCCTCGAGTTCGCTGCCCAGCAGCGTGGCGCGCTGCGGCGCCTCGTAGGCACGGCCCTGCGGCAGGGCGGGCAGCGTGAAGCGTTCGGCCACCTGGCCCTGCTCGATGATGGCCACCTCGCTGCACAGCGCATCGACCACGGCCAGCTCGTGCGTGACGATGACGATGGTCACGCCCAGGCGGCTGTTGATGTCGGCCAGCGTGGCCAGGATGGAGCGCGTGGTCTCGCTGTCCAGCGCCGAGGTGGGCTCGTCGCACAGCAGCACCTGCGGGCGCGGGGCCAGGGCGCGCGCAATCGCCACGCGCTGCTTCTGCCCGCCCGACAGCTGGGCAGGATGGCTGGCCGCCTTGTCGGTCAGGCCGACGATGTCCAGGCACTCGCGCACGCGCTGCTCGATCTGGGCACGCGAATGGCCACCGTGGATGCGCAGCGGAAAGGCCACGTTCTCGAACACGGTGGCGTTCTGCAGCAGGTTGAACTGCTGAAAGATCATGCCGATGTTCTGGCGCGCCTCGCGCAGCGCGCGGCGGCCCAGGTCGGTCAGGCGCTGGCCTGCCACCACCACCTCGCCGCTGTCGGGACGCTCCAGAAGGTTGATCAGGCGCAGCAGCGTGGACTTGCCCGCGCCGCTCTTGCCGATCAGGCCGAAGACCGTGCCCTGGCCAATGTCCAGCGATACCGAACGCACGGCATCGAAGTGCTTGCCATCGGCTGTTACAAATTTCTTTTGCAGGTCGCGCAGGCGGATCAGCGCGTTTTCCGGGGCCAAATGGGCGGTCTGGACGGTCATGGAGTCTCGGTTCGGCAGTGAAAACGGTCCTGGGATCGGCAACGGCAGCCTTTGCACCGCCATCTCCAGGCAATGGCGCGCAATTTCCGGGCCCTGTGCTGAGGAGTTGGACGCAGTTGCAAGCCGATGGGCATGCGTTGTCTTGCGTCGTCGCCAAGCACAGGCGAATCCCCAGGATCTGCCGTCATTAGTGTTCTAACGAGTGTGTTGCAAAACGTTGTTCAAACAAAAGAATAAAAAATACGGTGCTTATATCGATTGCCGTCTTTCAAGCCTTTATGTATGGCCTGGACGGCATTGCTAGAATCCGCCCCCGACAGGCCTGTACAACGGCAAGATCCCTTGCGGTTGCGTGCATTACAGGTAAGTGCCCGCTTTCCTTTGCCATGCCCGAATCCTCCCGAACTGCCGACCGTCCTGCCAGCGCCGCCCGCCTGCGCGTGGAAGCCGTGCGCCTGCGGCGCGGCATCACAACAGTCTTTGACGGCCTCGACCTGCGGCTGGACGAGCCGCGCGTGGGCCTCATCGGCGACAACGGCGCCGGCAAGACCAGCCTGTTCCGCCTGCTGTGCGGACTGGATGCGCCCGAGGCCGGGCGCGTGCTGCTGGACGGCACCGAACTGCACGAGGCCCGTGCACAGCGCCCGGGCCAGGTCGGGCTGATGTTCCAGAACCCCGACGACCAGATCATCTTCCCCACCGTGGAGGAAGAGCTGGCCCTGGGTCTGCGCCCTTCGGGCATCTCGCGGCGCGAGGCCACGGAGCGCGCCCGCGCCCTGCTGGCCAGCCGGGGCCTGGCCGACTGGGCTCCGCGCGCCGTGGCCGGACTCAGCCAGGGCCAGCGCCAGCAGGTGTGCTGGCTGGCCCTGCTCATTGCCGCGCCGCGCGTGCTGCTGCTGGACGAGCCCTTCGCCAGCCTGGACCTGCCGGGCCAGGCGCGGCTGGCCCGGGACATCGCGGCCGCCGAGCAGCAGGTGCTGGTCTCCACCCACGTGCTGGACCACGTGCGCAGCTTTGGCCGCGTGCTCTGGCTGGAGCGCGGCCAAGTGCGCGCAGACGGCCCCGGCCACGCGGTCTGCGCAGCCTATGAAGCCGACGTGGCACGCCGGCTGCAAGCGCAGGACTGACGCAGGAGCCGGCCGCCATGGGAAGCCTCTACAGCGAATACACCAGTTGGCTCCATGCCTGGAGCGCGGGCCGCAAGCTGCTGCTCATGGCGCTGCTGGGAACGGGCCTGTTCCTCATCGATTCACCGTGGCTGCTGGCCCTGGCCGGCGCCGCCTGCGGCCTGCTGTGGCTGTCGCTGGGCCGCGCCACCGAGGGCGCACGGCGGCTCATGCTGTCGGTCACCGTGGCCGCCCTGCTGGTCGCTGTCTTCCATGTGTGGATGCAGCACTACGCCCTGGCCGCCGCCAGCGCGCTGCGCCTGGTCTGCGCCTCCACGCTGGGCATGGCGCTGACCGTGAGCACACGCCCCAGCGATCTGGTCGATGTGCTGGAGCGGCTGCTGGCGCCGCTGGAGCGCATCGGCATCTCCCCCGAACAGGTGGCCCTGCAGCTGGCATTGATGCTGCGTTTCACCGAGCATTTCTTTGTGCAGTGGAAGCGCATGGACGATGCCCACCGGCTGCGCACGGGCCGCGCCGGCGGCCTGCGCCTGATTGCGCCGCTGACCATCCACATGCTGCAGGCCACGCGCCGCGTGTCCGACGCGCTGTGGGCGCGCCTGGGCCGCTGAGGCCTGCCCTGCCCCATTTCCCGACCGATCCATACGCAAGAGCCTTGCGAGAACCTTCCGAGAACCGTCCATGACCGCCCCCTCCACCGTCTCACGCGCCTCCGCGCGCTCCATGGCCCAGGTCTCGCTGTTTGCGGCGCTGATGGCGGTCATGGGCCTGATTCCCAAGATCGACCTGCCGCTGGGCGTGCCCATCACCATCCAGTCGCTGGGCGTGATGCTGGCCGGCGTGATGCTCGGCCCCTGGCGCGGCATGCAGTCCATGCTGCTGTTCCTCGCGGCCGTGGCCGTGGGCCTGCCCCTGCTGTCGGGCGGGCGCGGCGGCATTGCCGTCTTCATGGCGCCCTCGGCCGGCTACCTGCTGGGCTACCCGCTGGCGGCCTGCATTGCCGGCCTGGTCATGCGTGCGCTGCCCCAGGGCTCGCCCCGGCGCGCGGCGTTCAGCGCCTTTGCAGCCTCGGCGCTGGGCGGGCTGGTGGCCCTGCATGCCTTTGGCGTGCTGGGCCTCATGCTGATGGCCAAGCTCAGCCTGTCGCAGGCCTTCATGGCCACCTTGCTGTTCGTGCCCGGAGATCTGATCAAGTGCGTGCTGTGCGCCCTGGTGGTGCACACGGTGGCGCGCGGCATGCCGGACTGGCCGTTCGGAGGCCGCCAGCATGGTTGAGCCACTCGCGCCCCACCCGCTGGCCGCGCCGCTGCAGCACCCGTGGACCCTGGTCCATGGCCCGCTGGAGCATTGGGCCCGGCAGCGCCCCGATGCGCTGGCGCTGCAAAGCGAGGCGGGCCAATGGAGCTTTGCCGCGCTGCATGCCGCCGTGCTGCAGCGCTCGGCCGCGCTGGTGGCCGGCCAGGCGCCAGAGATGCTGCTGCTGGACACGGGCGGCAGCGCGAGCACCGTGGATGCCATCGTCGATTTCCTCGCCATCCTGCACAGCGGCCGCTGCGCCGCCGTGGCCGACCCCGATTGGCCCGAGGCCGTGCGCCAGCGCATCGAAGGCTGGCTGCCCACCGCGCCCAGCCCGCTGGCCGAGGCCACCGCCACCGGCGCCTTCTACACCGGCTTCACCTCGGGCAGCACCGGGCTGCCCAAGGGCTTCATGCGCCACCACCGTTCGTGGACAGAGAGCTTTCGCGTCTGCCTCGAGGACTTCGGCGCCGTGGCCGCGCAGCGCACCATGGCGCCCGGGCGCATCTCGCATTCGCTGTTCCTGTTCGGCGTGATGCAGGGCCTGTGGTGCGGCGAAGGCGCCGTGGTGCAGGAGCGGTTCTCGGCAGCGCGCTGCCTGGCCTCGCTGGCGCGCGGCGAAGCCCCCTGCCTGGTCGCCGTGCCCAGCCAGTTGCTGCTGATGCTGCAATGGGCCGCACACCGCGCGCTAGCGCCCATCCCCGAGGTGGAGCTGATCATGATCAGCGGCGCGCGCTGGATGCGCGCCCAGACCCCGGCCCTGCGCGCGCTGTTTCCGCGCGCACGCATCATCGAGTTCTACGGTGCCTCGGAGGCCAGCTTCATCGCCTGGATGGAGGCCGACGAACAGGCCCCGCCCCAGGCCGTGGGCCGGCCCTTCAGCAATGTGCAGTTGCAGATCCGCCCCGCCACGCAGCAGCCCGGCGACCAGCCCCTGCAGCCGGGAGAGGACGGCCTGATCTACATGCGCAGCCCCATGCTGTTCATGGACTATGTAGGCGAGGCGCGCGACGGCACGGCCGCGCTGCGCGATGGCGAATGGCTGTCCGTGCGCGACATGGGCCATATCGATGCTGGCGGCCAGCTGTGCCTGGCCGGGCGCCAGAGCCGCATGCTCGTCACCCAGGGCAAGAACCTGTTCCCCGAGGAAGTCGAGACCCTGCTGGCCGCGCACCCGGGCGTGGCCCAGGTCTCCATCCAAGGCCTGCCCGACGCGCTGCGCGGCATGCAGGTGCACGCCGTCGTGCAATGGCACGGCGCCGCGCCCGCAGGCTCCGCACAGGCGCTGGCGGCCTGGCTGCGCGACCGGCTGGAAAGCTACAAGCTGCCGCGCCAATGGTGGAGCTGCACCGACTGGCCGCAGACCGCCAGCGGCAAGACCGACCACGGCCGGCTGGCGCGTGCACTGGCCGCCACTGCCACCGCCACAAACGCTGGCCGGGCACTGCCCGGCGAACCCGCGCTACTGCCCCTGCCATGAACCCGCAAGACGCCCCCGTCATCCTGGCCTGGGCGCGCAGCCCTGTCGCCCCCGTGGGCGGTGCATTGCGCGAATTTGCCGCGCACGAGCTGGGCGCGCCCGTGCTCCAGGCCCTGCTGACACGCGCTGGCCTGCCGGCCCAGGCCGTGGATGCCGTGGTCTTAGGCAACGCCCTGGGCGCAGGCGGCAACCCGGCCCGCATGCTGGCCCTGGCTGCGGGCCTGCCGGAGCGCTGCGCGGCCCACAGCGTGGACACCCAGTGCTGCTCGGGCCTGGACAGCGTGGCCCTGGCCGCAGGCCTGCTGATGTCGGGCCAGGCCGATATCGTGGTGGCCGGTGGTGCCGAGGCCTGGAGCCGCGCCCCCATCCGCCAGACGCGCCCGCGCCATGCAGGCGAGCTGCCCGTGCCCTTTGAACGCCCCGCCTTCGCCCCCGATCCCGCACGTGACCCGGACCTGCTGCAATCGGCCGCCGACCACGCGCTGGCCCACGGCATCACCCGCGCCGTTCAGGAGGCCCATGCCATCCACAGCCACGCGCTGGCGCTCGCGCACCGCGACCGGTTGGCCCAAGAGATCGTGCCCCTGGCCGGGCTGGACCACGACGCCTATCCGCGCGCCTTGAACCCGGCCCGCGTTGCCCGCATGCCCGTGGTGGCCGAAGCGGGCAGCGCCTTTGACGCCCATGCACGCCAGCGCCATGCGCTGAGCACGCCCACCATCTCGCCCAAGGCCGATGGTGCCGCCCTGGTGCTGCTGGCCACGCCGCAGGCCTGTGCACGCCTGGGTCTGCAGCCACGCGCCCGCTGGGTGGCCAGTGCCTCGCTGGGCCATGCGCCCGAAACACCGCTGGTCGCCGCCGCAATGGCGGCCCAGCAGGTGCTGGAGCGTGCAGCCGCAGCGCTGCAGCTGCCTGGCCTGACTGCGGCAGAGCTCCAGGCTGTGGAGCTGCACGATGCCTTCGCCGTGCAGGCCCTGGCCTTTGCCGAAACCCTGGGCCTGCCGCTGCAGCAGCTCAACGCTGGCGGCGGTGGCCTGGCGCGCGGCCATCCCATAGGCGCATCGGGCGCGGTTGCGCTGGTGCGCATGCTCTGCGACCTGCACCGCACGCCAGCAGCCCACAGACCGGCCCTGGGCCTGGCCGCCATTGCCGGTGCGGGCGGCATAGGCGCAGCCTGCCTGGTGCAGGCGCTTTGAATCCATGGACTCCGCATTTCCCATGTCCGCCAACCCACCGTCCGACACCCTTCCCTTTGGCGATGCGCATGAGGCCCTGGTGCACGCGCGCCGCTCCGTGCGCGCCTACCGGCCCGATCCCGTGCCGGACGCGCTGCTGCACCAGTTGCTGCAATCGGCCCGCCGGGCGCCCAGCGGCGGCAACCTGCAGCCCGGCCAGTTCATCCAGGTACGCGGCAGCCTGCGCGGCGCACTCACACAGGCGCTGCTGGCCGACTGGCAAGGCGGAGCACCTGAGCGCGAGGACTACGGCTACTTCCCCCGCCCCATGCCCATGGCGCTGCGCAAGCGCCAGGTGGCGTCGGCCCAGGCCCTGTACAGCTCCCTGGGCGTGGCCCGCGAGGACCGCGCAGGGCGCGACGCGCAGTTCGGCCGCAACTACCGCTTCTTCGACGCGCCCGTGGCGCTGGTCGTGAGCATTGACGCCCGCTTCGGCGCAGGCGGCTACATGGACCTGGGCATGACCCTGTACGGCCTGCAAATGGCCGCAGCCGCCCAGGGCCTGGGCAGCTGCGCCATCGGCGCCCTGGCCTCCTACCCCGACACCGTGCGCCGCGTGCTCGACCTGCCGCCCGGCGAGCACATCGTCTGCGGCCTGGCCCTGGGCTGGCCCGACGAGGCCGCCCCCGTCAACCGCACCCAGACCACCCGCGCACCGCTGGGCGAATATTTCAGAGTGCTGGAAGAATAAAAAAAGCTGCCGAAATCGGCAGCTTTGCGAGCTCGCGCCCACTAGTACGGGTCATGGCGATGGCACCACCAAGGCCCAACTCGGGGACACCGAGGAAGGGCAGCCCCGCACCGAGGGTGTCGTCCCCCTCCCCCGCGAAGCGGGTAGAGAGGGGGAAGGCGCGTCAGCGCCTCAGGGGGTGCGTTCTTCAAAACGCAGGGATCACCGATCCCTTGAACTGCACATCGATGAACTGGCGCACTTCATCGGAGTGGTAGGCCTTGATCAGTTGCGCCACCCAGGGCTTGCCCTTGTCGGCATCGCGCGCGACCAGGATGTTCACATAGGGGTTCTTGGCGTTTTCCTGCGCAATGGCATCGGTCTTGGGGTTCAGGCCCGCCGAGATCGCGAAGTTGGTGTTGATGGCCGAGGCGTCCAGGTCATCCAGCGAGCGTGGCAGCTGGGCTGCGTCCAGCTCCACGAAGCGCAGCTTCTTGGGGTTGGAGACCACGTCCAGCGGCGTGGCCTTCAGGCCCGCGCTTTCCTTGAGCTTGATCAGGCCCTGGGCCTGCAGCAGCAGCAGCACGCGGCCACCGTTGGTGGGATCGTTGGGGATGCCGAACTTGGCGCCCTGGGGCAGGTCGGCCAGCTGCTTGATCTTCTTGGAATAGATGCCGATGGGGAAATTCACCGTGTCGGCCACCCAGCCGATCTTGTAGCCGCGGTCGCGCACCTGGGCGTCGAGGTAGGGGCGGTGCTGGTAGCTGTTGGCGTCCAGGTCACCGGCAGACAGCGCGGCATTGGGCTGCACGTAGTCGCCGAATTCAACGATCTGGATCTTCAGGCCGTTCTTCTCGGCGACCTTCTTGACCTGCTCCATGATCTGGGCGTGCGGGCCGGCCGTGACGCCGACCTTGATGGGCTTGTCCTGCGCCTGCGCGGGCATGGCCAGCAGGGTCATGGCGGCGGTGCTGGCAATCGCGGCGGCCGTGAGCGTGCGGCGGAGGAAATGGCGCTTGGTGGGCATGGATGCGGTTCCTTGTAACCTGTCAAAAACACAGGCGCACACTGTAGCGCCAACACAGCGCGCGGCGGCCGTACCTGCACACTGCGGCTAGACAGTTTTTTCAGTAGCTCACAACCGGCGCCGCAGCGCGGGCGTCAGCGGTCCTGGAACTCGGGCGTTGCCATCACCTGGTGGGCCACGACGTCCAGCACAGGGTGGGGTTGTTCCTGGCGGTCTATCCAGACCTTGGGAGTGAAGCTGCCACGCAGCGCCACGGCATCGCCTTCGATCAGATTGCGCAGCACCTCGCAGGCCTGGGCATCGAATGCAACCACGTTGACCGGGATGGAGGTGCCATCGGATGCCTCGGAACGCACGCGGGCCACCATGAAGGGGCGCCGATTGCGGTCGCTGCGGTGTTCGGGCGTACCGGTGAGTCTGCCGGTAATCAGTCCATCCATCATGTGCGAGACCAGGAAGAAATCGTCAGTTACAAAAGACGCCATTGTAGGTGCAGGTTTTACGTGCCCAGACCGGGACGCGCATCTTCGCGGTGCATGGACTTTTCATGCGCTGGCTGCCCTCGCCATCCGTGATGGACCTGCTTCGCGAAGCTGCACTTTCTCTTCGCGGCAAGGCGCCATCGCGCGCAAAATCGAACGCGCAAAAAACAAACGTACAAAGCAAAAAGCTCCTGACGTTTCCGTCAGGAGCTTTGCGTTTTGGTCGGCGTGGCGGGATTCGAACTCGCGACCCCTTGCACCCCATGCAAGTGCGCTACCAGGCTGCGCTACACGCCGAAGCATTGAATTATAGGGACTAAAAACAGGCCTTCAGGGAAAACGCAGAGATTTTTCAAAAATGTCTGCAAATTCCTGAAATGGCGACGATCAGCCCCCGCATCTTCTCACCCCTGATGCGTGGCGCGCACGTGGTCCAGCAAGGCCTCCAACGGATGGCGCAGCTGCCGTGCAGACAGTCGCTTGACCTGGCTGCGGCAGGAGTAGCCGGTGGCCAGCGGCTCGCCCAGGTTCTGCTTGCTCTCGACCTGTTTCTCCCATGACTGGGCATAGATGGTCTTGGAGGTTTCGAGGTTGCGCGCCTCATGCCCGTAGGTGCCCGACATGCCGCAGCAGCCCGTGGCCTCCACGCTCAGGCGCAGCCCCCGCCGCTCGAAAAGCTGCGTCCACTGCTTGCCGCTGTCGGGCGCGTTGGTCTTTTCAGTGCAGTGCGGCAGCAGCCGGTAGGCCACGCTGGCCACGCTGGTCACCGCCTCGGGCAGCACCTGCAGCAGCCACTCCTGGGGCAGCGCGACCTTCGGCACCTCGCCCATGCCCGGCACCTTAAGGTATTCCTGCCGATAGGCCAGCGTCATGGCCGGGTCCAGCCCCACCAGCGCAACGCCGGACTGCGCCAGTTGCGCCAGCTGCGCGGCATTGCGGATGGCCGCCTTGGCAAAGGCGCCCATGAATCCCTGCACATGCAGCGGCTTGCCATTGGGCAGCAGCGGCGCTAGCCAGACCTGGAATCCCAGGCGCGCCGCCAGCTCGATCAGCACCTGCAGCTGGCCGGTCTCGAAGTAGCGGGTAAAGCTGTCCTGCACGATGACCACGCTGCGCGCGCGCTGCTCAGGCGTTAGCGCGGCCAGCGCCTGCGCATCGGCCGCGCGCACCTTCCATTGCCGCAAGGTGGCAGCCAGGTCCAGCCGGCTCAGCAGCGGGCCATCGACCATGCCGATGCGACGGCTGAGCACATCGCGCATCCATGGCGAGCCCATCACCCCGTTGTAGAGCGCGGGCATGCGCGCCAGCCACGGCATGGTGAACTCCAGCGAGCCGATCAGGTAGTCGCGCACGGGCCGCAGGTAGCGGCGGTGGTACAGCTCCAGAAAGCGCGAGCGGAATTCGGGCACGTTGACCTTGACGGGACACTGCCCGGCGCAGGACTTGCAGGCCAGGCAGCCGGCCATGGCGTCATAGACCTCGTGCGAGAAATCGGCCTCGCC
This sequence comes from Delftia sp. Lp-1, assembly GCF_020523835.1. Lineage (NCBI taxonomy): Bacteria > Pseudomonadati > Pseudomonadota > Betaproteobacteria > Burkholderiales > Comamonadaceae > Delftia > Delftia sp. Lp-1. Next base: position 1,681,697 of record NZ_JAJALJ010000001.1, on the reverse strand, counting down.
GCGGCGCGCCGCGCGGCTGTTGCGCCAGCGCGCAGCCAGGCTGGACAGAAAGGGCTGGGGCCGCTGCGCGACCTCCAGCACGTTCACTCCGGCCTGCCCCTGCAGGCGCAGCCATTCGCGCATCAGCGAGGCCCGGCCCTTGGGCGAATGCACGCGCTGGCGCGTGGCCTTCCAGGAAGGGCACATGGCGTCGTCCGGATCGAAGTTGTAGCAGGCGCCGTTGCCGTTGCAGTGCATGGCCGCGCCATAGCTTTGCCATACGCGCTCGTCGATCTGCCGGTCCAGCTCGCCGCGCGTGGTGACGCCGTCCACCTTGAGCAGCAAGGTCTTGCTGGCCGGCGGCGTGGCGATCTTGCCGGGGTTGAGCTGGTTGTGCGGGTCGAAGGCGGCCTTGAGCTGCTGCAGCGAGGGATACAGCTCGCCGAAGAAGGCCGGCACATATTCGGAGCGCAGGCCCTTGCCGTGCTCGCCCCACAGCAGGCCGCCATGGCGCTGCGTGAGTTCGGCCACCGCGTCGGAGATGGGGCGCACCAGGGCGGCGTCCACGGGGTTCTTCATGTCCAGGATGGGGCGCACATGCAGCACGCCGGCATCGACGTGGCCGAACATGCCGTACTGCAGGCCGTGGCTGTCCAGCAGCGCGCGGAACTCGGCAATGAACTCGGGCAGGTTCTCGGGCGGCACGGCCGTGTCTTCGACAAAGGGCTGGGGCCGCGCCTCGCCCGCCACGTTGCCCAGCAGGCCCACGGCGCGCTTGCGCATGGCATAGACGCGGTGCACCGCCGCATTGCCTGCCGCCAGCGTGTGGCCCAGCCGCTCCACCGAGGCGTCGGCGCCCAGGTGCGCGAGGAAGGCCTGCACGCTGCCATCGACCTCCTGCGGATCGTCGCCGCTGAATTCCACCAGGTTGATGCCCAGCGTGGGGCGCTGGCCGTCCTGCGGGAAGTACTCGGCCACGCTGCTCCAGACGAAGTCCTTCATGGCCAGCAACAGCACCTTGGAATCCACCGTCTCGATGGACAGCGGCCGGTGCGCCATCAGCGCGCGCGCATCGCGCAGCGCATCCATGAAGCCCGCATAGCGCACGTTGACCAGCACCGAGTACCGGGGAATGGGCAGCACGTTGAGCCGCGCCTCCACCACGAAGCCCAGCGACCCTTCGGCGCCGCACAGCACGCTGTTGAGGTTGAAGCGCCCGTCGCCTTCGCGCAGATGGGCCAGGTCATAGCCGGTGAGGCAGCGGTTGAGCTTGGGAAACCGCGCCTCGATCAACTCCGCCTGGTCCTCGCTGATGCGCCGCGCCGTGCGGTGCACCTTGCCGATGCGCCCCGAATCGGCGCACATGCGCTCCAGCGCCTCGGCATCCAGCGGCGCGCTGTGCAGGCGCTCGCCGCCGAGCAGCACGAAGTCCAGCGCCAGCACGTGGTCCCGCGTCTTGCCATAGGTGCAGCTGCCCTGCCCGCTGGCATCGGTGTTGATCATGCCGCCGATGGTGGCGCGGTTGGAGGTGGACAGCTCGGGGGCAAAGAACAGTCCGTGCGGCTTGAGCGCGGCGTTGAGCTGGTCCTTGACCACGCCTGCCTGCACGCGCACCCAGCGCTGCTCGGCATTGATTTCGAGGATGCCGTTCATGTGCCGCGACAAGTCCATGGTCACGCCATGCGTGAGCGACTGCCCGTTCGTGCCCGTGCCGCCGCCGCGCGGTGTCAGCACCACATCGCGGAACTCAGGCCGCGCCAGCACCTGCGCCGCCCTGGCCACATCCTCGGCGTGACGCGGGTAGATGGCCGCCTGCGGCATGCGCTGGTAGATGGAGTTGTCCGTGGCCAGCACGGTGCGGCTGGCATGGTCCGTGTCCACGTCGCCCTCGAAGCCGGCGGCCTTCAGCGCTTCAAGAAACTCAAGGTAATGAGCAAGCACGGGGGCGCCGGCGTGGGGCAGTGGGGCAATCGACATGGAGGGCAAGGTGGGGAGTTTTGTTGCAGGCGATCAGCCCAGGAAACCCATGCATGCAATACACGATTTCAGGCCGACCATGGCCGCAAGTATCTCTACACTCTTCCTCTGGAACAAACGAAAATTGCTGCCGTAAACACTGCATAAAACTCATGAATTACCGACGCCTGACGCCCTCCATGTCCTTGCTGCTGGTCTTCGAGGCGGCCGCCCGCCACGAAAGCTATGCGCGTGCGGCCGAGGAGCTGTCGCTCAGCCAGAGCGCCATCAGCCGGCAGGTGCAGACGCTGGAGGCGCAGCTGGGCATCAGCCTGTTCCGCCGCGAGGGGCGCACGGTGCGCCTGACCGACGTGGGGCGCCGCTACTTCATCGACCTGGGCGCCGCGCTGGGCCGCATACGCAGCGCCACCCTGCAGGCCATGTCACGCCAGTCCGGCGGTGGCACCCTCAACCTGGCCACCCTGCCCACCTTCGGCTCCAAATGGCTGCTGCCGCACCTGCATGGCTTCTACCAGGCGCAGCCCGGGGTGACGATGCACATCCACTCGCGCATCGGCGATATCGATTTCGACAGCGCAGAGATAGACGCCGCCATCACCGTGGGCACGGGAGACTGGCCCGGGCTGACCGCGCATCGCCTGTACCACGAATTTCTGGTGGCGGTGGCCAGCCCGCAGGCGCTGCAGCAGGCCGGGCAGGCAGCAGCCTCGCCGGATTGGGCTGGCCAGCAGGTGCTGCTCACGGTGGCCAGCAACCGGCAGGCCTGGAGCGAGTGGTTCACGCACTATCGGCTCGATCACCGGCAGATGCGGATAGGGCCGAGCTTCGAGCTGACCTCGCACCTGATACAGGCCGTGCTGGCAGGCATGGGCGTGGGCCTGGTGCCACGGGTACTGGTGGAAGAGGAGATAGCGCGCGGTGAGCTGCACGTGGTGGGAGACGCCATCCCCAGCCAGCGCAGCTACTACCTGGTCTATCCCGAGAGGAACGCGACACTGCCGGCGCTGGCAGCCTTCCGGCAATGGCTGCTTGAAACCTGCGCTCAGGGTTGATCTCTGCGCAATGGCCGCTCTCCTTCAGAGGTTGGCGATGGCACAAAGAAAAACGGACCACAGCCAGAAGCTGTGGTCCGTATTCATTTATGGTCGGCGTGGCGGGATTCGAACTCGCGACCCCTTGCACCCCATGCAAGTGCGCTACCAGGCTGCGCTACACGCCGAAGAATTCAATTATATACAGCTTTTTGCTCTCAAATAGAAAGCAGCGCACGAATCTGCAAAAGCTCCTCGCGCACGGCCTCCGGCTCCAGCGGAACGCTGGCCGCGGCATCGCCACCGAGCAGCGGCGCGGCAGCCGGCGCCGACACCGCGACACCGGCCTGCAGCGCGGGAACCACGGCAGACCCCGAGGCTTCGCGCAGGCGGTTGCGCGCGCCGTTGATGGTGAAGCCCTGTTCGTACAGCAGCTCACGGATGCGCCGGATCATCAGCACTTCGTGGTGCTGGTAGTAGCGGCGGTTGCCGCGCCGCTTCATGGGACGCAGCTGCGTGAACTCCTGCTCCCAATAGCGCAGCACATGCGGCTTGACGTCGCACAGATCCGCGACCTCACCGATGGTGAAGTAGCGCTTGGCGGGAATCTGGGGCAGAAGTGAAGCCATGGCAAATGTGGATGAGGTCAGGATGTGCAATGCCGCTGGTGCGCGGACGCCGATCCGGGAAGAAGGCCGAGCCTACTGCACAGCTCGCTTGCAGGCCAGCACCCTGTCGTAAAAACAGCCCATCCACCGCAAGGCAGACAGGCTGACGACAGCTGGGCCACGGCAAGCCGGACCCCGGGGACGACCCTTCAGGACGTGGAGCCCGTCGTGCCTTCCTGGATCTGCTCCTTGAGCTTGCTGCTCGCATGGAAGGTCACGACGCGGCGTGCCTCGATCGGAATGGCCTCGCCCGTGCGCGGGTTGCGCCCCGGACGCGGCGCCTTGGTGCGGATCTGGAAGTTGCCGAAGCCCGACAGCTTCACATCCTCGCCCGTCACCAGGCTTTGCGAGATCAGCTCGAAGAACGCATCCACCATTTCCTTGGATTCGCGCTTGTTCAGGCCGATCTCGTCGAACAGCAGGTCCGCCAGCTGCGCCTTGGTCAGCGCGGGCGAATCAAGACTTTCCACCGTCAGTTCCATCACGGGATCTCCTTTCACGGCATGGGCCTTCTATCAGGCGCGCAGGCGCGCGCCCAGGCGTTGCTGCAGCTGCTCGAGCACGGCCTGCACGGCCTGTTCGATCTGCACATCGGTCAGCGAGCTGTCGTCATTGCCCAGCGTCAGGCGCACAGCCAGGCTCTTTTCGTCCTGCGCCAGCGCGCCCGGTGCCGCTGTCTCGCCGGCCTTGAGCGCCTTGGGACGGAACACATCGAACAGCACGGCAGAGCGCAGCAGGCCGCCGGTCTGGGCAGCTTCCACCGCCTGCATCAGCTGGGCATGCGTGGCCTTTTCGTTCACGACCACGGCAATGTCGCGCTCCACGGCCTGGTGCTTGGCCACGGGCTTGAACACCGGCACCTCGCGCGCCAGCACGGCATCGAGCTCCAGCTCGAACAGCACGGGGGCCTGGGCCAGATCCCATTGCTGGCGCCACTGGGGATGCAGCTCGCCGATGAAGCCGATGGACTGGCCATCGAGCAGCACACGCGCGCAGCGGCCCGGGTGCATGGCCGGATGCTCGGCCGGCTCGAACACGGGCTTGCGCGGCGCCAGCAGCGCCTCGACATCGCCCTTGACGTCGTAGAAGTCCACCTTGGCTTCGGCGCGGCCCCATTGCAGCTGCTCTCCAGCACCCCAGGCCAGGCCTGCCACGCGCATGGGCTGGTAGAAGCCCTTGACCGTGGTATCGCTGTCAACAACGCTGTCATCCTTGAGGAAGACACGGCCCAGCTCGAACACGCGCACGCGCTCGGCCTTGCGGTCGGCATTGAACTTGAGCACCTGCATGAGCGAGCCGATGAGGCTGGAGCGCATCACGCTGAGCTGGCTTGCGATGGGGTTGAGCAGCTGGATGGGATTGGCATTGCCGGCCAGATCCTTCTCCCACGCGGCTTCCACAAAGCTGAAGTTGATGGTTTCCTGGTAGCCCAGATCGGCCAGCGCGCGGCGCACGGCGAACTGGCTGCGGCGGTTTTCGGCGCGCAGCTTGGGCGCAATGGGCGCCAGCGGCTTGGTCGTGGGCAGGTTCTCGTAACCCACCATGCGCGCCACTTCCTCGACCAGGTCTTCTTCGATGTTGATGTCGAAGCGGAAGCTGGGCGGCGTGACGGTGAGCACGCCATCGCCCTGCTCCACCGGCAGGCCCAGGCCGGCCAGCGCATCGTGGCACTGCTGCTGCGTGAGCGGCATGCCGATGACCTTGGCCGCACGCGCCACGCGCAGCGTGACGGGCTTGGGCTGGGGCATATTGGACTTCTGGTCGTCAATGGGGCCGCAGACGGTCTCGGGCGTGCCGCAGATCTGCAGCACCAGCTCGGTGATGCGCTCGATGTGCTCAACCGTCAGTTCAGGATCGACACCCCGCTCGAAGCGGTGGCCCGCATCAGTGGAGAAGTTGTAGCGGCGCGAACGGCCGGCAATCGACTTGGGCCACCAGAATGCGGCCTCGATGTAGATGTGGCGCGTGTCGTCGGACACGGCCGTGGCGTCGCCGCCCATGATGCCGGCCAGCGACTCGACTTCGCGCTCATCGGCGATCACGCCCACCTGTCCATCCACGGTGACGGTGTTGCCGTTGAGCAGCTTGAGCTGCTCGCCTTCCTTACCCCAGCGCACCTGCAGGCCGTCGTGGATCTTGTCCAGGTCGAAGATGTGCGAAGGACGGCCCAGCTCGAACATCACATAGTTGGAGATGTCCACCAGCGGCGCCACGCTGCGCTGGCCGCAGCGCGCCAGGCGATCGACCATCCACTGCGGCGTCTTCGCCTGGGTGTTGACATTGCGCACCACGCGGCCCGAGAAGCGGCCGCACAGGTCGGGCGCCTCGATCTTCACGGCCAGCTTGTCCTGCACGCCCACGGCGGCAGGCGTGAACGACTGGGGCTTGAGCGGGGCGCCGGTCAGCGCAGCCACTTCGCGCGCCACGCCATAGACACTCAGGCAATGCGCCAGGTTGGGCGTGAGCTTGAGCGTGAGCAGCGTGTCATCCAGGTTCAGGTATTCGCGGATGTTCTGGCCCAGGGGTGCGTCCAGCGGCAACTCCATCAGGCCGCCATGGTCCTCGGACAGCTTGAGCTCGCGTGCCGAGCACAGCATGCCGAAGCTCTCCACACCGCGCAGCTTGCCGATCTTGATCAGGAAAGGCTTGCCATCTTCACCGGGCGGCAGCTCGGCGCCCACCGTGGCGCAGGGCACGCGGATGCCCACGCGCGCGTTGGGCGCGCCGCAGACGATGGTCAGCAGCTCGGGTCCGCCCACATCGACCTGGCACACGCGCAGGCGATCGGCATTGGGGTGCTGCTCGGCAGCCTTGATCTCACCGACGACGATCTTGGTGAACGGCGGCGCCACGGGCTCCAGCTCCTCCACCTCCAGGCCGGCCATGGTCAGGGTGTCGGCCAGTTCTTGGGTGGTCAGCGGCGGATTGCAGAACTCGCGCAGCCAGGATTCGGGAAATTGCATATCAGACTCTTTGGCGTTGGTTCAGTCCGCGCGCCGTGGCGCTGGCGGACTCTTTGGCGAAGGCTTGCAGCCGGATCAACGGAATTGCGACAGGAAGCGGATATCGCCGTCAAAAAACAGTCGCAGATCGTTGACGCCATAGCGCAGCATGGTCAGGCGGTCAGGCCCCATGCCAAAGGCAAAGCCGATGTACTTTTCGGGGTCCAGCCCCATGTTGCGCACCACGTTGGGGTGCACCTGGCCGGAGCCGGCCACTTCCAACCAGCGGCCGGCCAACGGGCCGCTCTGGAACTGGATGTCGATCTCGGCGCTGGGCTCGGTGAAGGGGAAGAAGCTGGGGCGAAAGCGCAGCACCAGGTCGTCGCTCTCGAAGAAGGTCTTGCAGAAGTCGGTGAAGACCACCTTCAGGTCCTTGAAGCTGACGTTCTCGCCGATCCACAGGCCTTCGCACTGGTGGAACATGGGCGAGTGCGTGGCATCGCTGTCCACGCGGTAGGTGCGGCCCGGCGCGATCACGCGGATCTCGGGCATGCCCTGGCCGGCGTCGAGCCGCTCACGGTATTTCTTGACGTGCTGTACAGCGTGGCGCACCTGCATCGGGCTGGTGTGCGTGCGCAGCAGATTGGGAGCCTGCTCCGTGCCGCCTTCCACGTAGAAGGTGTCGTGCATGGAACGGGCGGGATGGTCTTCCGGCGTGTTCAGCGCCGTGAAGTTGAACCAGTCGGACTCGATCTCGGGGCCCTCGGCCACATCGAAACCCATGGAGCCGAAGATGCCCTCGATGCGCTCCAGCGTCAGCGACACGGGGTGCAGGCCACCCTGGCCACGGCGGCGGCCCGGCAAGGTCACATCCAGCACCTCGGCCTTCAGGTGGGCCTGCAGTTCGGCATCGGCCAGGGCCTTGCGGCGCGCTGTCAGCGCGGCCTCGATGCCTTGCTTGGCCACGTTGATGGCGGCTCCGCGCGACTTCTTCTCTTCGACGGAAAGCTGCGCCATGCCCTTCATGAGCTCGGTCACCTTGCCCGACTTGCCCAGAAACTGCGCCTTGGCGTTTTCCAGATCAGCGGGGGTTTGTGCCTGCGCGAACAGCTGCTGCGCGCTCTCGACCAGAGAATCCAACTCGTTCATATCGACTCTTTATCGACTGTGAAAAGAAACAAGGGCTAGCAGCCTTTTCAAGCCCTAGCCCTTGCTGTTTGCGCTGCAGACCATCACGAGGATGGCCGCAGACCGTTATCTCAAGCAGCCAGCTTGGCCTTGACTTGATCAACGATGCTGCTAAACGCAGCCTTGTCGTGCACCGCGATATCGGCCAGCATCTTGCGGTCGATCTCGATGGCTGCCTTCTTCAGGCCGTTGGCGAACTGGCTGTAGGTCAGGCCCAGTTCACGTGCAGCGGCGTTGATACGGGCGATCCACAGACGGCGGAACACGCGCTTCTTGGCACGGCGGTCACGGTAGGCATATTGCCCAGCCTTCATCACCGCCTGCTTGGCGATGCGGAAGACATTGCCGCGGCGGCCGCGGAAACCCTTGGAAAGGGCCAGAACTTTTTTGTGACGGGCGCGGGCCGTTACACCACGTTTGACGCGAGGCATGTGTTTTCTCCTTGTTCGTCAGTGAATTACAGGCCAGCCATCGGCAGCATTTGTGCGATAGAGCCCATGTTGGTCTCATGCACAGACACTGCACCACGCAGGTGACGCTTGTTCTTGGTGGTCTTCTTGGTCAAGATGTGACGCTTGAAGGCTTGACCGCGCTTGACGGTGCCACCGGGACGAACGCGAAAACGCTTCTTCGCGCTGCTCTTGGTCTTCATTTTGGGCATTTGAATGCTCCTGTTGTTTGTGCTCGTGAGGCGGCTCGCAACACTGCGCGCACTTGCTGGCCCCGAGACACTTCTGTGCCAGCCCGGAGGCCGGCAAGAACAAGGGACATGGAAACCATGTCCCTTGCATCGCACGCCACGCGCAATCAACTCGCGCACGGCCTGCAAATTCTGTCGCCCCTCAACGAAGGGCGAAACCGCGATTATGCCTTATCAGCCACCGCAGGTGCAGCAGAAACTTCTGCCGGCTTGCCGCCAGCGGTAGGCTTCTTGCGCGCAGGGGCGATCATCATCACCATCTGGCGGCCTTCCAGCTTGGGGAACTGCTCCACCTGGATGGAATCCGCCAGATCGTCACGCAGACGGTTCAGCAGGTCCAGACCAATCTGCTGGTGCGTGATTTCACGGCCGCGGAACCGCAGCGTGATCTTGCACTTGTCACCATCGGCCAGGAAACGGCGGATGTTGCGCAGCTTGATGTTGTAGTCGCCGTCGTCGGTACCAGGGCGGAATTTCACTTCCTTGATTTCGATGACGGTCTGCTTGGCCTTGGCTTCGGCAGCCTTCTTCTGTTCAAGGTACTTGAACTTGCCATAGTCCATCAACCGGCAGACAGGTGGAGTGGCAGTGGCGGCGATTTCCACCAGGTCCACGTCCAGCTCGCCCGCCATGCGCAGCGCTTCCTGCAGAGGCACGATGCCCAGCGGCTCGTTCTCCGGGCCGGACAGACGCACTTCAGGCGCCATGATTTCACGGTTGAGACGATGCTTGCGCTCTTCACGGTGGCGCCGATCACGAAATTCAGTAGCTATGGTTCTCACCCTTGGATTTAAGTTGCTACAACAGCGTAGCCGCTTGTGTGCAATACACGCATGCGGCTACCGCCTTTGGAGATGCTCCATCAGGCCTTCGCCGCGATGTCCTTGGCCACGAGTTCAATGAACGCATCGACCGACATCACACCGAGGTCCTTGTTGCCCCGTGCGCGCACTGCCACTGCACCAGCGGCCTTCTCCTTGTCGCCAGCAACAAGGATGTAAGGCAGCTTTTGCAACGAATGCTCCCGTATTTTATACGTAATCTTTTCGTTGCGCAGATCTGTCGCCACCCTAAGGCCTTGATTCGGAAATGCTTTTTGCAGCTTTTGTGCGACTTCCCGCACATAGTCCGCCTGCGCGTCGGTGATATTGAGCACGGCGGCCTGCACGGGAGCCAGCCAGGTCGGCATGGCGCCAGCGTGCTGCTCGATGAGAATGCCGATGAAACGCTCCAGGCTGCCGACGATGGCACGGTGCAGCATCACGGGGCGATGGCGGTCGCCGTCCTCGCCCACGTACTCCGCATCCAGGCGCTCGGGCATGGAGAAATCCACCTGGATGGTTCCGCACTGCCACTGGCGGCCGATGGCGTCCTTGAGCGTGTACTCGATCTTGGGGCCGTAGAACGCGCCATCGCCGGGCGAGATCACGTACTCGCAGCCCGAAGCCTCCAGGCTGTTGATCAGCGCAGCTTCTGCCTTGTCCCAGCTTTCATCAGAGCCGATGCGCGCCTCGGGGCGCGTGGCGACCTTGTAGATGATGTCGCTGAAGCCGAAGTCCGCATAGACCTTTTGCAGCAGCGTGGTGAAGGCCAGCACTTCGGGCTGGATCTGGTCTTCCGTGCAAAAGACGTGGCCGTCATCCTGCGTGAAGCCGCGCACGCGCATGATGCCGTGCAGGCCGCCCGTGGGCTCGTTGCGGTGGCACTGGCCGAATTCGCCGTAGCGCAGCGGCAGGTCGCGGTAGCTCTTGATGCCCTGCTTGAAGATCAGGATGTGGCCGGGGCAGTTCATCGGCTTGAGCGCGTAGTCGCGCTTTTCCGACTCGGTCGTGAACATGTTCTCGCGGTACTTGTCCCAGTGACCGGTCTTCTCCCACAGGGTCTTGTCCAGGATCTGCGGACCTTTGACTTCCTGATAGCCGTTGTCGCGGTACACGCGGCGCATGTACTGCTCCACCTCTTGCCACAGGGACCAGCCCTTCGGGTGCCAGAACACGGTGCCCGGCGAATGCTCGTCGATGTGGAACAGGTCCAGTTCACGGCCCAGCTTGCGGTGGTCGCGCTTTTCAGCCTCCTCCAGCATGTGCAGGTACTGCTGCAGGTCGTCCTTCGATGCCCAGGCCGTGCCGTACACGCGCTGCAGCATCTCGTTGCGATGGTCGCCACGCCAGTAGGCGCCAGCCACCTTCATCAGCTTGAAGAACTTGAGCTTGCCGGTGCTGGGCACGTGCGGGCCGCGGCACAGATCCTCGAAGCTGCCTTCGCGGTACAGGCTCACATCCTCATTGGAGGGGATGCTGGCGATGATCTCGGCCTTGTAGTTCTCGCCGATGCCCTTGAAGTACGCAACGGCCTCGTCGCGCGGCAGCACGCGGCGCACCACGGGCTCGTCCTTGGCGGCCAGTTCGGCCATGCGCTTTTCGATGGCGACCAGGTCCTCGGGCGTGAAGGGGCGCTTGTACGAGAAGTCGTAGTAGAAGCCGTTCTCGATCACGGGACCGATGGTGACCTGGGCCTCCGGGAACAGTTCCTTGACGGCATAGGCCAGCAAGTGGGCCGTGGAATGGCGGATCACCTCCAGGCCATCGGCGTCCTTGGCCGTCACGATGGACAAGGGCATGTCCTTGTCGATGACGAAGCTGGTATCCACCACCTTGGCGTCGTCGCCCGTGCCAACCTTGCCAGCCAGTGCAGCCTTGGCAAGGCCCGTGCCTATGGATGCGGCCACTTCGGCCACGGTGACCGGGCCGGGGTACTCACGTTGCGAACCATCGGGAAGCGTAATGTGGATCATGGGATTCCTAAAATATTTCTCAGGGGGCGCGCATCCCCCAAAAGCAAAAAGCGCGGAGCCAGGTCCGCGCTTTCTTGGGGTCGAGTGAATCTCGTGCAGGCGCGAACCGCCAGCCGCTAGCGGCCGGTGTACATCTCCGATGTAGTTCGCGGTGTCATAACCATGATGCCTTTCTCGCCCTTGTCAGTTGTTGTCAATTGAAAACTTCCGCCATTTTAACCCCAGCAAAGAAAAAGCGCCCGAAGCACAAGGCTCCGGACGCTTTCTCACCCCTATCTACCTGAAGTTGCACTCACCGAAGCCGCGCTTCAGTGGAATTGCTCCTCTTCCGTGGAGCCGGTCAGTGCCTTGACGCTGGACGAGCCACCCTGGATCACCGTGGTCACATCGTCGAAGTAGCCCGCACCCACTTCCTGCTGGTGCGACACGAAGGTGTAGCCTTGTTCGCGGGCTGCGAATTCGGGCTCCTGCACCATGTTCACGTAGTGCTTCATGCCTTCGCCGTTGGCGTAGGCGTGGGCAAACTTGAACGTGTTGAACCAGTTGATGTGAATGCCAGCCAGCGTGATGAACTGGAACTTGTAGCCCAGCGCAGACAGGTCTTCCTGGAAGGAGGCGATCTGGCTGTCGTTGAGGTTCTTCTTCCAGTTGAACGAAGGCGAGCAGTTGTAGCTCAGCAGCTTGCCTGGGCAGGCGGCATGCACGGCCTGGGCGAACTCGCGGGCAAAGCCGATGTCGGGCACGCCGGTTTCGCACCACACCAGGTCGGCATAGGGCGCATAGGCCACACCGCGGCTGATGGACTGCTCCATGCCATTGCGGACACGGTAGAAACCTTCCTGCGTGCGCTCGCCGGTCAGGAACGGCTTGTCGTTGGCGTCGTGATCCGAGGTGATCAGGTTGGCGGCTTCAGCATCGGTGCGGGCCAGCACAATGGTAGGCACGCCCATCACGTCAGCGGCAAAGCGGGCGGAGATCAGCTTCTCGACGGCTTCCTGGGTGGGCACCAGAACCTTGCCACCCATGTGGCCGCACTTCTTCACGGCAGCCAGTTGGTCCTCGAAGTGCACGCCGGCTGCGCCAGCGGCAATCATGTTCTTCATCAGTTCGAACGCGTTGAGCACGCCGCCAAAACCGGCTTCCGCATCGGCAACGATAGGCAGGAAGTAATCGATGAATTCCTTGTCGCCGGGATTGATGCCACGGCCCCACTGGATTTCGTCGGCACGCTTGAAGGTGTTGTTGATGCGGCGCACCATGGTGGGCACCGAGTCATAGGCGTACAGCGACTGGTCGGGGTACATGGTTTCGCTGGTGTTGCCATCGGCAGCCACCTGCCAGCCCGACAGGTACACCGCCTCCAGGCCGGCCTTGGCCTGTTGCATGGCCTGGCCTGCGGAGATGGCGCCAAAGGCATTCACATAGCCTTTCTTGGCACCGCCGTTGATCCTGTCCCAGAGCAGTTCCGCGCCGCGCTGGGCCAGCGTGTACTCGGGCTGCAGGCTGCCGCGCAGACGCACCACATCGGCGGCGCTGTAGCCGCGCTTGACGCCCTTCCAACGGGGGTTTTGCGCCCAGTCTTTCTCAAGGGCGGAAATCTGCTGTTCACGGCTCAGTTGCTGGGTCAGGGATTGGGGCATGTTGCTCTCCTGGGAGGTGGTTGAAACAAGCGGCTTTCTTGCGTCGGCCTTGGGATCAAATTTAAGTCTTATAGAAGACTTCATCAACATCTTGTGTCTTATACAAGACTAAATTTTTTACCATATAAATCAACAATTTATTTTCATATTTTTCAATATGAAATCACATTTCTCGTATTGAGAAAAATTGGCGCAATGCAGCATTCCAATATTTCACAATGCGAAACATGGATTCCATGCCATGAAAAGTCACCACAGCATGGCAAGCGTCCGCGACAGGCACATGTCACGCACACCGGACGCGCTCACAGGTACCATCGCGCGTTCAGGCGGCGCTCCCGCCTCTCAAACCAGCACTTGCCGTGAACACCTCCCATCGCAGATCTGCCTATGCCTGCTTGGCGCTGAGCATGTCCCTGGTCGGCAGCTATGTCGCCCTCTCCAAGCCTCTGGCGGCCATTTTTCCGGTGCTGCTGCTGGCCTGGCTGCGCTTTGGCATCGGGGCCATCGCCATGCTGCGCTGGCTGCGCAAGCCGGCTGACGAGGCACCCCTGTCTCGGCGCACGCAGGGCCTGCTGTTTCTTGAGTCGCTGTTCGGCAACTTTCTCTTCACCATCTGCATGGTGACTGGAGTGAGCCTGACAAGCGCCGTCACGGCCGGCGTGACCATGGCTGCCATCCCTGCTGCCGTGGCCTTGATGAGCTGGCTGTTTCTGCGCGAGCGCGTGGCTGCGCGCACCTGGCTGGCCATTGCGCTGGCCGTGGCCGGCATCGGCCTGTATGCACTGTCCCGCCCGGACGCTGGCGCCGACTCGGCAGCATCAGCCTCACCGCAGGCGTGGCTGGGGCAGATGCTGCTGGTCGGCGCCGTGCTTTGCGAGGCGTTCTACGCCGTCATCGGCAAGCGCCTGACCACGTCCCTGGGGCCCAAGCGCATCACATCCATCGTCAATCTCTGGGGATTTGCGCTGTCAACGCCCTTCGGGCTGTATCTGGCGTGGCGCTTCGACTTCGGCAGCGTGGCATGGAGCATCTGGGGTCTGTTGCTGTTCTACGCCCTTGCCGCCTGCGTGTGGACCGTGTGGTTGTGGATGACAGGCTTGCGCAACGTGCCAGCCTCCCAGGCCGGCACCTTTACGGTACTGCTGCCGATCAGCGCTGCCGTGGTCGGCATGTGCGTGCTGGGAGAACGGGTCACATCCATGCAGACGCTGGCCTTTGCGATCGCCCTGCTGGGCATTCTCGTGGCCACCTGGCCGGGCAGAAAACGCCTTGCACAACACCCTTCCGCGAGCGGTGCCAGCCCCTTCTGAAAACGTTGACGCCGACGGCCAACCTGCCAGTGCGGCCCTCGAAAGCGGGCCAGAATGCAAAAACTCCTCAAAAAACAGCGCCACAGCAACAAATCGAGGCAAAAATTTGACGGGTAAGCTTGGAAGAGCGTTTTTTTCCCATTAGCATCAGCCTGCCAGTGGATAGCGACGGTTTTTCGCTGGTAAAGAATCCACTCCATACTAGGAACAAGCAACATGGCAACTGCAAAGAAGGCAACGGCTGCTCCGGCAGCTCCCGCAAAGAAGCGCACTCCCAACGCCGCCTTCATGAAACCCCTCACCCCCAGCCCCGCTCTGGCTGCCGTGGTGGGTTCCACTCCCCTGCCCCGCACCGAGATCATCAGCAAGCTGTGGGTCTACATCAAGGCCAACAAGCTGCAAGACGCTGCCAACAAGCGCATGATCAACGCCGACGCGAAGCTCAAGGAAGTGTTCGGCAAGCCCCAAGTCTCGATGTTCGAGATGGCTGGCCTGATCGGCAAGCACGTCAAGTAATCCTCGGGCCTGCGCCACGACGGATGAAAGCCGGCCCCTGGGCCGGCTTTTCTTTTTTCCGGGATGCCATCTCCTCTTCTTGCCGGAGATGCTGCACACCGACAACATTCCAATGCCATGAGTCAAGTGCCCGCGCTGCAAGCCGTTCCCGACGGCATCATCAATCTGGCCGACCACGAGGCGCATGCACGGCAGCGGATGGACGACAACGCCTGGGCCTATTTCTCGGGCGGCGCGGCCGATGAGCGCAGTCTTGCGGCCAACCGCAGCGCCTGGGACGCGCTCACACTGTGGCCGCGCGTGCTCCGCCCCCTTGCAGGCGGCCATACCCGGCTGCAGTTGCTGGGCAGGGAGCTGGCCTGCCCGCTGCTGGTGGCCCCCATGGCCTTTCAGCGCATGGCCCATGCGGACGCAGAGCTTGCAACGGCCTATGCCGCTGCGGCGCTGGGCGCAGGCATGGTGCTCAGCACGCAGGCCAGCCTGCCGCTGGAGACAGTGGCACAGGCAGCACGGCTCACGCCTGGCCATGGCCCTTTGTGGTTCCAACTCTATCTGCAGCATGACCGTGGCTTCACCACGCAACTGATCAAGCGCGCAGAGGCCGCAGGCTACGAAGCGCTGGTGCTGACGGTGGACGCGCCCACCAGCGGTGTGCGGGACCGTGAACGCCGCGCGCGCTTTTGTCTTCCGCCGGGAGTGTCGGCCGTCAATCTGCAGGGGA
This sequence comes from Delftia sp. Lp-1, assembly GCF_020523835.1. Taxonomy (NCBI): domain Bacteria; kingdom Pseudomonadati; phylum Pseudomonadota; class Betaproteobacteria; order Burkholderiales; family Comamonadaceae; genus Delftia; species Delftia sp. Lp-1. The sequence continues at coordinate 1,666,228 of NZ_JAJALJ010000001.1, read as the reverse complement.
TGGCGCCACTTGCAGCCACGCAACTTACACTAGGCCAGAGCGCCCTGTTCGACGGCCTGCTGCACCATGCACCTACCTGGGATGACGTCGCCTGGCTGCAGCAGCAGACACGGCTGCCGCTGCTGCTCAAGGGCGTGCTCCACCCGGCCGATGCGCTGCAGGCTGCGAGATTGGGAGTAGCGGGCATCATCGTCTCCAACCATGGAGGGCGCACACTGGACACCGCACCGGCAACGGCAACAGCCCTTGCCCGCGTGGCCAGGGCCGTGCGCGGCGCGGGCCACGAGCTCCCCTTGCTGGCCGACGGGGGCATACGGCGCGGCACAGACGTGCTCAAGGCGATCGCCCTCGGTGCGACGGCGGTTCTGATAGGCCGCCCCGTACTCTGGGGGCTGGCCAATGCAGGCGCCGCCGGCGTGGCCCATGTGCTCAGGTTGCTGCGCGATGAACTGGAGATCGCCATGGCGCTGACAGGGTGTGCCACCCTTGCCCAGGCCACTGTGGAACTACTGGATACCGAGTAAAGCCGAGCGCCATACAGCCCTACAGACAACCAAGAATTGCAAATGCGATGAATTCTCATTTATAATTTTTCATCCTATCAATAGCCAGCCACTACTGCCTGTAGCCATGATCGTCTGTGTATGCCGCCGGGTTTCCGACCGTGAGATCGCACGCCACGCTCATGCGGGCATGAGCTTTGACGAGATCCAATTCGAATTGGGTATCGCCATGCAGTGCGGCCGCTGCGAAAGCTGCGCCCGGGATGTGGTTGCGCAATGCTGCGCCAGCCAGCCCGTGGCGGCCATCCACAACGAGGTCGCGGCCCAGACCGTCCAGCTTGCCAACAACATTCTGGAGAGCAAAGCATGGTCCTCCTCTCAGCACTTGTCGGCAGCCTGATCCTCGTCGTTACATGCACCTGGTGGATTCTGCGCAGCTGATACTCCGTCTTCCGAGCGACAGCACCCGGCTCCCATACGCTGACCGCTCCTTCTGTCTCTATGTCCCAGTCTGATCGTTTTGGCCCCCCCGGGGGCCTTGGCCGTAACGTGGCCATCGCGGGTTCGGTCGTGGTCTTGCATGCAGCAACCCTTTGGGCGATGCAGCATGGACTGCTCCAGCGCGCACCCGAAGAGGTCATCGTGCCAGCCCAGGTGATTGCGGAATTCATTTCGCCACCCGCTCCCGAGCCCGAGGCACCCAAGCCCCCTCCTCCGCCACCACCTCCCAAACCGCAGCCGGTCGTGAAGAAGGCACCGCCGCTGCCCAAGGCCATTGCCGACCCCAAGCCTGCACCTGCGGCGCCGCGCGGCACGCTGGACGACGAGCCCAAGCCCGTGGTGGAAGCACCGCCGGCACCACCCGCCCCTCCTGCGCCGCCAGCGCCTCCCGCTCCCCCGGCGCCACCGGCTCCGCCCAAGATCGAATTGCCGTCCAACAACGCGGCCTACCTCAACAACCCGGCCCCCAACTACCCCGCCATCAGCAGGCGCATGGGGGAACAGGGAACGGTCACGCTGCGCATCTTCGTGGACGCGCAAGGCCTGCCTCAAAAGATCGAGATCAGCAAATCCAGCGGCTACGACCGTCTGGACCAGCAGGCCGTGGACGGCGTCAAGAACTGGAAATTCGTCCCCGGCAAGAGCAACGGCACGCCAACCCCCATGTGGGTCACCGTCCCGGTCAAATTCACCCTCAATTGATTCTCAGGAGTATCCATGGATTCCCAATTCGGCATTGCCCATGTCTGGACGCAGGGAGACTTCGTCACCCGTGCCGTCGCCATCATCCTGCTGGCCATGTCGGTGGCCTCTTGGCTCGTGATGATCATCAAGGCCCTGGACATCGTGAAGTTCAAGAAGCTGGCGCGCAACGCCCAGGACTTCTGGCACAGCCCCGACCTGGCCAGCGGCCTGGAAAAGCTGGGCGATGACCGCTCCAACCCCTTCCGCTACCTGGTGCTCGAAGGCCGCGAAGCCACCGCCCACCACCGCAAGACCAGCGCCCACCTGCATGACACGCTGGACATCAGCGACTGGGTGACCCGCTGCATGCGCAACGGCATCAGCGAATTCACCGCCCGCCTGCAATCGGGCCTGGCCATTCTGGCTTCCGTGGGCTCGACCGCCCCCTTCATCGGCCTGTTCGGCACCGTCTGGGGCATCTACCACGCGCTGGTCGCCATCGGCCTGTCCGGCCAGTCCTCGATCGACAAGGTCGCGGGCCCCATCGGTGAAGCGCTAATCATGACCGCCCTGGGCCTGGCCGTGGCGATTCCCGCCGTGCTCGGCTACAACGCCGTGGTGCGTGGCAACAAGTCCATCCTCAACGCCCTCAACAGCTTTGCTCACGACATGCACGCCTACTTCGTGACCGGCGCCCGCGTGTCCATCGACGGCAAGGAAGCCGGCAACGTGCTGCCGCTGAAGAAAGGCGCGTAAGCCATGGCATTCGGAACAATGGATGATGACGGCGAAGAGGTGATGAACGAGATCAACATGACGCCGCTGGTCGACGTCATGCTGGTGCTCCTGATCATCTTCATCATCACCGTGCCGGTGATGAAGCATTCGGTGAACGTGGACCTGCCCCGCGCCACCAACCAGCCCGAGGACGTCAAGCCCGCCACCGTGCGCCTGGCCGTCTCCGCCGACGGCCAGTACCACTGGAATGGCGTTGCCGTCAGCGATACGCAGTTCGAGGAGAACCTCAAGGCCGAGGCGGCCAAGGAGCCGCAACCTGACCTGCATATCCAGGGTGACAAGGAAGTGCGCTACGAGCGCGTGGCCCAGGCCATGGCCGCCGCACAGCGCGCAGGCGTGCGCAAGATCGGCTTCGTGACGGACCCGGCCAAGTAGGCCGTGGCAGGCATTCCTTGCCTGGCGATCAACGACAACGGCCCTTCGGGGCCGTTTTTCATTCTCTTTGCGTTGGCAGTGCATCGGGTCGCAGGGATAGGACTGGTCCCAGAAACCACAATGCGAGTAAGTCTCACTTGATTTTCAATTGAGAATTGTTATCATTCACAAAACTTTCCAATTTTTGAGGAATTCCCTGCATGTCTGCCACTTCCGCCGCCACCTCGCATTTGTCCGGCAACTCCAACGCCCAGGCCTTTGCAGCGCTGCAGGCCGCAGCATCTGCAGCCCTGACCGGGGCCGCCAGCGGACTCGACAGCACCCTGCTGCTCAATGGACAAAAGGCTGTGACCATCGTGCACAACGGCACGCCCTACCGCCTGCAGGCCACCAAGCTGGGCAAGCTCATCCTGACCAAATAAGCAAGATTCCGGCCGTCGTCGGATGCCCGACCGGCGGCTTCTTCGTTTCATCGTGGGGCGACCTTGGGACTTCCAGTCTCAGAGGTCGATTAGCCAGCCAACAAAATCTCCGGATTTTGCGTAGCCAAGCATTTTTTCCCCGCGCTGCAGCGCAGATTGACCAAAGAAAAAGCCCCTGTCCATCGGCACAGGGGCTTTTTCTTGGCTGCATGGATCAGTCCCAAAGGACCGATTCATGCAGTATGGGTTCACCAGGAGCTATTACAGGCCCAGAGCAGCAATGCCGGCGCTGGCAACCTGCGCATCCTCGCTGGCCTTGACGCCGCTGACGCCCACGGCGCCCAGGCATTGGCCGTCCTTCATGATGGCCACGCCACCTTCGAGCAGGCCGTCCAGCGTGGGCGCGCTCAGGAAGGCCGTGCGGCCGTTGTTGATCATGTCTTCATAGCCCTTGGTATCGCGGCGGCCCAGGGCCGCCGAGCGGGCCTTGGACGGAGCGATGTGGGCCGACACGGCGGCGGCGCCATCCAGGCGCTGCAGCCACAGCAGGTGGCCGCCGTCATCGACGATGGCAATGGTCACGGCCCACTTGTTCTTCAGCGCCTCGGCTTCTGCGGCGGCGGCAATGGCCTTCACGTCGGCCAGTTCGAGTTCATGCTTGGTCTTCATAAGATTCCAATTATCCATTCCATCACAAATGTCCTATAAGCATAGCAATCGTATGAGGACTGACAATGCATGCGCAGAACAAAACATTCGAAACCAAACCATGGCGGCGGCTCGGGGTATTGCAAGTCGCGCGCAAGCCGCCACCTAGAATGGGCAAGTCGCAACAACACTCCTTCGGAGGACTGGCCACATGAATGATCAAGTCACCACACTGGGCTCTGCGGGCTACGGTGTCTCGCAGCAAGAGCGCAATCGCGTATTGCGCAACACCTACTGGCTGCTGGCCCTGAGTCTTCTCCCCACCGTGCTGGGCGCTTGGCTGGGCGTGGCCACGGGCATCACGCGCTCGCTGAGCGGCGGGTTGGGGCTCATCGTCTTCCTGGGCGGCGCCTTCGGCTTCATGTTCGCCATCGAGAAGACAAAGCACTCGGCAGCCGGCATTCCCGTGCTCCTGGGTTTCACGTTCTTCATGGGCCTGATGCTGTCGCGCATGATCGGCATGATCCTGGGCTTCAAGAACGGCTCCGAGCTGATCATGACCGCCTTTGCAGGCACGGCCGGCGTGTTCCTGGTCATGGCCTCGCTGGCCACGGTGATCAAGCGCGACCTGTCGGGCATGGGCAAGTTCCTGTTCGTCGGCGTGCTGGTGCTGTTCGTGGGCTCCATCATCAACGTCTTCATCGGCTCCACGGCCGGCATGATGGCGATCTCGGTGGCGGCCATCGGCATCTTCAGCGCCTACATGCTCTATGACCTCAAGCAGATCATGGACGGCGGCGAGACCAACTACATCAGCGCCACGCTGGCTCTGTACCTGGACCTGTTCAACGTGTTCCAGAGCCTGCTGGCCCTGCTGGGCATCATGGGCGGCGAACGCGACTGATGCCGCACGCGGAAGGCTTCGCCTTCCCTGCTGCACACCAAAGGCCTCCTTCGGGAGGCCTTTTGCATGTCCGGGATCATCATTTGTGCAAAGCGGACTCAACTTCTTCCAGGGCCTGCCGATAATCTCCTCAAGATGACCATGCCTAATCTTCCCCGCACCTTCGCCATCCTGCTGCTGCCCACGCTGCTCGCCGGCTGCAAGCTGGATGATATTCCGGGCCTGGGACCGGACCCCCGCACCGTCGCCAAGGAGGCTGAGGCCAAGGCCATCGGCGGGGCGTGCCGCCATGCCCTGCGCGGGCTGGAGGATTGCTACACGCTCAACCCCAAATCGTCCAAGGCCCTGGTGTTTGCAGGCTGGAAGGATATGGACGAATACATGCGCGCCAACAAGATGGAGGGCACGCCTTCGGTCCTGGGCCAGAGCGACCGCCGCCGCAGCGACAAGGACGAGGCGCCTGCCGAGCCGACCTCAGGCCGCAATCGCAGCTGACCCCTTTTGAGATCCGGATTTGAGATCTGGATCCGCCCGTCAAAAAGCCGTGGCCGCCCGAGGGCTCCACGGCTTTTTTCATGGCACGGGCAGCCAGGCCGTCAGTCTGCGCAGCGCTCGAACACCGCCATGCTCTCCACGTGGGCCGTGTGGGGGAACATGTTGACCACGCCTGCCGACACACAGCGATAGCCGGCCAGATGCACCAGAAGGCCGGCATCGCGCGCCAGCGTTGCGGGATTGCAGCTGACATAGACGATGCGCTCGGGAAAGCGCCAGGCCTCATGGCCTGCCGGCAGGGGCTCGGCGCCTTCGGCACCGATGCGCGCCTGGTGGATGTCGGCCAGGGCCTTGGACAGCGCAAACGCGCCTTCGCGCGGCGGATCGACCAGCCACTTGCCGGCCACGCCGTCGGCAAACAGCATCTCGGGCGTCATCTCGAACAGGTTGCGCGCCACAAAGCGCGTGGGCGCGAGCTTGTCGCCCTCTGCGCGCTGTGCGTTGTTGGCCGCGTAGTTTTCATGGGAGCGCTTGACCAGGGTATCGCTGCCCTCGATGCCCAGCACCTCGCGCGCCTGCGTAGCCAGGGGCAGGGTGAAGTTGCCCAGACCGCAGAACCAGTCGATCACGCGCTCGTCCTTCTTGACATCCAGCAGGCGCAGCGCGCGCGTGACCAGCACGCGGTTGATGTGCGGATTGACCTGGGTGAAGTCCGTGGGCTTGAACGGCATGGTGATGCCGAAATCGGGCAGGCCGTAGTCGAGCTGGGCGCCTCCCTGCTCCATGAGGTGCACGGTGTCCGGGCCCTTGGGCTGCAGCCACCACTGCACGTTGTGCTCGACTGCGAAGGCCCGCAGACGGGCCTGGTCGTCCTCGGACAGCGGCTCCAGATGGCGCAGCACCAGGGCCGTGACGGAGTCGCCGCAGGCAACCTCGATCTGCGGGCAGGTTTCGCGCGCATCCATGGAGGCGATCAGCGCGCGCATGGGCAGCAGCATGGCGTCCACATGGGGGGGCAGGATCTTGCAGGTCTCCATGTCGGCGATGTAGCGGCTCTTGCGCTCGTGAAAGCCCACCAGCACCTTGCCCTTCTTGGCCACATAGCGCACCGACAAGCGCGAGCGGAAACGATAGGCCCAGGACGGACCTTCGATGGGGCGCAGCAGCGTCTCGGGCTTGACCTTGGCCAGATGCCAGAGATTGTCTTCCAGCACGCGCTGCTTGATGGCCACCTGGGCGCCCACGTGCAGATGCTGCATCTTGCAGCCGCCGCAGGCGCCGGCGTGCAGACCGAAATTCGGGCAGCCGGGGCGCACGCGCTGGGAAGATTCGCGGTGGATGGCCGTCAGGCTGGCGGCTTCCCAGTTGTTTTTCTTGCGATGGGTGTTGGCGCTGACCAGTTCGGTAGGCAGGGCGCCGTCGATGAATACCACTTTGCCATCGCTCTTGCGGGCCACGCCCTGGGCGTCCATATCCATGGACAGCACCTGCAGCCAGCCTTCGGGCAGTGCAGGGGCGTCGATGTCGGCTTCGGGCAGGTTGTCGGGGATCTTGTTGTCGCGGGGTTCACTCATGGGGCACGATTGTCTCAGGCTCTCCCCTTGCCCTGTTGGCGGCTCCCCAAAAAAGCCCCCAACTCGCTTTTGCCTCTCAGGACCGCGGAGTGCTGCTGCGGCCCAGGTCCCGCTGCCGCTCCTGGCGCGCCCGGGCCAGTTGCTCGCGTTCGGCCAGCAGGTTGATTTCGGTGATGCAGTTGAATTCGTCCAGCGTGAACACCATGGTGGCGCCGCGCTCGATCTTGTCCACGGTCTGGTGCAGCGGCAAGGTCAGGTCCACCGGCGGGCGGTTGGAGCGGTAGATCAGTTCCTGCTCGGGCGTGTAGACGGAATAGCAGGCGGCAGACGCGGCCTGCGCCAGCGCGCAGGCGGCCAGCACGGTGATGGCACGCAGGTTTTGCACAGCAGTCATGGTGTTCCCCTCAAAACGGCGGCCCGCCTGTGTATGTACTGGGTGGCAGGCCAGGCTGCCCAGCATTATGGAGCAGCACATGCCGCGCCCCGCCAGGTGCCGCCTCCGCGCTGCAGCCGGTTCTGATTTTCAGCTTTCACAAATTTCTCTCTTGACAGAAATTTCAGGTCTACAGACACTGAGGCCATGCAACTGAGTCCCATCGCACACCGTTTCATCCACCATTGGGGCGACATGGGCAGCTCCTGGGGAGTGAACCGCACGGTCGCCCAGATCCACGCCCTGCTGTTTTTCCATGGCCGCCCGCTCAACGCGGAAGAGATTGCCGACACGCTGGGCGCCGCTCGCTCCAACGTGAGCAACAGCCTCAAGGAACTGCAAGGCTGGGAGCTGATCCGCACCAGCCGCAGGCCTGGCGACCGCCGCGACTACTTCGAGACCTCGTCCGATGTCTGGGAGCTGCTGCGCACCATCGTGCGAGAGCGCAAGCAGCGCGAATTCGACCCGACCTCCGAGATGCTGCGCGAATTGATCGCCGAGCCCGGTTTCGATGCCGAATCCCCCGACACCCAGGACCGCGTGCACGAGACGCTGCGCCTCATGGAGTCACTGGGCATCTGGACCGACGAGATGCTGCGGCTGTCGCCCTCCACGCTGGACAAGCTGCTGCGCCTGGGCGCCAGCGTGCAGCGCTTCGTGCGCTCCGAGGCCGCTGACACCCGCGTCAAGCGCGGACGCCGAGCCTGAAATTTCCGTCACAAGAGAAACTGGAGATCACCATGCGCATTCTGGTCTGCGGCGGCAACGGCTTCATCGGCCGCCATATCGTCAACCTGCTGGCCCTGGCCGGCCATGATCCCGTGGCGCGCAGCCGCCATTCCCTGCCTGCGCTCGACTACGCCAAGGCCACCACGCCCGAGGCCTGGCTGCCGCACCTGGCGGGCGTGGATGCCGTGGTCAATGCCGTGGGCGTGCTGCGCGACAGCCCCTCCCGGCCTATCGATGCCATGCACGCCCAGGCCCCCATCGCCCTGTTCGATGCCTGCGCGGCGGCCGGCGTGCGGCGCGTGGTACAGATCTCTGCCCTGGGCATAGAAGGCAGTGCCACGCGCTACGCCACCACCAAGCGCACTGCTGACGAGCACCTGCTGGCACTCACGGCAGCCGGACATCTGCAAGGCTGCGTGGTGCGCCCCAGCGTGGTGTTCGGCGCCGGCGGCGCCAGCAGCGAGATGTTCCTGTCCATGGCGCGCCTGCCGGCGCTGCTGCTGCCGCGCCCCGTGCTGCAGGCCCGCGTGCAGCCGGTGGCCGTGCGCGACCTGGCCGAGGCCGTGGCCGGCCTGGTGACGAGCCCCGAGCCCGTGGGCATGATCGAGATCGGTGGCCCCCTGCCCTTGCCGCTAGCCGCACTGATTGCCAGCCTGCGCGCGCAAATGGGCCGCGCCCCCGCCCGCGTGGGCACGTTACCCGGCTGGCTCACCCGCGCCAGCGCACGCGCTGGCGACTGGGTCAGCGCCTCACCCTGGTGCAGCGAGACACTGGCCATGCTGGCCAGCGACAACGTCACCGATCCGGCCGGATTGCAAGCCCTGCTCGGCCGACCCGGCATTGCGCCCTCCCAACTGCTGCCCACCTTGCGCCATGGATGAGCGCCGCTCCCGCCCCGTTCCTGCACCGCTGCGCACCATGTACTTGAGCCTGATCGCCGTCTGGCTGGGCACGGCCCTGGTCAGTGCCATCGAGCACCGGGGCCTGAGCGTGCAGGTGCTGGCTGATGCCGGCATCCACGATGCGCGCTGGCAGACATTCCTGGTCTGGAGCGGCCTGCTCGCCGACCTGGCCGTGGGCATGGCGCTGTGGCTGCGGCCCGGCCGGGAGAGCTATCTGGCGGCTTTGCTGCTGATGGCTGCAATGACGGTGCTGGCCACGGTGCTGCAGCCGACGCTGTGGCTGCATCCGCTGGGGCCGCTGCTCAAGAACCTGCCGATCGCAGCCATGCTGCTGCACCTGATGTCGGCGCCCGTCACGTCCAAGGAGTCCGCATGAATCTCTACCTGTTGCTCAAGACGCTGCATATCGCGTCCAGCGTGCTGCTGGTCGGCACCGGCCTGGGCTCGGCCTTCTACATGTTCTTCGCCAACCGCAGCGGCAGCGTCGCTGCCCAGGCCGTGGTCAGCCGCCTGGTGGTGCGTGCGGACTGGTGGTTCACCACGCCCTGCGTGGTCATACAGCCTGTGAGCGGCATTGCCCTGGCCCACATGGCAGGCTGGCCGTTGACCACGCCATGGCTGGCACTGTCGCTGGGCCTGTACCTGCTGGCCGGCGCCTGCTGGCTGCCCGTGGTCTGGCTGCAGGTGCGCATGGCCGCCATGGCGCGCGGCGCGCACGCAGCGCAGGCCGCCCTGCCCGCGCTGTATGCCGTCTATGCCCGGCGCTGGGAGGCGCTTGGCTACCCGGCCTTCATCGCCATGGCTGTGACCTACTACCTCATGGTCAACAAGCCGATGCTCTGGGGCGGTTGAGCATCGGCAGTGCCTTCAGTGCCTGGCCTCAGAGCTTGGCCTCAGAGCTTGGCAATGGACACTTCGGTGGACTTGACCAGGGCCACCACGTCGGAGCCCACGACCAGGCCCAACTCGTCCACCGAGCGCGTGGTGATCACCGAGGTGACCACGCCCCAGGGCGTTTGCACATCGACTTCGGAGACAACGTCACCACGGATGATTTCGCGCACCTGGCCCTTGAACTGGTTGCGCACGTTGATGGCTTGAATGGACATGTTTTTCTCCTGGGGATGAAAAGGAATCAAAGGAAGGTTGGGGAAAACGAAAAGTCAGACGGCCCAGCGCAGGCCATGGGCCGGTACGCCGGGCCAGGCCGTGGTGTCGGTCAGCGGGTTGGAGTCGGGCTCGGCGGCGGGCTTTTGCAGCACGCGGTCGAGAATGCGTTGCTCGATGGCCGCCAGCGCCACGCTGCCGTGCACGCGCGGCCGTGGCAGGGCGATGCGTTCATCCAGCGCAATGCGGCCGTCCTCGATCAGCACCACGCGGTCGGCCAGGGCCACGGCCTCCTGCACGTCATGCGTGACCAGCAGGGCCGTGAAGCCGTGGCGCTGCCACAGGCCTTCGATCAGGCGGTGCATCTCTATGCGGGTGAGCGCATCGAGCGCGCCCAGCGGCTCGTCCAGCAGCAGCAGTTGCGGGCGATGCACCAGTGCGCGTGCCAGGGCCACGCGCTGGCGCTGGCCCCCGGACAGGCGCGCCGGCCATTCGCCCTCGCGGTCGGCCAGGCCGACCTGGGCCAGCACTTCGCGGCCACGTTCCTGGGCCGAGGCGGGCAGGCCCAGCGTCACGTTGGCCAGCACGCGCCGCCAGGGCAGCAGGCGCGCGTCCTGGAACATGATGCGCGTGCCGCCCTGCGCGCCCTGCACGGCGCGGGCGGGCTCGCCGTCCAGCAGCAAGGTGCCGGCCGTGGCCTGCTCCAGGCCTGCGACCAGGCGCAGCAAGGTGCTCTTGCCGCAGCCGCTGCGGCCCACGATGGCGACAAACTCGCCAGGCTCCACCTGCAGCTGCACTTCGTGCAGCACCTCGCGCTGGCCGTAGCGCTTGGTCAGCCCGCCGGCCTGCAGGCGCACGCCACGGCGCGGTGCGGATTGGGGGGATGCGGACTGCGGCGCATCGTCGTTCTGGGCCAGGCGGTCGCTGACGTCCAGGCCATCGGCATCGAACGAGGCCTCCCAGGCCATCGCCGGCGCGGTGGTGTTCAGCTCCACGGCCTGTGCCAGCGTGGTCTTCATGCGGTTCCATCGGCTCATGTCGTGCTCCTTGTGTCACTTGGGCTGGTAGCCCGGATGCCAGCGCAGCCACCAGTGCTCCAGCGCACGCGCAAACCAGTCGGCCAGCTTGCCCAGCAGGGCGTACAGCAGGATGCCGACCAGCACCACGTCGGTCTGCAGGAACTCGCGGGCGTTCATGGTCAGGTAGCCAATGCCCGACTGCGCCGAGATGGTCTCGGCCACGATCAGGATCACCCACATCAGGCCCAGCGAAAAACGCAGGCCGACGAGGATGGAGGACAGCGCGCCCGGCAGGATGACCTCGCGGTACAGCTGCCAGCGCGTGAGGCCGTAGCTGCGCCCCATCTCGATCAGCGCGGGGTCCACATTGCGTATGCCGTGGAAGGTGTTCAGGTAGATGGGAAAGAACACCGACACACTGATCAGGAACAGCTTGGCGCTCTCGTCGATGCCGAACCACAGGATGACCAGCGGAATCAGCGCCAGCGCGGGGATGTTGCGCACCATCTGGATGGTGGAGTCCAGCAGCGTCTCCGCCCAGCGCAGCGAGCCCGTGAGCAGGCCCAGCGCCAGCCCCAGGCCGCCGCCGATGGCCAGGCCGCCCAGCGCGCGGCCCGCGCTCACCTGCACATGCTTGAGCAGCTCTCCCGACTCGGCCAGCGCCTGCGCGGCGCGCAGCACATCCAGCGGAGCGGGCAGCACCCGCGTGGACAGCCAGCCGAAGGCCGAGGCGGCCTGCCAGACGGCGATCAGCGCCAGCGGCACCAGCCAGGGCACCAGGCGGCGGCCCACGCCGGCCGCAAAGCGCAGCAGCGGCGACCAGGAATCGCCGGCCGGGGGGGCCGAGGAGGCCGGCAGCGCAGTAACGGTACGTGCATCGGACATGCGTGACTCCCTCAGCTTTGCGACGCGCGCGGCGAGTACAGGTTGGCAACGGTCTCGCCCAGCGGCCCGCCCACGCCGCCAGCCAGCCTGTCGCGCACGGACAGCGGCAGCAGCGGGAAGACCAGCTCGGCAAAGCGGTAGGCCTCTTCCAGGTGCGGATAGCCGGACAGCACGAAGGTGTCTATGCCCAGGTCCGCGTACTCCTTGATGCGGTCGGCCACGGTCTGCGCATCGCCCACCAGGGCCGTTCCGGCGCCGCCGCGCACCAGGCCCACGCCGGCCCAGAGGTTGGGGCTGATCTCCAGCTCGGCGCGCGTGCGGCGGCTGCCGCTGGCATGCAGGGCGGCCATGCGGCGCTGGCCTTCCGAGTCCATGCGCGCGAAGGCGGCCTGGGCCTGGACCACGGTCTCGTCCTTGAGACGGCTGATCAGGCGATCGGCATCGGCCCAGGCCTCGTCCTCGGTCTCGCGCACGATGACGTGCAGGCGGATGCCGAACTTCACGCTGCGGCCATGGCGCGCCGCCTTCTCGCGCACATCGGCAATCTTTTTGGCCACCTCGGCCGGGGGCTCGCCCCAGGTCAGGTAGGCATCGACCTGCTCGGCCGCCAGGTCGTGCGCCGCCTCGGACGAACCGCCGAAGTACACGGGCGGATACGGCTTTTGCAGCGGCGGGAACAACAGCTTGGCGCCCTTGACCGAGAGGTGCTCTCCTTCGTAGTCGAGCGTGCCGCCCTCATGGCTGCGCTCAAGGATCTCGCGCCAGATGCGGATGAACTCGGCCGATTGCTCGTAGCGCTGGGCATGGTCGAGGAAGACGCCGTCGCCCTCCAGCTCGGCGCGGTCGCCGCCCGTGACCAGGTTGATCAGCAGCCGCCCGCCCGACAGGCGGTCGAACGAGGCCGCCATGCGCGCCGCCAGGCTGGGCTGGTGCAGGCCGGGCCGCACGGCGACCAGGAACTTCAGGCGCTTGGTGACCGGAATCAGGCTGGAGGCGACGACCCAGGGGTCCTCGCAGGAGCGGCCCGTGGGAATCAGCACGCCCTCGTAGCCCAGGCTGTCGGCCGCGATGGCGACCTGCTTGACATAGTCGTGGCTGAGCGGGCGGGCGCCCTCGGCCGTGCCGAGGTAGCGGCTGTCGCCGTGGGTGGGAATGAACCAGAAAACCTGCATGCGCTGCTCCAGTCAGGGGACGGAATCGAGGAAGGAAATCAAAGGGCGGAAGAAGGCCGTGCCGCCGCCGGCTCGGCCAGCCGCGCGTACTCGGCCGCCGAGGGCCGCCAGACGATGTCGGCCACCTGCACCTGGCGCGGAATCAGGCCCAGCCGAAAAAATGCATCGGCCACGCGCTGCTGGTCCACCACGGTCTGCGCAGCCAGCAGGCCCACGGGGGAGCTGGGCCGGCGCGCAATGAAGCGGCTGACCACCGCCGCATCCAGGCCGCTGAAGCCGGCCACCAGGGCCACGGCCTCCTGGCGTGCGCTCTGGGCCAGGCGATCGGCGCGCGTGAGCTCGTCGAACAGCGCGCGCAGCACCTGCGGATGGCGCTCCACCAGTCCGCGAGAGGCCAGGTAGAACGAGGCGTTGCCCGACAGGCCTTCGCCATTGGCCAGCACGCGCGGGCGAATCGCCAGCTCGGTGGCCGCGTAGAACGGGTCCCAGATGGCCCAGGCGTCCACGCTCTTGCGCTCGAAGGCGGCGCGCGCATCGGCCGGGGCCAGGTACACGGGCTGGATCTCGTTCCAGGCCAGGCCCGCCTTGTCCAGCGCGCGCACCAGCAGGTAATGGGCGCTGGAGCCTTTTTGCAGCGCCACGCGCCGGCCCTTGAGGTCGGCCAGGGCGCGCAGCGGCGAGTCCGACGGCACGAGAATCGCCGAGCTCTCGGGCTTGGGCGGCTCCGCGCCCACGTACAGCAGGTCACGGCCCGCGGCCTGGGCAAAGACCGGGGGTGAATCGCCGGTCAGGCCGAAATCCAGGCTGCCTGCGGCCAGGGCCTCCAGCAACTGGGGGCCGGCCGGAAACTCCAGCCAGCTGACCTTGGTGCCCGCAAAGCGCTTTTCCAGCACGCCCTGCTGCTTGAGGATGACCAGGTTGACGGCCGACTTCTGGTAGCCGATGCGCAACTGCTCGGGCCCGGCCACGGCGGCCGGCGTCTCGGCGCGTGCGTACTGACCGGCCAGGCTCCAGCTGAAGGCGGTGGTGCCCAGCAGTTGCAGGGCCTGGCGGCGCACGCGGTCCAGGCGGGGCTTCTTGGGGATGGCGTTCATGGTGCGGACTCCTTGCAGTGGGCTCAGGGACGCGACGCGATCAGGTCCACCGGCGCGGCATGCAGCAGGTTGAGCTTGCGGGGGATGAGCTTGAGCTCGAAGAAGGTGTCGGCGATCTGCTGCTGCTCGGCCAGGATCTCGCGCGTCACGGACGAGGTGCCGAAGCGGGCACGGCTCAGGTACAGCTCGGTGATGGACTTGTCCAGGCCCAGGATGCTGGACAGCTCGGCGGCAGCGGCCGTCTGGTTCTTCGAGGCCCAGCGGTCAATCCCATCGACCTCTTCGATGGCAATGCGCAGCACATCGGCATTGCGCGTGGCGAAATCGCGCGAGGTGAAGTAGTAGGCGCGGTTGTTGACCACGCCCGTGGCATCGGCCAGCAGGCGGGCGTCCAGCGTCTTTTGCGCGGCAGCCAGGAAGGGGTCCCAGATCAGCCAGGCATCGACGGAGCCGCGCTCGAAGGCGGCACGCGCATCGGCCGGCGCCAGGAAGACGGACTGCACATCGCCGTACTTCAAGCCATGCTTTTCCAGCAGCTTGACCAGGAAGTACTGCACGTTCGAGCCTTTGTTGTAGGCCACGCGCTTGCCCTTGAGGTCCTGCACGCTGCGGATGGGCGAATCCTTGGGCACGATCACCGCCTCCAGCCCGGGGCGCGGCACGGTGGCGCCCGCATAGACCAGGGGTGCGCCTGCGGCCTGCGCAAAGATAGGCGGGGCCTCGCCCACATCGCCGAAGTCGATGGAGCCCACGTTCAGCGCCTCCAGCTGCACGGGGCCGGCGTTGAACTCGATCCAGCGCACGGATACGCCCAGCGGCGCCAGCCGCTTTTCCAGCGTGCCCCGGCTCTTCAGGATGGACAGCCAGCCCTTTTGGTGGCCCACGCGCAGCACGCGGTCGCCCGCCTTGTCCTGGGCCAGGGCCGGGCCGCCCACCGTGGCGACTGCTGCGGCAAGACCCGCGCCCAGCAGTTGGCGTCGGCGCCAGTTGGCTGTGTGTCGGGGGAAAGAATCAAACGAGACCATGACGGACATCCTTGGAAGAGTGGTGCGTGGTGCGTGGTGCGTGGTGCGTGGTGCAGGCAAAGCGCTGCCCATGCATGCGCGCGGCATGCAGCCAGAAAACAAAAAAAAGGGAAGGCGGAGCAAGGGGCAGCCGCCTGCAGGACCAGGCCTGCAGACGCGCCGCACGGAGTCGTCAGGTGCTACATCGCCGGCTGGCGAAGGCCATGGTCTCGAAGCGAGGAAAAGAGCTGGATGCCACCACGCCTGCCACACCTGCCTTGCCTGCCACTCCTGCCTTGTACATCCGCACGCCTGCCTGCGCCGTGCGGCGCGGGGCCTGCAAAGAGTGGCGGGAAGTCAGCAAGATGGACATGGCGGATCGTGGGGGTTGGCAGGGGTCTGGGAAAGCGGGTGAATTCAGTGGGTGGGCGCCGGCCGGGCCGGCGCGCCGCACTCACTTCTTGGTGTAGATCTGGTCGAAGCTGCCGCCGTCGGCAAAGTGGTCCTTGTCGGCCTTGGCCCAGCCGCCGAAGGCCTGGTCGATGGTGACCAGCTCCAGCTTGGGGAACTTGTCCGCAAACTCGGCCTTGACCTTGGCATCCGTGGGACGGTAGTAGTTGCGGCCGGCGATGCGCTGGCCTTCCTCGGAGTACAGGTACTTCAGGTACTCCTCGGCCACGGCGCGCGTGCCCTTCTTGTCCACGACCTTGTCGACCACGGCCACCGAAGGCTCGGCCAGGATGGACAGCGAAGGCACGACGATCTGGAACTTGTCGGGACCGAACTCCTTGAGTGCCAGGAAGGCCTCGTTCTCCCAGGCCAGCAGCACATCGCCCACGCCGCGCTGCACGAAGGTGATGGTGGCGCCGCGCGCGCCCGTGTCCAGCACTGGCACGTTCTTGAACAGCTTGCCGATGAAGTCCTTGGCCTGTGCGTCGCCGCCGTACTTGCGCTTGGCGAATTCCCAGGCGGCCAGGTAGTTCCAGCGCGCACCGCCGCTGGTCTTGGGGTTGGGCGTGATCACCTGCACGCCGGGCTTGACCAGGTCGTCCCAGTCCTTGAGGTTCTTGGGATTGCCCTTCTTCACCAGGAAGACGATGGTGGAGCTGTAGGGCGCCGAGTTGTGCGGCAGGCGCTTTTGCCAGTCGGCCTTGAGCAGGTTGCCGTTCTTGACCAGGGCGTCGATGTCGCCGGCCAGCGCCAGCGTGGCCACGTCGGCGTCGATGCCGTCGATGATGGAACGCGCCTGCTTGCCCGAGCCGCCGTGCGACTGCTTGACGCTCACGTCCTGCCCGCTCTTGGCCTTCCAGTGCTTGGCGAAGGCCTGGTTGTATTCCACGTACAGCTCGCGCGTCGGATCGTAGGAGACATTGAGCAGTTGCACCGACTGGGCCAACGCCGGCAGAGCCGACAGGGTCAAGCCCGCGATCAGGCCGGCGGCGACAGGAAACTTGATAAAGTGGCGGCGAATTTTCATTGGAGTGTCGGTAGAGAGTGGAGACGACGGTCTGGTGCCGTGGAAAGCATTCTCAAAGCCAACTCTTAAAACTCAAACCAATAAGATTTCAGTTTGTTATTCCCAAAACATCTGAATCTCCACAAGACAAGGACTCAATTCCCCATGGCACGTACCGTTCACTGCATCAAGCTTGGCGTTGACGCTGAAGGCCTGGATTTCCCGCCCTACCCCGGCGAGCTGGGCAAGCGCATTTTTGAAGGCGTGAGCAAGCAGGCCTGGGCCGACTGGCTCAAGCACCAGACGATGCTGGTCAACGAAAACCGCCTGAACCTGGCCGACGCACGCGCCCGCCAGTATCTGGCCCGCCAGATGGAAAACCACTTCTTCGGCGGCGGCGCCGATGCTGCGGCCGGCTACGTGCCTCCTACGGCCTGAGCCGCTTCGCGCCCTTTCACCGCCCCCGTCGCACCGCGCCGGGGGCGGTTTCATTTGCGGTGCCGCAAACGGCCGCCGCCCAGAGACCGCCTACAATGCCCGCCTTCTTGCGCTGGACGGCGCAGTGGCCGCACACCCTGCGGCGCGGGCCGGTCTTCATCCGAGGTTTTCCGTGCTTCCATCCGTCTCCCTGCTGGAATCGTTCCAGGCATCGCAGTTCACCGTCATGCTGGTGATCTACCTCGTGGCCATCACGGCCGAAGCCATGTCGGGCGCGCTGGCGGCGGGCCGGCGCAACATGGACATCTTCGGCGTGGCCGTGATCGCCTTCGTCACCGCGCTGGGCGGCGGCACCATCCGCGACATGGTGCTGGGCCACTACCCCATCGGCTGGACGCAGCACCCTGAATATGTCTACCTGGTCATCTCGGCCGGGCTGCTGACCATCGTCGTGGCGCGCCACATGCACCATCTCAAGCAGGTCTTTCTGCTGCTGGACGCCATGGGGCTGATCGCCTTCTCGCTGATCGGCTGCAACGTGGCGCTGGAGCTGGGCTACCCGCCCGTGGTGGTGGTGATGTCGGGCATGCTGACCGGCATCAGCGGCGGCATTCTGCGCGACGTGCTGTGCAACCAGGTGCCGGTCGTCTTCCGGCGCGAGCTGTACGCCAGCGTGTCCCTGGCCGTGTGCCTGCTGTTCCTGGGGCTGCGCACGCTGGAAGTGGGCTCCAACCTCAGCACCGTCGTCTGCTTTGCCGGCGGACTTACGCTGCGCCTGGCTGCCATCCGCTTCAAGTGGCGGCTGCCCGTGTTCTCCTACCAGCAGCGCTGGGAGGAGTAGTTCTGCCCCTTGCCCATGTCCGAACCCATTGACTGGCTGCCCGATGGCACGCCCTACAGCCCGCGCTTCGGCGACCGCTACCACAGCGAACTCGGCGGCCTGGACCAGGCCCGCCATGTCTTTCTGGGCGGCTGCGGCCTGCCGGCGGCCTGGGCCGATGCGCCGCAATGGCGCATCCTGGAGACCGGCTTCGGGTTCGGGCTGAATTTCCTCGTGGCCTGGGAAGCCTGGAAGGCCGATCCCCGGCGCCCGAGGCTGCTGCATTTCGTCTCGGCCGAGGCCTTTCCCGTCAGTGCCGACGCCATGCGCCAGGCCATGCCGCGCGAGCCAGGATTGCGCCTGCTGGCCGAGGAGCTGGCCACCCGGTTCCAGGGCCTGCTGCCCGGCGTGCACCGCCTCGCCTTCGAGCAGGGGCGCGTGCTGCTGACGCTGTACATCGGTGATGCCCAGGCCATGCTGCGGCGCCAGCAGCTCACGGCCGACAGCATCTACCTGGACGGCTTCACGCCGGAACTCAACCCCGACCTCTGGAGTGCTGACACCCTGCGCGCGCTGGCGCGCCATTGCCGGCGCGGTACGCAGCTGTCCACCTGGTGCGTGGCGCGCACGGTGCGCGACGGCCTGGCCCAGCACGGCTTTCAGGTGCGCAAGGTGGATGGCGTGCGCCCCAAGCGCCACAACCTGCATGCCGTCTTCGACCCGGCCTGGCAACCGCGCGGGCCGCGTGCGCAGCCGAAGGAACCCATCACCCCACGGCGCTGCATGGTGCTGGGTGCAGGCATCGCCGGCGCGGCCGCTGCCGCCAGCCTGTCGCGCCGTGGCTGGCAGGTCACCGTGCTGGATGCTGCCGACGCGCCTGCAGCGGGCGCTTCGGCCCTGCCCGCGGGCCTGTTCTGCCCCCATGTCTCGCCCGATGACAGCCTGCTGTCCCGCCTGAGCCGCGACGGCGCACGCCTGACCCTGGCGCAGCTGCAAATGCTCTCCGGCCAGGGCCTGCTGCAACCGGGCACGGACTGGTGCGATACCGGCGTGCTGGAGCACGGCGTGGAAGCCGCCCCGCGGCTGCCGCGCGACTGGCAATCCCCCGGCCCGGGCGACCACTGGAGCCGGCCCGCCAGCGCCGATCAACTCTCGGCGGCCGGCCTGCCCGCCGACGCCCCGGCCTGCTGGCATGTGCAGGCCGGCTGGGTACGCCCGGCGCGGCTGGTGCAGGCGCAGCTGGCGCTGCCGGGCGTGCGCTGGCAGGGCCGTGCCTGCGTGGCGCGTCTTGCATGCACCGATACAGCAGGTGGCGCGCCCGTCTGGCAGGCCCTGGATGAACAGGGCAATCTGCTGGCCGAGGCTGAACTGGTCGTTCTCGCCCTGGGCCCCGCAACCAATGCGCTGCTGGAGCACAGCCTGGGCGCCCAGGCCGCCTGGCCGCTGCAGCCCATTCGCGGCCAGGTCAGCTGGGATGTGCACACCCCGGCCAGCGCGCAGGCCATGCCGCCCTTTCCCGTCAACGGCCATGGCAACCTGGTGCCTGCCATGCCGCTGCCCGGCGATGCAGCCGGGCCAGGCTGGGTCATGGGATCGACCTTCGAGCGCGACCAGACCGCGCTGCCGCCAAGCCCCGAAGACCAGGCCGCCGCCCAGGCAGCCAATGGCGCCAAGCTGGCGCAGCTGCTGCCAGGTGCCTACCAGGGCCTGCAAGGCTTCTTCGACACGCCACCGCGCGCCACCTGGGGCGCCGTGCGCGTGGCCTCGCCAGACCGGCTGCCCGTGGTCGGACCGGTGTCCGATCAGGCTCCTGGCCTGTGGGCGCTGACGGCCATGGGCTCGCGCGGGCTCACCCTGTCGCTGCTGTGCGGCGAGCTGCTGGCAGCACGCCTGCACGACGAACCGCTGCCCCTGGACGCCAGGCTGGCGGCTGCCCTGGCCAGCGAGCGCCTGGGCCGCAGGCGCTGAGCCGTTGAACCGCCCGGCCGCTGAACGGCCCGGCATTCACACAACGGCCTGAAAGAAAACCCGAGTCTTCCCGCAGACGGTTTTTTGTCACTCGTTATGTTTTCTAGTGCATATCGCTAGAATCCGGAACCTGTTTTCAAAAGGAAACAACCAGCCGCTCCCCGCGTTCAACCACACAAGAACCTGAAACCGTGACCCGCCAGCCCCGCTCCTGCGCTCCCGCATCCTCACCCGCCCTCTGCTCACCCTCGTTCCGCCTTCGCTCCACGCTGACACAAGCCCTGCTGCTCGCAGGCCTGGCCGCCAGCACGCAGGCGCAAGCCCAGGTCGAGGCCCCATCGGGTGCGCCTGCAGCCCAGGCTTCGCAGACCTTCCAGTTGGGCACGGTTGATGTGCACGGTGCGCGTGATGAAGCACAGGCCATATCCGGCGATGAACAGCGACTGGGCGCCGCCGAGATGCGCCAGCGCAATGCCGACACCGTGGCCGACGCCGTGCGCCTGCTGCCGGGCGCCACGCTGTCGCGCAACAATCGCAACGAGGAAATGATCTACCTGCGCGGCTTCGATCCGCGCCAGGTGCCGGTCTTCGTGGACGGCGTGCCGCTGTACGTGCCCTATGACGGCTATGTGGACTTCGGCCGCTTCACCACCTTCGACCTGTCCGAGATCCGCGTGGCCAAGGCCGGCGCCTCGCTGATGTATGGCCCCAATACGCTGGGCGGCGCCATCAACCTGGTCACGCGCAAGCCGGTCAAATCGTTCGAGGGCGATGCACGCATCGGCGCAGGCGCAGGCGGCGAACGCAAGGCCGCCGTGAACCTGGGCGGCAACCTGGGCACCTGGTACTACCAGCTTGGCGCCTCCTACCTGGACGCGGACAGTTTTCCGCTGCCCAAGGGCTTCAAGGACTTCAAGAAGCAGCCCACCGACACGGGCAACTACCGCGACAACGCCTACCGCACGGACAAGCGGCTGTCGTTCAAGCTGGGCCTGACGCCCAATGCCACGGACGAATACGCGCTGGGCTATGTGCGCCAGGAAGGCGAGAAGGGCAACCCCGTGTATACCGGCAGCGCCACGGGCAAGAACGTCATCCGCTACTGGCGCTGGCCCTACTGGGACAAGGACAGC
This sequence comes from Delftia sp. Lp-1, assembly GCF_020523835.1. Taxonomy (NCBI): domain Bacteria; kingdom Pseudomonadati; phylum Pseudomonadota; class Betaproteobacteria; order Burkholderiales; family Comamonadaceae; genus Delftia; species Delftia sp. Lp-1. Next base: position 1,645,164 of record NZ_JAJALJ010000001.1, on the reverse strand, counting down.
GTGTACTTTCTGAGCACCACGCGCATCAATGCCGACAACCTGCTCAAGACACGCATCTACCACGACACCTACCAAAACGGCCTGGACATGTACACGGACGCGAGCTACACGCGCCATGACCCCACCAGCAGCTACAAGGACGTGAGCCAGGGCGCCAGCGTCGAGTGGGCCAACTACAGTTTCAAGGGCCATGCGCTGCGCCTGGGCGCGCACTACAAGATCGACGAGCACACCGATGCCGCCTCGGCCAAGGACCCCAGCAAGCACTACCGCGACGTGACGCGCTCGCTGGTCGTCGAGGACACGATCTCCCTGGCCGAACGCTGGAGCCTGAACCTGGCGCTCAGCCACGACCAGCGCGATGCGCGCGAGGTCTACCAGTGGCCCACGGGCTCCGCCAGCGCGACCAATGGCGTGGCCAAGCTCGGCTATGCGCTGGGCGGTGGCAGCGAGGCGTATTTCATCGCCTCGCACAAGACGCGCTTTCCCACCATCAAGGACCGCTACTCGGCACGCATGGGCACAGCTCTGGCCAACCCCGACCTGCAGCCCGAGACCGCCAACCACCTGGAGCTGGGCGTCAGCGGCTCGCCCTGGCAGGGCGGCCAGGGCCAGGCCGCGCTGTTCTACAGCCGCGTGCGCAACCAGATCCAGACCGTGGTCGTGGCCTCGGCCGAATGCGGCGGCACCACCTGCAACCAGGCGCAGAACGTGGGGCGCACGCGCAACATCGGCATGGAGCTGTCCCTGGCCCAGCAACTGTCCGCGCAATGGGGCGTAAACGCCGGCTACACCTACCTGAACCGCCGCAACACCAGCGACTCCAGCATCACGCTGACCAACACGCCGCGCCACCGCCTGTTGGCCGGTGTCCAGTGGCGTCCGCTGGCGCAGTGGGAATTCAATGCCGAGGTCGAGACCGAGAAGGGCCGCTACGTGCCGCTGTCGGGCAGCGGCCAGTTGCAGACGCTCAAGCTGCCCGACTACGGCATTGCCAACCTGCGCGCACGCTACAAGCCGCGCAGCGACATCACCGTGGACTTTGGCGTGGCCAATATCGGCGACAAGTGGTACCAGTTCGATGACGGCCTGCCCATGCCTGGCCGCAGCTGGTATGTCAACCTGGGCTATCGCTTCTGAGGAGCGGACCTGGCGCGAAGCGCCCGCCCACGTCTGCCTGCGCTCCGGGTCCAGCCAAGCTGCCCATGGTCAACGACACCGGGGTCGGGCAGGAGTACAACAGCCCCATTGATACGCATCAACCTGCACGCCATGAACCCGCCATTCACCGCCCTGCCCCTGGCCGCCCTGGTCCATCCCGACGACGAGCATGCAATGGAGCTGCTGCTCGAACGCGTGGCGTGCCGCCTGCAAGGCGCGGGCTGGCGCGTGGGCGGCCTGGTGCATCGCCAGGACCGCTATGCCAACGGCAACAAGCGCATGCAGCTGTTCGACCTGCGCAGTGACCGCCAATTCGAGCTGTCCCAGGACCTGGGCTGCGCCTCGCGCGCCTGCAGTCTCAACCCCCAGGCCCTGGCCCAGGCCAGCGCCGTGCTGCGCCAGGCGCTGGACGATGGCGTGGATCTGGTGGTGATCAACCGCTTCGGCATCGTCGAGGCCTCGGGCCAGGGCTTTGCCGCCGAATTCGCGGCCTTTGTCGAGGCCGGCACGCCCGTGCTCACGGCCGTCGCGGCCCGCCATCTTGAAGACTGGCGCAGGTACACCGGCAGCCTGCATGCCGAGCTGGCAGCCGATGAGGTGCAGATCGAGCAATGGTGCCAGGCACAGCTTGAGCGCCGTGGCTGCGCCAGCCCCATCCCCTGATTTTCATGACCGATCTTCTGTTCACCCGCCGCCGCTGGCTGGGCCAGGCCATGGCGGCGCTGGCCTCATCGGCTCTTGTTCCCGGCCATGCCCAGGCAACCACGATTGCCGCCCGCATGGGACAGATGCCGGACCCCGCCAAGCTGCGCCGCGTATTCGCGGCCGGACCGCCCGCAGGCGTGCTGGTGGCCACGCGGGCACCGCACAAGCTGCTGGGCTGGCCCCAGCAGCTGGACGATGTCTCGCGCGCCTATCTGGGGCCCACACTGCAGGCGCTGCCGCATCTGGGCCGCCTGTCCGGGCGCGGCAGCACCATGCCGCTGGAATCGCTGCTGAAACTGCAGCCCGACCTGGTGCTGGACGCCGGCACGGCCGATGCCACCTATATCTCGGCCACCGAGCGGCTGGCGCGCCAGACCGGCCTGCCCTGCGTGCTGATCCAGGGTTCGCTGGCCGACCACGCACGCCAGTTGCGCGAGGTCGGCGCCTTGCTGGGCGAGGCTGCGCGTGGCGAAACCCTGGCCCGCCATGCCGATGCCGTGGCGGCGCTGGCGCAGCGTGCCACCCAGGGCCTGGCACCGGCCGAGCGCCCGCGCGTGTACTTCGCGCGCAGCGCCAACGGTCTGGAAACGGGGCTGGCGGGCTCCATCAATGTGGAAGCCGTCGAATATGCGGGCGGGCGCAATGTGGCGGCCGATGCAGGGCGTGGCGGGCTCACGCGCGTGTCCATGGAGCAGATCCTGGCCTGGGACCCGCAGGTCATCGTCACGCAGGAACCCGGCCTTGCCGAGCGCATGCGCCAGGACCCGCTGTGGCGCGGCGTGGCCGCCGTGCGCTCGGGCCGCGTGCACTGCGCGCCGGTCTGGCCCTTCGGCTGGCTGGACGGGCCGCCCGGCGTCAACCGGCTGATCGGTGTGCGCTGGCTGCTGGAAAAGCTCCACCCGCAGGCGCCGGCCCTGCAGGGACTGCCGCCGTTGGAACGCGAGGTGCGCGACTTCTACCGCCTGTTCTACGGCGCCGACCTGTCGCCCGCAGCGCTGGGCAGGCTGATGGAGACTGCGCGTTGATGCCTGCCACAGGCCGCCGCCTGGGGTGGGTGCTCGCGCTGGCCTTGCTGGCCGCCGTGCTGCTGGGGGCGCTGGCGGCGGGTCAGTTCTCCATCGCGCCGCAGCAGCTGTGGCAGTCGCTGCTGGCGCGCGCAATGGGCACTGCCTCGCCCTTGTCCGCCAGCGCCGAGACCGTGCTCTGGAACATCCGCCTGCCACGCATCGCCGCAGGCCTGGCCGTGGGCGCCACGCTGGCGGCGGCAGGCGCGGCCTACCAGGGCATGTTCCGCAACCCGCTGGTCTCGCCCGACATCCTGGGCGTCTCGGCCGGTGCCGGCCTGGGCGCGGTGCTGGGCATCTTCCTGGGCTGGTCCATGGCGGCCGTGCAGGTCCTGGCCTTTGGCGGCGGGCTGGCCGCCGTGGCCGTGGTGGTGGCCATCAGCACCAGCGTGCGCCGCCATGACCCGGTGCTGGTCCTGGTGCTGGCCGGCATTGCGCTGGGCGCGCTGCTGGGAGCGGGCATCGCCCTGGTCAAGACGCTGGCCGACCCCAATACGCAGCTGCCATCCATCACCTTCTGGCTCATGGGCGGCCTGAGCGCCGTGACCCTGCCCGAGCTGGGTGCCACGGCACCCGTGATGCTGTGCGCCCTGCTGCCCCTGCTGCTGCTGCGCTGGCGCATCAACCTGCTGGGCCTGCCTGACGAGGAGGCGCTGGCCCTGGGCGTGCCCGTGGCACGCCTGCGCCTGCTGCTGGTGGCCTGTGCCACGCTGGGCACGGCGGCGGCCGTGTCGCTGGCCGGCATCGTGGGCTGGGTGGGGCTGGTGGTGCCGCATGTGGCGCGCCTGCTGGTCGGCCCCAATTTCGTGCGCCTGCTGCCGGCCTCGGCGCTGTTGGGCGCGGGCTTCGTGGTGGCGGCCGACACCCTGGCGCGCAGCGCGGCGCGCATCGAGCTGCCGCTGGGCATTCTCACGGCCCTGGTCGGCGCGCCCTTCTTCCTCTACCTGCTGTCGCGCACGGGCCGCAATGACTGAAATGCCGACGGCGCCCGTGCTGCAGACGCTGGCCCTGGCCACGGGCCATGGGCGCCGGCGCGTCAGCCAGGGGCTTGACCTGGCCATTGCCGCAGGCGAGGTGCTGTGCCTGCTGGGCCCCAACGGCTGCGGCAAGACCACGTTGTTCCGTACCGTGCTGGGCCTGCTGGCGCCGCTGGCCGGAGAGGTGCGCGTGCAGGGCCAGCCCGTGCACAGCTGGCCGCGTGCCGAGTTTGCGCGGCGCGTGGGCTATGTGCCCCAGGCGCAGGCCGGCGTCTTCGGCTTCGAAGCGCTGGACATGGTGCTCATGGGCCGTGCCGCGCGCCTGCCTGCGCTGGCCCGGCCTTCAAGTGCCGACCGTGCCCTGGCGCTGGGCTGCCTGGAGCAGTTGGGCATCGCCCATCTGGCGCTGCGTCCCTATACCGAGCTGAGCGGCGGCGAGCGCCAGCTGGTGCTGATCGCACGCGCCCTGGCCCAGGAGCCCGCGCTGCTGGTCATGGACGAGCCCACGGCCAGCCTGGACTTCGGCAACCAGATCCGCGTGCTGGACCAGATTGCCGCGCTGCGTGCACGCGGCATGGCCGTGCTGCTGTCCACCCACCAGCCCGAGCATGCGCTGCAGGTGGCCGACCGCATCGCGCTGCTGGGCCGCGGCGGCCTGCAGGCCTGCGGTGCGGCGGCGCAAGTGGCGACACCGGCCGCGCTGGCTGCGCTCTATGGGGTGAGCGAGGCGGCCGTGGCAGCGCGGCTGCCCGCGGACCTGGACAGGCGCAGCGTTGGCATCTAGTGCTTGGGAACGGGCAGCTTCCAGCCAGGCGGGGGCTGCAGCGGGCGACCTGCGTCCTTGAGCATGCGCTCCAGCAGTTGCTGTTCGCTGTGGATGGAGGGATCGGACAACAGCCGGACAAACGGATCGCCACCCGCCTGCATGCTCAGTGGGTTGGACTCGTGCATCAGCCAGTCCAGCTGGTGCCGCCGGGATTGCACTGCAGCGCGCTCGGCCGGGGTTCTGGCAAGCCAGCGCCGTATCGCCAGCCCAAAGGCCTCATCCAGCACGGTGGATGAGCGTTCCGTCATCAGGTGCGCCACATGCAGGCAGTCGGCATCTCGCGCCGGGGCATCGCCCCGCTTTTCGGGTTTGCAGGCATCGATCAAGGTCCGGTAGCCCGGCAGTTCAAAGGCCGCCCAGATGCCCATGGCCGTGATGGCAGCGCCTTCCTCGGGGCGGTAGGGCTGCCCACCTCCAAACGCCTGCAACTCCTCGGCCGTGGGCGGGTGTTTCAGCAGCACCGACTGCATCCAGCGCACGCCCTCATACATGTGCAGGTCCGCATAGCGGCTGTCGCGCGCGGCAGTCAGCAACTCCTGCGGCCCCAGCGCCTGCCACATCAGCGCAGTGAGATTACTGGGTTCCAGCGCCAGCCAGCGGCGCGCAGCCTGCGACCGCAACTCGCCTTCACGTTCAGGCGCCCTGGCAGCCAGCAGTTGGTAGGCCAGCACGTCCTGCCCGGCCCGCTCCAAGGCGGCCTGGCGCCATTGCGGGGCTCGGCTGTCGGCATCCTCTTGTAGGAAGGGTGGGACCGACAGATTGATCAGGATGGCCGCAAAGGCCAGATCGCGCCCGCTGCCGGAACTGGCCAACTGCGCCGCCACGCGATGCAGATACGCATCCCAGGCCGATTCCTGTGCGGATTTGTCGGGTTCAGGCATGTCAGCTGTGTGCGCTGCTGACAACGGGGACGGCGGCGGTGCCGGCTTCTGGACCTGCGCCTGAGCAGCAGTTGCCAATGCCAAGGCCAGCCCGATGGCGGCACAACGGTTTCGCATTCTGAAATCCTCCCTCTGGCCGGAAAGCATATCGGCCGCTCATGCGTTTGGCATGCCCAGCCCCACAAAGCCTGCTGCCATTCACTTATATCCATATCCACATACTTGCAGGACAAAACAATCGTTTGCTTCTATAAGGCCATTGCTTACATTTCCGTCCATGCAGGGTTCTGCGCGCGTTTCCCGCAAGTGCCTCGGTGCCACGCAATGAACCCCTGCACCGCCGCCACTGGCGGCAGTCGAAGACCCCACATCCGAAGCGCCATGTACCAATACACCGAATTCGACAAACAGTTCATCCGCCTGCGCGCCGAGCAGTTCCGTGACCAGCTCGAACGCTGGCAGGCCGGCAAGCTCTCGGAGGATGAGTTCAAGCCCCTGCGTCTGCAAAACGGCTGGTATGTGCAGCGCTACGCGCCCATGCTGCGCGTGGCCGTGCCCTACGGCGAACTGTCCAGCGCCCAGTTGCGCGTTCTGGCCCGCGTGGCCCGCGAGTACGACCAGCCCGACGCCGCCCTGCTGGCCGAGGCCCGCGCCACCCAGGACCGGCTGGGCGACATCCCGCTGCACGACGGCCGCCGCATCGGCTCCGACCTGAAGTTCGGCTACGGCCACTTCACCACGCGCACCAACGTCCAATACAACTGGATTCCGCTGTCCAAGGCCGCCGACGTGATGGACCTGCTGGCCAGCGTGAACCTGCACGGCATCCAGACCAGCGGCAACTGCATCCGCAACATCAACAGCGACGCGCTGGCGGGCATTGCCATCGACGAGATCGCCGACCCCCGCCCCTTCACCGAAATCCTGCGCCAGTGGAGCACGCTGCACCCCGAGTTCAGCTTCCTGCCGCGCAAGTTCAAGGTCTCCATCAGCGGCGCCGAGGAAGACCGCGCCGCGCTGGGCTGGTACGACGTGGGCCTGCAGTTGCTCAAGAACGAGGCTGGCGAGCTGGGCTTCAAGGTGCGCGTGGGCGGCGGCATGGGCCGCACGCCCACCATCAGCCCGGTGCTGCGCGAGTTCCTGCCCTGGAACCAGCTGATGAACTACCTGGAAGCCGTGATCCGCGTCTACAACCGCTACGGCCGCCGCGACAACGCCTGGAAGGCGCGCATCAAGATCCTCGTGAAGTCCGAGGGCCAGAACTTCATCGACCAGGTCGATGAGGAATTCCGCCAGATCGTCGAGGTCGAGGGTGGTCCCCACACCATCACGCAAGCCGAGTACGACCGCGTGGCCGCCAATTTCCGCGAGCCCGAGCTGGACCTGTCGCCCGCCAATGCCGAGGCCGAGACCCTGGCCCTGCTGCGCACGGCCGCCGAGGAAGACAAGGACTTCGGCCGCTGGCTGATCAGCAACGTGCGCCCGCACCGCCACCCGCAACTGCGCGCCGTGCTGCTGTCGTTCAAGCGCCTGGGCTACGCGCCCGGCGATGCCACGGCCGACCAGATGGATGCCGCCGCCGCGCTGGCCGACCAGTTCTCGGCCGGCGAGATGCGCGTCACCCACGAGCAGAACCTGCTGCTGCCCTGGGTGCGCCGCGACCAGCTGCCCCAGCTGTACAAGGCGGCCAAGGCCCTGGGCCTGGCCAAGCCCAACATCGGCCTGCTGACCGACATGATCGCCTGCCCCGGCGGCGACTTCTGCTCGCTGGCCAATGCGCGCTCCCTGCCCATTGCCGAGGCCATCACCGAGCGCTACCAGGACCTGGACGAGCTGTGGGACCTGGGCGAGATCGACCTGCACATCAGCGGCTGCATCAACAGCTGCGGCCACCACCACAGCGGCCACATCGGCATCCTGGGCGTGGACAAGGACGGCAAGGAGTGGTACCAGATCACGCTGGGCGGCGCCGACGGCTCCCACCTGTCCGGCCCGGCCACGCCCGGCAAGATCATCGGCCCCTCGTTCAGCGCCGCCGAAGTGCCGGGCGTGATCGAAGCCCTGCTGGCCACCTACCGTGAGCAGCGCCAAAGCGAAGGCGGCCGTTTCGAGACCTTCATCGCCACCGTGCGCCGCGTGGGCATCGACCCGTTCAAGGCCGCCGGCAATGCCGCCCGGCACCCCGCCAAGCACACCGAGGAAGCGGCCGCCTGACCCCAGGTGAGAGCCGCAGGAGATCCCCATGAAAATCATCGCCGCCCAAGAGCACCAAAGCCCGGCCGAAGGCCAGCAGACCATCATCGCCCCGGCCAATGACGCCGATCCCTTCACGCTGGATCTGACCGGCGTGCAGCGCATCGACCTGCACTTTCCCAAGTTCACCGATGGCCGCGCCTTCAGCCAGGCCCGCCTGCTGCGCAAGCGCCTGGGCTTCCAGGGCGAGATCCGCGCCACCGGCGACGTGCTGATCGACCAGCTGGTGCAGATGCAGCGCTGCGGCTTCGACGTGGCCGTGCTGCGCGAAGGCGTGGACATCGCCGACGCCCAGCGCCAGCTCGACCGCTTCCACGGCTTCTACCAGGGCGATGCCGTCCATCCCGAGCCCCACTTCGTCAAGGCGGCCTGACATGGGTGCGCAAAGCTTTCTGTCGCGACAGGCATCGGCCAAGGCCACCGAGGTCAACGGCCGTGCCAGCAGCGGCTTTGCCGACAAGCTGGCCGCCACCGAGGCCTTGCTGCGCGAGGCTGCGGCGCTGGGCGCCGAGGCCGTGACGCAGGCCTCCAGCCTGGGCGCCGAGGATGTGGTGATCACCGACATCATCCACCGCCTGGGCCTGGACATCCCCGTCTTCGTGCTGGACACCGGCGCCCTGCACACCGAGACCCTGGCCCTGCTGGAGCGCACCCAGTCGCTGCCCGGCCTGAGCGTCAAGGTCTACCGGCCGCAGCTCGAATCGGTGATCCACTTCATCCGCGACAACGGCCAGGACGCCATGTACCGCAGCATCGAGCTGCGCAAGGCCTGCTGCGGCGTGCGCAAGATGGAGCCGCTGGCGCGTGCGCTGGCCGGCAAGAGCGCCTGGATCACGGGCCTGCGCCGCGAGCAGTCCAATGCCCGCGCCGACGTGCCCGCCGTGGACCGCAGCGAGGTCGAGACCAAGGGCCTGACCAAGTTCAACCCGCTGACCGACTGGACCCAGGGCGATGTCTGGCACTACATCGCCAGCCATGGCGTGGACTACAACCCGCTGCACGACCAGTTCTATCCCAGCATCGGCTGCGCACCCTGCACGCGCGCCGTCAGCCTTGGCGAGGACTTCCGCGCCGGCCGCTGGTGGTGGGAGGATGAAGCGGCCAAGGAATGCGGCCTGCACGCCAAGAAGTGAAGCCTGCAGGGTTTGACACCGATTTGATTGGAAACCAAGAAATGAATGCCCGTGTGGACACCTCCGTGCTGAGCCATCTCAGCAACCGCCACCTCGACGCCCTCGAAGAGGAAACCATCTTCGTGCTGCGCGAAGTGGCCGCCGCCTTCGAGCGCCCCACCCTGCTGTTTTCGGGCGGCAAGGACTCGCTGGTCATGCTGCGCTGCGCCGAAAAAGCCTTCGGCAAGGGCCGCATCCCCTACCCGCTGCTGATGATCGACACCGGCCACAACTTCCCGGAAGTGACCGATTTCCGCGACCTGCGTGCCAAGGAGCTCGGCGCCGAACTCATCGTGCGCAGCGTCGAGGACTCCATGGCACGCGGCACCGTGCGCCTGGCCCATCCGGGCGAAAGCCGCAACGTCCACCAGTCGGTAACGCTGCTGGAGGCCATCGATGAATTCCGCTTCGACGCCCTGATCGGCGGCGCCCGCCGCGACGAGGAAAAGGCCCGCGCCAAGGAACGCATCTTCAGCCACCGCGACAGCTTCGGCCAATGGCAGCCCAAGGCCCAGCGCCCCGAGCTGTGGACGCTGTTCAACACGCGTCTGGCCCCCGGCGAGCACTTCCGCGTGTTCCCCATCAGCAACTGGACTGAACTCGATGTCTGGCAATACATCGAGCGCGAGCAGATCGCCCTGCCCAGCATCTACTACACGCACAAGCGCGAAGTGGTGGAGCGCCGCGGCCTGCTGGTGCCCGTGACCGAACTCACACCCCCGCGCGACGGCGAGGAAGTCGTGGTGCGCGACGTGCGCTTTCGCACCGTGGGCGACATCACCTGCACCTGCCCCGTGGAAAGCGAAGCCGCCACGGCAGCCGACATCGTGCTCGAAACCCTGGCCGCCGAAGTCAGCGAACGCGGAGCCACGCGCATGGACGACAAGACCAGCGACGCCTCCATGGAAAAGCGCAAGAAGGACGGATATTTCTGATGACCACCGCAAGCATTGCCGCCGACGCAGCCGTCGCGGATTCCACGGCCACCCAGGCCAGCCAGGCCACACAGCAGACCGCCGCCAACGCCTCGGCCTTGCGCTTCATCACCTGCGGCTCCGTCGATGACGGCAAGAGCACGCTGATCGGCCGCCTGCTGGTGGACACGCGCGCCGTGCTGCAGGACCAGCTGGCCGGCGTCACCAAGAGCGGCGAGACCGACCTGGCGCTGCTGACCGATGGCCTGTCGGCCGAGCGCGAGCAGGGCATCACCATCGACGTGGCCTACCGCTACTTCGCCACCGAAAGCCGCAAGTTCATCATCGGCGACGCGCCGGGCCATGAGCAGTACACGCGCAACATGGTCACCGCCGCCAGCAGCGCCGACGCCGCCGTGGTGCTGGTCGATGCCACCAAGCTCGACTGGAAGAACCCGCAACTCACCCTGCTGCCGCAGACGCGCCGCCACAGCCTGCTGGCCCACCTGCTGCGCGTGCATTCGCTGGTGTTTGCCGTCAACAAGCTCGACGCCGTCGAAGACCCGCAACAGGCCTTCGTCCACATCCGCGGCGCGCTGGAGCGCTTCACGGCCGAGGCCGGCATTGCCTCGGCTGCCACCGTGCCCGTCTCGGCCCTCAAGGGCTTCAACGTGGTCAACGCCGAGCCCGGCTGGGCCGGCTACGACGGCCCCAGCCTGCTGCAACTGCTGGAGCAGTTGCCCAACACGCCGACCGACACCGGCCTGGCGCTGGCCTTCCCCGTGCAGTGGGTGGAGAAATTCTCGTCCTCGGCCGATACCAGCCAGGGCCGCCGCGTGTTCTGGGGCCGCGTGGCCGCAGGCCGCGCACGCGTGGGCGACGCCGTGCAGATCCTGCCCAGCGGCCAGCAGGCCGTGATTGCCCAGGTGCTGGACCATGCCCGCGTTCCCGGCTCCATCGACGCAGGCCTGTCGGCCGGCATCACGCTGGACCGCGAGGTCGATGTCTCGCGCGGCGACTGGCTCGTCGCAGCCCCTGCGGCTGCAGCGGCCGCTGCCGATGACGACTTCGACGCCCCGCAAGCGCAGCCCGCATGGCCCAGCAAGCGCGAGCTGACCGCCACCGTGGCCTGGATGGACGAGCAGCCGCTGGTCCCCGGCCGCACCTACCTGGCGCTGCACGGCCACCGCTGGATCAAGGCCAAGGCCCGCCGCGTGGTGCACCGCCTGAACATCCACACGCTGGCCCAGGAAGAGGCCACCCAGCTGGAGCCCAACGCCATCGGCCGCGTGGAGCTGCTGCTGCAGGAAAGCATTCCCGCAGCGCCCTTCGCCCAGGCCCGCCAGCTGGGTGCGCTGATCCTTGTGGACACGGCCAGCCACGCCACCGCAGGCGCTGCACTGCTGGATTGAGCAACTGGACAGTCCCGCTTCGCGAGCCGGCACATGCCGGCTCGTGGGCTTTCGGAAAACCGCAGCAGTCCGCGCCAGAATCCTTGCCATGTACGGGACTGGCTCCTGAAAAATTTTAGAATCCCGGGTTGATACCGACATTCACACTGCCATAAAAGACTCCCATGACTCACGTCGTCACCGAAAACTGCATCAAGTGCAAATACACAGATTGTGTGGATGTCTGCCCCGTGGACTGCTTCCGCGAAGGCCCCAACTTCCTCGTGATCGATCCTGACGAGTGCATCGACTGCGCCGTGTGCATTCCCGAATGCCCGGCCAATGCCATCTTTGCCGAGGAAGACGTCCCCGCCGACCAACTGGCCTTCATCAAGCTCAATGCCGAGCTGTCGCTGGAAAAGGGCTGGAAGAGCATCACCAAGCGCAAGGCCTCGCTGCCCGACGCCGACGACTGGAACGGCAAGCCTGGCAAGCTGGACCAGCTCGAACGCTGAAGCCGCGCAGCCCATGCAAGACACCTCCGGTACGCAACCGATCCAGACCGATGCCCTCGTCATAGGCGCAGGCCCGGCGGGCCTGTTCCAGGTGTTCCAGCTGGGCCTGCAAGGCATTCGCTGCCATGTCGTCGATGCCCTGCCCCATGTGGGCGGGCAGTGCGCGCAGCTGTACGGCGACAAGCCCATCTACGACATTCCCGGCATTCCGGTATGCACGGGCCATGAACTGGTCCAGCTGCTGCAGCGGCAGGTCGCACCCATGGACGCGCAACTGCACCTTTCCCAGCAGGTCTCCCAGCTGCAGCGCATGGACGATGGCCGCTGGCTGGCGCAGACCTCGCAAGGCCTTGAACTGCACGCGCGCAGCGTCTTCATTGCGGCTGGCGTGGGCGCCTTTGTGCCCAAGGCGCTGAAGGTGCCCGGCGTGGAGCTGCTGGCTGCAGGCCAGCTTCACTACCATCCTGCCGATCTGGAAATGGTGCGAGGCCAGACCGCCATCGTCCACGGCGGAGACGAAGAGGCCGTGGCCGCGGCCATTGCCTGCGCCGACAAGGCCCAGACCACCTGCCTGCTCTACCGCCGCGACGCCTTCCAGGCTTCGGCCGCACTGCTGGAGCGCCTGCAGGAGCTGCGCGACAGCGGCGCCATCCGCGTGGTGATCGGCCAGATCACGCAACTGCATGCCGATGCAGGCCAACTGCGCGCCGTTCAATGGATGGATGGCGAAGGCCAGGAGCACGAACTGGCGGCGCAGCAACTGGTCGTCTGCCTGGGCATCTCCCCCCGCCTGGGCCCGGTCGCCGAATGGGGTCTGGCCATGGAACGCAAGCAGCTGCTGGTGAACCCTGCAACCCAGGCCACCGATGCGCCAGGCATCTATGCGATTGGCGACATCGTCAGCTACCCGGGCAAGCACAAGCTGATCCTGTGCGGCTTCCACGAAGCCACCATGGCGGCCTTTGCCGCCGCCGAGTACCTGCAGGGCGAAAAACCGCTGCTGCAGTACACGACGACCAGCGCACGGCTGCACGCCATCCTCGGCGTTTCCCACCCGCAGGCATGATTGCTCGTGGCCGCACCCCGGCGGCCCTACAGTTTGGCGCGGCAGTGTCGATAGAGTTGGCAGCGTCCACTCATGCACATCAAGCCTATGGTTGCCACACTCGAAGCCCCTCCCAGCACCGCGATCGCGCCACCGGCCGATCCGCGCAGCTTCACCTTCCAGATGCCGCTGTTTCGCCCCGGCACGCATGTCACGCAAAACGGCAAGGCCGAGAAGGTCAGCCACGTGATACTGCGTCGCCGCGAACTGATGGTCTACCTGGTCGGCCATGAAGACCCCGTCAGGCCTGAACGGCTGAGCATCACGCCTTCGATGTTCACCACACAGCGGCGCCCTGAAGCCCTGAGCTGGATCCTTTGAAAGAAACCGGGCCTGGGCCCGGTTTCATCGATCATCCATCCAGGCTCAGGCCTCGTTGCGCCCGGCCATCCTCTGGCCCAGGCGCACGGGCGCGGCATGCGTCCACTGCCCGTTGAAGCGAAGCCCTGCCGATGCGGGAAACAGCATGACGACGGTGGAGCCCAGCTGGAAGCGCCCCATTTCCTCGCCCTGGCCCAGGACGATGGACTGGTCGTCATAGCGCCAGTCCTGGATGCGTCCGGGACGGGGCGGATTGACGATGCCGTGCCACACCGTTCCCATGCTGCCCACGATGGTGGCACCCACCAGCACCAGCACCATGGGACCGTGGTCGGTATCGAAAACGCAGACCACGCGCTCGTTGCGCGCAAACAGGCCCGGCACGCCGCGCGCCGTGACCGGGTTGACCGAGAACAGTTCGCCCGGCACATAGATCATGCGCCGCAGCCGGCCTGCACAGGGCATGTGGATGCGGTGGTAGTCGCGTGGGCTCAGGTAAATGGTGGCGAAATGCCCGTTGTCGAACTGCCGCGCCAACTGCGCATCGCCGCCGACCAGCGCCGTGGCGCTGTAGCTGTGTCCCTTGGCCTGGAAGATCTGCTCGCCCTCGATGGCGCCGATCTGGCTGATGGCCCCATCCACCGGACAGACCCAGTCGGCCGAAGCCAGCGGCCGCACACCGGGCTTGAGCGCCCGCGTGAAGAACTCGTTGAAGCTGGCATAGGCCGCAGGATCGGAATCGGCCGCCTCCGACATGTCCACGCCATAGCGTGCAATGAAGCGCCGGATGACTGCCGTGGTCAGGTCGCCAGCACGCGCCTGGGCCAGGCGCCCCATGACGGCAGTCAGCGCCTGCTTGGGCAAAAGATACTGGGAGAGAACGGCAAGTCGATCAGACATCGAGGTTTTGCTATGAAAGTAATAGAAGTTGTGGGCGGATTCTAGCCAACCCACACCCCTCGCCCTCAACTCCTCCCGCCGCTTTCAGCACTTGTCACGCCCGCCTTGAAGCCACGCGCACGATTTCCGGAGGCCGCGGATGAAACGCAGATGACAAAGGCAGCACCGCTCCAGCAAAAATCCACCCTGTGTTTTGCGTGCGACGGCCGCATTGGGCCGCGCACGCGCGGGAATGCAACGCTGTAGAATTGGGAAGTTTTAGCTGTTGCCGGGCTTTGCCTTTGCGACACCATTGTGACCTGGCCTTCCGTTCGGTCTGCGCCTCTTGCGCAGAACATCCACTGCTTTTTCAGCCTCGGCCCACGTACCCCATGTTCTGTGGGCCAGGCAAGGCCTTCGTGGTTCCGACAAGTGAGTGCCGCAACCGACCCAGACCTGAGAGATTGAACACATGGCCAAAGAAGAACTGATTGAAATGCAGGGTTCCGTCACGGAAGTCCTGCCTGACTCTCGCTTTCGTGTGACGCTGGAAAACGGACACCAGCTGATCGCCTACACCGGCGGCAAGATGCGCAAGCACCACATCCGCATCCTGGCTGGCGACAAGGTATCGCTGGAGATGTCGCCCTACGACCTGACCAAGGGCCGCATCACCTTCCGTCACCTGGCCAACCGCGGCCCGGGACCCGGCTCGCGTTGAGCAAAAAATTCGCCCATTGCGAAAATACCCATTTTTTTGACGCTACAATAGCGTTTTAGTCGGAGCGTAGCGCAGCCTGGTAGCGCATCTGCTTTGGGAGCAGAGGGTCGCGAGTTCGAATCCCGCCGCTCCGACCAATGAATCAAGGGGTTAGCTCGAAAGGGCTAACCCCTTTCTTCTAACCAAATTCATGGTCTTCTAACCAGAAGCCGCAAAAAGACAAAGCCCCCTCGGCGCCGTGATGGCAGCTGAGGGTTTTTTTTTGCGTTCTGGAGTGCCAACATCCGTCCTGAGAAAAATCAACATCGCCGAGGGCAGGCCAGCGCCCTACCCCTCGGCCTTCAGTTCGGCCAGTTGCTCAGCTGGCAGTAGCCCCTCCTCCTCAGGCTTCTCTGCCCCGCTCCGCAATGCTCCCAGCGGCGGCAGCTTTATCAGCGCATCAGCCTGTGCGGCCGTGCCGTGCAGCCAGGCGTCCCAGTCCTGCTGCTCCAGCATCACTACGCCCCGCTTTTCCTTGCCGGGCCGGTGCATGAGCGACAGCACAGGGTGGCCGTCCGCAGGCTGCGTGATCATCGTGTAGTTCGGGACGAGCTCGCCTGTTTCTGGATCGGTCCATTCGCTGTACAGCCCGGCCAGGGCCGCCGGCTCCCCATCAGCCCGCCGGAACGACCACCACACGTTGCGCGAGACCAGCCCCCAATAGGGCTCTACCCAAGATTCGACCGGGATCAAACAGCGCTGGCCCGCGCGCCAGGCCGGCGCGAACGTCCAGGACTTTCCGATCGTCTCGCGCCGGGCGTTGTTGGTGGACATGTGCTTGCCGTCTGCAGTCATTGGCCGCCGCGTCTTCGAGCTGCGCGGGATCATGCCCCACTGCCCGACCTCAATCTCGCCACCGGGCTTGATGTACGGCCCCAGGGCCAGTGGTGTGACGTGCGGCTTCCACCATGGCAGTGGCGCCTGTCGGCCGACCCGCCACATGCGCTCAACTTCGATCTCACGCGGGGTGTTATATCGATTGCACATAAGTGGATGCTAACTTTTCTCGCTTTGCCAGATAACTGTATATTTATACAGTCATGAAAGTCAAAGTAACCATCCTCCGCGAGGCGGGCGCACGCAGGTATCACCGTGGCCCGTTGCAGTACATCAAGGGTGAGCTGGACCTGAAGCACTACGCACTGCCTGATCAGCGCCGGACGATCCCTGTGCTGCGCATCCTTGGAGACAGCGCCAACAACCAGCTGTTCGAGCCCAAGCTGATCTATGCATGTGCGGGAAAGATGAAGTTCAGCGGACTGGAACGCTGCGACAGAGCATGGCACGCGCAGGAATGGTCCTGCGAGTTCGACTACTGACCACCCAGGAGGCCGCATGTTGCTCACATACGAGGAATTCCCCACGTTGCTCACGATGCCGCGCTGGTTCGGCACGCCCGAAGTCAAAGTCATGCCGGGCAAGCCGGAGGACTATTTCATCGAACAGCTGCATCCCGACTGGTTTCTTGTCTACGACTCGGACGGCGACATGGTCTACAGCGGTGTCGGCCCCGTGTCCGTGCAGCAGTCAAACGCCCCCTTCTGAGAGCTACCATGCAAAACCCCATTGAGCGCGGCGTAATCGCCAAGGTGTGTGGTGAAGAGATGTCGGCAGCACAACGCCTGTTGCCTGTGGCTGGGCGGGGCCAGCCACAACACATCACCTGTGAGATTGAAACGCTGCTTGCCGGCCGAGTGCGCATCACGTTTGAGTTGCAGCGCTATTCGCATGGCCGCAATCAATTCTGGCATTGGGTCGGGCGCGGCGCCGAGCAACTGGAACAGCCTGCTGGCTGAGCGCCATGGCTGATGGCATGACCTGGGGCGGCGCACCCACGGCGCCGGGCTGGTATGCGGTCGTGGTGGATTACGGCCGCCTGCCCTTCCCTGCTGCGCGGCGCTGGGACGGCGCCCTCTGGGATGACGAGCGCGGCATCAGGGCATTCGACGGACCGCACCACTCGGCCGACGCCGCCCTGGACTGGGCCATGGAGCGCTGCCCAGAGGATTGACAGGTTCGACTACTGCTTTTTCTGCACGCTAATGGATCCGTCGGCCTCCAGGAACATGCAGCGGATTTCTGATTCCTCGCAGTCTGCCTCGCGCAGCGCCTTCTCGATATCGTTGCGCGATACCCGGTGGCTTTTGCGCGCACCCTCGAAGATCGTTCCATCCCGCCCCAGCAGCACCGCCTCGCCCTCCAGCAGCTTTTCCGCCCCGCGCCAGCGCGCCGTCACGAAACCCACGGCCGTATTCAACGCAATGAGGATCACGCACACCAGCAGCCCTCCAGGCAGGGACTGATCAGACCCTGTCATTGAGGGCCCCGCCGCCTCGCTCACCAACATCACCACCAGCAGATCGAAAGGCGTGAACTGGCCCACGGTACGCCGCCCCGTCATGCGCATCATCAGCAGCAGCAGGACATAGACCGCCAGCGCACGCACGGACAACTCAAACGGATGGATGTCCAGGTTCCACATACCAACGCCCCTTCAATTCCGCCCCGCCCAGGGGCTACGCGCCGAAGCGCGCACTGAACACTTGAAGGCCTGCCTCAACTGCCGCAATGCCTGCTGCCGCCGCGCAGGCGTCTCGGCCGCCGTGCAATCGCTGGGCACCCAGACCTCGTAGCCCGACATGCGTGCATCCGTAGCCGTGAGCATGACGCACATATCCGCAGCAAACCCCACGATGACTAGCCTGCGCGCATGCATTCTGCCCAGCAGATGCAGGAGCGGCGTGGAATGAAAGGCCGAATGCTGGGGCTTGAGAATCACCAGATCCTCCGCATCGGGCGCAAGCAGCCGAGCGATCTCGCCACGCTCGCCAGCCAAACCCTGGCAGGCGGCCAGAATGTCGCTGAACTCGCTGTGCCAAGTGCCGTAGTTGTCGTTGGCGTAGATCGTAGCTACGCCCTTTTCACGAAGCCTGGCCTTGAGCCGCACAATGCGCCGGGCAGCCCGTACCGCTTCCTGCAGCAAAGGCCCGGCATTGGGAAACTGAAGCGGGTTGATGACATCCACCAGCAACAGCACCTCCGCGCTGTGAGGCACTTGCGTGGGTTCTAACCACCTCGGCCTAGGCATCACAGCATGGATTCGCGTTGCTGCTCCGCTCGAGATGCGCCGATGGCAGTTTCAACCTGCTTGACCTCTTCAGGGGGAGGCAGGACTGCTGGCATACCCAAGCTCTGGATCCACAACTCGCGGCACCAACCCTTGGTGTGATACAGGTGATGATCTTCATCCTTTTCCACTCGAGCGTGGGCCTCCTTGAGGACCTTGCCCTTTTCACCTGTAGCCACCTCGGCGACCTTGCCCAGAAGCTCCCAGTTGGCGTGGTCCTTGGTCTCAGCGTGAACCACGCACTCGCACGCCACGAGTTGCGCAGCGGCCGCACTACCACCCCTGAGAGCCAACTCCATCGCCTTCACCAGCGATGATCCTATGTGCTTCACAACATCACGGGAAGGCGAAGCTTCGTCCGGGTTGACTCCCAACAGTTCACATGTGGTTCGCACCACGTTCTGGTGACTGAGCGTCTCTTCGAGATACTCTTCCCATTCCTTTTTAAGGTCATCGTTCAGGGCACAGGTCAGAGCAGTTCTATACACCTGCTCACCTCCGAGTTCCGTTTCCATCATCTGCAGCAACAGATCTCTGAGTTGAGAATCGTCATATCGTGGTTTAGCCATTTGCCCACTCCGGTTTTCAGTTGCGGTCCGGCGATGGTCGGCCAACCTTGGCACTTTGCGCGTAAGCAGCAACTGAAGGGTATGTAGTGCTTCTCGAAAGTTACGTGTACGTCCAAGACCGTCAAATTATGATGGGCGGACGGCACAATGGCTGCATGAGATTCATCGTGCTACTGATCATCGCTGCAGCCCTGTTCTACGGAGCGTCTCGGATTTCCCACATACAGATCGGTGAACGCGCCACAGGCGGCTACGACGGCGCATCAATGACGCCGCAGCAACGCGTCATCCAGGCCGAAAAGGAAGCTCGAGAAGCGGCAGAAGCAGCGCGCGCCGCGGCGATGAGGCAAGCCGAGTAACACCAGCTGACCCGGCGTCTACGGCCTGACAGGCCGCGTGCATGCCATCAGCGCGGCAAGCAGCCGCACCTACCACGCCGCCTCGGTCATCGCGCTGCCGGCGTTGTAGGCTCGCTCACAGGCACTGCCCCGGCCCCGGGCATCGTCAGCAATGCGCGCCAGCTCTCCCGCTCGCGCATCAGCGCGGCGCTGCAGCTCGGCGAGCAGATCGAGGGCGCTGGTGTCTGGCGCGCACTGTCCGGCAGCGGCAAAATCTACCTCCTTAAGCTGACTAACTGGCCGAATCAGAATTGCTCGCAGGGCTCATCAGCCTAGCAATCGCACGCGTCAACTCAACCTCATCCTTGAGAGCTTGAGATAGTCTCTCAGCAAGCTCTGCGAGCACTACACGCACACTAGTCGCCACCTCCAGACAATGCTCATCAGTGCGTTCATGCAAACCATCACTTAGCGCTGAATGCAAAAGCAAGAGAGGATTAACCCCGTTAATCAATAGCGCTTGAGGCACCGCATCTTTTACATCTTTCAACGCCTGGGTAAATCTAGACTCTTTCTTAGCGGCCTCGAGTTTTTCAATAGCAGGCTCCGGAGAATTTAGTTTTCTGGAAACTTTTATTATCTCATCTAAAATTCTATTTTTCTGACTCTCAACAACTCTGCGATAATACACAAATGCCCCAACGCCAAGACCTTGATTCTCGCATCTGCGCCCCTTAAGAAAAAGATCTCTTTCAGGTCCAACTAATTTCATTAGTCGACTTGGCACTGACGGCCCAAAATTAGGTATCTCACCAAATTTGTAGGCTTTTCCGGCGGTCGAATTTCTATTCAAAACAATCCTGATTGAAAAAATCTTTTCAACGTCTCGGCAATTAGAGCAAACATAACGAACATATGCAAGTCGCGGCTCCGCGCTATCCATATTGATTTCACCATTGGTGCAACGAAAAAATCTATTACCATTGCAAGAATTGTGAGAACAATGCAGCTGAATATCTGGAGCTGAAAATCTATACCCAACGTGCTGTCCTGCAATGTTTTTTAGAGGCTTCCCTAGATCGGAGACATTCAACTCAGATCCTGGAGGAATGCTTTCGAGGAATTCGACAAATGGTGTAATCTCAGCATCCGCTGCAGACTGAATCGCTTTTACATCAACCAAGTTCACCTCCAAAGTATATATTTACCAGCAGAAATTCTCAATATTACAATCGATCGACTACAACCACCCGAATCCCTTTGCCATCAGGCCAATGACTGCCACAACAGCGGCGCCTCCAGCGATATACATTTCAGCCTTTGTAGGGGTGTGCATCAAGCGCTCTTCCACCTTAGCTATGTCTGGTTTCATAGCAGAGTGCTTCAAGAACTCCTCCATTCGCGTCAGAGTGTTCTTGATGACGGCGATGTCTCCGGCTACCGAGTCCATCTTGTCCTCCAATTTCTGAACCCGACGAGGAAGGTCTGACCCACCGCCGTCCGATGGCTGCGCGCCAAGAATCGGAGGCGGTGGCGGCGCTCCACCGCTAGATGCTCTTGGTGCAATCTCTCGCACTAGAGCAGCGATGTCGTTCATCAACGTCAAGTAGGCGGGCGCAACAAGACTGGCGTGAGCGGGGTCACTTATCAGTTGGCCCTGAGTTGCCCTTGCCATCTTCACCTTCCCCGCCAAGCTTTTTAGCTGCTGAGGTTGTGAGCCTTCCGGCTGCTTCTCAACTACGTCAATGATCCCCTGTAATTCCGGAGCATACAAGTCCAGCGAACTTGCAACTCGGAGAACAAGTTTGCGCAACACATTTGCATAAATGTTGACAACCTCCTCCAACTCCTGCCGGGGCACACCGAGGGCAGCGCCACGACTTCTAGCCTCTGACATTTGACCTTGAATGATCTCCTGAAGCATTGAAGCTTCCTTGAAAAGAAGCTGAGCTCGCTTGTCATCAACGCTGTCCGCATCAACCTCTTTCCCCCATCGGATGAGAAGGGCTCGGTAATTGGCCACGTTCTGGGCAAAGCTCTCAGTGGAGACTTGCTCAAGCGTCTCTTTCGACAGGTACTCGCTCGCCGCAGTCATTCCATCTCCGTACTTAGGTAATTTGGTGATCGTAGCGCACCGAGTTCAACGCGACGCCTTAGGCCATGCATTCCGCATCAGCGCGGCGTCAGCGGCGTGGCCATCAGCCGCGCGCGCGATGTCTGCACCGCGCTCTGCCATGCGTCCACCTCGGTCTGCCAGCTCTTGGAGTACGGCTGTGCAGGTTGAGGCGTACTGAGCGAGGGCGGGCTGGGCAGCTCCGGCAATGCGCTCGGGGAGGCCGGCAAAGTCGCCCCGCATGCCTGCAGTAGCAGTGCGCAGCTCGCGCAGGCTGCGGTCAAGATTCTGTTGAGCGGCCGCATTGCGCTGGCCTGTGGCCTGGAAGTTGGCGAGTGCATCTGTCAGTCCCTTCTGGAATCCGGCCATGTCGTGCGCGGCCTGCTTTGTGCTGGTCAATTCGGCGGTGGTCTGTTGATGCCGCAACTGCTCCAGCTGCAGGCCATAGCGCTGGCCCTGGGTCCACCAGGCTCCGCCAGCACCAATCGCAAGCGCTGCAGTGGCCGCAGCCAAATGAGTTGAAATTGGGCTGATCATTGCGAAGCCCTCGCCAACAGGCCATCGCTGAAATGCCCGCCCCTGCCCCACTGCGCACATAGCTCGCTCGTGGCATCGCGGCGATCAACAAGGCCTGGCAGCCAAGTGGGCACGCCGTTCACGGTGCCGTAGACCCATCGCGGCATCTGCTGGCATGCAGCATCGAGCTGGCCGGCGTTGGCCAAGCGCATGACCGTGGTGTCTGCGGCGAGTGCCGAGGGCACGTTGTAGGCCATGTCGATAAAGCTGGCCCGCACCCACACGTTGTAGGTGTCCCAGTGCCGCAGCGCGCGACGCGCCAAGCGCTCAGCCTCGCGGTATTTGGGACGCTCCAGGCGCTCGCAGTCCTCGGGACTGTAGTAGCGCCCCGCCACAACTTCGGGGCCTGTGACGCCCGCGCAGACGGTCAGCGGCTGCCCCTTGCCCAGGCGGTCGATGTAGGGCGTGCCGATGTGCCGGCCGCTGCTTTCGTAGTGCAGCCCGATCTCGCGGGCCAGGGTCACTGCAGGGCTGGGCCCGGCCTCCTGGGTGGCGACATATCCGCCAGCAGCCGTAACAGCCAAGCCGGCGGCCGTGGCCAAAAGGCGATTGCGCAAAGTCTCGTTCATCGGCCACCTCCGCCAATGGTCAGCGCCTTCCAGAAAGCCAAGCCAGCACTGGCCATCATCACGATGTATGTGATGGGCTTTGCCACCTTGCCGATCCAGTTCAGGACCTTGAAAGCCCCCTGCGCGGCAGCGAAAAACTCCACCATTTCGGCCGTGTTGACACGGACCTTTTCCGTGGCCTTGGTGTTCGCGCGCAGCTCTGCCTCAATGCGCGTCATGCGCGCGTCACCCTCGTCCAGCCGTGCATTGATGGTCCGCGCCGTGTTCGGAGTGATTGCGTTTCCGTAGTCGTCCTGCATGGGCACTCCTAGAGCGTGACCGCCAAAACAAAGGCCTCGTCCAGGGATTGGGGAGTGCCACCAAGCTGGGTCCACAGACCAGAGAGAAACGGGTTACCACGCTCCCAGGTGTCAGCCTCGTACTCTATTTCTGCCTCCCGCTTTTGCACCGGGTCCGTGATCGCGGCAATGGCCGTCTCGGCTTCATCGAGCATCCCGAATGCAAGGAGGGCAAGACGCCCCTGGCGTCGCGTGCAGGACTTCGGGATCAGCGCGGCTGCAGCCTCATCGCGTAGACGCTGCAACTCGGCCAACTCCTCTTCGGACAGAGGTACTACAGACCACTGCTGCCGCCAAACGCCATCGATTTCCACGGGCTCGATCTCGGCTGGCTTATGCGTGTCCGCGTCGTATGCGGGCGTGTCCGATGGCTCTACCAGCGCATAGCACTCCAAATGATGCGCCGCCATCGTGCGCGGGTGCAGTTCCTGGATCTGCGACACGCTCAGTGGGTATTGCCCGGTTTCAGTATTGATGTACATGTTGATCCTCAAATAACGCGGCCGAGCCTCGTGCCCGTTGCGAGCCAGGTGACGTATGCGCTGCCATCAACGTAATAGCCAGCGAGTGCGCCAGCAGATCCGTTGCCAGGCACACCAGCACCAGTGCCCCCGCTCGACGCAGCTGCGCCTGCTCCTCCAGCGACTCCAATGTCGCCGCCCGAGGCGCCGCTGCCGCCACTGGCCCAGGGCGGGGTATCTCCCGGAAATGTGGCGCCGTCATATGCGGAGTAAGAGCCGCCCCCAGGCGCTGGGCTCGTGTTCCGATTGATAAAGGTCACCGTGCCCGAGAGCGAGAAACCGGCCCCATTTCCACCTGAACCTCCAATGCCTACCCCGCTCGAACTTGCGTAGCTCCAACTTGCAGTACCGCCCACGCCACCATGCCCACCACCGCCGAAGATCGTGCCGTTGTTAGTGACCCGGATTCGGATGCGCGTGTATAGCCCGGTGCCGCCTACCCCACCATTTGATTGGACGCCACCAATTCGGCCGTTATTGATAATGTGCAGCGAGTCGTCGGGAATTCCAGATATCTGCAATGTCGCAACATCGACTCCAGAATTTATGACGAGCTCTATCTGACCACCAGTAGTCCACCCTGCAGCAGCGGCTAGAGCAGCGATATTCGGTGTGCGAACAGATAATGATATGGTCACACGAACGGGTCTTGCGCCAGAAGACATAAGCCACCGCGCACTCATGTGTGAACTCCTGCGTAGAATGCATCCCAATATGCAGGTCGCGTGCACACCAGTGTAATGGTGACGGTCTGTCCTGTGGTATAGCTTGGAAATGGCATGAGCCCTGATCCACTGCTGGGAAGGGCTACATTAGACGAGAACGTTATAGGCCTTACACCGCCTGCACTGGTTATCCTGAGTGTTACTTGATCTCCCAGTTGTCGCTGGGCATCCATATTAATTGCTATAGGCCCATTAATAGTGATTTGATGGATGCTAGCTTCAGACTGAAGAGGGGTGTAGCTTGCTGTACCGGCTGGAATGTTTACAACCTTGGTACGCTCCATGAAGGTAAATTCATCTAGAAATCTACGCCAGGCCTGCCAAACACCACCGACTTGGATTCGAAAATATTTAGGAGTCGCATCAGTCAGCCCCCAGGCAGACTGCGTTGCATAGTTTTCCTCATGCACGATTTGGTCGACGTACCACCAAGGAGACGCTGTAGATGGCGCATTAACCCAATCTCGCCCCGACCACACGCCATTTACAAGCGGCAGGGTGTTCATGTTTGCGCCAATGCCGGCATAAGTGATCTTTCGGCTCACTACTTCACTGGCGCGCGGCGCCTGGTTGCCAGTGGCACCCTGCGGGACCTCAATATGCCCTGTAAAGATCCCGCCCCCGCGCGGCATGAACGTCGCAGGCAAATCCCCAACGCCAGGCACCCACCTCAGGACGTTGCCACCCCACCAGAACCAACGATTGTTGAGATTGGGATCGGTGCCGACGTTGATATACATCGCGCCCAGCTTGATGGCCCCGCCCTGGTTGTCCGTGGTCGGCGGAACTGTCTTGGGGCCGAGCATGTACTGGTCAACCGCCTGCGCGCTGGCGGCTGCTGATGCTGCAGCGCTCTGGGCTTGATTCTTGAACGTCTCTGCCGATGAGGCCGCAGCCTGCGCAATCGCTTTCGCAGCCTCGGCCGCTGCAGCGGAATTTGCCGCCTGATTGCGGTAGCCCATCGCCGCGTCTGCTTGCTCCCGCGCAGCGATGGCGCAGGTTCGGCAGGCCACGGCAACCTCCCGCATGCGCGAGACGGCGGGCGGCACGCTGGTGGCGTAGTTGTATGCCTCCTGATTAAAATTGGCGCTGCCGAGCGCGGGATACTGCGAAATGGGCAGCAGGTCTGGGATGTTGACGATGTCGGTCATACGTTGCCTTTGATTTGCAGGTCCACCTGGGCCGAAGTCCAATCGGTTGAGCGCACGGTGCCGGTGACCTTCCCTACCGTGGCCAGGTGCCCGTAGCGCGGCAGGTCGCTAACCTCAATGGCCACGGCCTTGCCCAGGATCTGGTCCAGCAGCGTCTTGGCTGCAGGCGCCTGCACTGCGTCGATGACGCAACTCAGATTGATGTTGGTGGCCAGCCGCCCCTGGACCTCGGTGTAAGTGCCGTCCTTGCGGTCATCGACATAGGAGTAGTCGCGCGTGCTGGCTTCGACGCCGTACTGCGCGCCGCCCATGCGCTCGCGGCCAGGCAGCAAAAGCTGCTTCCAATTGCCCACGCTGATAAAGCCCACGGCCGCCTCCACCCCGGCGTTGTTTCGCGCCACGGTGATGGTGATTTCCATGCCCGGGTGAATGGGCAGATCCTTGAGGACGAAATATGTGCCGCGTTGCAGGTCGCCAAACAGGTATTCCCATTCGCCGAACGCCTGCTCCCACAGCTGCGCATTGACGGGCGGCACCAAGTCCACTCCATCAGCCCGGACGGTGATAGTCAGCTTGTCGGCCTCCAGGCCGTACAGGGCCAGGCCGTTGACGAAACCAGGCCGCAGCACATAGGTCAGCGAAGTGGCCCGGCGCGCTTTGGTGAAGAGGTACTTGTCGAACGGCGCCATGCGGTTGGTTGGTGCGCCCTCATCCCGCTCCCAGAATGTGGCGGCATTGGGCGTGCCCGGCTCGTAGGTGTTAGCGGGCGCACCGGCCACGGCCTTGACGCATTCGTACGTGTAGCCCTTCCAGACACGGCGCACGCCCAGCGCGACGTCAACGCCGCTGACCCAGGCAACCTCGCCAACGGCGGCATCGACCTCGGGAATGGTGGTGCCGGCCATGAACATTTCCGGCGTGATGGTCTTGGGCACAAGGATGTTCATGCGATTGCCTTCCCACGCATGGCGTTGCCGCCGTTGGTGACGCGGTCGAACTGTTCGGCCATCTCGGGCATTGGCGCTGTGTTGCGCGCAGTGGCCTCTGCAGGAGCACGCAGGCCCGCCACCTCGCCGCGCAGGGCGCTGACCTCCGCCAGCAGGGCGGCAATCAGAGCTGCGGTGTCAATGCCCTCACCGCCCCCGCGCATGGCTTGGCTGAGCTGATGCTGGTTCCAGTAGCGGGCCGGCCCGGTGGCCTCAACTTCCCAGCCGCGCTCGCCCACCACACGCAGGCCGCCCGCGTGCATGCCGCCGCTAGCGAATGCGGGGAGCTTGATGCCGGTGATGCGCTCGACTTCGGCCCAGTCCCGGGCATACAGCCCCGACAGCGCTTCCATGTCGGACAGCGTTGCACCAGCGCTTTGCATGGAGCGCATGAGCCCGGCCAGGTCGCCCGTGCCGTCATAGCTGTGGTACTTGTCAAACAGGCCATCCAGCTTGTTGACCGTACCCGGCTCAACCACGGGCTCATACCAGGTGCCACCAGAACCATCGCTGCGAGGCCGCAGATACTTGGAATCCACAGTGTCCGGCTGCCCGCCACCGCCTGGCCCCCAGACCGCGCCACCATCGTTGGCGCCGGCGCCCGGCTTGGTGCCGGGCGTGTTCGCCCCGGCATCCTTGCCCAAGGTGGCCAGCAGCTTCTCGAAATAGCCCTGCACCGTGCCGGTGAGCATGGTGGTGCCGTTGACCAGCTCGTCGGCGCGCTTGGCCAGGGCATCGAGGCCTTCTATCTGCGACTGCAGGGCCTTGAGGGACCGTTCCTCGATGCTCAGCTGCGATTCACCCAGCTCACCCAGCTCCGCGAACTTGCCCGCCCACACCAGGGCGTCACGGCGGCGCTCGAAGTCGGTGGCGTAGACACCGCCAGTCAGGCCTGAGCGCGTGGCCTGGATGGCCGAGCCCAGATCGGCGTAGTCAGAGACCTTGCGGCCCGCACGCACCCCCTGCAAGGCCTCCTCTATGTAGACCATGCCGCGCGCAGCCATCCACTGAGTGGCGCTGTCCACGGTGCCATAGAGATCCGTCGCAGCGCCCTTCAATTGCCCCACGGCCGCCGTGATGGCCGAGATGGATTCCTCCACGCTGCTCACGCGCTGCTGCAACAGTTCGCGGTCACGGTTCACGGCGCGGCTGAACAGGTCGTAGGCAGCCGATTGCGCTTCCTTGGCTGCCACCTGTGCGGCGCGTTCGTCCTCGATGGCCCAGATGCGCTCCTGCAGGGCGCGGTTGCTGGGGTCCAGCGCGGCCAGTTCCAGGCGGCGCAGTTCCGCCGTGTTGCCCTGCATCTCCAGCAGCTTGCGCTCCAGGTCGGTGCGCTGGTCCACGCGGGCGATCTCTTCGCGCAGCGCCTGGTTGTAGTCCCAGGCGGCGCGCTCGGCTTCGCTCATGCCCTCGGTGGCCAGCTTGCGCAGAGCCTCGCGGTACTTGTCGGTCTGGCCCGTGGCGCGCAGGTACTCGGCTTCCAGCTGCCGGCGGTCGCTCTTGAGCGTGTCCAGCACCTGGCCGGCAGCATCTGCAACGGCCCCGAATTCCTGGGCCAGCGGGATGAGCTTGGACAGCAGCTCCACGTCGCCGGCCGCCATGGCGTCCTCGATGAGCTTGCGAAATTTGGCCTTGGCGTCCTGGCCCATGCGCGGATCGATGTCGATCTTGAGGTCGGCCAGCGCCTTGTCCACGGCCTTGGCCGCGTTCTCGATGCGCTCCCGCTCTGAATAGAAGCTGGTGTAGAACGCATCCATGCCGGTGATCAGGTCCTGGACGCCCCCCGCGCTCTTGATGAGCTTGGCAATGGCTTCGTCACCCAACTTGCCGAAATTGGTGATGTTGCGGGTCCAGCCCTCAATGGCCGCGCCCGTCAACTCCACGGTCTGCATTGCAGCGTTGAAGCTCTCCAGCGTGATGTCTTCGCCCATGTCATCGAAGACATTGCGCATCCAGCTGGGGATATCGGCCTTTTTCAGCTGCTCGATCAGCGATCCGCCCATGTCGGCAATGAACTGGGCATAGGCCTTGGTGGGGTCCGTACCAAGCGCGCCATCGCGCTTGGTGTAGCTGCTCAGGACCTCGCCGGTCACCTTGTCGATCAGCTTGAAATAGCCGTAGGAATCCTCGTCGCCGTACTTCGGATTGGATGCGAAGCCCGCGACGATATCGATCTGCTTGGCACTGTCAACGGCATAGCGCGCGAGACGCTTATAGACATCGGACAGCGAATCAACGGTGGTGCCCAGTTGCTTCTCAAGATCGGCGTTGTGGCGCTTGGTCAGATCGTCATACCAGTCACCGCCAGCACGATCGAACAGCATCTCGGCTGCCTTGTCATTGCCCGCGCCCGTGGTGCTGTAGGCCGCGCCAACGTGGTTGGCACCACGCGAACCAAACAGGCCACCCTTGAGCAGCGAGAAAATGGCGATGGCACCCGCAATCCAGGGCATGGCAGCCCCCAGACCGCTCATCAAGGAGCCAAAGCTGCTGCCGACACCGGCCCAGCTGCCATTGCCAGCGATCAGTGCGCCAAGGGCATCGCCGCCGGCCAGGCCCACGGCATTGGCACCAGCAAGGCTGGCAGCCGAGGCACCAGGCATAAAGCCCCACATTGCCTGGGCACCTGCACCCAGCGTGCCCAGGTTGTTGAGCATGCCCATGCCAGCGCCGCCGCTCTGGCCAGCCGCAGCAGGTGCGCCAAACAAACTGCCCAGGGCACCGCCAGCGATCTGGACCGTTGCCTGAATCAGCGGCTTGAAAATGAGCGTGCGCGCAAGATTCTTGAGGTACTGGCCGAAGGAAAGTCCGCCCTGCATCAGCTGGTCAGCCAGGCTCTGCCCGATCTGATCCACACCCTTCTGCCACTCCGAGGTGCTGGCCTTGGCAGCCTCTGCAGAGGCTTCACGCGAGGCCTTCGCTGAGGTCAGGCCCAGACGCTCGCGCAGCAGCTCGATTTCCTGCTGGAGCAGCGCATGCTCCATAGTCATGGTGCCGGTGAGCGCAGCGGAGCGCTCCATCTCGGCCAGCTGCTGCTCCTTGCTCAGGATGATGGCCATCTGCCGCTGCTCGATGACCACGCGCTGCTGCTCGGCGCTCAGGCCGATCAGCTCGATCTCGTCGCGCAGCGCCTGGTTGCTGGCCGTCAGCTCCTCGACTGTCTTGCCCTGGGTGGTCATCCACTCCTGGCGGTACTTGCGCTCTTCCTCGGCCAGCTTCAGGGCCTTCTGCCTGGCCTCGTTTTCCTTCTCCAGCGTCTTGAGCGTCTTGAGCTTGGCTTCGATGTTGGCGCGCTCGCCGGCATTGAGCCCCTTGAGCGAGCCCAGCAGATCCTGCGAGTACTTGATGCGCAGCTTGTCGGCCTCGCCCAGCTTCTCCCCGCCGGAGATCTCCAGGCGCTGGGCGGCAATCTTTTCCTCGATGGAATCGACCAGGTTGCCATAGGCCGTGTGCAGCTGCTTGGTCGAGCTGGCACGGGCCTTGGCCGATTCGTCTTCCTTGTAGTTTTCCTTGGCCAGCTTGCTGACCAGCTCGACATAGGCAGCCTCTGTGATGCGGCCGGCCTGGCGCAGCTCGTTGAGTTTTTGCAGCTGCGGCAGGTAGTCCTTGTTGACGCCGTAGAGCTTCTGGCGGATCTCCAGCAGAGCCTGGTCAGCGTCCGCATCTTCCTGGGCCTTCTTGGCGGCAGCCTCTGCAGCGGTAGGCGGATTGACGGAGCCACGCCCGCCGCCAGCGCCCTTGCTGCTGGCGTTGAGCATGCCCAGCTCGGCGCGCAGCTTGGCGATCTGGTCCTTGCGTGCCTCGATGGTCTTGGCGATGTTGTCCGCGCCAGCCGTGCGGCCACCCGCCACGGCGCGCGCCATGGCGGCCTCGGAACGCTCGTTCTCGACGCGCAAGGTGGCAATCGCGTCCTCGATGCCCGCAGCCGTCTTGGCGTACATGCTGACCGCTGCCACGCCGGCACCCGCCACCACGCCAACACCCAGCAGCGCAAGCGTCACGGGATTTGCAGCCAGCACGGCCGCCAGCGTGACGATGGCCCCCTTGACCACGCCGATGGCCCCAGCCACGGCCACCAGGCCCGCCGCTGCGGCCGCGCCGCCTGCAGCACCCAGGAAGGTCATCACCACACCCTGGTGGTTCTCGACCATCTTGCCCAGCCCATCGATGGCGTCCGTGACCAGACGCACGCCGCCGGCTGCCTTCTCAGAGAACCCCGTGCTTTCGTTGATGGTGCGGAACAGTTCGTCCCAGGAGTCACCCAGGGCAGCAATGGCGCCGTCCAGGGTCTTGGCACGCTGCTCCATGGCACCGCCGAAGGCGGTGTTGCCGATGTTCTCCAGATAGTCGGTGATGTCCTTCGCCGAATTCTTCACGCGGGTGGTGACGCCCTGGAACGTGAACGCCACCATGTCGCCCTGCTTGGACGCCTTGATGCCGAATTCCTTCAGGCGCTCGAATTCGCCCGTGGCCGCATCGGCCACGGCCTCGATCATCTGCATGAGGCTCTTGCCCATGCCAGCGGCCGTATTGCCGAAACTGGTGAGCTTGGCCTGGGTGGGATCAAGGCCCAAGGCCTTCATCTTCACGAAAGCCTCGGTGGCCTGGGCCAGCCCATAGGGCGTGTCCTTGGCAAAGGTCTTGATCCAGGCCATCTCCCGGCCAGCGGCCTGGGCACTGCCCGTGACCGTGACCAGCGAGCTGTTGAGCACGTCGAATTCGCGCTGCACCGATACCAGCTTGCCGACGAACGCCGTGACCGACACGCCAGCAAACACGCCGCCGAGGAGCGTGCCCAGGCGCCCCAGCGAGCCGGCCATGCCATCGACCATGCCCGTGACGGTGCGCTTGGACTTCTCCACCTCGGCCTGCAGCTGCGAGCTGTCGCCCGTGATCAGGAACCGCAGGTAGTTGATGTTGCTGGAGCCGATCATGCAGCCCCCTGCAGGTCACTTCGGCGCGCGCCGGAACGAGCGCAGCATGTCGCCCAGGCCGCTGGACACACGCTGGCGTCGCTCCTCGGCCTGCTCAGGTGACTCATCGACACTGCCTGGCCGAGTGGCGCCAGGGTCCTTGGCAGCGTCCTTGGCGACCAGCCACGCGATGGACAGGTCGCAAAGCGTTTTGCCCTCCCAGGGCGTGAGCCGCACGCCGTGAATGGACTGCCATGCCACCAGCTGCTCGTAGCCGATGGGCGTTTCGCCCATGGGCGACTGCAGCGATGGCCCCAGGTCGAAGAACACTTCAAGGAGATAGCCGGCCGGGCCAGGGTCGGGCATGTCAGGCTCGCGGCCTTCTGCCTTGAATTCCTCGATGCGCGTGATCCTGGGTTCATCATCTTGCTGCTGGGTCTTTTTTCCGTTCTTGGGCTTGAGCGGGGCGTTCAGCCACGCCCATGTGCGCACGTAGAGGCTCAGTCCTTCGGCGCACTCTTGGAAAAATTTGCCCAGTCCGCCGCGAAGGCGTTTACCTGATCAGCTACCCAGCCGGCAGCAGGGTCCGCATACAGGGCCTGCATCCCTTCGCGCACGGGGCGGCCTTCCAGGTCCAGGCCTTCAACCGAGTGCGTGATGTCCGCCAGCAGCGCGGCGGTGTCGGCCGTGCGCTCCTCGGGCGTGCGCTCTTCCAGCGCGCGACGGTTCTTCTTGACCAGCGCCATGACGCGGCGCTGGGCGCCCAGCTGGGCCTTGCGGTAGGGCTCCGAACCGGGGCCGTACACATGGATCAGCACGGGCTGCTCCACAGCCCCAGCGCCTTTGGTGGGGTCCTTGAAGTACAGGGGTTCGCCGGCGGCATCCTTCAGGTGCAGGGCAGCGGTGTCGGCAACGCGGAGCTGGGAAAGCTTGAGCATGGTGGTGGCAATGAATGAAAGACAGAGGGGCATGCCACCCGGCCACAGCCGGGCAAGGCGGCGGCGAATTACTCGGGGATGAAGCTGGCCTGCACCGCCACGTTGGCGAGCACGTTGGCATCGGAGCGCGGGTTTTCCGTGCTGTTGTCGCTCCACTTTTCGAAGTCGAAGCCGGCCGCAGCCTGCGCGAACACGGGCTTGCCCGTGGCGCCCTGCAGCACGGTCTGGCTCGCGACGCCCACGATGGAGCCATTGGCGCCGGCCGTGTAGACCAGGGTGAAGGAAATGGCCGGGACTTCGATGATGTCGTTGTCGATTTCCAGCTGTGCCGTGTGCGCCGTGATGGAATCGACGCTGCCCACGTTGAGCTTGAAGCTCATGCACTGCGCCGTGAAGTAGTGGCTCGAACCGTCCTGCAGGCGGATGCAGTAGCTGTAGCTGTCGTCGGACATGGAGGCGGCCTTCAGCAGAACCTGGCCCTCGTCGTCCATGTCACGGGCCATGGGCACGGACAGGCTGCCATCGTTAAAGCTGCCTTTGCGCTTGACGATGCGGCGGGTTGCCAGGGGCGAATGCGTGGCCTGGTTGTATTCCCGGCCCAGTTCGGCCAGGTCGGTGATCTCAGCGATCTCTTTGAAGGCCAGGGCCTGGAAGCCGGCCGCATCGTAGGTTGTAGGGCGGGCGGCGCAGATCAGCAGCTTGCTGCCGGCCGAGGTACGAACGTTTTGGACTGCCATGGTCGTTTCCTTTCAGGGATGGGATGCCGGGCCGCGCGGAGCGCCCTCGGCGGTGAGGTATCGGCACAGCCACATGCCGCGCACGATGTAGATGGGCTGGGTAGCGGCGTCGTCCCACTGCCCCCGGATGCCGCGCAGGCGCGGTGGCGCAATCAGCAGGCCGGCCAGCACGCCGCCCGCAGCAGGCCCCATGCGCTCCTCGATCTGCGCATGCAGCTCCATGGCCTGCTCGCGCGCCTGGTCGCCTGTGGCAATGCTGGTGACATCGACCAGGAATTCCCGGTGCAGCGTGGCCAGGCCACCGCGCCCGCCCGAGAGGGGTTCGATGCCTTCGTCTGCCGCGCTGATATCAATGGCTGGCAGGGCACTTACCGGGTATGCGTTGCGACCTTCGACACGGACGCTGTCTCCAGCCAGGGTGGCCGCGAGCACAAGATCCACCCGCCAGGCGGCCAGGATCTGCTGTTGCATGTGCTGCGCCATGTCAGGCCTCCTCCAGCTGCAGCAGCAGCCAGCCGGACTCATCGGGCTGGGGCGGCTCGGCGATCCGGTAGGCGACCTGGTCGATCTCGATGGGCTCGCCCTGGGCGATGCCTGGCACCATGTCAGCGGGCAGCCGGCAGGCCAGGACGTAGGCACCCACCATCCCCAAGGCCTCGCGCGGGCCGCGCCGCAGGATGACGCCGAAGGGCTCGCCGCCCTGCCAGACAGCCACCGCATTGGCGTGGTGCCGCTGCTGGGCAGAGCGCACGCGCCCTGCCCGCTCGGCGCCTGGGATGAGGAGGAAAGTCATGCCAGTACCCGCTCCGCTTAGGCGACCGTGCCGATGACGCCGGGCAGGCAGACGGCGCCCTGCGTGGCCGCGCTGTCGGCCGCCTCGAAGGCGAACGCCGCCCCCGTCACGTCGCCGGCCGTGGCCGCGCCGCCAACGGCGAACGCGCCGGTTTCGACATCCCAGCGCAGGGGCTGGCCCTGCGTCCACGCGGTGCCTGCCGCCTTGGGCAGGACAAAGACGCCCACGCGCTCGGCGTTGTAGGGCTCGCCGACCTGGGCCGGGCCATTGGCTACGGCGAGGATGGCACCGATGGCCACGGCCTGGCCTGCTGCCACTGCGGCGGCAGCTGCCGGGACCTCGATGACGTGGCCGCGCTGTTGGTAGTTTTTCATGGGTTGAACTCCTGAAAGCGTGTGTGTGGATGGCGGCGCGCTCAGGCGCCGTTGCTCTTGGCCAGGCCGTGCCAGTCCAGGCACTTGGCGGCAAAGTCCAGGCTGGCGCGCAGCTTCACGCCGTCCACGTCTTCGCTGGAGAAGGTCTCGGTGCGCAGGCCTTCGTAGCCGTCCACGTAGGCGTACTCGACGGTGTCGATCTGGCCAGCGCGGGCCGCCAGGTAGAACGCAGTGGTGGACACGTCATCCAGCAGCGGCTCCACGATGGGCTCCAGCGCAGTGCGTCCGCCTGTACGGAACTCGTTGATGTCGCCAGCCTTGGTGGGCTGGTAGTTGGGGCTGGTGTACTGGTAGGCCAGGGTTTCCAGGTCGGAGGGGACCAGCAGGTAGGCCGGAGCGATGTTCAGCGTCTCCTCATCCCGGCCCTTTTGCTTGCGCATCAGCGTGCGCAGGCTGGACAGTGCTTCCAGCGAGAACTTGGACCCTGCGCCGGTCAGCAGGTTGTTGTGCTCGGCATCGAACAGCGGCTCGCCATCGGACATGTCCGGGTTATTGAGGATCTGGCCATAAACCAGACGGTTTTCCAGGCTCCGCGCTGCGGCGGCAAACTTGGTCCCTGTACGTGTCAGGGAGTCAAGATCGTCATTGACGATCATCTGGCGGGTGATCGCTAGCGAGCGGCCGAAAGTGAAGGCGCGGTAGCCCGTGACATCCTCGGACAGGCTGCCGTAGGTGTACTCGCCGTGCTCGTTGAGCTTCTTGAGCTCGACATCGCCGCCCACGCCGATGGCCTGGCGGATGCGGAAGTCCGGCAGGTTGGAGGCACGGCGCGCCCACAGTTGGTAGGTGCTGGGCGCCTCGTCATAGGCCGCCCGCAGCACGCGCTGGCCCACGCCACCGAGCAGCGCGGGGAAGTCGCCCGT
This sequence comes from Delftia sp. Lp-1, assembly GCF_020523835.1. Lineage (NCBI taxonomy): Bacteria > Pseudomonadati > Pseudomonadota > Betaproteobacteria > Burkholderiales > Comamonadaceae > Delftia > Delftia sp. Lp-1. The sequence continues at coordinate 1,610,549 of NZ_JAJALJ010000001.1, read as the reverse complement.
GCCCAACATGCCGGAGCGCACGCGCAGCGCCACGTTGACGATCTCGGCGCGACTCATGCCCCGTGTCTTCTGGCCCAGGCCTTCGGCCACCTCGCGCGCCATCTCCACCAGCGACAGCGAGCGGTACTGGCGGCCGTTGTCGTCCAGCTGCGCGCCAGGGTCCAGGCGGTGCATGAGCGCGTTTTCGATGCCGCGCACGCGGGTTTCATGCTCATCGCTCACGGTGCGGATGGTGGTTGTGGGTCCGCTGGCGTTGGCCTGGCTGCGCTGGTCCAGCGCCGTCAGCACGGCGGCGCGGGCCTGGTCCATGGTGGACTGGTTGCGCAGCAGGTCGGCCTGCAGATCGGCCAGGTTGTGGCGCTGGCACAGCGCAACGATGTCGGCGGCGCGCTGGCCGTCGAACGCACCGGCAGGCGCGGGCTGCGGCGCACCCTCAGTCTGGCGGTTCTGCGGGACCTGAGAGACGTTGGTGGGCGCGGCGCCCTGGGGGGTGTTGGCGGTCTGGCCGCCTTCACCGGCTTGGTTTGCTTGGGGCATACGTTGGTGCTCCTGGGTGGTGGGTTGGGCGGCTGCCCGTTGAAAGAACTCGCACGGCATGCCGCCCTGGGGCGCTGCACCGGACGGGGCCTGGGAAGTGGGTGCGCTGCGCGTGCCAGCGTTGGGGTCGGCAGGCACGGTGACGAAAGAGATTTCCTGCGGAGTCCAGGCGACTGCGCGGTAGAGATCGACGTTGATGCCGTCCGTGCGGTCCTGGGCCCGGGTGATTTCGTAGCGCTGGACGCTGTAGCCAAAGCTGATGGCGCGGATGATCCCGGCGCGGATGTCGGCCACGATGCCGGCCAGCTCGGGACGCTGGCTCAGCCGGATCACGGCCCGGCCTTCACCACCTTCGATCCAGCCCCGTACAGCGATGCCAAGGATGGCGGCGACGCCGCCGTAGCTGCGGTGGCCGTCCAGCACCTGGACCGTGCCGGCATCGAAGCGGGCCATGTCCACGGCCTCAGGGGTGATCTGCAGGTCCTCGTCGTAGGGACGCTCGTTCCAATAGTCGTAGCGGCGCACCTTGGCGCCCGTGGTCCAGACCACCTCAACCGTGCCCTCGGCCTCGTTGTAGGTGTCAGGGACCAGGCTTGCGGCGCGCGTCTGCACCGGCAAATCGTGGATCTGGGGCGCGGAAGATTGGGCGTTGGCTTGTGGCATGGCGCTCAGTTTTCCGGTTTGACTGTCTCAAATCCCGGAAAACTGAGACGATTTCACTTCTGCCCCTGCCCCTCCATCTGGGCCACCAGATCGATGGGGTTCTGCGCACCCCACAGCGCGGCCAGCAGCGGCAGGATGCCGCGATCACGCAGCTGCACCAGGTCGCCCTCCAGCTCGCTGAAAACGGCCTCTGGGTCATAGCCCCGGCGCCGGATGACTTCGCTGATGCTCTGCATGCCGCCCTTGACGGCGCTCAGGTCGCTGGCCACGTCCTGCACGGGGTTCGGGCTGGCCCAGCGGGGCGTGCTCCAGTCCGGCGCCTGCACGTTGGCCGGCACCGTGGCCACCAGATCCACGGCCGCCAGGAACCACCGCGCAATGGGCGTGCACAGGCGCGGCACGGTGACGCGCCACTGCTCGGATTCGACCTCGGCCCGGAACTGGTTCATGCTCATGCGCGAGGTGCTGAAGTTCACCTCCGTCAGGTCGCCCGTCATCAGCTCGTAGGGGCAGCGATAGCCTGCGGCCACCTCCTTCCAGCCCCCTTTCATGTAGTCGCCAAAGCCCGGCACGGCCTTGGGCTCGATGAAGGTGGGATTGGTCATCCCCGGCGGGAGGCCCACGATGCCGCCGCCAGCGAGGTCGCCCAGGTCCATCAGGCCGGGCTTTTGCCCCCCGGCCTCTTCGGGCAGCGGCGGCGGCATGCCTCCGGCCCCTTCCATCTCGGCCAGCACCCCCATGCGCGATTCGAGCTGCTTGCGCTGCAGCTCAGAGTCACCGTATGTATGCAGGTCGCGCACCTTGGCAATGATGGGCGCCAGGCGCGTGATGCCGTCCTGCTGGCCGGGGCGCTCGGAGTCGAAGAAGTGGATGATTTCATCGGCCGGCACACGCTGGCTGGTGCCGCTGCGCCCCACGGTCCACATGCCGGCATCGCCCGGGTGGCGGTCGAACAGGTAGTAGGCCAAGCGCTGCCCGCGCTTGTCGTACTCGATGCCCCGAATGATCTCCCGCCCGCCGGCCAGCACGCCGTTGCGCTCCACGTCCAGGAAATCGATCTCCAGCAGCTGCAGCTTGAGCGGCACCGTGGAGCCCATGCGCTGGATGTGCTTGCGGATGAGCACGGCGCCGTCCACGTCGCGCGTGCGCTCGGCCTTGTACTGCAGGCCGTAGAAGTCCAGCAGGCCGTCGTAGTCGGCATGGGGCACCCATTCGCGCCAGCGCTTGGCCAGGCCCTCGTCGGCCCAAACAGGCACGATGCCCTGGCCCACGCGCATGGCGAGCACGGCATTGATGGCGCGCACGATGTTCGGCACGTTCTGGGCAAGTGAGCGCGCACGCATGCGCAGTTCGCGCGCATCGGCGGCGTGGTCTGCCGTGGGGCTGGCCCCCGAGCGCTTGACGCGCCAGCCATCGGCGCGGCTGGCGCCCTCGTAGGCGCGCACCAGCATTTCCCGGGCGACCTGGCGGCGCACGCCCTGCGCGGGCGAGAAATAGCCGACAACACGGTCAACCAGCGTGGGGGAGGCCCTGCGGGCTACGGTACGGCGCTGCATGATCAACGGTCCCGCAGGCCGGCGAAGCGAAACCGCGCCACCAGGGCGCGTGGCTGGCCGGTTCCAGCCACGGCCGCGATCTGCGTGTGCAGATCCCGGCGCGCGCCCATCATCTCGTCCAGGCTGCGATAGGTGACCGAGGCGCCATCCTCGGTCGTGATGGTGCGCTCGCCACTGTGGATGGCGGCATTGAGGCGCGCGAGGCGCATCTGGAGGTCTTGGAGCGTGCTCATATGCCGCACGCTACCGGGGCAACTGTCTCATTTCCCGGAAACCTGAGACGGTTTCAGCCGGGCTGCTTCAGGTGCCGGTACACCGTGGCACGGCTGATGCCCAGCGTGCGCGCCACGGCCGTGGCATTGCGCCCATTCCACAGCCGCAGCACCTGCCGACGCTCCTCGGCCTTGTCCACCGAGGACCTGGCAGGGATGTATGCATCCTGGCCGGCGAACTCCCGGCGCAGCTGAAGCTGGACACGCTCCATGGCGGCAGGGCTGCCGCGCAGCTCGGGCAGCAGCTCAACAAGATAGTCAAACATGCGATCCACCAGATCGGGCGCGAAATCCGCCTCTGGCATGGCGGAACTCTTGGCCGCATCGGGGGCCATGTGGGGTGCTGGGGCGTTGATCTTTGGGGTCATGGGGCTACCAGGAGCGGGAGAAACCGCCGTTGCGGCGAACGGGTGCCGCACGGCGCGGCGCGGGGGCCGACGCACGGGGCGCGGTGGTGATGGAAACGGGTGGCGCGTCCGACGTGGGCGCAGCCGTGGGAGCCGGCGGCGCCACGCTGGCGGGCGCTTCGGGTGGGCTGAAAAGGTCGCGGGCTGGCTGCACCATCTGCTCGACCTGCGCCCAGCGCGCATCGGTGTACTTGTGCAGGCCCTGGGCCATGGCCGCGTGGATGGCGTAGTTTCGGCAGTCCAGGTCCTCATTGCGCTGGCGGCGCTTGACCCAGCGGTAGGCCTCGCGGCCCTGGACCTTGGCCAGGATGCGCTGCTCTGCGGTCAGCTGCTCGAAGAACTCGCGCGGCAGATCCTCGCTGAAGTGCACGCACCCCGGGCCGGCGTCCGTGATCGCCAGCTGGCCCAGCAGCAGGTCCTTGGCGTTGTCCACGCCCACCAGCCAGAGCTTGATGCCCTGCTTGATCTTCTGGCCGCGCCAGTCCATGTCCTGCATGCTGGCCGGTCCCACGATGGGCCGGTTGTCGTTGTTGTCGCCCTTGATGGCGCGCAGGTTGGGCAGCATGTGCTGGTGCGTGCGGACATAGTTGTAGACCGCCTGTGTCTGGTCGGACGAGTCGATGCTGATGGCGCTCAGGCCCAGGCTGCCGCCGTGCCAGGCCTGGCGGTAACGGCGCTGCAGGTAGGCCGTCACGGGCGCCCAATCGCCTTCGCTGGATGGGTTGCCCTCGATGATGTGGCGGTCCACGATCCAGCTTTCCATGCCGCGCGCCCAGGCCCAAACGTTGATCTGCCACCAGGTGCGCTGCACGTCCACGCCAGCCGTCAGCACCAGGCCGCCGACGGGCACCGTGCCGATGGCATAGGGTTCGGCACGGGCCTGCAGCACATGGTCGTCAGTGCCCTCCCCCTTCAGTTCCCAGGCCTGGCCCAGCGTCTCGTTGGTGAACGAGGTCATGGGGCCTGCATCACCCTCCTGCAGGGCGCGGTGGGCCTTCTCGAACTCGTCCACGATGGACGCCCAGGTGCGCTGCGGGCTGTACGCGGCCCAGATGTGCACGCCCAGCGTGCGTGGGGGCCTGCATGGCGTGCCATCGGCAGCGCGCCAGATGCGGTCGGCGCCGAAGCGGCGGCCAGAACGCCGGCACACCCAGGCGCCCGTCAGCGGCCAGCCGCCCGGCAGGTACTCGGCCTGGCTGATGGACTCCCGGCAGTGGGGGCACATGTGGCGCACCGTCTCAGGCTTGCCGGCCTCCCACTTGAAGCCGTGCATGGCCTCCTTGCCGCCCCAGGTCAGCGGGTGCTCGGCCTCGCAGCGCGGGCACTCGATCAGGTAATCGACCTCATCCTCGGAATCTTCGCAGGCTCGGCTGACGTGGCACAGGCCCTTGATGCCGGGCGTGCTGCCGCCGATGAACTTGGGGTAAGGAGCGCCCTCCAGTCGGCCCTTGGCCAAGGTGCCGGGCGAGCCTGCCGACTTGTCCTTGCTGCCCCCGATGGTCTGGTCGAACGCGGTCCATTCGTCCAGGATGGCCACGGCCACCGTGATCCGGCGATAGGCCCGAGCCGCCTTGCCGCCCAGCAGGTGCAGCACGCTGTCGCGGAAAGGCTTGTACTTGATGGTCTCCTCGACCCGGCTGCCCTGCTTGCGGGCCGCGATCACCGAAGGCACGCCGTCCTTGCTGTCCAGCAGGGGCTCGATCTCGGTCTTGACGAAGCTGTCACGGTCATCGTCCGTGGGCTGCCACAGCGCCTGCTTGCGTCGGCGGTGCGCGATGTTGTAGCAGACGAAGGCCGTGATCATTTTCGAGTAGCCGACGCGCTTGGACTTCTTGACGGCCAGTTCCTCGATCCGGTCGTCGCTCATGAAGTCCAGAATGCCCACCTGGAACGGCCAGGCCACCCAACCGCCCTTCTGGTGGCTGGATTCGCCAGCCAGCAGGAAGTTGTCGGCAGCCCATTCGGACAGGGTCTGCGGCGGATCGGCCCGCAGGCTGGACAGGCCCAGCTGCACGGCGGCCTGGATGGCGGAAATCGCCTCTCTCGACAGGGGTGCGCTCAAAATGCGGCCTCCTCGTCCAGTTCATCCTCGTCGGGCGCCTCGGCCATGGCCGCCACGCGCTCGCCGATCAGCTTGGATGTGACCCGAATCCACTCGTTGCGGGCATCGGCCAGCACGCGCAGCACCGTGACACGGGCATCCTCGGGCAGATCCGGGCAGGCCTTGCGCAACTGACCCTCGATCTGGTCCATGCGGTCCACAACGGCCGAGCTGGCCAGACCCAACACGTCCGCCAAAGCACCGATGGGCGCGAATTCGCCACTGGAGACAGCGTTTTTCAGGTCCTGGGCCACACGTTGCGAACGCGCCAGCGCCGCACGTTCCTGGACCAGGTCCAGGCCACCCAAACCGGCCGAGGCACGCCCCGCCGCCTGGTCGCGCAGGCGCTCGCAGTAGGCGAGCAGCCATTCGTGGCCCGAATCGCCCCGGACGATCACGCCTTCGCTCACCAGCTGGCTCACGCGGGCCTCGCTGACACCGATCAAAGCAGCGAATTCTGCTTGCGAAATAGGAGCATCAAAGTAAGGCAGAACCTTCACTTAACCCCCTTAGGAAGGTTGCGCAACAGTCCGCACACGCGGCTCGAATTACCCGCTTCCAAGGGGGCCAAAAAGGACCCGCGATCCTGCCTATTTTTTGAGCACATCGAGAGGGACGCCGCCGCGCCGATGAGGGTGCGCACCGTCATGCCGACACCCCCTGACGCTCGGCCAGCAGCGCATGCACCGCCCCCTCGTAGTCCGCAAAAGCCCGCCGCAGGCCCTGCCCTGCGCGCGCATCGCACCAGTCGTCGTAGCCCGGCATGCCCAAGCTGGCCGCCATGCCCTCGACGCCGCTGCGTGTGTCCGCCCAGTTGTCGGGCTGCTGCCCCTCGCCAGCCGAAGATGCCAGCATCACCACGTCCTTCCAACGCTGCTCACGCACCCAGCGCAGCAGGCTGGGGCAGGCCTTGCCATCCTTCGCCGCCAGCAGTCCACGCTGCTGCTCAGCGGCAGCCAGCAGCTCCTCGGCCGTCACGTCGCCATGGGCGATGGCATCGGCCACGGCGTCGGCCACGTCCACCAACCGGGTGCGCCGATGCTCCGGGAAGCTGCCTGCAAGCGCTGTGGCGATAGCCAATCCACCGTTCGCCCCCCCTGCAGGGGGGTTGGGGGGTATGTATTGGTTTTGGTTCTGGTTCTGGTTACCCGTGTCATCGCCGTGACGAGGCGTGACACCACCCGTGACATCACCGTGACGTGGCGTGACATTGCCCGTATCACCACCAAGCCAGTCCGTGCCATTGAGCGTGACACTGGTATCTGTCACAACGATCCCATGCTGACGGCACAGGGCCATCAGTTCTGCCGCTTTCGCCTTGGCAGCAGGCACGACACCCAGAGCACGAAGCGCAGAAAAGATAGCACTACGCCTAGCCCTGCTGCGCTTCTGACGCAGGTGCTCATTGCTCTTGACCTCTTCGCGCCCCTCCTGCTGCTGGCGGAACTGGGCCACGATCTGCTCACATTCGTCGTTCTGATATCGGCCATCGGGCAGCAGCGTGAAAAACTCGGCCAGCACGAACTGCAGGGCATCGATCTCTTCCGGCGACCGGCACAGCAGGCGCCGAGCCAGCAGATCGAAGCTGGAGCCGTCCAACGCTGCCTCGGTGTCACAGTACATGTCACGCATGTCACGGTAGATGCCACGCTCCAGCCGTGACAAGTGCCGTGTCGCGGTGTTGAAGTCGCCGATGTGGTGGGGGTAGTGATTCATGCCTGCTCAACCTTCGATATCAATTCAGTCCGTCAACGTCGCCTGCTGCAGGCGGCAGCGCACAGGCTTGACCAGGCGATGCGGTGGCAGGGAGCAGGCCCGCGCCGCCACCTCCTCCACGCGCTTGGCCGCGACCAGGGCATTTACCGTGCTGGCCACGCTGGAGATCTCCAGCCATTCGCCCGTGCACTCGTTGTGGAAGTCCCGCAGCTCGCGCCGGCTCAGGGCAGGCTGCCCCCGGCGGTGGGCCTCGGCCAGGCTGCTGTACAGCCGTTCGTTGAGGCGCACCCGCGTGGCATTGCCAATGGCGGAGAAAGAATCCGCCTTGGTGTCATGCGAGGTCACCTGATGCGTGATGTGTTGCATGTCTATCTCTCCTGATATCAGCCCTGACTGGCTTTCTTGAATGCGTCGTAGACGCGGCCACGGACCCAGCGGGGAATCAGCTCATCGACGCCCGAGCGCTTGCGCACCGCTTCCAGGCTGATGCGGGGCTTGTAGTTGCCGCTGCGCACGAACATCAGCACCGCGCGCACGTCAGCGCCGCCCGTACCCGAAATGGCCCAGATGCCTGGGCCCAAGTTGGATACGCGTTGGTCGTACTCGCCGCGCGCCGTGGTCCGGGCGCCGCCGCGCAGGGGGCCATATGCGACGATGAACCGGATGCCTTTCACAGGCCCCATGAACCGAACGCCCTTGCCACCGCGCTGGTGCAGAGCGTTCTTGCGGCCCTGGGACATATTTGCCCTGTAACCCTGCTCGCCAAACGCTTGGAAATACGCGATAAGTTGGACCAGCACCGAGCCTTTGAGATTGCCGCGCCCATCATCAGTACCCGGATACGGCCCGCCGTACCTGTCGGCTGGAATTGCAGTCTGATATCCGTTAGGAAGAATCCCGGCGCGCCGCAGAGCCACCTCACTTCGCTTGTCGCGGCGCCGCCCGCCGTCCTCCTGCGCGGCGAGGATCTGCTGCGGGTCCACACCCTTGCCGCCCATGTAGGTAGGCGCCACCAGGGCATTGAGATCGCCGGCCGTGGCCTTCTTGACCACCTGCACGGACTGCAGCACGTAGCCTGTGGGTCTGTCAAAAACGCTCTGCATTTCAGAGCGCATGGAATTCTTGACCCGGCCAGCACCCATGTTGATGGCCTCGGCCGTGGCCTGAGCAATCTGCCCACCATCCAGGCCGGCAAGGGCACGCTTGTATCGGGCACCGCCCTCAGGCTTGATATCAATACGCATTGCCACCTCCAGGGGTGGCAGCCAGGCGCTGCTGTGCCGAGCGGGCCAGGTACTGCGCCATGACCGTGAGTTCCTGCACCTGGCGATCCAGGCGCCGCACGGCATTGCGCGACGGCTGCCGGTGCGCATCAGCTGCGGCGCGCGTGACCTCGGCCACGGCGGACTGGAAATGCATGAAGGCCTCCACCGGATCGCCCTCGGCCTGGTCTGGCAGGGTGCGCCGGCACTCGAAACCGAGTTCGCTGGCCATTGCATGCAGCACCGCTGCATTGCCCGTCACCACCTGCAACCGCACGGATTCGCGCAACGTCAGGTGGTGGGTGTCGTTGTTGGTGTTGAGCTTGTGCTGCAGCGTGCCGGCGTTGATGCCCATGCGCACCGCCAGGGCCTTGATGCCGCCCTGACTGGTCTGCGCGATCAGATAAGCCGCGTCGAGCACGTCCATGCCGGCGGCAATGTCGGCTTGAGGCTCACTTTCGACATAGCCAGGGGCGATGCCAACTGAGAAAGTTGCACTCATCAGCACAACCCCTTGCGAGCCATCGACATGACCCACAGCACAACACCCGCAACGCCCACAGCAGACAACATCGGCAGCCCCCAATGGGCGCAGGCCCTGGAGCTGTTCCTGGGCCAGATGATCGAAGTCCTGGAGGGCGAAGGCCGAGCCGGTTTCAGCGCGGCCGCGGTAGCCCGCTGGAGCGAGCTGTGCTGCCGGCGCATGCAGGAGACTGGGAGCGCAGCGCCGGAGGTGATTGCACAGCTGCGAGCACTAGTCGCACAAACCACGCGATGAGCTTTAGGCATGTGAAGCCTCGCCTACGCTCCGTGCTTCGCCTGTGCAGGTAGGCAACTCGACATCGCCATACACATGCTCCAGCGATATGGCGAGACCAAGCCCACGAGCGAACTCAACGATCCGCCGGGCGCGACCAGGCGACGGCTCAGTCTGACCACGCTCGTACTGGGCGATGTTGCTTTGAGTGCAACCAATCCCATCAGCAAATGCCTGCTGAGTGATCTGCAGAAGCGCGCGTATAGCTTTAACGTTGCTCATCGCAACATAGTAGCGCCACTTCTAGACAAGGTCAACAGTGGCACTTCTTTGCGAATTCGAGTAGTTCTACTACTGTCAAAGAGTCATGACCAACAGGAAAGCCATCGTCACCGACGAGCACCGCCAGGAGGCGCTGCTGCTCGCCGACTTGTGGGAACGCCTCCCGCACACTAGCCAAGCGGTCTTCGGGGAGCAGCACGGCATCGGCAGCCAGAGTGCTGTCGGCCAATTTCTGCGAGGAGACACACCTCTTAGCCTGAAGGCGGCTGCTGGATTCGCAGAAGGCTTAGGTTGCAAAATTAGAGATTTCAGCCCCAGACTGGCTGAACAAGCAATTCACTTTGCCGGTCTTGCTGGAACAAGTGATTTGCCAGCAAGCATTGCAGATCTGAGCAAATTTGAGATTCAGTTGATACTAATGGTCAGGTCGATGACTAAAGAGTCTGTCGATGCAATTAGTAAGCTTGCTCAAGAGCTTTATAAAAGCTCACAGCATGCCATCGCCCCTTCCGAATCTTCTCCTCTTGGGACACCTGCCAAGCCCAAATCAGTCAAATCAGCTAGTAAGCGACACAAAGAAACGGCTGATCACTAGCTCAGTGGCGAATGATCCTACCGCGCGAGCATTGTGGATCATCGTGCCACTGACATGCGGGGATGTACATGGTGGAACGCTCCTTGATGAGCGCACCCAGTGCGATCAACTCCTCAAGCTCTTGAGCGGTAATCCGTTCCGCCAATCTAGCAACAGCCTGAATATATACATCAGTGACGAACCGAGGAGTCGGCAATTTCTCCTGGTAGTTCTCTATTAGTTCAGCTATTTGCGTCGCATCTTTCGCCATTTTTCATTCTTTCAAATAGTGGCTGGGTTAGGCGCTGCTTTTGCAAAAATTCACTAAATTGCACTTGCTCGAAGGGTTGACCAAACAATAACGAGTGTGCGCAGGCGCAGTAAAGAATCGCCAAATCACCGAGCTGAATAGCAGTGGGACAACTCAATCCTCTCTCCCACTTGGAGACCACCTGCCTAGAAACCCGCAACGTATCTGCTGCATGCTCTTGCGATAGACATGCCGCCTGGCGAGCAGACTTCAAACGTTGGCCAAGAAAGAGCTTTAGGTCAGTGGTCATGTGTATACCTGTTCTTTTATACAGTGTTGCACAGCCCTACATCGAAAGCAACCCCTTCATGCATATGCAACCCAGCGTTGCGCAACGCTGGGTTGCGCAACGCAACGCAAGGTTGCGCAACGCCAAGTTGCACTACTGGAATCGAACCGCCAACACTGAAAACATTGCTACAGATTTATTTTTTCAGCTCAAATAGAAGTGGCACTGTTGCAATAACTAAGAAGTGCCGCTACTATCACCCCTGTGCCGCGACTTCGCTGCACGGGCACCATGGCATCGACCGGGCAAGCCCCGCCCCTTAACAAGAGAGTGGTGACAGCTGCGCGCTTGCTACCATCCCCCTACGCAACCAGACGAGGGGGACAGATGGCTTTGATCAAGTGTGCGGAGTGCAGCAAGGAAATCAGCGACAAGGCCGCCGCCTGCCCAGGCTGCGGTGCTCCAGTGACCCCACCAAGCAGCAGCCCACCCGAGCGCAATAACGAGGGGGCCTATGCCAACATCTGGCCCGACATGGAGAGATCTGGGTCAGCAAAAGGCAAGGGTTTACTTGGGCTGGCTGGAGCAGTTGCAGCGGCCTTCGTGGCCTACTCCTGCGTGTCTGCAGGCAGCGATGCCAACGGACCCATGAAAGAGACGAAGGCCCTGGCCCTTTGCCGGGAGGCCATACGCACGTTCGCCAAAGACCCGAGCAATGCCAAGGTGCCCTCTGCCGGCGCCACCACCTACGGTGAAACTCACCTCTTCACCTGGGCCATCGGCAAAAACGAAGTCCGCTTGCGCAACGGCTTCGGCATGGAAGTTCCTGCCAGTGTTTCCTGCTCCGTGAACTTCATGACTCGCAAGGTCACTTCGCTGACTATCAACGGCGAACGGGTTTTCGGCAGCTGACACGTCACCACTCTCGCCCTGCGAAATAAACAAGACCAGCACCCCACGCTGTGAAGCATGGGGCTGCCTTCGGAGCCCTGCTTTCGCCCAGGCCGGCAGGCGCCCACTCCAATCACTGGAGCTGCGGCGCGAAGACCTGAAAACCCCCTTGCGGCCCAGCGTGGCCGATTTCACCGAGCGCGTGACTACGACCGCCAGGGGATGACCTCGTCTATCGAGGCGCCCACACACCGCAGCCATGGCGGGTAATGGCTGAAGCACTGCCGGCTGTCGGGCTGACCGCCAGCAGCGCGCCCGCCCTGCGCAACGCAGGGCAAACCCAAGCGTCTTGGGTTGCAGGGCGCTTCGGTTTGATGCCGCGCCATCCGCCTTCTGGGCACTTCGCTTTTGGATGTCATATGCGGCCTTCTTTTCGCCGGGCCTGGGTTTCTCGCTTCGCAACCACCAGCCATCTCGCCCACGCAGCCACCACGCGGCACCGGCCCTTTTCTTCGTCCACCACTGGAGATCTGCCATGGCAAATGCCATCCCACCGCGCCGCCCTCCACGCAAAGCCACGGTCGAGCATCTGGGCATCGCGCTCCCAAAAACACCGCCTGACTACGACACGTCAAAGGGCCGATTCTGGATCGCCGCTTACTTCCGCCATGCAGCTCGGGAAACAGCAATTGAGAGCCTCATCCAGCAGAAAAGGCGCCGCGACGGCATCACGACTGACGCACTGCATTTCGCGGCTGTCCTGATTCATGAGCGCGCCAGCGAAGCCCTGTCGCACGCGCTGAAAGAGGGGTTCCTGCTCTTCGCCTGGTCTGGGACGAGGTATTTCGAGGCATGCCCAGACCAGCCATGAGCCCTCCCTATCCCGAGACACCGCCCCCAACCCCTGCCGGGCCGTTCTGGCTGGCCACCTACTTCCGCGACCTGGCCGAAGGCGCCGTGATGGAGCGCGAGAGCGGCGGCCAACCCCTGATCTGGAGCGCATGCGCGCTGCTGAGCAACGCGGGATATGCGGCGCTGGACGAGGCCAGGCACAGCGGAATGCTGCTCTACGCCTGGTGCGGCACCACCTTCTTTGACCAACCAACGGCCCGCCACTGAGCGGGCCGTTTGCATGCCGGAGACCCACATGCAACTTGCCCGCATCACCCGCCCCTCCACGCCGATCACTGATCAGGCCTTTGTCTACCGCCGCAGCGAACACACCAACGTGGCCCAGACCTTCGCCAGGGCGCGCGAGCAGCTGGCCAGCTCCGCAGCTGCTGCCACTCCTTCCAAGCGCCGCAGCCGCAAGGCCAGCGCAGCCGATGCGCCCGCCGCAACCAAGCTCCAGCAGATCCCGCTGGAACTGCCATCCCTCTGATCACTGGAGCCACATGCGCACCTTCACCATCAAATGCGGCTGCACGCAGCAGCAATTCGTCGGCGCCTGCACGCAAGACGCATGCGCCTGGGCGCTGGAGCAATTTGGAGACCGGCCCTATGTCGTCATCTGCCACCGCTGACCGCGACCACCACTGGGCCAGCGATTGGCACTATGCGCTGCGCCACGCCCTCGCGCTGGCCGATGCCCACGCCCTGGCAGCACAGCACGCCAGCAGGCCACCCATCACCCAGCGTGCCGCATGGGCTGTCCAGTTCGACCGCTCGCGCGACCAGATCCACCGCCTTCTGCACCTTGACGGCACCCCGTCCTGACCCAGCCACTTCACAGGAGACCACCATGGCCCGCCAAATCATCATTGCCATTTCCGCCGACGACGAGGGCCGTGTTGCCCTGACCACCAACCTGCCCCGCCCGGTGCCGGGGCGCGGCCTACAGACCGAGGACGCGGCCGCACTGGAGCTACTTCGCATGGCCCAGCACCTGCCCAACCTCGAAACCACCACCTACGACGCCAGCCACCTGGCGCCTGATGTGGCCGAGGCCTTCGACCTGATCCGCGAGCTGATCAACCCTGATGGCTACGGCTACTCCGTCACCGCCGAAGTCGGCAACCACGCACGCCGCGTGCTGCAGATCAAGGGGCTGCAGGTCGGTCTCCCGCTATGAGCAAGAACACGCCATGGCGGGCCGAGGATGACGCGTACCTGCGCGCGCACTACCCCACCCAGCCCACGGCTGCCGTCGCTGCGCAACTGCAGCGCTCGGCCAGGCATGTGCAGCAGCGCGCCTATGACCTGGGCGTGAAAAAGGCACCCGGCGCCAAGACCCTGCGCACCGGCCGCTGGACGCACCTTGATGACCTGCTGCAGCTGCTGTATGCCGACATGCTCAACGAGGACCTGTGCGAGCTGCTGGGCATGCCCAGGCAGGACATCGCCACAAGGGCCAGCCGCCTGGGCCTGCACAAGTCCCCTGCGGTGCTGACCCAGACCTACCGCGCTTCCATGCTGCGCCAGGGCCAGAGGCAGGGACAGTTCACCGCAGGGTTCAAGCCGTGGAACAAGGGGAAGCACGGGTACAGCGTGGAGCAGGGAAAAAGCCATTTCAAGGCCGGCAACAGGCCGCCGACCTGGGTGCCTGTGGGTACCGAGCGCTGGACCACACCGCCCCGAGCGCTGCCACATGCAGCCCGCTACCTCAAGCGCAAGGTGGCCGAGCCAAACCGCTGGGCGCTGGTGCACCGCATCGTGTGGGAGCAGCACCACGGTCCCATCCCAGAGGGACATGCCGTCATCTTCCATGACGGCGACACCTCGAATATCGACATCAACAACCTGCGATGCATCTCACGCGCAGAGCTGTCCCGCAGCAACGGGGCCGCCGTCCCCATCGACCTGCTGCCCGTGTGGGAACTCACACGCCAGCTGGACCAAGAGATCAAGGAATTTGAGAAAGCCGAGCATGACCACCACCACCACGGACACACAGCCCACGCCGCCTGAAACCAGCGGCATGGGCCAGCTGCAATCGCTGCTGCTCCAGACCATCAAGGATCTGCGCAACGGCTCCACCACGCCGCAGATCGCCCGCGCCATCACCGACATCGGCCAGACCTTGGTGGCCAGCTCCCGCGCAGAGATCGAGTTTGCGCGCATCACCAAGGCTTCGCGCGTCGGGTTTCTTGACTCGCCAGCGCTGCTGGCTGCGCTCCCAAAGCCCACAGCAGACGGGTCCGGCCACACCACGCCATTGCCACCGGGCCAGCACTGGCAAGGCCTCATCCACCGCACCAGCGACGAGGAGCCAACTGGATGAAATAGCTCCAGCCCATAGGCTCCGTTTGTCAGAAAGGAATTTAATTCTCAGCAGAAATGCCAAAATCCCGAAAGTTAAAAACGTTCATATCAACAATTAACTTGCAGCTATTAATTTCTTCGTAAGGGACAAGAGTTCCAAAATATCATTACGAGAAATCTTGAAATTAACATTATGAGTCGCTTGATTTCTAAGTTCAAGAAAACTCTTAGCCTGAGAGAGTTCATTGAAATTAATTACTCCTTCAGAATATGCAGTATTTAGCACAGAAAGGTCACTTCGACGAGCTATTTCCACTGAATTTTCATCGATACGCAACAGCAACGCATATATATATGCATTCCACAATGTAACTATTACAAAATCTTCAGATCCGGGTGTTTTTAGAAAATCCTCGACCTTTTCCACTAATCCGACGATCTGATCTAAACGCGCCCTGTCACGGAAGGTACTTTCTTCCAAATCGTCAGGCAAGGTCACAAGCTTAAAACTCCAACCCGGGTGAGCAGAAGCAGTTTTGGATACTTTCAAAAACAATTCGGAATTCACCTTAATCCTAGACCGCTTAATTTCCACAATCATCTTCTTATCTCCCTTAACCGCAAGGATATCGGGACGGTATCCGTGTAAATCAAACGGTATTAACGAAAGATCGGGCTCAATTGTTACCGAATACCCTTCTCCTTCAAGCTTATCAGCCACAGCACGTGCTGCGATAATATCTGCAACTAGCGTCATACAAACTCCTCAGATAATTCGCGAGATTTAGAGATCGCAATGTAGACACAAGGCATCCCGTCTATAACCGCCAAAGAAAGCTGATCAGGAAGACCATCAATAGCAATTGGCTCACTTAAAACACGCTTATGAGCCGACACATCCATCACCAAGTCATCATCTGCATAAACTAAAGAATTTAACGCGTCTTGCACCGGTTTTACAAAATTATTTATATCACCCTCATCGTCAGCTTCAGCCAAGAAAACCATGGTGAATTTTAACGATATTCCGTAAATAGGTGTTCGTGTCCACACCAAACGAGCACGTGAATATACGAAATCCTTCCACAAATCAAGATTGGCTTTATTTTTGGCCTGATGCGATACAGGCTTGCGAGGCAACAAGAATTCAACAAATAAGGTCATCTTCAGATCTAAATGGTTAGAACTCTATCCTGCAATTACAATTCAATATTATTTTTCAAGTAGTTTCACGCAAGTTATTCTATAACATCCACAGCTACAACAGTCATAAATAGTCAAATCCCTGTTCCACCATTCCTGTACACCGCAATACAGATTGATCAACTTCAAGCCCGACCGGTGCAAGCCGCTCGGGCTTTTTTGTTTCTGGAGCCACCCATGAACCAAACCCGCCTGGGCTCGCTGATAGAGACCCTGATGAACGTGACCATCGGGCTGCTGGTCAGCATCGTGGCAAACGCCCTGGTGTTCCCCCGCTTCGGCTTCGCGCCCAGCCTGGGCGAGAACGTGGCCATCAGCCTGATCTACACGGCCATCTCCATCGCTCGCCAGTATGTGCTGCGCCGGTGGTTCAACGCTCGGCTGCAGCGCGCGGCGGCCAGGATGGCAGAGGCTGTCAGCGCATGAGCCACGTCACATCCCCCGCCCTGCGCTACCACGGCGCCAAGTTCCGGCTGGCGCCCTGGGTGCTCCAGCACTTCCCCGAGCACCGTTGCTACGTCGAGCCCTTCGGCGGCGCGGCCGGCGTGCTGCTGCAAAAGCCCCGGGCGTACGCCGAGGTCTACAACGACCTGGACGACGACATCGCCAACTTCTTCCGCGTGCTGCGCGACCCTGGCCAGTCCGAACGGCTTATCCAGTTGCTGCACCTCACGCCATACGCGCGGGCCGAGTTCGACCTGTCTTATCAAGACTGCGAGGAGCCCGTGGAGCGCGCCAGGCGCACCGCCGTGCGGGCATGCATGGGCTTCGGCTCTGCCGGCGCCACAAAGGGAGTGACGGGCTTCCGCATTGACACTGCCAGGCCCTACGGCACGGCCCAGCACCTATGGAGCCGCTACCCCGGCCAGCTGCCGCCCATCATCGAGCGCCTGCAGGGCGTGCTGATCGAGAACAGGCCTGCCATCGAGGTCATGCAGCAGCACGACACGCCCGACACCCTGCATTTCGTGGACCCGCCCTATGTGTTCGGCACGCGCTCGCTGCGCAACGTGGCCCAGGGATGCTACCGGCACGAGATGACGGACGAGCAGCACCTGGAGCTGCTGGGCGTACTGCGAGGCCTGCGCGGCATGGTCGTGCTCAGCGGCTACCCATCGGAGCTTTACGAGCGCGAGCTGGCCGACTGGCAGGCCCACACCACCGGCGCCCGCATCTCTGCTGGCCGTGGCACAGCGGTCAAAACCGAAGTGCTGTGGCTCAACCCAGAGTGCCAGCAGCGCCTAGCCGTGCCACCCGCCGTGCAGCAAGCG
Source organism: Delftia sp. Lp-1 (assembly GCF_020523835.1). Classification (NCBI taxonomy): domain Bacteria; kingdom Pseudomonadati; phylum Pseudomonadota; class Betaproteobacteria; order Burkholderiales; family Comamonadaceae; genus Delftia; species Delftia sp. Lp-1. The sequence goes on along the minus strand of NZ_JAJALJ010000001.1, from coordinate 1,593,317 downwards.
CTCGGGATCTAGCTCGAGCAATTCTCCTGCCAGGCCGGCCATGACAAGCCTCCAACTGGATCAACAGCGAGGACCGCGGGCAATTCCTGATCGAATCGGCCAAATGTTAGGCGAGGGGCTGCCGATACACCAAGCAAGGAGGTGCGCGCCAAGTCTAGGCGGTACCTCAAGCCCCTGGAAGCGCACACCAGGGGCTTTTTCTTTGGAGACTGATGCTTCCAAACCGGGCGGAGGGCAAAGACCGTGCCCAACCCGTGCCCATAAAATTTAAATCTGTAATTCCACAAAATACCCACAAAGGGGAATAGTTTGCAACTACTATTTCTTTCCACTTTATGAAAGAGAGAGAAGCATGGGCACCAATCTGCTCGAATGCTTTCTGTACCAGAGCAAACTCGCTCCTGGTGTCGATGCAACCTGTGTCGCGCAGATCGTCAAAACAGCCCGAGCCTTCAACGAAAAAGCCCAGATCACAGGCATCTTGGTGTTCGACGGCGAGTTCTTCTGCCAGTACATCGAAGGGCCCAGCCATCAAGTCCAAAACTTGATTTCGTTGCTGTCCAGTGATCCCCGGCATACGGACTTCACCCCTCTGCTACACCTCCATCAGCAGCCGTACCGCAAGTTCAGCAAATGGACCATGGCCTACCACTTGGTAGACGACGCGGAAGTGCTCGAGGGGATCGGTACCCGCCCTGGCGAGCTTGCTCTGCAAAAGCTCCAGGACCTGATACCGCAACTCGACACTGACTGAAGAGCCGGCCCCAGCCGGTTTTTTTACGCCCAGATCCAAGACAGCGCATGGGCGCTGTCCTGACACATCCCCTTCCTGAATCAGTCGCTGGCCAATACGCGTCGCAGTACGTCGGCAACGCCAGGTTCAAAAGTAAGCGTTCCGATCTCATTCTCCAGCATCCAAATCCCGGCCTTTTCGCGCAGCGACTCTTGAGCGGCTGGGCCCGATGCAGCTGCTTGGCGCTCAAGAGAAAGAACCAGTTGCAGGTGTAGCGTTTCCATGATGTAGCTCCAACGTAAATAGACATCAACCAGTTAATTCTTGCGTCACGACTTGTTCGGTGGTGCACCGTTAACCAGATTTTTCGCTCTATGAACACGATCGAATTCGGCGACTGCCGAGACACCATGCGCGCCTGGGCGGCCCAAGGCGTCCGCGCCCAGATGTGCGTCACGTCGCTGCCCTACTTCGGACTGCGCGACTACGGCCATGCCGGCCAGTTGGGCCTGGAGCAGACGCTGGATCAGTACATCGCGGCCATGGTTCGCGCTCCGGGCCGATGGTTGTATCTGCGCCAGGACATCGAGGCCTCGTCCGCACCGCCCACGGCCAGGCCCAGGCGCCGCGCCACACAACCACCCGAACCAGAGCCCGCACAACGCGGGCTTTTTTGATGGCCGTCCCCAACGGGGCTCAACCCTGCTGCTTATGGAGCTTCGCCCGATGAATCTCGAGATACCGCCGCTGTATTGTTGTGAATGGCCCCACATTCTTCTGCGAGTCCAGACCCCAGCCATGCATGGCACTCACCACCCACGCGCCGGCAGTGATGATTTGCCCATCGTCCGTGAAGCTGATCAGGTGGCGATCGAACAGGCGGTCAACGTGAGGTGAAAGCAGCAGCCCGTTGTGTCCATCCAGCCGCTCGTCGTTCGTGGAATCCTTCCAGGACTTGATATGGCTGGCCACCAAAAGCCGGGGGTCTGAAACTCCAGTAAGGCGGCAGTGCTTCTCAATCTGCATGAGTTTGGTGCGATAGATGCCTTGCCCGCGGCGGGCTTTTACCAACTGCTCAATCTCTGTGGCGGACAGCGTGGTGGATGCGCTGAGCTCCTGCTGGACCTGATCCTCTTCCAGTTCCATAACCTGCTGAACGTGGAGTTCCAGCGCTGCGTCGTTGGCCCTGCCTGCAAGGCCCAGAATCTTCTCGCCCAGTGCTTGAGATACCGATGCAAGGTACATCGCTTGATTGCCATTTCCGTTGGCACGGATGGGCGAGTACTTCTCTGGCAGATCGCTGGCCAAAACTTCCATGTGTTGCTTGGGCCGAACCGGGCTCTGGAGCCGCTCCCACGCGACAGGCACCAGCCACCCATCTGCGTGCCACGCGTCGCCGGCCTTACCGAAATCTTCGGGCTTGCCTGCGTCTCGGTATCCGGAAGTGGCCACGCCAATCGCTTTGACCTGGCAGTCTGCATACGAGATCACCGTGTCGCCCTTCTTCACCAGGCGCAAGTTCTCATAGGCTTGGTGGTAGCCGCCGTTGGCCTTGCGCTGAGGGCTCCAGATGTACCCGCCTTCGATCTCGGACTTGAAAGTCTGTTTGTGATTGACCCACCAATACGCCATTGCCCTCTCCTTTTCGGCAGAGAGGGTAAGCCATTTGTCCTGACATCGCCCGCATTCGCGGGCTTTTTCATGTCCACCCCATGTGCCCGATCCAACCCCAGAGCCAGCACCCGCTGGCCTTTGTTTTTGAAAGGTGCCCACCATGAGCATCAGCCTGACCCTCTCTGAAGACGAAATCAGGGAGCTCACCCACTACCAATGGCCCTCCCTGCAGCTCAAGGCGCTGCACAAGCGCGGGTTCTTCCGCGCCCGCATCAGCGATCGCACGGGCAAGGTGCTGCTGGAGCGCGACCACTACCTGGCCGTATGCGCTGGTCCAGCGCCGTCCACCGTGCCGCGCGTGCGGCCGCCGCAGATGCGGAGGCCAGCATGAGCAAGCGCCGCAGCGACCTGCCCAAGCGTGTCTATGAAAAGGGCGGCGCCTATTGGCATGTCCGCGCCGAAGGGAAAAAGCGGATTTGGACGCGCCTATCCACCATCCGTGACGGCCTACCTGCTCTGTACCGCGCCCTGGCCGATATGGAGCAGGCAGACCAGGCCCGGGACAGCATGGCCGCACTGATCGCGGACTGGCTCGCAGAGGTCGGCAGCCGACACAGCGTGAAAACGCAGGCTAACGATGCCTACCAAACGCGCACCATCTCCGAATCGTTCCAGGAGTTTCGCGCGCAGGAGGTCACTGCGCCGGCCATCGTGGAGTTCCTGAAACACTTCAGCGACAAGCCGCGCACCTACAACGCCTACCGCTCCATGCTGCGAGAGCTGATGCGGTTCGCCGAAGAGAAAGGCTACCGGCCTCCAGGCACGAACCCGGTGGACAGCCTCAAGACAATGTCCGTGAAGGCGCGCACGCGGTACATCACGGATTCCGAGGTGCGCCGCATCAAGGTGGCCGTGATGTACGGGGACGATGGCAAGCGCACGCGGTCCGGACACACGATCTGTGCGCTGATCGATATGGCGTACCTGACCGGGCAGCGCATTGGCGACCTGCTGACCCTGCGGTGGAGCGATGTGGGCAAGCAGGGGATAGCGTTCCAGCCGGCCAAAACCGAGGGCTCGACCGGAGCCCAGGTCCTGATCGCATGGACGCAGCGCCTGCGCGATGTGGTGGACCGCCTGCGAGGACTGCCCAACCAGAGCCCCAGTTTCGTGTTCTGCACGCTGCAGGGCCAGCCCTACACCTACTCGGGCGCGTCCACCGCCTGGAAACGGGCAGTGAAGCGGGCCGGCGTCAAGGACTGCCATTTCCACGACCTCCGCGGCAAGGCCCTTACCGATGTGGACCGTGGGCGCGGAATCATGGAGGCGCAGCGCATGGGCGCCCACTCCACCCAGTCCCAGACCGCCGACTATGTGCGTCACAAACGTGCGCTGAAGGTGGATGCGACACGCTGAATTTTTTCTAACGCGCCTCTGCGCTGCCTATGGCGGGCAGCACCATTTGCAGATGCGCGCGTTAGAAGAAAACGGTGCAAGCCGTTGATTTCAATAATTCGACCGGCTGCTTTGGGAGCAGAGGGTCGCGAGTTCGAATCCCGCCGCTCCGACCAAATGATTCAAGCCCCTGGTTCGAAAGAGCCAGGGGCTTTTGTCTGTCCAGATCGCAAGTGTTCAACCGAGCGTCGCCAGCGCAGCGCCCGCAGCACGGGCACAAACCTTTCACACCCTTGCCTCCAAGACTGGCAACCAGCCAGCAGATCGGCCCATGCGACTTTGGGAAATGGCAGCAGCTTGCGTTGAGCCTGCTCCTACAGCCCCGCAAGCCACGCCAGGCCAGACTGGGACTCCCAAATCAAGAAGGAGCTCCAATGAATTCCAACAGCCTTCAGCGCCGCACAGCCCTGGCCCTCGTGATGTCCGCAGTACTGCTGGGTGCATGCGCCCAGACCCAGCCGGCGCCCAATGCGCCCGTCACTGCGGTCATGGGAACGGTCGACCTGAGGGAGCCCGCTCCGCTTGCGCCCGATGCCGTGCTGGTCGTCGAATTGCAGGACACCTCGCGCGCCGATGCTCCCGCCCCGGTGATATCCCAGCAGTCCATGCGGCTCGAAGGCCTCAAGCCGCCCTACAGCTTCAAGCTGCCCGTCGAGCCCAGCCGCCTGAATCCTGCTGCGCAATACACGGTCACCTCACGCATTACCCAGGGCAACCAACTCATCTTCATCAATGACACCGTCCACCCGGTCCTGACCCGTGGTGCAGGCTCGAAGGCCGACATGATTCTGGTGCGCGTCGCCCCCTGACCCCACACTTTCAACAACCAAAGCCCGCAGGAAACCTGGCGGGCTTTGTCACGCAGGGCGCCAAACCGCCATCAAGGCGTGCCGTTGGCGCCGTGCAGGCGAAAGCCCGCCCGCTCGCAAAGCCGTTCGTAGTAGGCGCGGACTGCAAGCAATTCAGGGCGCTCCATGGGCGCCGACATCCAGCGGTGCGTGGACAGACCCAGCACGATATCGGCCAGGCTCAATTGCGCGCCAGCAGCAAAGGCGCCGGTGCGCGACAACTGGTCCTCCAGAATGCGCATGTGGCGATGCCAGTTCGCCATGCTGCCAGCCAGTTGCGCGGGGTCCTGATGCTCAGGGCTGTTTCTCACCAACCCCATGAAGGCATAGCGCCAGGCATTGTTCAGCTCGGTGGCCTGCCAATCCATCCACTGCTCGACAAGCGCGCGCTCGGCGCGCGCTGCCGGCAGCAGGTCCTGCCGGTCATGGCGGGCCGCCAGGTAGCGGCAGATGGTATTGGACTCCCACAGCACCAGCGGTCCATCAAGCAGCACCGGAACCATCGCATTCGGGTTGAGCCCCAGAAATCCCGGCTCCTGCGTCGATCGATGGCCTGAACCCCATTCCTCCTGGTCGAAAGAAATTCCCAACTCCACGCAAAGCCACAGCACCTTGCGCACATTGATGGACGATGACTTGCCCAGAATCCTGATCATTCGCTGCCTTCTTCGGTTTCGGTGATTTGCAGACCTGCATTGTCCCGCGCCATCCGACAAGAAATGCGACCGAACCTCCACCGCTGCCGCATGATGCAGGCATGCCCCTGGAAAAGCCCTCATCACGCCCAAGCGCCTGCGACCCCGCGCTCTCAGATGCCGACCTCTGGACTGCCTACATCGATGCAAGCGCCGTACCCAACCCCGGACGCATGGCCATGGGCGCCGTCATCACCGCACCCGACGGACGCCGCCACCTTCTGTCCGAGCCCTGCCCCGAGCGAGGCTGCAACAACGAAGCCGAACTGCGCGCCCTGATGGCCGCGCTGCAGGCCCTGCAAGCCCTGCAGGCGCGCCGCCTGAGCATCTTCACGGACAGCAGCATCCTGGTGGAGCAGTTGACTCCATCGCCACGCCCCATCAAGCCCATCGCGCGCCTGGCAGACCTCTTTGATGAGGCCCGCACCATGCTGGCGGGATTCGAGCACGTGCAACTGCGCTGGATACCCCGCCACCGCAACACCGAGGCCGACGCCCTGGCCAGGGAAGCTCTTTTGCAGGCGTGAATCCCGCTCCGCACCAAAACACACACACCCGCACCCACACCCTTTCGCAGGGTCTCGACTCAGCCCGCCTGCTGCCTGTCCAGGCGCTTGAGGAACACCCCAATCTCCTTTACGACCTGGGCATCCCCCTTCTGCTGCGCGCAGGCCAATCCCGTATTCCACGCCCGCCGCGCTCCAGCAGCGTCGCCCAGCGCCAGCAATGCCCGGCCCAGCAGCTTCCACGCCACCGAATAGCCGGGATCGAGTTCAGTGGCCCGCTCCAGGTGTGAATGAGCCACCTCAGGCGCCTCGTTTTCAAGATAGGTCTTGCCCAAGGTACAGCGCAGCAGGGCCGAGTCCTTGCCGGATGCGAGCAGGCCCTCAAGCCTTTGCGTCATTTCATTCATCTTCAAACCCCTTCAGTGGCAACACAGGCCCGTGGCTCCAGCGGCAAATTCTGCCTCTGCTATAATCCCGTGGTTGTCTGCGCAGGCAATGCTGTATCTCACGCCGGCGCGTCGTGCACTACGACGAAAAAAACAACGGTGACAGCCGCAGAGACGTTCTGCCGTAAAACGATGGTCGCGTAATAGCCATCGTCCACATTCCCAGAAAAAAGCCCGCTCCACAGCGGGCTTTTTGCATTGCACGGCGCATTTGGCTTGAGGGGGTTGCATCGGAGTACAAAAAAACAGCTTTACGGCTCAGATGCATGCAACTTCGGCTGCTTTGACCCCATCAAGCACCTTGTTTCAATTTACACTTGACAACCAGGAAGGACCGGAGACGCAGACGCAAGCGCTCTCATTCAAAACCCCTAGCATGTGTCCTTCCTGGATTGATCGCATGGAACGCTCCATTCAGCGCCCCGGCCGCCTCCGCAGCCGGGGCGTTTTTCTTGAGCGGCACCACGTCAGATACCAGTTCAGCAGGCGAAAACCGCAAAACACAAGCTTTTTCTAATTCCAGAGAAAGTTCTGGGTTTATTTGAGAATGATTCTTGTTTGCGTATATCATTCAACCCATGCTGCAGCATTCATGGTGTTGCAGCAGTTCAGTTTCATCGTGGGGCGACTCGTCAGGCCAGTTCAGCCTGCAGTCGTTTTTGCCAGCCAGCGGTATGCCGGTTAGCCAGGCTCTTTTTCAAGCACGATCGTTTCTGGATATCTCTCTCATTCCTTGCACCGAGAAGGCGCCCGCAGCAGCAGACGCGCCACTTTCGCACCCAACCCGGCCATCATCAAGCATCGGCCTGCGGTTGCACACCAAGATCCTCTCCCACCTATCCCTCTTGCACGCAGCCAGGCAAATGCCTGTCCGCAGTTTCCCCTGCCCCAATGCAAAAAGCCCGGCCTGCACGTGGTGCAGACCGGGCTTTTTCACGGCAGCATCAAGGGTTGCGGCGGCGCAGACGGATGGCCAGTCCACCCATCATCAGGCTCAGCAGCGCGACCGCCCACTCGCTCAGTGACGGAATCGCCGCCGGCGTACCGCCACCGACCGCGGCAGGCAGCACCAGGGCCGAAGGGTCTTCCACACGGCCATTGGCCAGCAGATCGTCATCGCCCAGGCCGCCATCGCGCAACACGAAGGAGACGACGCGCCCCTGCAGCGTTGCAGGTATACGGTACCAGTGCTGCGTGGTGTTATCTGCCGTGCGGCCCCACTTCCAGTATTCAGCACCACTGGGCAAATCGTTCGGATAGGTCAGCCTGACCGTCACGAGCGCACCCGCATCACAGCCATCGGTATTGAGCTTCAGCAGCCCGTGTGGCACCACCGCCCCAGGACGTGGAGTACCCGGTGCCGCCACGACCTGCGGCGGCTCGGCCAGGCGGCAGTTGGCGCCACCGCCCACGACCTCGCCCGCAACCGCAATCTGGCTTGCTCCGGTGATGTTGAATCGATTGGCCGGGTCCACTGCGCCCGCGGCGGTCGCCAGCAGCGGATAGCTGGCCGTCACAGCCGCATGGACACCATCGCTCACGCTCAGTTGCAGGCTGGCCGGGCCGGCTACCGAAGCCATGTACATGGCGGCGCGCAATTGCTGCGACACCTGTTCGGGGCTGCCGCGCAGTTGAATGCCGGGCTGTGCAGCATCTGCATCCTCCAGGCCCAGCACCTGTCCGCCGCTGGCGACGATGGACAGTGTGACGACGGAGCTGTCGGCATCGGCCACCACCACGTCCGCCAGATCGGCCGCCTGCCCCACCACCACTGCCTGCGCATTGGCAGGCACGCCACTGAACGATGGCGCCTGGCCACCAAAACTCAGCCCCAAGAGGATGGGGTTGTGGTCACTGGAACGATAGGCAGTGGGCGCATAGAAGCTGGCCTGCTGATCCAGCGACTTGAACTCGACGTTGTAGTCGAGCACCTCGGGCTCCTCGGCATTGATGGCCCACTTGACCGCACGCCCCACGCTGGGCTGCAGACTGGTGCTCACCAGCACATGGTCCAGCGAACCCCACATTCCGTCGAATGCATAGGACAGCCCCTGGGAGACCTTGACATAGCCGCTGGTCTCCAACGTGGTGATGGGGTCTTCCTTCGCATAGGCGTTGAAATCACCCACCAGCACCACGTGGGGGCTGGTCGCGCCTGTGGGCCGGGTTGCCAGCCAGTTGCTCAGTTGCTGGGCCGTCTTCACGCGTGCCGCGTTGTTGGCGCCCTGGCCGTCGAGCACGTCCGCATTGCCTGCGCCACCGAGCACGCTGCCCTTGGATTTGAAATGGTTCACCACCAGCGTGAACTGCTCCGTGCTGCCGCCCACGGCAAAGGTCTGCGCAATCGGCACCCGGGCTCCGCCGATGCTTCCGTTGAAGGCATCGTAGGTAGAGACATTGGGTGCCGCTGCGCTGCCCACCGGCGTGACGCGGTCGCTGCGATAGAGGATGGCCACGGTAATGGCATCCGTGCCCGCACCTGGCACCGTGCCTGCAGCCTCACTGAAGGGAGCCTTGACCACCGAATACACGGCGCCGGCAGGCTTGTCCGCACTCGCGTTCAAGGCGTCGGCCAGATCCTGGATGGCGCTGCCCGGGCCAAAGCCATTGTTCTGCACCTCCATCAGGCCGTACACATCGGCGCCCAGCCCCAGCAGATTGGCCACGATCTTGGCGCGCTGCCTGTCCAGCTCAGCAATGCTGTTGGCACCGCGAATTCCCTGCTGGTTGCCCAGCGGCGTGTTGAACATCACCTGGGAAGAGCCGCTTGTGGCTCCGGTCAGGTTGAAGAAATTGAGAACGTTGGCCGATGCGATCTTGAGCGTGGCCGCTCCCACGGCCTGCTGCAATTCAGCAGCTGAAGGTCGCGCGGCCCCCGTGAACTGCGGCGTCTGCGTGGGCTGCACGCGGTAGCTGGTCAGATAGGGCTCGCTGGCGGCAGCATCAAAGAACTGGTCGAGCACGCCGATGACGCGGTCCACGCCATCGCCAGCGCGCAGCGTGTTGGACGCCGACAGCGGCAAGCCGCCACGACCCGGCACGAACTCGGGATTCTGGGCCCCGGAGCGATCATCGAGAATGATCTGGCTGCGCTGCAGCGTCTGCACGTAGGCTGCATAGCCCGCCACGCTGGGAGCGTTGACTTCGGTGTACTGCGCCAACGGCGTATCGGCAGACAGCGTGACATTGCCGTAGCGGCCCAGCGTGCGGTTATCGCTCACCACCAGCTTGCCGCCTGCGGTGGCGGATGCCACCTCCACACGCATGCCTTCCAGACGCTCCCATTGCCCCATGTCGCTGACAGGCAGTGCGATGCGCACCGGCTCCGGCAAGGCCGCCGCGCCGCGGACCACGAAGTCCGTGATGGCGCTGAGCTGGGTCTGATTGCGGAACTCGCTCACCGAGGCGGAAATCTGCACCAGCTTGCCCACCGTGCTCTCATCCACGCCAGGATTGGCGTTGCCGTAGTAGACAAAGACGCCCTCCGAGGTAGCAGCATCGCCATCGGAGTCTGCCGCCTCTTCCTGCACGAAGAAGCCGCTCAGTCCAGGCATATAGGCCGTCACCACGGCACTCACCGTCACCTTCTGCCCCACCAGAGGAGACTGGTCGCCAGAGCCCTGGACCGCAGAAATCCTGGTGACCGGCGGCTCGTCTCCCGTCGTGAAGCCCAGCGTCGTGCCGTTCCACACATTGCCCGAGGTATCCAACACCGGCTCGCCCACGGAAACCAGGCTATAGGGCGTATTGACCGCCAGCCGCACACCCGCGTTGAGCGTGATGGTCGAGCCACTGAATTTCACCTGTGCCGCATCGCCAGCCTGCAGCGTTGCCACCACCGTGCCGCCCTGGCGCAGTTCGAAGCTGCCGCTACCGGGCTTCACCGCCTCATCGAAACTCAGCTTGATTTCGGGATTCAGCGCCACCCCGGTTGCCGCCGCCGCGGGAATGCTTGCCTGCAGCGTGGGCGCCGTGGCGTCGGGCAGCGCCAGGGTGATGGAGATGTCATCAATGGCCAGGCCGTGGTCGTTGCCCACATCATTGAGCTCCACCCAACGCAGCCACAGCGTGGCACCTGGCGCCCAGCCCAGGCCGCGCAGATCCCCGCCCACATTGTTCACCCGCCCGGCCACATTGCCGTCCACGGCGGCAGCAGTGCCAGTGGCAACAGGCGATTGCCAATTGAAGTTCGCGCCGGCAGGCAGCCATTCAGGCACGTCGGCAAAGGCGGCTCCCATGCCGTACTCCAGCACCATGGGCTGCGGTTCCGTATTGCCACCGTTGCGCCATTGCTCGCCGTTGAATCGCAAGGTGATGCCATCGACCGAGCCACCCGTGTCATTGCGCACCGCCAGCGCAATCCAACCCGCTACAGCGCCCTGGGCCGGACTGCCAAAGTAGGCCCCGCCTGATGCCACGCCCCCCAAGGCGCGGTCCGCGCTCAGCCCCAGGCTGTAGAAGCTGCCGGTGTTGGAGGCACCATTGCCAGCTACGTAAGAGGTGATGGATGCCAGGCTCTTGTTGAAGAGAAACCAGCCCGGCAAGGTGCTGTTATTGGCCCAGGCCAGCCCCGCCCCTGACGCGGCCAGGGTGTCGAAATTCTGCGTGTAGGTGCCGTTGAAGGGCACCTGCGCCCATACCCCGGCAGACGCCGAAAGAAGCAGGCCCGCACCATACAGGCGCCAACGATGGCGCTGCAATGGCGCACTCATCGGATTGGCCGGGTTGAAAACAAATGGAATCAGCGTGGCAGCAATGGACATGGATGCGCAATAAAAAAACAATGCGCTCCCCCCCATGGTTGCGCAACTCCCGGTTTATCGCGCATGGAGATGACCAGCCTGTGACTCGGCAGATGCTCCCCCGTCCTACGTGCAGACTCGCCTCTCACCCATCGGCCGGCCTGCGCACGGCAGGCATCATCGCCTTCAGTTTCTGCACCGTTTCATTGCCGGGTCTGGGGCATTTCCTCCTCCCTCCCTCTCATTCCCCCAGGAAGCTTTCAAAAAGCACCGGCTCTTTCTTCCCAGGCCAGCGCAAGCCGCTGGCCTTTTTCTTGGGCGCACCTCATCGCCCCAACCATCCCCATCACCTGTTCTGAACGCGCTACGTCGCTGGTGACCGTTCCTGCATTCCCACACTCTTTTTCTTACTCATAACTTACAAAATATTCATACCCGTGATATACACGCGCATCTCCCACTGAAAATCATCATTGCCATGACATCCGACTACAAGGCCCTGCTGCAACAAAAAGCCGAGCTTGAGAAAAAAATCGACGCACTCATCCAGAATGCGAAAACCGATGCGATCGCTGAAGCAAAGGCGATGGTGCAGCAATATGGCCTGACGAAGGAAGACGTCTTCCCCTCCGCCAAGAGCAAGCCCGGCAAGGCCGGCAAGCACAGCGTGGGAGAGCCCAAATTCCGCAACCCAGAAACCGGCGCCACCTGGACAGGCCGCGGCAAGCCGCCCAAATGGATAGAAGGCAAGGACCGCGCAAGCCTCGCCATCTGAGAATCAACACCGGGCGCCGGCCATGCCTCCAGTCGGCTCCCCCCTATTCCGCCGCGATGCCATACCATGCGATTTCCACCACAAGGAGGAAACGCACATGAGCAAACAGAGCACAGACACCCTGTTGGCAGCAGAACTGGCTGACCACTTCATAGAAGTCATCCTGTCCAACAAACCAGAGCTGCTGGTCTCGGGCATCGGCGGGGTGGCAGACCTGCACCACATACAGCACGGCGCCAAGGCCCTGGCGCATTTCCGCCTCACGCTGATCCAGGAACTGTCGCAACAGCCCATGCCCGACATGGGCAGCAGCTGAATCAACCCTGGGCCAGCCTCCTTGCCGAGCCCTTTCCCGTAGCTCGTGCGAAATCCGTGCGATTCCGACGACACCGCAGGACACTTGAAGACAAAAAAAACCGCCACACGCTGAGGTCATCAGTGTGTGGCGGTGTCTTGGATGGTGGAGCTGGCGGGAATTGAACCCGCGTCCGCAAGCCTTCGCCGGGCAGATCTACATGTTTAGCGTTCTGTTTTGAGTCTCGCCTCCCAAGTCGCGCAGGCGCACGCTACCCGGGATGCCAGCTTCCTTGGATCTTGCCACGTACTAAGAAGCCCAGCACGCAGCCAGCTGATGTAAATTCCCTTGCAGCCGGGAGGTATTGCTACCCCCTTGCCCAGCCCATCAGCGTGCTGTTGCAAGGCTCACCGGATTTAAGCGGCGAGTGCGAAACGTTCGTCGTTTGCAGTTAGTTTTTTGAATGGAGATTTACGAGCGTCACTCAAGCTCGACATGCACCACACCGGTCCCGAACCCACGTCGAAACCAGGACAGCCCCAAGCCTCCTATCTTAGCCTCTTTCCAGCAGTTTCAAGAGCTCCAGCGGAGAATAGATTTGCGCATCCGCCTGCCACTGCAGCGTATCGCCGGCTGCGCCGAGGTAGCCGTAGCAGGCCGCCACGGTCTTCATGCCTGCGGCCTTGCCTGCAACGATGTCGCGCTCATCATCACCCACATAGACAAAACACTGCGGAGGCAGGCCGATACGCGCGGCAGCTTCCAGCAACGGCGCTGGATGGGGCTTTGCGTGGGGCGTGGTATCACCGCTGACGATGGCACCAGCGCTCGCGAAAAGCGGCATCTGCTGCGTCAGCGGATCGGTGAAACGCATGGATTTGTTGGTGACCACTCCCCAGGGTATGGATGCCGCCTGGAGCTGTGCAATGAGCTCCGGGACACCATCGAACGCATAGGTGCGCTCGGTCATGCACTGCTCGTAGTTGCGGAAAAACTCCTCGCGCATCTCCGGAAACTCCGGCGAGTCAGGCGTGAGCCCGAAGCCCACGCCCAGCATCCCCCGTGCCCCGGCGCCCGCCATGGGCCGATACCGCTCATAGGGAAGCGACTGCAGGCCACGGTCAATGCGCATCCTGTCTGCGGCCGCACCCAGGTCGGGTGCACTGTCGATCAAGGTGCCGTCCAGGTCGAACAGAACAGCTCGGACTTCTTGCCACATGCGGCTCACCCTTCTGCCCGGCGCGTTGCCAGCATGTAGTTCACCGACGTGTCCGCGCTGAGCCAGTAGCGCCCGGTGATGGGGTTGTGCTGCAGACCCTTGCTCGCCTGCAGGTCAAGGCCAGCCTGACGGGCAAACATGGCGAGTTCGCTGGGCTGGATCAGCTTGGCGTACTCATGCGTCCCCTTGGGAATCATCTTGAGCAGGTACTCAGCCGCCACAATGGCCAGACCAAAGGACTTGGCACTGCGGTTGATCGTGGAGAAGAACACCCAGCCCCCAGGCTTGACCAGCTCGGCGCAGGCCGCGACCACGGAAGCGGGATCGGGCACATGCTCCAGCATCTCCATGCAGGTCACCACGTCAAAGGAGCCCGGCTGCTCCTCGGCCAGACGTTCCACGCTGACTTCGTGGTAGTGGATGTTCGGAGTACCCGTTTCCAGCGCATGCAACTGGGCCACGCGCAATGCCTTGGTGGCCAGGTCGATGCCCACCACCTCTCTCGCCCCCTTGCGGGCCATGGAATCGGCGAGGATGCCGCCACCGCAGCCGACATCAAGGACCCTGCGGCCCTTCAAGGGAGCTTGCGCATCAATCCAGTCCAGGCGCAACGGATTGATCTGATGCAAAGGTTTGAACTCACTTTCCGGGTCCCACCAGCGATGGGCCAGGCTGGAGAATTTCTCCAGCTCCGCCGGGTCGGCATTGACGTTGATTGCGTTGCTCATGGCTCGATTGTCGGTGATTGCGACGACCGTTCGGCCATAAAAAAAGCCCCGTTGCCGGGGCTTTTGCGGGAAGCAATCGAAAGATTACTGAGCGGCGCGGGTGCCGACCACTTCGATTTCCACGCGACGGTTCTTTGCGCGGCCTTCCTTGGTCTTGTTGTCGGCGATGGGCTGCTTTTCGCCCTTGCCTTCAGTGTAGACGCGGTTCTTTTCGATGCCCTTGGACACCAGGTAAGCCTTCACAGCTTCAGCGCGGCGGACCGACAGCTTCTGGTTGTAGGCGTCAGAGCCAACGGAGTCGGTGTGACCGACGGCGATGACCACTTCCAGGTTGATGCCCTTGACCTTGGAGGCCAGGTCATCCAGCTTGGCCTTGCCTTCGGGCTTCAGAACCGACTTGTCGAAGTCGAAGAAAGCGTCAGCAGAGAAGGTCACCTTGGAAGCCACGGCCGGAGCGGGAGCCGGTGCCGGAGCGGGAGCTGCCGGAGCGGGCGTTGCGGCAGGAGCCACAGCGGCTGCCACAGGCTTCAGGGCACCGTCGCAGTCAGCTGCTGCAGTGGCGGGCGTCCAGTTGGCATCGCGCCAGCACAGTTCGTTCGTGCCGTTCTTCCACACCAGTTCGCTGGTGCCGTTTTGCCAGTTGTCGATGGTCTTGCCACCGTCAGCAGCCTTCACTTGTGCGCCAGCAGCCGTTGCGAGGGCGGCAGAGGCAAACAACATCGCCACTTTGTTCAGTTTCTTCATGGTTCTCCTCTTGGGGAAAAAGCCGCAGCAGGGCTGCGAATCTGTGGACGTTATCAGTGACCATCACCAAAAACGTTGAATTGATTGTGCCATACGTCACAAGCAGACGGACCGCCAAGCGGGCGCCAACAAGTAGGACAGCGGCGGAATTCCAGGGTTATGTTGCTCGGCTGCTACACGTCATTCGACCTAAAATGGGCCTTTTCCCGCCGTCAGAGTATCGCCACACATGACCCAGTTTGCTAAAGAAACCCTGCCCATCAGCCTCGAAGAGGAGATGCGTCGCAGCTATCTCGATTACGCAATGAGCGTGATCGTGGGCCGGGCGCTGCCCGATGCGCGAGATGGTCTCAAGCCTGTGCATCGGCGCGTGCTGTTCGCCATGCACGAGCTCAACAACGACTGGAACCGGCCGTACAAGAAGTCGGCGCGTATCGTCGGCGACGTGATCGGCAAGTACCACCCGCACGGAGACAGCGCGGTGTACGACACCATCGTGCGCATGGCACAGGATTTCTCGCTGCGCCACATGCTGGTCGACGGGCAGGGCAACTTCGGTTCGGTGGACGGGGACAGCGCGGCGGCGATGCGTTACACCGAAATCCGCCTGTCCAAGATCTCCCACGAGATGCTGGGCGACATCGACAAGGAGACGGTGGACTACGGCCCAAACTACGACGGCAGCGAGCGCGAGCCGCTGGTGCTGCCCGCGCGGCTGCCCAACCTGCTGGTCAATGGTTCCTCGGGCATTGCCGTGGGCATGGCCACCAACATTCCTCCGCACAACCTCAACGAGGTGGTGGATGCCTGCCTGCACCTGCTGCAGACGCCTCAGGCCACCATCGACGAGCTGATGGAGATCATTCCCGCGCCTGACTTCCCCACGGCCGGCATCATCTATGGCATCAACGGTGTCAAGGAAGGCTACCGCACGGGTCGCGGACGCGTGGTGATGCGCGCCAAGTGCCACTTCGAGGACATCGATCGCGGCCAGCGCCAGGCCATCATCGTTGACGAGCTGCCCTACCAGGTCAACAAGAAGACGCTGCAGGAGCGCATGGCCGAGCTGGTGCACGAGAAGAAGATCGAAGGCATCAGCCACATCCAGGACGAGTCCGACAAGTCGGGCATGCGCCTGGTGATCGAGCTCAAGCGCGGCGAAGTGCCCGAGGTCGTGCTCAACAACCTGTACAAGCTGACCCAGCTGCAAGACACCTTCGGCATGAACATGGTGGCGCTGGTCGATGGCCAGCCCAAGCTGTGCAACCTGAAGGATCTGGTTGAGGTCTTCCTGCAGCACCGCCGCGAAGTGGTCACGCGCCGCACGGTGTATGAGCTGCGCAAGGCACGCGAGCGCGGCCATGTGCTGGAAGGCCTGGCGGTCGCGCTGGCCAATATCGACGACTTCATCGCCATCATCCGCAACGCGCCGACGCCGCCTGTGGCCAAGGCCGAGCTGATGACGCGCAACTGGGACAGCAAGCTGGTGCGCGAGATGCTGACGCGCACCCGCACCGATGGCGGCGTGGTCAACGCCGACGACTACCGCCCCGACGGGCTGGAGCGCGAATTCGGCATGCAGGCCGATGGCCTGTACCGCCTGTCCGAAACCCAGGCCCAGGAAATCCTGCAGATGCGCCTGCAGCGACTGACCGGCCTGGAGCAGGACAAGATCGTCGCCGAGTACAAGGACGTGATGTCCGTCATCGAGGACCTGCTGGACATCCTGTCCAAGCCCGAGCGCGTGTCGGCCATCATTGGCGACGAGCTCAAGCAGATCAAGGCCGAGTTCGGACAGAGCAAGGTCGGCGCCCGCCGCAGCACGGTCGAGTACAGCGCGCAGGACCTGTCCACCGAGGACCTGATCACGCCCACCGACATGGTGGTCACGCTCAGCCACACGGGCTACATCAAGAGCCAGCCGCTGTCCGAGTACCGCTCGCAAAAGCGCGGCGGACGCGGCAAGCAGGCCACGGCCACCAAGGAAGACGACTGGATCGACCAGCTGTTCATCGCCAACACGCACGACTACCTGCTGTGCTTCTCCAACCGCGGCCGCCTGTACTGGCTCAAGGTCTGGGAAGTGCCCGCAGGTTCGCGCGGCTCGCGCGGACGCCCCATCGTCAACATGTTCCCGCTGCAGGATGGCGAGAAGATCAACGTGGTGCTGCCGCTGACGGGCGAGTACCGCAGCTTCCCGGCCGACCACTATGTGTTCATGTCCACCAGCATGGGCACCGTGAAGAAGACGGCACTGGACGAGTTCTCCAACCCGCGCAAGGCCGGCATCATCGCCGTGGGCCTGGACGAGGGCGACTTCCTGATCGGCGCAGCCCTCACCGACGGCAAGCATGACGTGATGCTGTTCAGCGACGGCGGCAAGGCCGTGCGCTTCGACGAGAACGACGTGCGCCCCATGGGCCGCAACGCGCGCGGCGTCAAGGGCATGAACCTGGAAGAAGGCCAGAGCGTGATCGCCATGCTGGTGGCCGAGGACGAGTCGCAAAGCGTGCTCACGGCCACCGAGAACGGCTACGGCAAGCGCACCTCCATCGTGGAGTACACGCGCCATGGCCGCGGCACCAAGGGCATGATTGCCATCCAGCAGTCCGAGCGCAACGGCAAGGTCGTCGCCGCCACCCTGGTGCATGCCGATGACGAAATCATGCTGATCACCGACACTGGCGTGCTGGTGCGCACCCGGGTCTCGGAAATCCGCGAACTGGGCCGCGCCACCCAGGGCGTGACGCTGATCTCCCTGGACGAAGGCGCCAAGCTCGGCGGCCTGCAGCGCATCGTTGAAAACGATGCCAACGAAGTCGAGGACGAGGCCACGGGCGAGGAGGCCACAGGCGGCGACGAAGCCGCTGCCGAAGGCACGGGCGAGCCCGCCTGATGACCCAGCAGCCGCTGGGGCTGCCTCCCGCACTGGGAGCGCAGCCCCAGCGGCGGCTCAGATTTTTGACAGTTGCAGGCACCGCCCGAACTGGCGCCTGCGCGTGACTTGACAGTGAACTCCATGAACCGCCCTTACAACTTCTCCGCCGGCCCCGCCGCCATTCCCGCCGAAGTGCTGCAGCAGGCAGCCGCCGAAATGCTCGACTGGCACGGGTCCGGCATGAGCGTGATGGAGATGAGCCACCGCGGCAAGGAGTTCATCTCCATCTATGAACAGGCCGAGGCCGACCTGCGCGAGCTGCTGGCCGTACCGCCCGAGTTCAAGATCCTGTTCATGCAGGGCGGCGGCCTGGCCGAGAACGCCATCGTTCCCCTGAACCTGTCGCGCGCCGGCACGGTGGACTTCGTGCTCAGCGGCAGCTGGAGCCAGAAGTCGGCCAAGGAAGCACGCAAGTACGTGGCCGATGCGCACATCGCGGCCAGCGGCGAGGACGGCAAGTTCACCGCCCTGCCCGCCCCCGAGAGCTGGCAACTGAGCCGCGGCGCCAGCTACGTGCACATCTGCAGCAACGAAACCATCCATGGCGTGGAGTTCCAGGAGCTGCCCGACCTGAAGGCGCTGGGCTGCGATGCTCCGCTGGTGGTTGATTTCTCCTCGCACGTGGCATCGCGCCCCGTCGATTGGAGCCGCGTGGGCCTGGCGTTCGGCGGCGCGCAAAAGAACCTGGGCCCTGCCGGCCTGACCCTGGTCATCGTGCGCGAGGATCTGCTGGGCCACGCCCTGCCAGCCTGCCCTTCGGCCTTCGACTACAAGACCGTGGCCGACAACCAGTCGATGTACAACACGCCGCCGACCTGGGGCATCTACATCGCGGGCCTCACGTTCCAATGGATCAAGCGCCAGACCGAAGGCGGCCTGAACGGCGTGGCCGCCCTGGAGGCGCGCAACATCGCCAAGGCCGACCTGTTCTACCAGTACGTGGACCAGTCCTCGTTCTACGTGAACAAGGTCGCTGCCAATTGCCGCTCGCGCATGAACATCCCCTTCTTCCTGCGCGACGAATCGCGCAATGACGCCTTCCTGGCCGGAGCCCGGGAACGCGGCCTGCTGCAGCTCAAGGGCCACAAGTCCGTCGGCGGCATGCGTGCCAGCATCTACAACGCCATGCCCATCGCTGGCGTGCAGGCGCTGGTGGAGTACATGCGCGAATTCGAACAGCGCAACGCCTGACCGACCCACACTCACGCCCATGAGCACCACACCCCAAGCCTCTCCCGATCTGGCGCATCTGCGCGTGCAGATCGACGATATCGACCAGCAACTGCTGGACCTGCTGAACCGACGCGCCCGCGTGGCAGAGCAGGTCGGCGAGGTCAAGAAGCGTGAAGGCACGCCCTTCTTCCGCCCGGACCGCGTGGCCCAGGTCATCCAGAAGATCGAGTCCGCCAATCCCGGCCCGCTCAAGAACGGCCATGTCTCGGCCATCTGGCGCGAGATCATGTCGGCCTGCCTGGCGCTGGAGTCGCCCCAGCGCGTGGCCGTGCTGGGCCCGGCGGGCACGTTCTGCGAGGAAGCCGCCATCCAGTACTTCGGCGGCGCGGCCGATCTGATGTACTGCAACAGCTTCGACGAGGTGTTCCACGCCACGGCCGCAGGCAGCGCGCAGTACGGCGTGGTGGGCGTGGAGAACTCCAACGAAGGCGTGGTCACGCGCTCACTGGACATGTTCCTGCACACGCCCTGCCACGTGGTGGGCGAGGTCAGCCTGCTGGTGCGCCACAACCTGCTTCGCAGCAGCAACACGACCGAGGGCATCGAAGTCGTGGCAGCCCATCCCCAGGCCCTGGCACAGTGCCAGGGCTGGCTGGCCAAGCACCTGCCGCATGCCGAGCGCCGCCCGGTGTCCAGCAATGCCGAAGGCGCTCGTCTGGCAGCACTGCACCCCAACATCGCCGGCCTGGCCAGCGAACGCGCGGCCCAGCAATTCGGCCTGCATGTGGTGGCGCATGCCATCCAGGACGATGCCTACAACCGCACGCGCTTCGCCGTCATCTGCCTGCCGCACACGCTGGCCACGCCCTCGCCCAGCGGCCAGGATTGCACCAGCATCATCATCTCCGTGCCCAACCGCCCTGGCGCCGTGCATGACCTGCTGGTGCCGCTGAAGAGGCACGGCGTGTCGATGACGCGCTTCGAGTCGCGCCCCGCGCGCACCGGCCAGTGGGAGTACTACTTCTACATCGACCTCGAAGGCCACCCGGCACAGCCCAACGTGGCCAGCGCGCTGGAAGAGTTGCGCGGCCTGTGTGCCTTCTACAAGGTGCTGGGCACCTACCCGGTATCCAAGTGATGCAGCCCTTTGAACAACTGGGCCTGATCGGCTGCGGCCTCATGGGCGGCTCGTTCGCCCTGGCGCTCAAGCAGGCAGGGCTGGTCAAGCGCGTCGTGGGCTACAGCAAGTCGCCTTCGACGACCGAACGCGCTCGCCAGATGGGCGTCATCGATGTGGAGGCCCCCTCCGCCCTGCTGGCCGCCGCCGGTGCCGACCTGGTGCTGCTGGCCGTGCCCGTGGCGGCGACCGAGGCCACGCTCAAGTCCATCAAGCACCTGGTCACGCCCGAGATGATGATCATGGACGTGGGCTCCACCAAGGTCGATGTGGTGCATGCCGCCCGCTCGACCCTGCGCGACCAGCTCGGCTCCTTCGTGCCGGCCCACCCCATTGCAGGCAAGGAAGTCTCGGGCGTCGAGCACTCCGACCCCCAGCTGTACAAGGGCGCACAGGTCATCCTGACGCCCACCGAACGCACGCTGACCGACCACCTGCAAAAAGCCCGCTCCCTGTGGGAACTGCTGGGCTGCCGCGTGCGCGCCATGTCGCCCGAAGCCCACGACAGCGCCTTTGCCACGGTCAGCCACCTGCCGCATCTGCTGGCCTTCGCCATGATGCAAAGCGTGATCACCCAGCCCGACTCCGACGACGTGCTGTCCCTGGCCGGCCCCGGCTTCCGCGACTTCACACGCATTGCCGCAGGCGATCCCAAGATGTGGCGTGATGTGCTGCTGGCCAACAGCGAGCAGGTTCTGGCACAGTCGCGCCAGTTCCAGCAGGCGCTGCAGCAACTCGAATCCCTGATCCAGGCCGGTGACGGACAAGGTCTTGAAGACCGCCTGACCCTGGCCAGTGCCGCGCGCGCCCATTGGCGCATGGGCGCTCCGCGCCGCTGACGCGCAACGCAGGGCAAGCGCCAGACGCAAGCCCGGCGCACCCAAAGCGCTCCTGTGCATTGCGGCCGGCGCGGCCGCAATGCCTCCCGACAGCCTGTTTGCCTCCGAATTGCCATGTTCAGTACCGCCTTTCTCGATATCCCCCCTCTTTCCCGCGCGCAGGGCACGGTGAGCCTGCCGGGCTCCAAGAGCATCTCGAACCGCGTGCTGCTGCTCGCGGCACTGAGCCAGGGCACGACCGTGGTCCACGACCTGCTTGACTCGGACGACACGCGCGTCATGCTCCGGGCCCTGCAGCAACTGGGCTGCACGGTGGAGCCCGCAACCATCACCCTCGGCCAGCCCGTGCGCATCACCGGCCTGGGCGGCGTCCTGCCCTCTGGCGCCAGTGCCGAGCTGTTCATGGGCAACGCCGGCACGGCCATGCGGCCGCTGACGGCAGCCCTGTCCGTGCTGGGCGGCGACTTCAAGCTCAGCGGCGTGCCGCGCATGCATGAGCGCCCCATCGGCGATCTGGTCGATGCGCTGCGCCAGCTCGGCTGCCGCATCGACTATCTGGGCAACGAGGGCTTTCCTCCGCTGCACATCCGCCAGCCCGATTTCTCGCAGTTGCCGCACAGCCCCATCCAGGTGCGTGGCGATGTCTCCAGCCAGTTCCTGACCTCGCTGCTGATGGCGCTGCCGCTGCTGGCCAGCACGCGCGACATCACCATCGAAGTCGTGGGCGAGCTGATCTCCAAGCCCTACATCCACATCACGCTGGAATTGCTGGCCCGCTTCGGCATTGCCGTGCACAACGAGAACTGGCAGCGCTTCACCATCCCGGCCGGCAACCGCTACAGCTCGCCGGGCGAGATCCATGTCGAGGCAGACGCCTCGTCGGCCAGCTACTTCATCGCACTGGGCGCCATCGCCTCGGACAGCGCCGAAGGCATCCGCATCCTCGGCGTGGGACTGGACTCCATCCAGGGCGATATCCGCTTTGTCGAGGCCGCGCGCGCCATGGGCGCCGAGGTGGAAGGCGGCCCCAACTGGCTGCGCATCCGCCGTGGCGCATGGCCGCTCAAGGCCATCGACCTGGACTGCAACCACATCCCCGATGCCGCCATGACGCTGGCCGTCATGGCCCTGTATGCCGATGGCACGACCACGCTGCGCAATATCGCAAGCTGGCGTGTCAAGGAAACCGACCGCATCGCGGCCATGACCAAGGAACTGCGCAAGCTGGGCGCCGACGTCGAGGAGGGTGCGGACTTCATCCGCATCACTCCGCCCGCATCCACCGCCGCATGGCGTGCGGCCAGCATCCACACCTATGACGACCACCGCGTGGCCATGTGCTTCTCGCTGGCGGCCTTCAACCCGGCCGCCCTGCCCGTGCGCATCGAAGACCCCAAGTGCGTCGCCAAGACCTTCCCCGACTACTTCGAGGCCCTGTTCTCCGTCTGCGAGACGGCCCGCGCGCGCATTCCCGTGATCTGCATCGATGGCCCCACGGCCTCGGGCAAGGGCACGATTGCCGCCGAGGTCGCCCAGGCTCTTGGCTACCACCTGCTGGACTCGGGCGCGCTGTACCGGCTCACGGGACTGGCCGCATCGCGCGCCGGCCTGGTGCTGGACGAACCGCACGCCCAGCAGATCGCCGTGCTGGCGCGCGAGCTGCCCGTGCGCTTTGACGCCGAGCAGCGCATCTGGCTGGGTGACGAGGATGTCACCCTCATCCTGCGCAGCGAGGAGTCGGGCATGAACGCCTCGCGCGTCTCGGCCCTGCCTGCCGTGCGCGACGCGCTGGTGGACCTGCAGCTGTCCTTCCAGCAGCTTCCGGGGCTGGTTGCCGACGGCCGCGACATGGGCACGGTGATCTTTCCCCATGCTCCCCTCAAGGTCTATTTGTCGGCCTCCGCCGCCTGTCGCGCCGAGCGCCGGCATAAGCAGTTGATTTCCAAAGGAATTGCCGCTAACATAAGCGCCCTTCGGGCTGACCTTGAAGCACGCGATGCGCGGGACATGAACCGCAGCGTCGCACCGCTCAAGCCCGCCCAGGATTCCATGCTGCTTGACAGCTCCGAGCTCTCCATCGAAGAGGTGGCAGAACAGGTGCTTTCGTGGTGGCAGGAACGCCAGCCGTTCGGCCGCGACTGATTGCCAGTTGCGCCGCACGGTCGGCAAACCCGCCCTCCGGGCCCAGACATGGCGGCACCGCCCCATGTACGGCCCGAGGTCCATAGACTCCAACACCGTGGTTGAACCCACAACACCTCCGCAAACAGTCCTAGAAACGCCTGGCAATAGTGCCGGCGGAAACCTGTTTGCGGGCAAGGAAATACATGTCTGAATCTTTTGCCTCCCTGTTTGAAGAATCGCTGCAACGCACGGAAATGCGTCCTGGCGAGGTCATCACCGCTGAAGTCGTGCGCGTCGAGCACAACTTCGTCGTCGTGAACGCTGGCCTGAAGTCGGAAGCCTACGTGCCAATCGACGAATTCAAGAACGACCAGGGAGAAATCGAAGTCCAGGTGGGCGACTTTGTGTCGGTCGCCATCGGCTCGATCGAAAACGGCTACGGCGACACCATCCTGTCGCGCGACACCGCCAAGCGCCTGGCCTCGTGGCTGGCTCTGGAAAAGGCCCTGGAATCGGGCGAATTCGTGACCGGCACGACCTCCGGCAAGGTCAAGGGCGGCCTGACGGTGCTGGTCAACGGCATCCGCGCCTTCCTGCCCGGTTCGCTGATCGACACCCGTCCGATCAAGGACCTGACTCCGTACGAAAACAAGACGATGGAGTTCAAGGTCATCAAGCTGGACCGCAAGCGCAACAACGTGGTGCTGAGCCGCCGCGCCGTGGTCGAAGCCTCGATGGGCGAAGAGCGCGCCAAGCTGATGGAAACGCTGAAGGAAGGCGCCATCGTTCAAGGCGTGGTCAAGAACATCACCGAATACGGTGCGTTCGTGGACCTGGGCGGCATCGACGGCCTGCTGCACATCACCGACATGGCATGGCGCCGCGTGCGTCATCCCTCGGAAGTCGTGCAGGCTGGCCAGGAAATCACCGCCAAGATCCTCAAGTTCGACACCGAGAAGAACCGTGTCTCGCTGGGTCTGAAGCAAATGGGCGACGACCCGTGGATGGGCGTTTCGCGCCGCTACCCCTCGAGCACCCGCCTGTTCGGCAAGGTCACGAACATTGCCGACTACGGCGCGTTCGTCGAGCTGGAACCCGGCATCGAAGGCCTGGTGCACGTCTCCGAAATGGACTGGACCAACAAGAACATTGCTCCGACCAAGCTCGTTACCCTGGGTGACGAAGTCGAAGTCATGGTGCTGGAGATCGACGAAGACAAGCGTCGCATCTCGCTGGGCATGAAGCAGTGCAAGGCCAACCCCTGGCAAGAGTTCGCGCAGAACACCAAGCGCGGCGACCGCGTCAAGGGCCCGATCAAGTCGATCACCGACTTCGGCGTGTTCGTGGGTCTGGCTGCCGGTATCGACGGCCTGGTGCACCTGTCCGACCTGTCCTGGAACGAGCCCGGCGAAGCCGCCGTGCGCAACTACAAGAAGGGCCAGGAAGTCGAAGCCATCGTGCTGGCCGTGGACGTCGAGCGCGAGCGCATCTCCCTGGGCATCAAGCAGCTGGACAGCGATCCCTTCACGACCTTCGTGACCGTGAACGACAAGGGCCAGATCGTGTCGGGCAAGGTCAAGACGGTGGACGCACGTGGTGCTGAAATCGACCTGGGCGAAGACATCATCGGTTACCTGCGTGCTTCGGAAATCGCCGTGGACCGCGTGGAAGATGCCCGCTCGGTGCTGAAGGAAGGCGACGAGATCACCGCCGTGGTGGTCAATGTGGATCGCAAGACCCGCAACATCCAGCTGTCGATCAAGGCCAAGGACCAGGTCGACCAGCAAGAAGCCATGGCTTCCCTGTCCGCTCAGTCGGCCAAGGAAAACGCCGGCACGACCAGCCTGGGCGCCCTGCTGCGCGCCAAGCTGGACAACTCCGACAAGTAATCAGCAGCCAGTCTGCTGACCGCTGAAGGTCGGATGCGACGGGCGCCTCCGGGCGCCCGTCGCCATTTCAACCCCTGATTCCTATCCTTGATGACCCGATCCGATCTCGTCGAAGAACTCGCCGCCCGCTTTGGCCAACTGAGCCAGCGCGATGCCGAGCAGGCCGTCAAGACGATTCTTGACGCCGTCAGCGATGCCCTGGTGCGAGGCCATCGCATCGAAATCCGCGGCTTTGGCAGTTTCTCGGTCAACCATCGCCCGCCCCGCATGGGCCGCAATCCCCGCAGTGGCGAGGCTGTCCACATTCCGTCCAAGCGCGTGCCGCACTTCAAGCCCGGCAAGGCCCTTCGCGAAGCCGTGGACCTGCGCCCCGGCGCGGCCATCGATACAGACAACACAGGCTCCGGCACAGGCACCGGCCCTGCCGCCTGAAAGCGGGCTGACCGGCTGCGCGCGCCGCAGCCGCCCTCTCCGCCAGGCTCTAGAATCGTTCCCGTCACACAAGGGAACACATGAAGTACTTCCTGTGGCTGCTCAAGGCGGCCATTTTTTTTACGCTGTTCGCTTTCGCCCTGAACAACCAGCAGGACGCGACGGTGCACTTCTTCTTCGGCACCTCCTGGACTGCGCCGCTGGTACTGGTGGTGCTGGCCGCCTTCGCACTGGGCCTGATCGTGGGCGTTCTGGGCATGGTGCCGCGCTGGCTCAAGCACCGCAACGCCGCGCGCTCGACCCAGGCCACAGTGCCTGCCGCAGCCGAGACACCGGCAGCGGCCACGGCGCCCAAGCCCGCCCCATCCCCCATCCTGCCGGGCGACGTGCATGGAATTTGATCTGAGCTGGATACTGCTGGGCCTGCCCGTCGCCTTCGTGCTGGGCTGGCTGGCCTCGCGCTGGGACCTGAGGCAGATTCGCGCCGAAAACCGCCAGGCGCCCAAGGCCTATTTCAAGGGTCTGAACTTCCTGCTCAACGAGCAGCAGGACAAGGCCATCGACGCCTTCATCGAAGCCGTGCAGAACGACCCCGACACTTCGGAGCTGCACTTCGCGCTGGGCAACCTCTTTCGCCGCCGTGGCGAATACAACCGCGCCGTGCGCGTGCACGAACACCTGCTGTCGCGAGGCGACCTCAGCCGCGTGGACCGCGACCGCGCCCAGCACGCGCTGGCCCAGGACTTTCTGAAGGCAGGCCTGCTCGATCGTGCCGAGGACGCGCTGCGCCGCCTGGAAGGCACGGCCTTCGAGGCCGAGGCCCGCCTGGCCCTGCTGGCCATCTACGAACGCTCGCGCGACTGGGCACAGGCCGCCGCCATTGCGCGCCGCATGCAGGAAGCCAACCAGGGCGACTTCAGCGGCCGCCTGGCCCACTACCTCTGCGAAGACGCCCGGGCCCTGCTGACCCAGGGCCAGCAGGCCGAGGCACTGCAGCGGCTGCAGCAGGCCATCACCACCGCCCCACAGGCCGCACGCCCGCGCCTGGAGCACGCGCAGCTGCAGCACCGCATGGGGCAATCGGCCCAGGCCTTGCACACGTTGGAAAGCCTGGCCGAGCAGTCCCCAGCCTCGCTGCCGCTGGCGGCTCAGCTGCTGGTGGACATTGCCGCCGCCACGGGCCAGCGCCAGCACATCCACCAACTGCTCAGCCAGCAGTACGAGCAGGCACCCTCGCTGGATCTGCTGCAGGCGCTGGTCGCGCTGGACGCTCAGATTGAAGAACAGAGCAACGATGGTGAAACCAAGGCACCGGGACGCGCACGCCTGGTCCAGCATCTGGACAGGGAGCCCTCCCTGGTGGCTGCCGCGCAGTGGCTGGCAGGCGAGAAGCTGGCCGAGGAGCAGTACCACCCGGCCGTGCAACGCGCGCTGGACCACGCGGCCAAGCCGCTGACCCGCTACCGCTGCGCGGCCTGCGGCTTCGAGGCACGCCAGCATTTCTGGCATTGCCCCGGCTGCCAGAGCTGGGACAGCTATCCGGCCCGGCGCGTCGAGGAGCTGTGATGCGGGGCAGGCGCGAGAAGCAGCTCCACCCCCTGCCTCGCGTCACCCCCATTGGCAAACACGGCATGGACGGTGTATTTTCAGAGTATTCCTAGAAACCGCCTTGGCAGGCGCATGGCCATTGACTTTGCACACGTTCGGCCATGCCTGCACGGGCCTGCTGGCCCCCTTCACCGCCTAGCCGCACGCCAAGGCCCTGCATAAGATGCCTCTGGGTCGCAATGTTGCGGCCCTCAACATTTTGGGATCAGGAGGTTTGTATGTTCAGAAAACTGATGGCTGGCTTCATTGCACTGCTGTGGTCCGTGATGGCCCTGGCTGCCGTGGAGGTCAACAAGGCGAATGAAGCCGAATTGACATCCATCAAGGGCATTGGCCCGGCCATGTCGGCACGCATTCTCGAGGAGCGCAAATCCTCCGCCTTCAAGGACTGGCCCGATTTCATTGCACGCGTCAAAGGCGTGGGCGAACCGACCGCCGCCAAGTTCTCGGGGGACGGCCTGACGGTCAATGGCACCAGCTACAAGGGCCAGGGAGCCAAGCCCGATGCAAAGGACACGGCGGCCAAGGACACCAAGGACACGGCAGCCAAAGGCGCCAAGCCGACCAAGGACCAGGCCGCCAAACCGGCCACGCCGGCCAAGGCCGGCGCGGCCTCCTGAGTACGCCAACTGTCTCTATCCAACCCGCTTCGGCGGGTTTTTCATGCGTACTACCCTCGGGGTATGCGCGGCCATAGCCTGAAACATGCTCAGGTTTTCATAGCGAAGCAAAAAACCTTGCCCGTAAAATGAACCGCCCATGCCCCTGATCACCCTCATCCTCCTACCCTTCATCGGCAGCCTGATTGCCGCAATGCTGCCCGCCAATGCGCGCAATACGGAGTCAACGCTGGCCGGCGTCATCGCCCTCGGCTGCGCCATCCAGACGGCATTGCTGTTCCCCCAGATCGCCGATGGGGAGGTGCTGCGCCAGGAGATCGAGTGGCTGCCGGCACTGGGGCTGAATCTGGTGATCCGCATGGACGGCTTTGCATGGATGTTCTGCATGCTGGTGCTGGGCATAGGCTCGCTGGTGGTGCTTTATGCGCGCTACTACATGTCGCCGGCCGATCCCGTACCGCGCTTTTTCTCGTTTTTTCTGGCCTTCATGGGCGCGATGGCGGGCGTGGTGCTGTCGGGCAACATCATCCAGATTGCCTTCTTCTGGGAGCTGACCAGCCTCTTCTCCTTTCTTCTGATCGGATACTGGCACCATCGCAAGGATGCACGCCGGGGCGCGCGCATGGCGCTGACGGTGACGGGAACGGGCGGCCTGGCCATGCTGGCCGGCATGCTGGTGCTGGGCCACATCGTGGGCAGCTATGACCTGGACAACGTGCTCATTGCCGGCCAGCAGGTGCGCGACCACCAGTTGTACCTGGTCGCCCTGGTGCTGATCCTGCTGGGCGCACTGACCAAGAGCGCGCAGTTCCCCTTCCACTTCTGGCTGCCGCACGCCATGGCCGCGCCCACCCCGGTGTCGGCCTACCTGCACTCCGCCACCATGGTCAAGGCGGGTGTGTTCCTGCTGGCGCGCATGTGGCCCGTGCTGGGTGACACCGATGCCTGGTTCTGGCTGGTGGGCGGAGCAGGCGCTGCAACGCTGCTCATCGGTGGCTATCTGGCCATGTTTCAGCACGATCTCAAGGGATTGCTGGCCTATTCGACGATTTCCCACCTGGGCCTGATCACGCTGCTGCTGGGCCTCAACAGCAAGCTGGCGGCCGTGGCTGCGGTGTTCCACATCATGAACCACGCGACCTTCAAGGCCTCGCTGTTCATGGCCGCAGGCATCGTTGACCATGAAAGCGGCACGCGCGATATCCGCCGCCTCTCGGGCCTGCGGCACATGATGCCCATCACGGCCACGCTGGCCTGCGTGGCCAGTGCGGCCATGGCGGGCGTGCCGCTGCTCAACGGCTTCCTGTCCAAGGAAATGTTCTTCGCCGAGACCGTCTACCTGGACGCTGCCCCCTGGGTGCGCACGGCATTGCCCGTGGCCGCCACGGTGGCGGGCATGTTCAGCGTGGCCTATTCGCTGCGCTTCACCATCGACGTCTTCTTCGGCCCCAAGGCCACCGACCTGCCGCACGAGCCGCACGAGCCGCCGCACTGGATGCGCGTGCCCGTCGAATTGCTGGTGCTGGCCTGCCTGGTCGTGGGCATGCTGCCGGCGTGGGCCGTGGGCAGCTTCCTCGCAGCGGCCGCCACGCCCGTGGTCGGCGGCGATCTGCCCGAGTACAGCCTGGCCATCTGGCACGGCTGGAACATGCCCTTGATCATGAGCCTTGTGGCGTTGATTGGCGGCATCCTGCTGTACATGCTGCTGCGCTGGCAGCGCCAGGCCGGCCATATCGATACCGCACCGCTGGTGGGCACGCTCAGCGGCCAGCGCATCTTCGAGAACCTGCTGGCCCGCCTGTCCCTGCTGGGCCGCTCGTCGCGCCGGCGCCTGTCCACCATGCGCCTGCAGTGGCAGATGCTGTGGCTGGTCTGCACCGCCGTGCTGGCGGGCGTTCTGCCGCTGTGGCTGCAGGGCATCAAGCTGGGCGATCGGGGCATGCTGCCGCTGTCGCCCGCCTTTGTGCTGCTGTGGTCGGTGGGCATTCTCTGCGCCCTGGGCACGGCCTGGAAGGCCAAGTACCACCGGCTGACCGCGCTGATCATGCTGGGCGGTGCCGGCCTGTGCACCTGCCTGACCTTCCTGTGGTTCTCGGCGCCCGATCTGGCGTTGACCCAGCTGGTGGTCGAGGTCGCCACCACGGTGCTGATGCTGCTGGGCCTGCGCTGGATGCCCAAGCGCGACAAGAGCCTGCACATTCCCGTGCTGTCCGCCGAGCTGCGAGCCCGCTCGCGCCGCATGCGCGACCTGCTGCTGTCGCTGGTGGCCGGGGGCGGCATGGCCTGGCTGGCCTTCGCCATGATGAGCCGCCCCTTCTATGACGGCGCCTCCACCTTCTTCCTCGAACATGCGCTCAGCGACGGCGGCGGCACCAATGTGGTCAACGTCATGCTGGTGGACTTCCGTGGCTTCGACACCTTCGGCGAAATCGTGGTGCTGGGCATCGTGGCCCTGGTGGTCTATGCCCTGCTGCGGCGCTTCCGCCCAGCCCGCGAGACGCTGGACCTGCCCGAACAGCAGCGCTACGTGCCAGGCGACCTGCAGACCGATCTGTTCAATCCGCGCAATGCCGGCGATACGGCCGTGGGCTACCTGATGGTGCCCGCCGTGCTGGTCCGCCTGCTGCTGCCTTTCGCGGCCCTGGTCTCGGTCTACATCTTCATGCGCGGCCACAACGAACCCGGAGGAGGCTTCGTCGCCGGCCTGGTGTTCTCGGTCGCCTTGCTGATGCAGTACATCATCTCCGGCACGCAGTGGGTCGAGGCCCACTTGCCGATCTTCCCGCGCCGATGGATCGGTGTCGGCCTGCTGTTCGCACTGGGTACCGGCATGGGCTCCATCGTGGCCGGCTATCCCTTCCTCACCAGCCACACCTTCCATATGACCCTGCCAGTCGTCGGCGACGTGCATCTCGCCAGCGCCCTGTTCTTCGACATCGGTGTGTTCTCACTGGTGGTGGGCGCGACCATGCTCATTCTGACG
The DNA here is from genome assembly GCF_020523835.1 of Delftia sp. Lp-1. NCBI lineage: Bacteria > Pseudomonadati > Pseudomonadota > Betaproteobacteria > Burkholderiales > Comamonadaceae > Delftia > Delftia sp. Lp-1. The sequence continues at coordinate 1,562,734 of NZ_JAJALJ010000001.1, read as the reverse complement.
GCCATCGCCCACCAATCGGTGCGCAGCCACCGCTACCACGCCCGCCTGCTGGAGGAGCAGCAACAACAGGCCGAGGAGGCCGAAGCCGCCGTGCAGCAGGCCACCGCCGCAGCCCTGGCGCGAGGAGGTTTCTGATGGAAGTCGTGCTTGCCATTGCCATCGGCGTACTGACCGGCTCAGGCGTGTGGCTGCTGCTGCGCCCACGTACCTACCAGGTCATCATGGGGCTGGCACTGCTGTCGTATGCAGTCAACCTGTTCATCTTCAGCATGGGTCGCCAGGGCCTGGCCATCGACAAGGAGCCCGTGCTGCGGGCCGGCGTGCCGCAGGATCTCGCGCACTATGCCGATCCCATGCCCCAGGCGCTGGTGCTCACGGCCATCGTGATCGGCTTTGCCATGACGGCGCTGTTCCTCGTGGTGCTGCTGGCCTCGCGCGGCACCACCGCCACCGACCATGTGGACGGAGCCCATTCCCGCACCGAGCAGGAGATGCCATGAACGAGCTGACCGCCCGTCTCATGCCGCACCTGATGCTGGCGCCCATCGTGCTGCCCATGCTCTCGGCAGCGCTGATGCTGCTGCTGCGCGAGGAGCGCCAGCGCGTGAAGTTCGCCCTTGGCCTGGTGTCCACCGTGCTGGGCCTGGGCGTGGCCGTGCTGCTGATGCTGTGGACCGACCAGGCCGGCGCACCCGTCAACCTGGGCGTCTACATGCCGGGCAACTGGCCCATGCCCTTCGGCATCTCGCTGGCGCTGGACCGCCTGACCGGCATGATGCTGGTGCTGACCTACACGGTGGCCCTGGCCTCGCTGATCTTCTCCAGCGCCCGCTGGCACCGCGCGGGGATGCACTTTCACTCGCTGTTCCAGTTCCAGTTGATGGGCCTGAGCGGCGCCTTCCTCACGGCGGACCTGTTCAACCTGTTCGTGTTCTTCGAGATCATGCTTGCGGCCTCCTACGGCCTGTTGCTGCATGGCTCGGGCCGGGCGCGCATCCAGGCGGGCCTGCACTACATCGCCATCAACCTGGCCGCCTCGTCGCTGTTCCTCATCGGCGTGTCCATGCTCTACGGCCTGACCGGCACGCTGAACATGGCCGACCTGGCACGCGCCATTCCCCAGATCAGCAGTGCCGACCGCGGGCTGCTGCATTCGGCAGCGGCCATCCTGGGCATCGCCTTCCTGACCAAGGCGGCCATGTGGCCGCTGAACTTCTGGCTGGTGCCGGCCTACAGCGCGGCCACCGCGCCCGTCGGTGCCGTGTTTGCACTCATGACCAAGGTGGGCGTCTACGTGGTGCTGCGGCTGTGGACGCTGCTGTTCAGCTCCGAGGCCGGCTCCTCCGCCCTGTTCGGCAGCACCTGGCTGATCGTCGGCGGCATGCTGACCATGGCCTTCGGCGGCCTGGGCATGCTGGGCTCGCAGCGCCTGACGCATATCGCGGGCTTTGCGGCCATCCTGTCGTCAGGCACCCTGCTGGCTGCCACGGGCTTTGGCCAGAACGCGCTGACGGCGGGGCTGCTGTACTACCTGCCCAGCTCCACCCTGGCCGTGAGCGCGCTCTTTCTGATTGCCGACGTGGTGGACCGCTGGCGCGTGGACGACGACGCGGGCGAGCCCTATGAAGACGACGAGGCGCCCTTCCTCAACGCCGAGCTGCTTCCCACCGAGGGATTCAACCTTGACGAATCCGAAGAGGTGCTGATCGGTCGCGCCATTCCCGCCGCAGCCGCCTTCATCGGCCTGAGCTTCATGCTGGCCACCCTGGTGGTTACCGGCCTGCCGCCGCTGTCGGGCTTCGTGGGCAAGTTCGCCATGCTGTCTGCCCTGCTCAACCCGCTGGGCCTGGGCAACTCCAGCGGCTTCCAGGCCGGCTGGGCCGGCTGGGTGCTGGTGGCGCTGATGATCATCACCGGGCTGCTGGCCCTGCTGTCGCTGGTGCGCGCCGGCATACGCCACTTCTGGGCGACCGAGGAGCAGAACTCCCCCTCGCTGCGCGTGGTCGAAGGCCTGCCCATCGCCTTGCTGCTGGCCTGCTGCGTGGCACTGACGATGCGCGGCGGCGAGCTGATGGGCTACACCCAGCGCGCAGCCGATGCGCTGCTGGCGCCCGATGTCTATGTGCGCTCCGTCATGGGCACGCAGCCCGAGCCCAGCCCGGCAGAAAAGAAGGCCCGCCTGGAAGCCGGCCCTGAAGGCGCGGCACGCGCCGCGGCCCAGGCCAGTGGCGCGCCCATACCCGCAGGCATAGGCGATGCAGGCACGACGGCGGGCAAGGAGGATTCCCGATGATGAAAACCTTGCTGCCCGCGCCGCTGCTGTCGGTGGCGCTGTTCCTGCTGTGGCTGCTGCTCAACCGTTCGTTCAGCAGTGGACAGATCCTGCTCGGTGCATTGCTGGGCCTGCTGCTGCCGCTGCTGCTGCGCGGCCTGCGCCCCTTGCCCGTGCGGGTGCGCCATCCGCTGACCATCCTGCGCCTGGCGCTGCGCGTGGTCTGGGACACCTCGGTGTCCAACTTCAACGTCGTGCGCTTCATGCTGTTTCCGGGCATGCGCAAGCACCCGGCCAACTTCGTGCGCATCCCACTGGAACTGCGCGACCCCAACGGCCTGGCCGTGCTCGCCATGATCGTGTGCATCACGCCCGGCACGGCCTGGGCCGAGATCTCGCGCGACCGCTCGCAGCTCATGCTGCATGTGCTGGAGGTCGATGATCCCGAGGAGATCGTCCAGCACGTCAAGCGTTGCTACGAGCGCCCCCTGATGGAGATTTTCGAATGATGCCCTGGTTCCACTGGACTTTGATGTTCGCGCTGGGCCTGCTGGTCGCGGCCATGGGCTGCGCCGTGCTGCGCCTGCTCAAGGGCCCGCACGCCCAGGACCGCGTGCTGGCGCTGGACTGCATGTACCTCAACGGCATGCTGGCCATGCTGCTCATGGGCATCATCTACGACAGCACAAGCTACTTCGAGGCGGCCTTGCTGGTCGCTCTGTTCGGCTGCGTGGGCTCCACCGCCATGGCCAAGTTCCTGCTGCGCGGCGAGGTGATCGAATGACGCCGGAGACCACACTGCCGCTGTGGTGCCAGATCCTGGTTGCCGCGCTGGCGCTGGGCGGCGCCATCATCGCCTTCCTGGGCTCCATGGGACTGTGGCGGCTGGGCAGCTATTTCGAGCGCGTGCATGCGCCCTCCATCATCGCCACCATGGGCTGCTGGCTGATCATGCATGCCACCTGGATCTACTTTTCCGTCAGCGGCCAGAGCCTGGCGGTGCATGCGCTGCTGATTGCGGTCTTCATTTCCGTGACCGTGCCCATCACCACCATCTTCCTGATGCGCGCAGCCCTGTTCCGCGCGCGCCGTGCGGGCCAGGACGTGCCGCCGCCGCTGAGCACCGTCGTGCGCAACGAACCGGCCGAGCACCCGGACGTCTGAAATCGCTTGCGGCGCCTGAAAATACCCGCCCATTGCCGGTGGCGGGCCCCAGGCCCAAGCCCTGCCCAACTGCTCAGCATACGAATCTGTCACCGGCCCCGTCAATGCGCAAAGCAACGGATACGCGAGCCCCGCGGCTATGAGTTTGTGAGCGTATAGTGCAGTCATCATCTGCGCTGGCAACGCATTTGATGGAACGGCCACAGGCGTGGCCGCCCTGGGTTTTCTGTGTACGAGGGTTCATGCAAATCTCTTCCCCCCTGACCGATACCGATCTGGCCAACGGCTGGTCGGCCCTTCACAACCAGGCGCACAACGGCATGGCATTGCAGCAGAATTCCAATCGCCTCGCCTTCGCGGACCCGGAATTCATGTTCCGCCGCGAGACCCGCGGCATCCGCATGCAGCTGGAGCTGCTCAAGCCCGACCTGGCCCAGATTGAACGCGGCATAGAAAACACCGTCGTGGTCTATGGCAGCGCGCGCTTCGTGGACCTGGAGCAGGCCGAGCAGCAACTGGCCGACGCGCAGGCCAGCGGCGATGCACAGCGCATTGCAGTGGCCGAGCGCGCCGTGCGCAACGCCCACCGCTACGAGCAGGCCCGCGCCTTCACGCGCATCGTGGCCGCCGACAGCCTGAACCAGCCGCCCGAGGAGCGCCTCTATATCTGCACCGGCGGCGGCCCCGGCATCATGGAGGCGGCCAACCGTGGCGCCCATGATGTGGGCGCACCCAGCATCGGCCTGAACATCGAGCTGCCGCACGAGCAAAACGGCAACCGCTTCATCTCGCCGGACCTGAGCTTCAAGTTCCACTACTTCGCCTTGCGCAAGATGCATTTCATGATGCGCGCCAAGGCCCTGGTGGCCTTCCCCGGCGGCTTCGGCACGCTGGACGAGCTGTTCGAGGTGCTGACCCTGATGCAGACCGGCAAGACGCATTCCGTGCCCGTGATCCTGTTCGGCACCGAGTTCTGGAAGCGCCTGCTCAACATCGACCTGATGATCGAGGAAGGCACTATCTCGCCCAAGGACCTGCAGCTGTTCCGCTATACCGATGATCCGGTGGAGGCCTGGGCGCTGATCAAGCAGTTCCACGCTGGCGGCTGGTAAGCCGCAGCGGCCGGCAGGCCGCCACCGCATCGCAAGGCGATCTGCGCACCAAGGCGCAGGTCGCCTTTTTCATTCCGGCTTGCGCGGCGGCAGCCCCATGAACCAAGCCGTGCGGATGCCCGAGGCCACGGCCGCGCCCACCACCCAGAACAGCGCAGACACGCCGATCAGCGCCCCCGCCGAGCCGAACAGCACGGGCATGGCCACGCTGGAGGCATTGATGGCCATGAGCCGCAGGCCCAGCGCCTCGCCATGGCGGTGCTCGGGCGTGATCTGGTGCAGCATGCTCATGACCATGGGCTGCACCGAGCCCAGCGAAAAGCCCAGCAGCACCGAGCACACGCCCATGGTCAGTGCCGAGTCCATGAAGGGGTACAGCGCAAAGACGAAGGCGGTGATGGCCATGGCGCCGGAGATCACGGCGCCTTCGCGCAGGCGCTCGGCCACCAGCGGCATGGCCAGGCGGATGGCGGCGGCCGCCACGGCAAAAATGCCCAGCAGCGTGCCGATGACCGAGGCGCTCAACCCCTTCTCATGGCCCAGCAGCGGCAGCACGAAGGTGTGCACATCCCAGCACGCCGACTGCAGCCAGTTGACCAGCAGCAGGTTGCGGAAGTTGCGGTCGCGCAGCAGATCCCAGGCATGCTGCTTGGGGCCGCCGATGGGCGCACGCACGGGCGGCAGCTCCTGCGTGTGGCGCACCCAGCTCCAGGCCAGCACGGGCACCAGGGCCAGCAGGCCGAAGGCGACGCGGTAGCCCATGGTGCTGCCCTCGCCACCAAAATTCGCGTGGTCGATCAGCAGCCCCGTGCTGAAGGGCCCGATGAAGTTGGAGATGGCCGGGCCTATGGCCAGCCAGCTGAACACCTTCTTGAGCGCCAACGGATCGTGGGTGACCCGCCCTGCATGGCGCTGCACGGCAATCACCACCGCGCCGCTGGCACCACCCGTCAGCAGCGCAACCAGACACAGCACGGGATAGACCGGAAACGCCAGCGCCAGCGCACAGCCGCCGCTGGCCGCCAGCATGGACAGGAAAAACGGCTTGCGAAAACCATGCTTGTCCGCAAAGCGCCCGGCCGGCAGCGCCAGGAACACCTGAGTCAGCGCAAACAGCGCCAGCAAGATCCCCACGGCCGCCGCGCTGTAGCCCTGCTGCAGCGCCAACAAAGGCGCGGCCAGCCGCATGCCGGCCATGGTGGCGTGCACGCTGACCTGGGCCATGATGACTTTGAACAGCGCCAGATTCATCTCAGTCCTGCTCCGACCCTGGCTCCATGCCTGCCGCCGTGTCCTTGCCGTCCGGCAGACCGGGCAGCCCTGCGCTCGAGGCCGGCGCGGGCAGCTCCTGCACATCGCGCAATTGCCGCTGGATGGCGCGCGTGCGCACACCCACCTGCTCGAAGCGCTTGGCGGCGGCATCGATGGATTTGCGCGTGGCATCCACCACTTCGCCGAACTTGGCGAACTCGGTCTTGACCTGGCCCAGCACGGCCCAGACCTCGGACGATCGCTTTTCGATGGCCAGCGTCTTGAAGCCCATCTGCAGGCTGCTGAGCATGGCCGCCAGGTTGGCCGGGCCGGTGACCATCACGCGGCAGCCGTTCTGTACGGCCTCGACCAGGCCGGGGCGGCGCATGACCTCGGCAAACAGGCCTTCCGTGGGCAGGTAGAGCACGGCAAAGTCCGTGGTGTGGGGCGGGCTCACATACTTGCCATGGATCTTGCGGGCCTCGAACTTGATCGATGCCTCGAAGGCATTGCCGGCCGAGGCAATGGCGGCCTTGTCGGCCGCATCCTGGGCGTCGAGCAGGCGCTGGTATTGCTCGACCGGGTACTTGGCATCGATGGGCAGCCAGACCGGCGTCTCGTCGCTGCGCCCGGGCAGGCGGATGGCGAACTCCACCATGTCGTCGCTGCCGGGCACGGTCTTGACGTTGCGCGCGTATTGCTCGGGCGTGAGCACGTTCTCGATGATGGCGCCCAGCTGCAGCTCGCCCCAGGTGCCGCGCGTCTTCACATTGGTCATCACGCGCTTGAGATCGCCCACGCTGCCGGCCAGTGTCTGCATCTCCCCCAGGCCCTTGTGCACCTGCTCCAGCCGGTCGCTGACCAGCTTGAACGATTCGCCCAGGCGCTGCTCCAGCGTGGCATGCAGCTTCTCGTCCACCGTGCGCCGCATCTCCTCCAGCCGCGCCGCGTTGTCCGACTGGATGGTGGCAAGGCGCTCGTTGAGCGTGCCGCGCAGCTGCTCGGCATGGACCTGGCTGGACTGCGCCAGCCCGCCCAGCTGCTGCTGGATGTCGTTCTTAAGGGAGTCCAGCGTGCTGCGCGTGGTCTGCGCCAGCGCCTCGAAGCGCTCCTGCACATGGGCGTTGAAGCGCTGCGTGCTTTCGCCCTGGGCCTCGCGGGCCTGGGCGCTGTCGGCGGCCAGGCGCACCGTGAGCCGGCCCAGTTCCATGCGAAAGGCGGCCAGCGCCTCGCCTTGTTCGCGCCGCGCGGCCTGTGCATCGAGCTGGGCCTGGGCCAGATGGGCCTGCAGCTGCTGCGACACACGGTCCAGCCCGCCGTCGCTCTTGGCCACGGCCATCTGCGTGGCCTGGGCGCCGCGCTCGAGCTGCTGCAGCCGCACATCCAGCATCTGCAGCGCCTGCAGCAACTGCTGCGGCGCCACCCCATCATCGCGCTGCGCCGAGCGCCTGCACAGCAGCCAGATCACGGCCGCCTGCCCCAACAGCAGCACGGCCCATGCCGCCCACCACACTCCGGATATCTGGGTCAAGATCTTGCTTCAGCTCCATGCAGCGGGAAGCGGCCAGGGCCTGCCTTCCCGCGATTGTCGGAATACGGCACTCAGGCCTTGGCGCGCGCGCCTGCAGCCGCCGCCTCGGGCTGGTTGACGGGCGTGCGCGGGCCCTTGCCGCTCAGAAAGTCGATCAGGTTGTCGGCTGCCAGCTCGGCCATGGCGCTGCGCGTGCCCATGGTGGCGCTGGCGATGTGCGGGGTCAGCACGACATTGGGCACGGTCAGCAGCTCGGGATGGACCGAGGGCTCGCCCTCGAACACGTCCAGGCCGGCGGCGGCAATGGTCCTGTCGCGCAGCGCCCTTGCCAGCGCCGCGTCATCGACGATGCCGCCGCGCGCGATGTTGATCAGCGTGGCCGTGGGCTTCATCCTTGCGATCTCGGCCGCGCCTATGGTGTGGTGGTTTTCCTTGGTGTAGGGCAGCACCAGCACCACATGGTCGGCCATGGCCAGCAGTTCGTCCTTGCCCACGTAGCCGGCCTTGCATTCGGCTTCCAGCTCGGGCGACAGGCGCGAGCGGTTGTGATAGACCACCTTCATGCCGAAGCCATGCGCACCGCGCCGGGCAATGCCCTGGCCGATGCGGCCCATGCCGATGATGCCCAGCGTGCTGCCGTGCACTTCCGAGCCGGCGAACAGGTCGTAGCGCCAGGAGTTCCACTTTCCGGCGCGCAGGTAGTGCTCGCTCTCGGTCACGCGGCGGGCCGTGGCCATGAGCAGGGCGAAGCCGAAGTCGGCCGTGGTCTCGGTCAGCACGTCGGGCGCGTTCGTGCCCTGTACGCCCGCTGCCGTCATCGCGGGCACGTCGAAGTTGTTGTAGCCCACGGCCATGTTGGCCACGACCTTCAGGCGCGGGCAGGCCGCCAGCAGTGCCGCATCGATGGTCTGCGAGCCCGTGGTCAGGACACCATCCTTGTCCTGCAGATGCGCGGCCAGCTCCTGCGGGCTCCAGACCACGTCGTCCTGGTTGGACTCGACCTCGAAGTGCTGCTCCAGCTTGCGCACCACCTCGGGCGGGATGGCGCGGGCGATCAGGATGCGGGGTTTGCTTGCCATGTCTGTCTCTTTCCTTGTCTTGGCGGGAGGCGGTTCTTCAGCGGAACCAGATGAAGCTCATCAATACGAACAGCGGCACCAGAATGCCCAGCGACCAGGCCATGTAGCCGAAGAAGCTGGGCATCTTCACGCCGCGCTCCTCGGCAATGGCCTTGACCATCAGGTTGGGCGCGTTGCCGATATAAGTGTTGGCACCCATGAACACCGCGCCCGCGGAGATGGCCGCCAGCGTGGAGGCCATCGTGGTCATCAGCTGCGCGGCGTCGCCCCCTGCGGTGTTGAAGAACACCAGGTAGGTGGGCGCGTTGTCGAGGAAGGAGGACAGCAGGCCCGTGGCCCAGAAGTACATCAGCGGATCGGGCGTGCCATCGGCGCGCGTGACGGCGCCCACGATGGCGCCGAACGGCCCGCCCGTGCCCGCCTTGAGCATGGCGATCACGGGGATGATGGTCAGGAAGATGCCCGCGAACAGCTTGGCCACTTCCTGCATGGGCCCCCAGCCGAACTCGTTGGCCTGGTGCACGCTGCGCGGCGTGAGCCGCAGGGACAGCAGCGCCACCACGATCAGGCCCGCATCGCGCACCAGCCCCGGCAGGCCCACATGCGTGCCGGCCAGCACCAGCCCCGCATCGGTGCGCCACAGGCCGCTCATCAGCACCAGAGCCACCACGGCCAGCAGCAGCGCGAAGTTCACGCTGCCATCGAAGCCCAGGCGGCTGGCGCGGCCCGAGGCGTCGATGCTGGGCGTGGGATCGGGCAGGTCCGCCTCGCCGGCCTTGCGCAGCAGCCAGGTGTCGATCGCGTAGAACAGCGCCAGCAGCACGCCGACCAGGAACAGGGTCTCGGTGAAGATGTGGCGCACCGTCCAGAAGAAGTCCACGCCCTTGAGAAAGCCCAGGAACAGCGGCGGATCGCCCAGCGGCGTCAGCGAGCCTCCGGCATTGGAGACGATGAAGATGAAGAACACCACCACATGCACCTGGTGCCTGCGGTTGTCGTTGGCGCGCAGCAGCGGCCGGATCAGCAGCATCGATGCGCCCGTGGTTCCCATGAAGCTGGCCAGCACGGCGCCGATCGCCAGGATGGCGGTGTTCAGCCCCGGCGAGCCCTTGAGATTGCCGCGCACATAGATGCCGCCCGACACCGTGTACAGCGCCGTCAGCAGGATCACGAAGGGCAGGTACTCGGCCAGCAGCGCATGCACCAGGTTGGCCAGGGCCGCACCCGCACCGAACACCGCCGCAAAGGGCAGCAGGAAGGCCAGCGCCCAGGCCGCCGTCAACTTGCCGAAATGCCGGTGCCAGAAATGGGGCGCCGCCAGCGGCACCAGGGCAATCGACAGCAGCATGCCCGCAAAGGGCACGCCCCAGAGCACCGACAGCTGGCCGCCATCGATCTCGGCCGCCAGGGCCCAGGAGGGCACGCAGGCGACGAGCAGCACCAACAATCCACGCAAGGCCTTCATGGTCCCGTCTCCTCTTTGTTCTGTATTCACTGTCCCCTCCTGGCAGCGGGCCGCGCAGCGATCAAGTCTGTGCCGCGGGCGCCGCAATCTCGAACACCTGGCGCAGATAGGCCAGGTATTTCTCGTCGTCGCACATGCTCTTGCCCGGCGTGTCCGAGAGCTTGGCCACGGGCTGGCCGTTGCAGCGCGTCATCTTGATGACGATCTGCAGCGGCACATGGTCGGGCGCGTCACCCAGGTCATTGGTCAGGTTGGTGCCGATGCCAAAGGCCAGCTGGCAGCGCCCGTGGAAGCGCTGGAACAGCTCGATGGTGCGCGGCACCGTCAGGCCGTCGCTGAAGATCAGCGTCTTGGTCAGCGGATCGATGCGGTTGGCGCGGTAGTGGGCCAGCAGCCGCTCGCCCCACTCGAACGGGTCCCCGCTGTCATGGCGCGCTCCATCGAAGAGCTTGCAGAAGTACAGGTCGAAATCGCGCAGGAAGGCCGACATGCCGTAGACGTCCGACAGCGCAATGCCCAGGTCGCCCCGGTACTCGCGCGCCCAGGACTCGAAGCCGAAGATCTGGCTGTCGCGCAGGCGCGGGCCCAGGGACTGGCAGGCCTGCAGGTATTCATGGGCCAGCGTGCCCAGGGGCCGCACGCCCAGCTTCATGGCATACAGCACGTTGCTGGTGCCCGCGAACTGCCCCTCGGACTCCGCGGATGCGCCGGGCCGGCCCAGGCGTGCGCACAGCACGCGCAGCACCTCTTCATGCCAGGCCCGCGAAAAGCGGCGGCGCGTGCCGTAGTCGGCAATCTTGAGCTGCTCCAGGCCCGGCTGCTGCAGCAGCGCGATCTTGGCATCCAGCCGGCGCCGGCCCTCGGGGAAATCGGGCACCGGCTGGGTGTTGCGGAAGTACACCTCGTTGACGATGGCCAGCACGGGAATCTCGAACAAGATGGTGTGCAGCCAGGGCCCGCGGATGGTGATGTCGATCTCGCCGTTGGACAGCGCCTGCACCGTGACGCACTTCTCGTTGAGGTGGAACAGGCTCAGGAAATCGACGAAATCGCTCTTGATGAAGCGCAGCGAGCTCAGGTAGGCCAGCTCCGCATCCTGGAACCGCAGGCTGCACAGCGAGCGGATCTCGGCCCGGATCTCGTTCACATAGGGCGCAAGCTGCACGCCGGGATTGCGGCACTTGAAACGGTACTCGACCTGTGCCCCGGGAAACTGGTGCAGCACCACCTGCATCATCGTGAATTTGTACAGGTCGGTATCGAGCAGGCTGGTGATGATCATGGACAGAGCCGGGCGGTAAGCGCCCAAGCGGTCAGATGGCAGACAGCTTTCGAGTGTAGGCCATCCACACGCCGCCGCGCTGCGAGCGGGCGCCTTGCATGCGCCCCGAACGCCATCAACCGCGCAGCAGCGGCTCCAGCACCCGGCGCAGCGCCTGCGGAATCTGGGCAGGCCGGCGCGTCTGCCGGTCCACATAGACATGGACGAAATGCCCGGCTGCGGCCGACAGCGGCTCACCCTGCGCAAACAGCCCCACCTCGTAGCGCACGCTGGAGCCGCCGATGCGGGCCACGCGGATGCCGGCCTCCACCTCCTGCGGAAAGGCCAGCGGGGCGAAGTAATTGCATTGGGTCTCTATGACCAGTCCTATCGTCTCGCCCGCATGAATGTCCAGCGCGCCCTGCTCTATCAGATGGGCATTCACCGCCGTATCGAACCAGCTGTAATAGACGACGTTGTTGACGTGCCCGTAGACATCGTTGTCCGACCAGCGGGTGCTGATGCGTCGGAATGCCGCATAGGCCGAACGGGGCTGCGGCGCGGGGCGGCTCGGGAGCGATTCATTCATGGCGGCCATTGTGCCGCTGGCCGAATGCGCCCTGTCCCCGGCCACTGTCGCCATCACGACGCGCACTGCTGCCAATCACTCGCCAAGCGAGTAAGCATGCCAACTGAAAAATGTCGTCAAACCGACATAAAACCAATTCAAAATCAAAGACTTACAAAAAACCCACAGCTTTCCGAATTTTTTTGCTGCACCGCAGCATCAGGTACTTGATTCCTTTTTTGCAATCCCTACAATAAGACCCATGCTGCACTGCAACATGACACTCAGTCAGGTCAGCGCAGGCAATTCCCCGTAACCCGAGACCCCTGTGGTCCGTTTTTCTGGAGACTGACATGAGCTTGACCCCTGACCAAATCCTGAGCGCACAAAAGGCCAACCTGGAAACCCTGTTCGGCCTGACGAGCAAGGCCTTCGAAGGCGTTGAAAAGCTGGTGGAACTGAATGTGACCGCCTCGCGCGCCGCACTGACCGAAGCTGCCCAGCACACCCAGGCTGTCCTGAGCGTCAAGGACGCACAGGAACTGCTGTCGCTGCAGGCCAACCTGTTCCAGCCCCTGGCTGAAAAGACCGCTGCCTACAGCCGTCACCTGTACGACATCGCCAGCGGCACCGGCGCCGAACTGGCCAAGACCTTCGAAAGCCAGGCTTCCGACCTGCAAAAGAACTTCAGCGCCCTGGTGGACACCACGGCCAAGAACGCACCCGCCGGTTCCGAAACCGCCGTTGCCGTGATGAAGAGCGCCGTGTCGGCTGCTAACAATGCCTTCGAGTCGGTGCAAAAGGCCGTCAAGCAGGCTTCGGACCTGGCGGAAGCCAACTTCACGGCCGTGACCAACACCGCCAACGAAGCCGTCCAGTCGGCCCAGACCCGCAAGCGTTAATCACGCTGTCTTACAACAGGGCTGCGTGCAAGAATCAGTGATTACCCGCATAATTGCACGCATCCCGGGTCGAAAGACCTGACCAGTTGTCTCCTTGGATCCTCTTGAAACCCCCGTTTCTGGATCCTTTCAAACCCAGTCTTTGGACTGGGTTTTTTTTCGTGCGCTTTTTCGCGCGCCAGGGCTCGCGGCCCACCAGGGACCACCGCGCACAAGCCCTTAGACGGGCCCCACCCTTTATTAAGAACAATTCGCGTTTGACCTATCATCGCGCTTTGCCAACAAAGAGAGGCCTGTCTTCATGTCGAAATCCCTGAAAGCCCTGTTTGCCGCTTGCGCCCTGGTGGCTGCCGGCACAGCCATTGCCGACTCCCAGGTCGTCAACCTCTACTCCGCGCGCCACTACTCCACGGACGAGGAGCTGTACAACGGCTTCACCAAGGCCACCGGCATCAAGATCAACCGCGTGGACGGCGACGACGCCGGCATCATTGCGCGCCTGAAGGCCGAGGGCCAGGCCTCGCCGGCCGATGTGATCCTGCTGGTCGATGCCGCACGCCTGTACCGCGGCGAGGTCGATGGCCTGTTCCAGCCCATCCACTCCAAGCTGCTGGAAGACGCCATTCCCTCCAACCTGCGCGCCCAGCCCACGGCCGATGGCATCAGCTGGTTCGGCCTGTCCACACGCGCCCGCGTCATCGTCTACAACAAGGCCAAGGTCCAGCCCGCCGACGTGCAGAACTACGAATCGCTGGCCGACCCCAAGTTCAAGGGCCAGCTGTGCATCCGCTCGGGCTCGCATCCCTACAACCTGAGCCTGTTCGGCACCGTGGTCGAGCACATGGGCGACCAGAAGGCCGAAGGCTGGATCCAGGGCATGAAGGCCAACCTGGCCCGCCCGCCCAAGGGTGGCGACACCGACCAGATCAAGGCCGTGGCCTCGGGCGAATGCACCATCGGCGTGACCAACAGCTACTACCTGGCGCGCATGATGCGCTCGGGCAAGCCTGAGGACCAGGCCGTGGTCGGCAAGATCGGCGTGGTCTTCCCGAACCAGTCCAGCTGGGGCACGCACCTGAACATCGCAGGCGGCGCCGTGGCACGCCATGCCAAGAACAAGGACAACGCCGTCAAGTTCCTGGAGTACCTGGCCAGCCCCGCCGCCCAGAACTACTTTGCCAACGGCAACAACGAGTGGCCCGCAGCCAAGGGCGTGGAACTGGACAACCCTGCCCTCAAGGAGATGACCGGCGGCAAGCCCTTCAAGAGCGAGACCATCCCGATCACGGCCGTGGGCAAGAACATGACCAAGGTCCAGCAAATGCTGGACCGCGCCGGGTTCCAGTAACCCCCATCGCGCCCATCACCAGCCCGGCACTGCCGGGCTTTTTCTTGGGCGCGGCATGGCTGCGGACGGGGCTGCATGCATAATTTGAGAGTTACGTTTACGTCAACGTCAGATAACCAAGGAGACATTCCATGCAGATCAAGGACCGGGTATTCATCGTCACGGGCGGCGCCTCCGGGCTGGGCGAAGGCACGGCGCGCATGCTGGCTGCCGAGGGCGGCAAGGTGGTGATTGCCGACATGCAGGCGGACAAGGGCGAGGCGGTGGCGCGCGAGATCGGCGGCGTCTTCGTCAAATGCGACGTGAGCCAGGAGGCCGATGGCCAGGCCGTGGTGGACAAGGCCGTCAGTCTGGGCAAGCTGGCAGGCCTGGTCAACTGCGCAGGCATTGCGCCGGCCGAGAAGACCGTGGGCAAGAACGGCGCGCACAACCTGGCGCTGTTTTCCAAGACCATCACGGTCAACCTGATCGGCAGCTTCAACATGATCCGCCTGGCCGCCACCGCCATGTCGGCCAACGAGCCCGAGAGCACGGGCGAGCGCGGCGTGCTGATCTCCACGGCCAGCGTGGCCGCCTACGACGGCCAGATCGGCCAGGCGGCCTATGCGGCGTCCAAGGGCGGCGTGGTCGGCATGACGCTGCCCATTGCGCGTGATCTGGCGCGCAACGGCATCCGCAACATGACGATTGCCCCCGGCATCTTCGGCACGCCCATGCTGTTCGGCATGCCGCAGGAAGTGCAGGACGCGCTGGCCGCCGGCGTGCCCTTCCCCAGCCGCCTGGGCACGCCCCAGGACTACGCCAAGCTGGTGCGCCACATTCTGGACAACGACATGCTCAATGGCGAGGTGATCCGGCTGGACGGGGCCATTCGTCTGGCGCCGAGGTGAAGCACCCCCTGAGCGGCTGCGCCGCTTCCCCCTCTCTACGCGCTTCGCGCGGGAGGGGGACGACACCCTAGCGGCGGGGCGGCGCGGCCGGCATAGGCCCTTGCTCGGTGTCCCTCGCTTTGGGCCGTGCCGGTTTTTGAGATACGCGCGTTGTCACACCGTGGTGTCTGCAGGCGTGTCTGCAGGCGCTCTGGCCATCATCTCCAGCCCCTTGCGCAATGCAGGGAACAGGCTGTGCTGGAAGTTGTTCCAGCGCAGCTCGAGGATGGTGTCTTCGGGATCGATGTCGGTGCCCAGCACGTCGGCGATGACTTCGCCGGAGTCGATGCCGTTGTCCACGTAGTGAAAGGATGCGCCGGTCTTGAACAGGGGCGGGACCGGGCACTGTTCCATGGTCTTCCAGTCCACGATCTTGTAGCCCTGCGCGCCATGCAGCGCGTCCAGCGTGGCACAGGCCCCCCGGCGTTCATAGGGTGACTCCAGCCGCGTGATGCCGGGGTGGATGTTGGCAATCCTGCGGTGGAACAGGGCCCCGGGCCGCACGAGCCGGTCCAGGATGACGAGCAGGCCGTCCAGCACCACCCGCTCGGCACCCAGTTGCACCAGCCGGTCCTGCAGTTGCGCCTCGAACATCTGCTTGCCCGCGGCGCGCTGCGGATCGTTCAGCGGCAGGCGCCGGTAGGAGGACGGCACGGCCATGAGCAGGTCATTGACCCTGCGCCCCTGGATGCGCAGGTCCGGCGGATAGAACCAGCGACCGCCCGGCCGGTAGCTGAAGCCGTAGTCGCCGATTTTTTCCCGGTCGCGCGGCGAGGCCTCGTCGTCGTCGTGGATCACGGCCTCCAGGCTGTAGATATCGCCCAGCGGGCTGGTGTCCAGCAACTCGCCCAGGTATTCGAGCGGCGACTTCATGTAGCGCGTTGCGCCCTTGTAGGCGATGTGCTGGCCGGCCTGGTCGGCGGCGGCGTTTCTCAGGGACCAGATGTAGACGAGTTTTGTCTTTGCCATGTTCGTGGATTCAGCAGGAATTCAGATGTCGGCCAGCGCGCCTTGACTGGCCAGTCCGGCCGGGCTGGCCGCCACCGGCTGCGCCCCGTCTTGCGGCAGGACCATGCGGCCGGCCTCCATGCGCACGATGCGGTCGGCCAGGTGGAAGTAGCGATCGTCATGGGAGATGACCACCAGCAGGTGGCCCCTGGCGCGCAGTTCGGGCAGCAGCTCGGTGTAGAACAGGTGGCGGAAGCTCGGGTCCTGGTCGGCCGCCCATTCGTCGAAGACCAGCACGGGCCGGCCCTCCAGATAGGCGTGGACCAGGGCCAGGCGCTTGCGCTGGCCGGTGGACAGGTCGATGGTGCTGAAGCTGCCGTTGCGCACGCTGACCTTGTGGGCGATCTCCAGCCGCTGCAGGTAGGGCAGCGCGGCCTCGGGCAGCGCGGCGGCCTGGCCCTCTTCGCCGCCGGCCACCAGGTCCTCGAACAGGTAGAAGTCCGAGAACACCGTGGTGAACAGCTGGCGGTAGTCGTCGCGCGCCTGCGCCGTGACGGGCTGGCCGTCGTGCAGGATCTCGCCCTGCTGGGGCGCGTACAGGCCCAGCAGCAGCTTGATCAGCGTGGTCTTGCCCGAGCCGTTGTCGCCCACCACAAAGACCAGTTCGCCCTTGTCCAGCTTCAGGTCGATGGGGCCGATCTCGAAGGCCTTGCCGCCTTCGGGCGCATCGAAGGCATAGCGCACGCCCCGCAGCTCCAGGCCGCGGTCCAGGCGGACCTCGCCGGGCGGGCTGTCCAGGTGCAGGTGCGGCTCGGGGCTGGCAAAGCGCGCCGACAGGTCGGCAATGCGCTGCAGCGCCACCTTGGCACGGCCCAGGTTGGGCAGCGCGCCCGCGATCTGGTCCATGGGGCCCTTGAGGAACAGCAGCACCAGCACGAAGCCGCTGAGCACCACGGGCTCGGTGGTGCGCAGCGCGGCCCAGCCCAGGATGAGGGCGATCAACAGAAAGAACAGCGCCGAACCGAAGGCCGAGGCCAGCACATAGGTGTTGATGGCGCGGCTGTTGATGCGGCGGATGGCATCCACGGTGGAGCCAATCTGCCCGTCAAAGATGCGGCCCCGGCGCGCGCGGTGCATGCGCAGCTCCTTGGCGCCTTCGCTGATGGCGCGGTAGGCCTTGTGCAGCACTTCCTCGTGATCGCGCGCCTTCCAGAACCCCGCCACGCCGCGTGACTGCGCCAGCGCCTGCAGGCTCACGCCCAGCACCAGCGCCACCACCAGCATGGCAAACAGCGGCGGCGACAGCAGGGCCAGGTAGGCCAGGCAGCCCAGCGCAATGGCCAGGGCGATCACGTTGGAGGCCAGCACGAAGGCCACGTCGCTGATCATGTCCACATCTTGCGTGAGCACGGGCATGAGGCGGTGCGTGCGGTAGCGCTCCAGCGCATCGATGGGCGCGGCCAGGATCTTGCTGGCCAGTTCCTTGCGCAGCTGCGCCACCAGGCGCTGCCCCACGAAATTGCCCGACATGTCGGACGTGGCCCGGCACACCAGCACGGTGGCACACAGGGCGATGAAGGTCAGCAGCAGCCCGCCCGCCAGCCCACCGGGACGGTTGAGCACCTGGTTGATGGTCGCCAGCAGCGCCACCGTGGCCCCACCCGCGCAAATGCCCGTGACCACGGACAGCGCCATCCACGGCAGGAAGGGCCTGAGCAGGCGCAGTACCTCGGAGGGCGGTCGGCTGGCGTTTTCCATAAGGGATTCCTCTGGCGCCCGTGGGCGCATGACCTTGCAATGCCGGCGCGGCCCGGCGTTTCCTGGAGCGCGGCGCACGGCGAGCACTCCCTACTCCCTGCAAGACGTGCGTGCGCCAAAAATGTTCACCGCCCAGGCGATGAACAAATTCCGCCGCCCTGCGTCATCACGGGGAAGGGGCAGCGCGGGCGCCATGCCCTGCACCGGCCCGCTTTGCTTTGTCTGCCGCATATCCGAAGGACGCCATGGCTCTCCACCCCGACCTGCAAGCATTTCTTGAACTCGCCAACGCCCAGGCATCCAGCCGCCCGCGCATGAGCCAGATGACGGCAGCGCAGGCGCGCGCCGCCTACGACAACGCCACGCTGGCGCTGGACCTGCCGGGCGACGATCTGCCCACCGAGGACCTGGATCTGCCCACGCGCGACGGCGCGCGTATCCGCGCCCGGCTCTACCGCGCAGCCCCTGAACACACAGCCGCGCCCTGCCTGCTGTTCCTTCACGGCGGCGGCTACGTGCTGGGCGGGCTCGACTCGCATGACAGCCTGTGCCGCAGCCTGGCGCTGGGCACGCCCTGCAATGTGCTGGCCATCGACTACCGGCTGGCGCCAGAGCACCGCTTTCCCACAGCCTTCCTCGACGCACAGGACGCCCTGGCCTGGCTGCTGGAGCACGGCGGCCGCCATGGCCTGGACGCGCAGCGCCTGGCCATTGGCGGCGACAGCGTCGGGGGCACGCTGGCCACGGCCCTGTGCATCGCCGCACGCGACGCGGGCATGCCCCAGCCCTTGCTGCAGTTGCTGCTCTACCCCTGCACGGCAGCGCAGCAGGACAGTGACTCGCATGCGCGCTTGGCCACCGGCCATCTGCTGGAAGGTGACACCCTGGCCTGGATGTTCGGCCAATACCTGCACAGCGATGCGGACCGGCAGGACTGGCGCTTTGCCCCCCTGCAGGCATCCGACCTGGGCCGGCTGGCCCCCACGCTGATGGTGCTGGCCGAGTACGACCCGCTGATCGACGAAGGAAAGTGCTATGCCGAGCGGCTGCAGGCCGCCGGCGTGGCCGTGGACCTGCAGATCTACGCCGGCATGGTCCATGACTTTGCGCGGCTGGGCGCCCTCACCGAAGAGACCGAGGTGCTGCGCGACCGGCTCTGCAAGGCACTGGCCCATGCCTTCCAGGCGGCCCGCAGCCCGGCCCTGGCATGAACGGCCCTGGCATGAACATTTGCCGCGCCTGCGCGTCATCCCGGTCATGAGGCTGCCTTGTGTCCCTTGTGTCCCTTGTGTCCCTTGTGCCCTTGCCCGAGCCCCGACCCGTGTCCCGCACGCCGGGCGCTCCATCTGAAAGAGTCCACGTGCGTCCAGTCGAAGCCACCGCTACACCGTCACCAGACGCCTCCGGCGCCAGCTACCTTGCGCATGCAGGCGCCGAGACGATCAGCGTCTTCGGTGATGGACAGCGGCTGCGCCTGGAACGTTCGGGGTCCGTGGATGCCGGCAGGCCCGGCAAGCCCAGTCTCTGGAACCTGTCGCCCACGGCCGCGCCAGGCCTGATGCAGCTGCAATGGCTGGGCCCCTGCTCGGGCATGCCCGAAGCGGATGAACTGCTGGCCGCACTGCAGGCAGGCTTTGGCCTGCATCCCGATGTGCAAGCCATCGAGCTGTCCCTGCCCCGGCTGCCGCCCGGCCTGCGCGACAGCATTGCCACAGTGCAGCCGGGCCAGGCCCCGTGCGTGGCAAGAAGCGTGCTGTGGCAGCAGCCCCTGTGGCTGCCCCGCCCGCGCCCACCCTATGCGCTGCACTACACGATCAGCGAAGGCCGGCGCCACCCCGTGCGCCTGCACAAGCCGCGCGGCGAGGTCTACCGCCGCTTCATCCCCTGGCTGGGCCGCACGCTGAGCTTTCGCACCGTGGAGCCCGAGGCCGACCTGCCCCTCATCCACCGCTGGATGAACGACCCGGTCGTCGCGCATTTCTGGGAGGAAAGCGGCGACCTTGCCCACCACCGCGCCTACCTGCAGCGCATGGCCGGCGACCCTCATGCGCTGGGCCTCATCGGCTGCTTGGACGGCGAGCCCTTCGGCTACTTCGAGGCCTACTGGGCCAAGGAAGACCGCATCGCCCCCTTCTATGACGCGGGCGACCATGACCGGGGCTGGCATGCGCTGGTGGGGGAGGCACGGTTTCGCGGCCAGCCCTACCTGACGGCCTGGCTGCCCTCGCTGTCGCACTACCTCTTTCTGGACGACTGCCGCACGCAGCGCATCGTCGTGGAGCCGCGCGCCGACAACCGCAAGATGCGCAAAAGCCTGCCGCGCTGCGGCTATGCGCTGGTCAAGGAATTCGACTTCCCGCACAAGCGCGCCGTGCTGGGAGTGCTGCTCAGGGAACGCTTTTTCGCAGACGCCTTGTGGATACCGCAGACCGACGCAGCCGCGCCGGACGCACTGGACGCATCGACCCAATGAAAGGACCTTCCATGCAAACCCACCCGCTGATCGGCATCGGCTTCGGCCCCTCCAACATTGCCCTGGCCATCGCCCTCAAGGAGCGCGAAACCACCGCACGGGCCATGCACCCCGTCTTCATCGAAAAGCAGCCGCGCTTCGCCTGGCACCGGGACATGCTGCTGGAGCAGGCCCACATGCAGGTGTCCTTCCTCAAGGACCTGGCCACGCTGCGCAATCCCACCAGCCGCTTCACCTTCATCAACTACCTGCACGAGAAGGGCCGGCTGCAGGACTTCATCAACCTCAAGACCTTCTTTCCCAGCCGCCACGAGTTCAACGACTACCTGGCCTGGGCCGCCTCCAAGTTCGAGGACCGCTGCGTCTACGGCCAGGAAGTCATCGAGGTGCTGCCTGAAAAACGCGACGGCAAGGTGGAGCTGCTGCGCGTGCGCTCGCGCGATGCGGCCGGCAACGTGCATGAGCGCCTGGGCCAGAACCTGGTCATGAGCATCGGCGGCACGCCCAGCATTCCCGAGCAGTTCAAACCCCTGCGCGGCGATGCGCGCGTCTTCCACTCCAGCGCCTACCTGCGCAGCATTGCCGAGCATGCCAGGCCGCTGCGCATCGCCGTGGTCGGTGCGGGCCAAAGCGCCGCCGAAATCTTCATGGACCTGCACGGCCGCTACGCCACGGCCGAGATCGACCTGGTCATGCGCGCCCGTTCCATCCGTCCCTCGGACGACAGCCCCTTCGTCAACGAAATCTTCAACGCCGACTTCGTGGACCATGTCTACAGCCGCCCGCATGACGAGCGCGGCGCCCTGCTGCGCGAGTTCTGGCACACCAACTACGCCTGTCCCGACCTGGAACTGATCGAGAGCATCTTCAAGGTGTTCTATGAACAGAAGGTCGTCGGCGATACGCGCCACCGCTTCCTGCGCCGCCACGAGGTGCAGGACGTGCGGGCGGCCGGCGACGGCATCCACCTGGGCCTGCGCGATCTCAACAGCGGCATCGACCATGCATCGCGCTACGACGTGGTGGTGCTGGCCACCGGCTATGCGCGCGAGCACCACAAGACCCTGCTGGACCCGCTGGCCCCCTACCTGGGCGACTTCTCCGTGAGCCGCGACTACCAAGTGCACACCACGCCGGACTTCCGCCCCGCCATCTTCCTGCAGGGCGCCTGCGAAGGCTCCCACGGCCTCAGCGACACCCTGCTGTCCGTCACTTCGGTGCGCACCGGCGAAATCGGTGAAGCCCTGCTGGCAGCGCAAGCCCAAAGACCCGATGTTGCGCGCACAGAACAGCTGGCGCTGCAGGATTGAAAGATCGCGCAGGGCATGATGGCGCAGGGATCTCCCATGCCATAATTTGAATGCAAACCATTTGCATTTGAATTTGAATCACCTGCGCCGCTGAATCCCATACCCGCTGCTGCACCGCCCCGGCCCTGGCCGGGGTTGCAGCATCCGGTAGGCCCTTCTCTGTACGGACCCAGGGGTTCCAACCCATCGCCCTTGCGGAAAGGCAGGTATCCGGATGCGTGACCTGATCCAGGAACTCGTGGCTCACTATGGCGATCTGCGCCGCCAGCTCACGCGCGATCTCCGAGATCCGCACTATGCGGCCGACATCGCGCAATCGAGCTTCGAGCGGGTCTATGTGCACGCCCTGGGCCTGCGCAGCGGCAAGAAGGCCGAAACCCTGCCCGACGCCGGCATCGAATCCCCGCGCGCCCTGCTGTTTCGCGTGGCACGCAATCTGTGCATCGACGATGCGCGCAAGCGCAAGACCGCCCAGGAATGGACGCGCCAGCAAATGGTGGTGCAGCACAGTGCGCCCTCCAGCGAAACCCTGGCCGCCCAGCGCCAGATCCTGAACCGCGTCGTCCAGGCGCTGGAAGGCCTGCCGCCGCGCCGGCGCGAAGTCTTCATCCTCTTTCGCGCCCATGGCTACACGCGCGCGGAAATCGCCGATCAGCTCAACATCACCGAAATGGCCGTCGCCAAGCACATGGTGCGCGCCACGCTGGACTGCTCGCGCGTGCTGGCCCAGCTGCGCTCCGAACTGATCGAGGACCATGCGCTGGGCAGCGCCATGGATTTCGACAACAGTACACTGACCGACGACGCATCCTGACTCCCCCTTTCCATGGCAAGTGCACCTAGCGAGCGCATGGTCGAGCATGCGCTGACGCTGATCGTTCAAAGCGAAATCGCTCCCGACCCGGTGGCCGACCAGGCCCGCCTGACCCTGGGTGAATGGCGCGGGAAATCAGCCCGGCACGATGCCGCCGCACGCGAGGCGCACCTGCGCTGGAACCTGCTGGGCGGCATGTCCGGCGGCCTGCGCGAGCAGTTCCAGGAAACCGCCCTGCTGGCCGACAGGGCCTCGCGCTCCACCCAGGCCGTCCGGCGCCGCAAGCTGCTGCTGTCCTTCGCCGGGCTGCTGGGCACAGGCGCGCTGGCGGGCCGGGGCGCCTACTGGTACTGGCAGCAGCCCATACACACCTCGGCCTACGCCACGCGCAACTCACAAATCCTCAAGATCACTCTGGCCGACGGCAAGCTGCCGCTGCAGGCCAGCCTGGTGGAACTGGCGCCCCAGAGCGCCATTGCCGTGACGCTCTACCGCCAGCGCCGCAGCGTGTCCATGGCCCGGGGCGAAGTGCGATTCGACGTGGCCCCCGATCCCGACCGGCCCTTCGAGGTCATCACGCGCGAGGCGCGCATCGAGGTCGTGGGCACGGTCTTCACCGTGCGCGACCGCGGCGGCCCCGTCACCGTGGGCGTGGAGCATGGCCATGTCAGGGTCCGCGTGCTGGGCAGGGATGCGCAGGATGCGACGGGCCCGGCGGCGGCAACGCTGGACCTGCTGCCCGGCCAGATCGTGGACATCCGCAACGGCCAGGCCGAGGCCGTGCGCCAGGCCGATGCCGCCACGCTGTCCGCCTGGCGCGAGGGCTGGCTGGTCTTCGAGAACACCCCGCTGGCCGAGGCCCTGGCCACGGTCAACGCCTACCGCACCCAGCCCATAGAAGCCGCCGATGCGCGCGTGGCCGCGCTGCGCCTGACCGGGCGCTTTCGCGCCAATGACTCGGCCGGCCTGCTGGCCGTGCTGCCGTCCATCCTGCCGCTGAAGGTGCGCCCGCAGGCCGGTGGCGGCGTGCAGCTGCAGGCGCTCTGAACGGCGCCTTCGGTTCCCCGACAAAGAAAAGGCCACGGCCGGATCGCTCCAGCCGTGGCCCATGGCCCATGCCCGCCTACCAGCGATAGGTGGCCGTGCCGATCACCTTGCGCGGCTCGCCGTAGAAGCAGCCGTAGGAGCAGCTGGCGATATAGGTCTTGTCGGTCAGGTTGGTGAGGTTCAGGGCGAAGCGCCAGGGTCCGGTGGTGTAGCTGACCATGGCATCCACCAGGGTGAACGCCGGCAGCGAGACGGGAACGCCATAGGCCAGGCCGCGTGTCTGGCCAAGGTACCTGGCGCCCATGCCCACCTTGAGGCCGGCAAGCCCGAAGTCTCCAAAGCTGTAGTCGCCCCACAGCGATATCTGGTTGTAGGGCACGCCGATGGAGCGCTTGCCCAGTTCGTCCGGCTGCAGGGGGCTTGCCTGCGTGGTGCGCGCATCCGTGTAGGCATAGGCGGCAATGATGTTCACATTGCGGCCGATGGAGCTTCGCGCCTCCAGCTCGAAGCCGCGGGAACGGACTTCACCGGCCTGTATGTTGAACGCCCTGCTGGCGTCCTGGGGATCGGGCACGAGCAGGTTCTGGCGGGTGAGCTGGAAGACCGCTGCCGAAACCATGGCCCTGGAGCCGCTGGGCTGGTAGCGGATACCGGCTTCGTACTGCTGCCCCGTCGTGGGCTTGAACCGCGATCCAAGGCGGTCCTGGCCCTGGGTGGGCTCGAACGACTCGCTGTAGCTGAAGAAGGGGGCAAGGCCATTGGCGGCGAGATAGACCACGCCCAGCCGGCCCGTGAAGGCCGAGCTTTTCTCATTGGCCGCGCTCACGTCCCCGGTGAAGAAGTTCGTCTCGTTGAAGCGGACCTTGTCATAGCGGCCGCCCAGCAGAACCACCCACTTGTCATCGATCTTGATCTGGTCCTGCGCATAGATGCCAAGCCGCTTGTAGTCGTTCTTCCAGGACGAGCGGTAGTAGGGGGAGACAGGCCCCACCGGCTTGCCATAGACCGGGTTGAAGACATCGAGGTCGGCGGCCTGCTGTTCATAGCGCTCGGTCTCGTGCTTTGGCAGGGCGTAGTCGAAGCCCACCAGCATGGTGTGCTTGATGCGGCCCTGGTCCAGCTGGTACTGCAGCGAGGTATCGGTCACGAAGGCCGACGAGCGGTCCCAGCGCGGCTGGAAGTAGCGCTCCACCACCGAGCGCTGGTCGGCGGACAGGCCCCAGCCGTCCGTGCTGAAGTAGCTGCTCTTTGCGTTGTAGTAGCGCATGCTGTTCCTGAGCTTGAGCTTCTCGGAAAAGGCATGTTCGAAGAGGTAGCCGATGGAGTAGCGGTCCAGATCGAATTTGTCCCGTCCCGCCTCTCCGATGAAGCGGTTGCGGGGAATCTGTCCATTGATGTTGGGCAGCAGCGTGCCGTAGGCGGGCAGTCCGTAGACGTAGGTGGTGCGGTCCTTCTGGACCTCGGCCAACAGTGTCAGCGAGGTGTTCGCATCGGGCTGCCACTTGAGCGATGGGGCGACATAGGTTCTGTCATCGGGGACACGGTCGATGAAGCTGTCGCTGTCGCGCTTGAGCGCCACCAGCCGGTAGGACCATTTGCCCTCGTCGTCCAGGGCGCCCGCAAAATCACCCGACACCTGCTTGCGCCCGAAGCTTCCGGCGTCGATGTTCAGCTCCCGGATTTTTTCCGTGGTGGGCCGCTTGCTCACGGTGTTGACCACGCCGCCCGGGGAGACTGAGCCAAAGATCACCGAAGAGGCGCCCTTGAGCAGCTCGATGCGCTCCAGGCCGTAGGGCTCCTGCCGTCCGTCGTAGATGTTGGCCGTGAACAGGCTGCCGTCCCGGTACATGCCCGTGGTGCGGAACCCGCGCAGGTACAGACTGTCCGAGGTACGGTCCAGGCCCTCGGCGCGGGTGACGCCGGCGGCGTAGCCCAGCGCATCCTGCAGGCTTTGCGACTTCAGCGTCTCGATCTCCTGGGCACCGATGACCGTGATGGACTGCGGTGTCTCCAGGATGGGCGTATCGGTCTTCGTGCCCGTTGAGCTGCGCCGGGCGACATAGCCCTGCACGGGGCCGGCTGCGGTTTCGCTGTCCGTGACGTTGATGGTCGGCAAGGTCGCGCCGGAGACCGCGGGACGGCGGATGGCGAAGCCTCCGTTGTTCGTCCTGGTGGCTTCCAGGGACGTGCCGGCGAGCAGCTCCCGCAAGGCCTGCTCCGATGTCAGGCGGCCGTTGACGGCGCGGGAACTGAGCCCGGCAACCAGGTCGCCTGCGGCAAACATCTGGGTTCCCGTCTGGCGGGACAGCTCGTTGATGGCCGAAGCCAGGGCCTGGGCCGGCACATGGATATCGAACACTTGGGCAGCCTCCTGCCCTGTGGCCTGGGCCACCGCCTCGGTGCTCCAGAACGAGACGGAACCAAAGGCCGTGGCAAGGGCCAGGCTCAGCAGATGTTGACGGGGCAAGGAACGCATGGTTGAAGAATTTCCAAAGGCATTGAATGAGACTGGTTACCAACCGGACGCGGACCTCGGCGCTGGTTGTTGTGCATTCCAAAGACGTTCTGCGCAAAAAAATGGAGACAAGGTGTAACCCCGATTTCACGAAAAAAACGGGATGGGACGGGGGCGTCCTGCCCCCGCCCCCGGCTCCCGTCAGTCCAGCGCGTACTCCAGCGCCAGGGCATCGAGGATTTCGGCCGTCAGCCCCTCGTTCCTCATGATGGCGTAGTGGTCGGCGCGGATCACCGCGCCCTCTGCCCTTTCGGCCATTTCGGCCCTATCGGCCCCCTCCTGGCGCAGCTGGTGCGCGAGCCGCAGCCGGTGCCCGGCCGCGGTTTCATCGCTCCACCAAAGGCTTGCCGCCGCTTGCACGGGCGCCAGGGCCTGCGCCTGCAGCGCCAGGTGCTTCAGGTGCAGGGTGGTCAGAAAGGCCTGGGCCAGGTCGGCGCCGTCCATGCAGGCATGGCCGCTCGGTCCCCCTGGTCCCTGCCTTGCAGCTTCGCGGCCCAGCGCGGCAGCCAGAAGATCGGCGCGGGGCGGCACCGATGCATCGATGTCCGCAAGGTCCTCGATGCGCGCCAAGGGCAGCATCTGCGAGACGAAGAGCCGGAAGTCATCCCACCACGACGGGGACCCGGCCGCATCGCCAGCAGGCACGAACGGGTCCACCAGTCCCAGGAAACCCACCGTCTGTCCCTGGGCTTCGAGCCGGGCCGCGATCAGGGCCGCCAGGCTGCCGCCCAGGGACCAGCCGAGCAGGTGGTAGGGGCCGGCGGGCTGTACCTGCCTCACCATCGCGCAGTAGTCGTCGGCCATCTGCTCCAGCGAGCGGTCTCGGTAGCCGGGATCGCCCAGGCTGCGGCAGGGTATGGCGTGGACGGTGCGCCGGTCCTGCAAGGCCCGCGCCAGCGGCTGGTAGTCAAACACCGTGCCGAACCCGGCATGCACGCAGAACAGCGGTGGTGCGGCCTCGCACACGGCGTTGAGCGCCACGACTCCCCCAGCTCCACCGGCGCCGGCTGAGCGAAGCTCCAGCAGGCCGGCAATGGTGGGCCGCTGCAGCAGGTCGCGCAGCTTGAAGTCCAGCTGCGGATCGCCCAGCTTGCGCACCTTGGCGTGCATCCTGAGGCTGAGCAGGGAGTCCCCGCCCAGTTCGAAGAAGTTGTCGCTCTCGCCCACGCGTTCCACGCCAAGCACCTCCTGCCAGATGCGGGCGAGCGCCATGGCCGACGCTGTGGACGGTGGCACGTGAACCCGCCCGGCATCTGCCTGCGGCAGCGGCAGCGCACCACGGTCAAGCTTGCCGCTGACCAGTCTTGGCAAGGCGGGCAGGACCAGCGTATGGGCCGGCAGCATGTAGTCGGGCAGGTGCTCGCCTGTCTGCTGGCGGATGCGCTGGACCAGGGACTGCGCGGCGGTGCCCTCCTCGCCCACCACATAGGCCACCAGCTGCTTGCCTGTACCGGCATCCTGGACCAGCACGGCGGCATCGACCACGCCGGGCACGGCCCGGACGGCCTTCTCGACCTCGCCCAACTCGATGCGAAAGCCCCGGATCTTGACCTGGTGGTCGGCCCGGCCTATGTACTCGATGTTGCCGTCCGGCATCTCGCGCACCAGGTCACCCGTGCGGTACAGGCGGCCGCCACCGCCGTCGAAGGGGTCGGCGACGAAGCGCTCGGCCGTCAGGCCGTGGCGCGACAGATAGCCGCGCGCCAGGCCATAGCCGCCGATGTACAGCTCGCCCACCACGCCGTGCGGCACCCGGTGCAGGTCGGCATCCAGGATGTGCACCGTGCGCTCGCCCACCGGCCGGCCGATGGGGGCGTAGGCGCAGTCGAAGGTCTCGCTGGCCTCGGCCTTCCAGATCAGCGGCGTCACCACCGTCTCGGTGGGGCCGTAGCCGTTGATGAGCAGGCGCGGGCGCAGGCTCTGGCGCACCTTGTCGTAGGCGGCCTTGGGCATGGCCTCGCCACCGAAGACGTACAACTCCACCGGGGGCGGCTCCTGCGACTGCTCTGCGGCCCAGTCCGCGATCTGCGCCAGATAGGCCGGCGGGAACGCGGCATTGGAGATGCCATGGTGGCGCAGGGCCTCGCAGGCCTGCTCCGCCGTCCACATCTGCCGCTCGCGCAGCACCAGGCCGGCGCCGATGCTCAGCGCCGTCAGCCAGCGCTCATGCGCGCCGTCGAAGGAGAAGGACATGAAATGCAGCTCGCGCGAGTTCGCCCGCATGCCGTAGATCCCGGCCGTGGCCGCGCAGTGCATGGACAGCGGCCCGTGCTCGACCACCACGCCCTTGGGCTGCCCGGTCGAGCCCGAGGTGTAGATCACATAGGCCAGGTCGCGCTCGTGCACGGCATGGGCCGGCGCCGCGTTGCAGGCCTGCGTGAAGTCCACCTCCTCGGCCACCACCAGATGGGCCACGGCGGGCGTGCCCAGCTTGTGCAGCGCCGCCTTGTGGGCGATCAGGTGGGAGGCACCGCTGTCTGCCAGCATGAACCTCTGGCGTTCGGCGGGCGACGCCGGGTCCAGGGGCAGGTAGGCCGCGCCCGCCTTGAGCACGGACAGCAGGCAGATCACCATTTCCAGCGAACGCTCCATGGCGATGCCGACGATGGCGCCGCGCCCCACGCCGGACTGCACCAGACGGTTGGCGAAATGGTTGCTGCGCGCCTGCAGCTCGCCATGGCTGATGGTTTGTTCACCCATGACCAGCGCCACCGCGCCCGGGTCCCGACGCGCCTGCAGCGCCATGCCGGCATGCACGGGCAGGAACGGCGGGCGGCAGGCATCCGTGCCCGTGCCCGTGCCCGTGCCCACCGGCCCATCGCGGCCGGGCTCGGGCAGCAAGGCGATGTCCCGCAGGCAGTGCATGCCCTCGCTCGCCATGGACTCCAGCACCTGCACCAGTTGCCGCAGCAGGGCCTGCACGGCGTCATCGCCGAAGCTGCTCCGCTGATAGATCATCTTGAGCGACAGCACATCGCCCAGCCGCACCTCCAGGTCCATGGGATAGGAGGTCACATCGATGGCATGCGTCACCGCAAATCGCAGATGCGGGTCGTCATGCGCGGACAGCACGGCATCCATGGGGTAGTTCTCGAACACCAGGATGCTGTCGAACAGGCCGCGCTGGCCCTTGCCCGCCCAGCGCTGGATGTCCGAAAGCGACGTCTGCTCATGCTCGCGCGAGGCCAGGTTCTGAGCCTGCAGCGTGCGCAGCCAGGGGCCCAGCTCCAGCGCGCCGTCGCAGGCCACGACCACCGGCAAGGTGTTGATGAACAGCCCCTGCATTCTTTCCACGCCGGCCAGCTCGGGCGGGCGGCCTGCCACCGTGGCCCCGAAGGCCACCGTGGCCTGGCCCGTGTACCGTGCCAGCACCAGCGACCATGCGGCCTGCACCAGGGTGTTGGCCGTCACGCGCTCGCGCTGAGCAAACTCCACCAGCTGCTGCGTGGCACCGGCATCCAGCGCGGCGCCGGCCTCATGGTGCCCCTGCCGGGCTGCAGGCAAGGCACCAGGCCGGACAGCAGGCCGGGCAAGCGCATCCACCAGCAAGGTGGGCTCGTGCAGCGGCTGCACCAGGCGCCTCCAGTAGTCCTCGCTGGCCCCGTGGTCCAGGCCTTGCAGCCATGCGATGTAGTCGCGGTAGCTGGTGTCCACGGGCTCCACGGCAATGCCCTTGTAGTCGCGCAGCACCTCGCCCAGCAGGCTCGATGAACTCCATCCGTCCGTGAGCAGGTGGTGGGCGGTCCAGATGCAGTGGTGGCTGCCATCGGACACCCGGACCAGGGCCAGCCGCATCAGCGGCGGCTTCCTGAGGTCGAAGGCCGCGAACTGCCCGGCGGCCAGGGCATCCAGGGCCCCCGCCACATCCTCGCTGTGCCGGCAGTCATGCTCGGTGATGTCCAGCAGGACCTGCCTGGCCACCCATTGCAGCGGCAGGGACGCATCGGCCAGGAAGCCGCTGCGCAGCACGGCATGGCGGTCCAGCACCGCCTGCCAGGCCTTTCGGAAGCGCGTGGCATCCAGGCCATGCGTGTCGATGCGCAGCTGGGTGACATAGGACAGCCCGGAGGGATCGGACAGGCTGTGGAACAGCATGCCCGCCTGCATGGGAGACAGCGGATAGAGGTCCGCCAGATTGCCCGCAGGCAGGTCCAGGCCGTCCAGTTGCGCCTGCGTGACCCGCGCCAGCGGGAAGTCCGAGGGCGTCACCCCCTGCGCGCCGCTCAGGCAGTGGTCGATCAGGCCTTCCAGCTCCTGCCGGTAGCGCCCCATCCAGGCCTGCACATCGGCGGTGTCGTGGCGCGCCGTGCTGAAGGCGGCCGTCATCACCAGCTCGCCGTCGTAGACGCGGCCATTGATGGTGAACTCGTGCGACAGCGGCGCCGAGGCGTCGGCGGGCATGCCGCTGCCCTCGGCAGCCGGCAGCCATTGAGCCGCGCTGTCAAAGCTTGCGTCGAACTGCCCCAGGTAGTTGAAGACCAGGCTGGCCTGGGGCAAGGCCCGCATGGCGTGCCTTTGCTGCGCCGTGCCCAGGTACTTGAGCACGCCATGGCCCAGGCCGTGCAGCGGCACTTCGCGCAGGCTTTGCTTGACGCGCTTGAGCGCGTCGCCCGGGCCTGTGCCCGCATCGAGCGCCACCGGGAACACGCTGGTGAACCAGCCCACGGTGCGCGAGACGTCCACGCCGGCCGACAGCTCCTCGCGGCCATGGCCCTCCAGGTCCACGAGGATGCGCTCCTGCCGGCTCCACGCGCACAGGGCGCGCCCCAGGGCGGCCAGCAGGATGTCGTTGATCTGCGTCCTGTAGGCCGCCGACACGCGGCTGATCAGGGCCTCGGTGCGCTCGCGGTCCAGCCGCAGCTCGACGCTGGACTGCCATGCCAGGGTGTTGGCCCCCTCGGGGCGGGCACAGGGCAGGACGGCCGGCACCTGGGCCAGCGCCTGCCAGAAGGCCAGCTCGCCGCCGCATTGCGCGGCATGGGCCTGCAGCGCCTGCGACCAGCGCTGGTAGCTGGCGGTCTTGTGGACCCTGGCGGGCTCCAGGCCCTGCAGCCTGCTGGCATAGGCCGAACGCAGGTCTTCGAGCAGGATGCGCCAGGAGACCCCATCGACGACCAGATGGTGGGCCACCAGCAGCAGGCGCCAGCTGCCGTCGCCCACCTCGATGCACAGCCCGCGCAGCAGCGGCCCGTGGACGATGTCCAGGCTGCGCTGCGCCTGTTCGCACAAGGCCTCGATCGCGCCGGCATCCCGTGCCTGGCGCACCCACAGCAGTGCCTGCAGATCGACCTCGGACGGGCTTGCGTAGGCCTGCTCCCAGGCGCCCTGCGCCGTGGGGCGAAAGCGCAGGCGCAGGCTGTCGTGCCGGGCCAGCAGATCGGCCAGGGCCTGGCGCAGCGGCGCAGGCTGCAGCGGCTGCGTGCTGCGCAGCAGCAGGGCCTGGTTCCAGTGGGATCGCTGCGGCACGTCCGTTTCGAAGAACTCCGCCTGAATGGGCAGCAGGGGAACGCTTCCCTGGACCGGGGCGTCCTGCTGCATGGCCTCGTCCTGTACGGGCTCGGCCACACGCGCCAGCTCGGCAATGCTTTGCCGCTCGAACAGCTGCCGTGGCGACAGCTTCCAGCCGAAGCGGCGCAGGCGCGAGACAATCTGCAGGCTGAGGATGGAATCACCGCCCAGCGCGAAGAAGTTGTCGCTGCGCCCCACCCGCTCCAGGCCCAGCACCTCGGCCCAGACACGGGCCAGCAGCGTCTCCAGTTCGCCCTCTGGCGCCTGGCTGGCGGCTGGCATGCCGAACGCGGGCAGGGCCTGCCGGTCCAGCTTGCCGTTGGCGTTCTGCGGCAACTGGTCCAGCACCATGATGGCGCCCGGCACCATGTAGTCGGGCAGTACCGTGGCCAGGCGCTCGCGCATCTCCTGCTCGTCCAGGGTCCGCCCGCTGCGGGCAGACACATAGGCCAGCAGCCGCGTGCCCGCCGGTCCCTCGCCGGCCACGACCACGGCCTCGCGCACATCGTCCAGCGCCAGCAGTTGCGCCTGCACCTCGCCCAGCTCGATGCGCAGGCCGCGGATCTTGACCTGGTGGTCCACCCGCCCCAGGTACTCCAGCTGGCCCTGCGCATTCCAGCGCACCAGGTCGCCCGTACGATAGAGTCTTGCGCCATCGCGGCCAAAGGGGTCGGCGACAAAGCGCTCCGCGCTGAGCCCCGCCCGGTTCAGGTAGCCGCGCGACAGCAGGGGGCCGCCTATGCACAGCTCGCCGGCCACGCCCAGGGGCACGGGGCGCATCCGGTCGTCCACCACCCACATGTGCCGGCCCGCCAGAGGCCGGCCTATGGGAAGGTCCTGTGGCGGCAGCACCTGCGGCGCCGCGCCGGCGCCTTCCACCAGGCCCGTGCAGTCGAAGAGGGAGGCCGTGACGGTGGCCTCGGTCGGGCCGTAGGCATTGAGCAGCCTCACATGGCCCAGCCCGGCATCGCGCCAGGCCTGCAGGCCGGCACCCGGCATGGCCTCGCCGCCCACATGCACCTGCCTGAGCCGCCCATACCCGCGCAGGCCCTGGCGCGCGAAATCCTGGACCAGCAGCAGCCAGTAGGCGGTGGTCAGATCGGCCACGCTGATCTGCCTAGCTATGAGTTCCCTGTGGAAGGTGGCACTGTCCCAGAGTTCGGGCCCGCGCAGCACCATGGCCGCGCCGGCCACCAGCGGCGCGAACAGCTGCTCGATGCAGCCATCGAAATTCAGCGTGGCGAACTGCAGCACGCGGTCCTGCGGCGACAGCGCGGCGAAGCCGACGGCCAGCTGCGCCTGTTCGGCCAGGCAGCGGTGGGAGATGCCCACGCCCTTGGGGCGGCCGGTGGAGCCCGAGGTGTAGATCACATAGGCCAGGCATTCGCCATGCACGGCGGCGCCGGGGTTGTGGTCGGGCCCCGGCATCGCGCCGATGGCATCGAGGTCCAGCGCCTTCACGCGACCGGCCACCTCCAGCCCCAGGCGAGACTGCGTGAGCAGGCAGGCCATGCCGCTGTCCTCGACCATGTGGGCCAGGCGCTCGGCCGGATAGCCGGGGTCCAGGGGCACATAGGCCGCGCCCGACTTGAGCACGGCCAGCACGGCAACCACCATCTCCACCGAGCGTTCCACCGCAATGCCCACGCGCACCTCCGCGCCCACGCCCTCGGCGATCAGGCGGTGCGCAAGGCGGTTGGCACGCCGGTTGAGCTGCGCATAGCTGATGCATTCGTCGCCAAAGACCAGGGCCGTGGCCTGGGGCCGCTCGTCCACCTGCTGCTCGAACAGCTTGTGCACCAGGGGCTGGGCGTCGCGGCTCTGCGGGTTGCATCCAGACTGCACCGATTGCGCCCATTGCGTCAGCTGCGCCCATTCATCCCGGTCCAACAGCTCGATATCGCAAGCCGGCAGCGCGGGCGTTTCGGCCAGGGCCGCAACAATGCCTTCCACGGCGGCCAGCATGTAGGCGCACAGGCGCTGCGCGCCCACGGTCTTGCTGGCCTGCCCGACCAGGCGAAAGCCCTGGCCCAGATCATCGATGGACATGTCCACCGGGTAGTTGGTGCGCTCCTGCCCGCCCAGGGCCGTCATGCCTTCCCATGCGCCCGAGGCTGCGTCCGCTGCCTCCGTCTCCTGCGGCGCTGCGGTGTAGCGGTAGTTGAGCAGGGCCGAGAACAGCGGCGTTCCCCCCGCCAGAGCGCTGCAGCGCTGCGCCAGCGACAGCGTGGCGTGCTCGTGGTGCATCAGCCCCGTCAGCCCCGCATGCGTCTCGTGCAGGCATTCCTGCACGCTGCGCCCGCCCAGCCGTATGCGCAGCGGCAGCGTGTTGATGAACATGCCCAGCGCGCTGTGCGCGCCCTCCCCGCCCTGCATGCGGCCAAAGAGCACGGTGCCAAACACCACGTCGTCCTTGCCCGTGGTCCTGCCCAGCACCAGCGCCCAGGCCAGGTGGAACAGGCTGGCTGCACTCACCCCATGGCGCTGCGCCTGCCGGCGCAGCTCGCGCGACAGTTGTGCATCCAGCGCAAGCCTGGCTTCCTCCACCGCGCTGCCGTCGCCCTGCACATCCAGCAGGCCAAACGGCGCCGTGGGCTCATCCACATCGCCGAGCATGGCGCGGAAGAAGTCCTCGTGCTCGCTGGTGCTCACGCCCAGCCGGGCCTGGGCCACGAAGCGCCTGAACGGCAAAGGCCTCGGCAGCTCCGCCTCGCGGCCCTGGGTCATCAGCGCAATCTCCTCGACGATGCGCTCCAGCGTCGTGTGGTCCAGCACCAGGTGATGGGTCAGCAGCTGCAGCAGCCAGCGCCCGTTGCGCGCATCCTGCGCCGCCACGGCGCGGATCATGGGCGCGCGGCGCACATCGATGCGCTGCACGCGCGGGTCCAGCCGCTGCTGAAGCGCGGCGGCCACATCATCTTCGCCCTCGCCTTCACCTTCACCAGGTTCCAGCCAATCGACCAGCACCTGCGCCTGCCGCCAGACCACCTGCACAGGCTCGGCCAACCCCTCCCACAGCACGGCCGTGCGCAGGATGTCGTGGCGTGCGATGACTTGGTTGAGCCGCTGCACAAAGCCCAGCAGCCGCTCGCGCGTGTCGAAGCCCAGCAGCGTGGGCGTGGCATAGGCGTCGCCCTGCTGGTGCAGGGTGTGGTGGAACAGAATGCCTTCCTGCAATGGCGCCAGCGGATAGATGTCCTGGATGTTGGCCGCGCCACCGGGCACGGCGGCCTCGACCCGCGCGATCTCCTGCACGTCCAGCGCCACCAGCGTCAGCATGGCGGGCGTGATGGCCGTGCAGCCTTCGGGGATGCCGTTGGGCGGCACCTGCACCTGGGCGGCGCCGTCCGCCTGCATCAGCTGCGCCGCAAAATCCGCCAGTTGCGGATGCTGGAACAGGCTGCGCACGGAGGCCGACAGGCCATGCGCGCGCATGCGTTCCAGCATGCCCATGGCCAGCAGCGAGTGTCCGCCCAGCTCGAAGAAGTTGTCACGCCGCCCCACGCGGTCCTGCCCCAGAAGCTCGGCCCATATCGCCGACAGCTGCTGCTCGACCCCGTTGTGCGGCGGCTCGTATCCACGCTGCGCCCATTCGGGCTGCGGCAGGGCCTTGCGGTCCACCTTGCCGTTGGCATTGAGCGCAAGCGCAGGCAGCACGACGATGGCCGAAGGCTGCATATAGTCCGGCAGCCGCCCGGCCAAAGCCTGGCGCAAGGTTTCGGCCAGCCCCGCATCGGCGTCCGGACTGGCCACATAGGCGACAAGGCGCGCGCCCGCCGCGCCCGACGTGGCTTGAGCCGCGACCACCACGGCCTCGCGCACGCCGGGCTGGGCCAGCAGATGGGCCTCGATCTCGCCCAGCTCAATGCGCAGGCCGCGGATCTTCACCTGGTGGTCCAGGCGGCCCAGGTACTCGATCTGGCCCTCGCCGTTCCAGCGCACCAGGTCGCCCGTGCGGTACAGCAGGCCGCCCTGCGTGTCCAGCGGGTCGGCCACAAAGCGCTCGGCCGTCAGTGCGGGGCGGTTCAGATAGCCGCGCGCCAAGCCAATGCCGCCCAGGTACAGCTCGCCGGCCACGCCCTGTGGCGCCGGCCGCATGGCGCAGTCCAGCACATAGGTGCGGATGCCGCTGATGGGCTGGCCGATGGGAACCTGGCGCCGCCCGTCGTCGCGGCAGCGCCAATGGGTGACGTCGATGGCCGCCTCGGTCGGGCCATAGAGGTTGTAGAGACCGGCTCCGGGCAGGAGCCTGAAGACGGCGTTCTGCGCCTCGGCCGGCAGGGCCTCGCCGCTGCACAGGATGCGCCTAAGGCCCGTGCATGCCGCAACGCCCGCGTGCGCCACGAAGGCCTGCAGCATGGAAGGCACGAAGTGCACGGTGGTGACGCCATGGCCCGTGATCAGCGCCACCAGCCTTGCGGGGTCACGGTGATCGCCAGGCGCGGCCATCACCAGCCGGGCGCCGACCATCAGGGGCCAGAAGAACTCCCAGACCGACACATCGAAGCTGAACGGTGTCTTTTGCAGCACGGCGTCCGAGGCATCGAGCGCATGGGCCTGCTGCATCCAGGCCAGCCGGTTGTGCAGGGCCGCATGCCGGTTGGCCGCGCCCTTGGGGCGGCCCGTGGAGCCCGAGGTGAAGATCACATAGGCCAGATGCTCCCCATGCACGGCAACCACCGGGTTGCGCTGCGATTCACCGGCCAGATCGATGCGGTCGATGTCCAGCCACTGCAGATCCTCGCCTGCGGGCAGGCGCTCGCGCAACGCGCTGTGGGTGAGCAGGCGCCGCACGGCGCCGTCTTCGATCATCTGCGCCAGCCGTTCGGGCGGGTGATCGGGGTCCAGGGGCACATAGGCGCCACCGGCCTTCATGATGGCCAGCAGGCCCACCACCATCTCGATGGACCGCTCCATGGCGATGCCCACCCGGGTCTCCGGCCTCACGCCCAGGGCCATCAGCCGGTGTGCCAGCTGGTTGGCGCGGCGGTTGAGCTGGTCGTAGCTCAGCACCTGATCGCCAAAGACCAGCGCCACGGCATCCGGCCGTGCCTGGGCCTGGCGCTCCATCAGTTGGTGCACGGGCTGCATCCCTGGTTCGGTTCCGGCGCCCAGGCTCCAGGCCTGCAGCTGCGCCCATTCCTTGCCGTCCAGCATGTCCAGCGCCGCAGCCTCCAGGCCGGGCTCGCTTTCCAGCGCGTGGACCAGGGAGGCCACGGCCGCCGCCATGTATCCACACAGCCGTTCAGCCCCCAGAGCAGCATCGGCCTGGGCCACGATGCCAAAGCCTTCACCCAGGTCGTCGATGGACACGGTCACGGGGTAGTTGGTGCGCTCCTGTCCGCCCAGCGCCGTCATGCCTTCCCACGCGCCCGCTGCGGCCCCCTCCTGCGGCGCCACGCTGTAGCGGTAGTTGAGCAGGGCCGAGAACAGCGGCGTTCCCCCCGCCAGAGCGCTGCAGCGCTGCGCCAGCGACAGCGTGGCGTGCTCGTGGTGCATCAGCCCTGTCAGCCCCGCATGCGTCTCTTGCAGGCAGTCCTGCACGCTGCGGCCGCCCAGCCGTATGCGCAGCGGCAGCGTGTTGATGAACATGCCCAGCGCGCTGTGCGCGCCCTCCCCGCCCTGCATGCGGCCAAAGAGCACGGTGCCGAACACCACGTCGTCCTTGCCCGTGGTTCTGCCCAGCACCAGCGCCCAGGCCAGGTGGAACAGGCTGGCCGCACTCACCCCATGGCGCTGCGCCGCCCGGCGCACACTGCGCGCCAGAGGCTCGTCCAAGGCCAGCCTCGCCTCTTGCACCGCACTG
This sequence comes from Delftia sp. Lp-1, assembly GCF_020523835.1. Classification (NCBI taxonomy): domain Bacteria; kingdom Pseudomonadati; phylum Pseudomonadota; class Betaproteobacteria; order Burkholderiales; family Comamonadaceae; genus Delftia; species Delftia sp. Lp-1. The sequence goes on along the minus strand of NZ_JAJALJ010000001.1, from coordinate 1,525,673 downwards.
CCGTCCCCCTGTACATCCAGCAGGCCAAACGGCGCCGTGGGCTCATCCACATCGCCGAGCATGGCGCGGAAGAAGTCCTCATGCTCCCGGGTGCTCACGCCCAGGCGGGCCTGGGCCACGAAGCGCCTGAAAGGCAGGGGCCTGGGCAACTCCGCCTCGCGGCCCTGGGCCATCAGCGCGATCTCCTCAACGATGCGTTCAAGCGTCGTGTGGTCCAGCACCAGGTGGTGGGTCAGCAGCTGCAGCAGCCAGCGCCCGTTGGGCGCATCCTGCGCCGCCACGGCGCGAATCATGGGCGCGCGGCGCACATCGATGCGCTGCACGCGTGGGTCCAGCACGGCCTGCAGACGGCTGGCCACATCCGTACCCTCCCCTTCGCTCTCCTTTTCGCTCTCCTCCAGCCAGTCGAGCAGCACCTGCGCCTGCCGGCAGACCACCTGCACGGGCTCGGCCAGCCCTTCCCACAGCACGGCCGTGCGCAGGATGTCGTGGCGTGCGATGACCCGGTTCAGATGGGCCACAAAGCCCAGCAGCCGTTCGCGCGTGTCGAAGCCCAGCAGCGTGGGCGTGGCATAGGCGTCGCCCTGCTGGTGCAGCGTGTGGTGGAACAGAATGCCTTCCTGCAATGGCGCCAGCGGATAGATGTCCTGGATGTTGGCCGCGCCACCGGGCACGGCGGCCTCGACCCGCGCGATCTGCTGCGCGTCCAGCGCCGCCAGCGTCAGCATGGCGGGCGTGATGGCCGTGCAGCCTTCGGGGATGCCGTTGGGCGGCACCTGCACCTCATGCCGGGGCAGGCCCTGCTCGCGGCGCAGCGCCAGCGCCAGATCCGCCAGCCGGGGGTGCTGGAACAGCGTGCGCACCTGCGTCACCCAGCCCTGGGCGCGCATGCGCTCCAGCAGCTTCAGGGCCAGCAGCGAGTGCCCGCCCAGCTCAAAGAAATGGTCCTGGCGCCCCACGCGCTCCACGCCCAGCACCTCGCTCCAGAGTGCGGCCAGACGCTGCTCGCCGTCGCCCACGGGCGCCTCGTAGTGCAGGCTGGCCAGCAGTTCAGGCTCGGGCAAGGCGGCTCTGTCCACCTTGCCGTTGGCATTCAGGGGAAGGCGGTCCAGCACCATGATGGCGGCCGGCACCATGTAGTCCGGCAGTTCAAGGGCCAGGCGCTCGCGCAGTTCGGCCGCCGTGACCTGATGCCCCTCATGCGCCGAGACATAGGCCGCCAGGTGCATGCCCGCCGGGCCCTTGCGGGCCACGACCACGGACTCCCGCACCTGGGGCTGGGCCAGCAGCCGGGCCTCGATCTCGCCCAGCTCGATGCGAAAGCCCCGGATCTTCACCTGGTGGTCCAGGCGCCCCAGGTACTCCAGCTGGCCTTCGTCGTTCCAGCGCACCAGGTCGCCCGTGCGGTACAGGCGGCCGCCGCCCTGGTCGAACGGGTCGGCGACGAAGCGCTCGGCGCTCAGGCCGGGCCGGCCCAGGTAGCCCTGCGCCAGCGCCTGCCCGCCCAGATAGAGTTCGCCGGCCACGCCTGCGGGAACCAGTCCCAGATCCTGGCCCAACACCAGGGCCTTGGTCGCGCTGACGGGGCGGCCGATGGGGACCGGGCTGCGGCCATCGTCGCGGCAGGTCCAGTGCGTCACGTGGATGGCGGCCTCGGTCGGGCCGTAGAGGTTTTGCAGGCTGACGCCGTGCAGGCGGCGCAGGGCCTCGCGCTGTGTCTCGGCCGGCATGGCCTCGCCGCCGCAGATCACGTAGCGCAGGCGGGTCTCCTCCTCGATGCCTTCATGGGCCAGAAACGCCTGCAGCATGGCCGGCACGAAGTTCAGCGTGGTGATCTGGTGGCGGCGGATCAGCGCGACGATGCGCTCGGGATCGCGATGGTCGCCGGGCCGGGCCACCACCAGGCGCACGCCCGCCGTCAGCGGCCAGAAGATTTCCCAGGCCGAGACATCGAAGCCGAAGGCCGCCTTGTGCAGCACCGCGTCGGCCCGCGTGAGCCGGTAGTGGTCCTGCATCCAGGCCATGCAATTGGACAGCGCGGCATGCCGGTTGGCCGCCCCCTTGGGCCGGCCGGTGGAGCCCGATGTATAGATCACATAGGCCAGATGGTCGCCATGGACCGCCACGCCGGGATTGTGGTCAGGCCCCGCGTCCAGGTCCAGGCCGTCGAGCTCGACCACGTTCAGCGCCTGCGCGAACGGCAGGCGCTCGCGTGCCTTGCGCTCGGTCAGCAGCAGGGCAATGCCGCTGTCCTGGGCAATGTAGGCCAGGCGATCCACCGGGTACTCCATGTCCAGCGGCACGTAGGTGCCACCGGCCTTGAGCACCGCCAGCAGTCCCGCCACCATGTCCACCGAGCGCTCCAGCGCAACGCCCACGCGCACGTCCGGCCCCACGCCCAGGGCCATCAGCCGGTGGGCCAGCCGGTTGGCACGGGCGTTGAGCCGGGCCGAGGTCAGCGCCTCGTCGCCATGGACCAGGCAGACGGCATCGGGCTGCTCCCGCACGCGGGCCTCGAATTCCCGGTGCACGGGCAGGGCCTCGGGATGGGACTTGCCATTGAGGCTCCACTGCAGCAGCCTGTCCCGTTCATGCGCGGGCAGCACCGCAATCGCGGTCACGGGCTGGCCGGGGTCGCGCGCCAGGGCATCGGCCAGGCCGTCCAGCGCCTCGTGCATGTAGCCGCACATGCTGTGGGCATTCACCGCATCGATCACATGCGCAATCAACGTGAAGCCCTCGCCCGTGTCGTTGACCGACAGGCCGAACGGGAAGTTGGTGCGCTCGTGGCTTTGCAGTATCTGCACGCCGGTCCAGGCATCGCCAGCGTCCGCGTCCTGCAGCGCCGTGTGCCGGTAGTTGAGCAGGGCCGTGAACAGCGGCGCCCCGCCGGCCAGGCCGCTGCAGGACTGGGCCATCGACAGGCTGGCATGCTCGTGGTGCAGCAGGTCCGTCAGCGCGGACTGGGTCTGGCGCAGGGCCTGGGCCACGCCACAACCGGCCAGGCGAACGCGCAGCGGCAGCGTATTGATGAACATGCCCAGCGCGCGGGCCGCGCCCTGCTGCGCCTGCATGCGGCCGAACAGCACGGTGCCGAACACCACGTCGTCCCTGCCGCTGGTCCTGGCCAGCACCAGGGCCCAGGCCAGGTGGAACAGCGCGGCGGCGCTGACGCCGTGGCGTCGGGACTGCTGCCGCAACCGGGCGGCAAGGCCGCCGTCAAGCACCTGCCGGACCTCGTTCGTGCGCGCTCCGTCGCCCTGGACATCCAGCAGCCCGAATGGCGCCGTGGGCTCCTGCACATCGCCCAGCATGGCGCGAAAGAACGCCTCATGCCCGGCCGTGCCCTCGCCCGAGCGCGCCTGGGCCACAAACCGGCGGAACGGCAGCGGCCGAGGCAGCGCGCTGGAGCGGCCCTGCTGGATCAGCGCGATCTCGCCGATCACCTGCTTGAGCGTGGTGTTGTCGTCCACCATGTGGTGGGCCAGGATCTGCAGCAGCCAGCGCTGGCCCGGCGCGTCGTGCGCTGCCACCAGGTGGATCAGCGGCGCCTTGCGCAGGTCGATGCGGTAGCCCTGTGCGCAGGCGGCCAGCCGGGCCAGCGCGTCCTGCGCGTCCTGCGCGTCCTGCGCGTCCTGCGATGATGCCGCCGTGCCGCCCTCCTCCAGCCAGGACAGCGGCAGGCGGGCCTGCCGGCAGACGACCTGCACGGGCGTCGCCAGGCCCTCCCAGAACACGGCCGTGCGCAGGATGTCATGCCGCGCGACCACCTGGTCAAAGCTCTCGGCAAACCGCTGCAACCGCTCGCGCGAGTCGAAGCACAGCGTGTGCGAGGTGACATAGGCATCGCCCTCGGACTGCAGCAGGTGGTGGAACAAAATCCCCTCCTGCAGCGGCGCCAGCGGATAGATGTCCTGGATGTTGGCCGCGCCACCGGGCACCGCAGCGGCAATGCGTGCAATCTCCTCCTCATCCAGCGCCACCAGGGTCAGCATGTCCGGCGTGATCGCCGTGCAGCCTTCGGGGATGCCGTTGGGCGGCACATCGATCTCGCCGGCCCCCTGCTCCCCTTGCTCACCCTGCTGCTCCTGCAGCACCGCCTGCGCAAACTCCGCCAGCCTCGGGTGCTGGAACAGCGTGCGCACCTGCACGCGCAGGCCCTGGGCGCGCACGCGCTCCAGCAGGCCCAGGGCGAGCAGCGAATGCCCGCCCAGTTCAAAGAAGCCGTCCTGCCGGCCCACGCGATCCACGCCCAGCACCTCGGCCCAGATCTTCGCCAGCGTTTCTTCCAACTCGCCCTGCGGTGCCTCGTATTCCTGCGCACTCGCCATCTCCGGCTCGGGCAGGGCCTTGCGGTCCACCTTGCCGTTGGCCGTCAAAGGCAGGGCATCGAGCACGACGATGGCCGAAGGCACCATGTAGTCGGGCAGCACCTCGCCCAGTCGTCCCTTGAGCAGACCCTCTGCGATTTCTGCATTCAGCGACACATAGGCGATCAGTCTGGCGCCGCCCGCCCCCTCCTTGGCCAGCACCACCGCCTCGCGCACTTCAGGCTGGGCCAGCAGCTGCGACTGCACCTCGCCCAGCTCGATGCGGAAGCCCCGGATCTTGACCTGCTGGTCGGCACGGCCCAGGTATTCGAGTTCGCCCTGGGCGTTCCAGCGCACCAGATCGCCCGTGCGGTACAGGCGCTCGCCTGTCTCGCTGAACGGGTTGGCAATGAAACGCTCTGCCGTCAGTCCTTGCCTGTTGAGATAGCCGCGTGCAAGGCCCTCGCCCGCCACATACAACTCTCCCGCCACGCCCTGAGGCAGCAGGTTCAGGCTGCCATCGAGCACGTACAGGCCCAGGTCGGTTATCGCCACTCCCACCGGGCTGCGGCCGCCATCCAGATCCGCCTCGGTGATCTGCCGGTACGTCACATGCACCGTGGTCTCGGTGATGCCGTACATGTTGATGAGTTGGGGGCTCTGGTCACCGAAGCGGTCGAACCAGGGCCGCAGGCTCTCGGGCTCCAGCGCCTCGCCGCCAAAGATCACCTGGCGCAGGGACAGGCCAGCACTGCCTTCTTCATCCTGCTCCACGGCATGAACCAGTTGCCCGAAGGCCGAAGGTGTTTGATTGAGAACCGTTACGCGCTCGGCACGCAGCAAAGCCAGGAAGTCCTGGGGCGAGCGGCTGACCCAGTACGGCACCACCACCAGCCGGCCCCCCGTGCACAGGGCGCCAAAGATCTCCCAGACCGAGAAGTCGAAGGCATAGGAATGGAACAGGGTCCAGACGTCGTCAGGCCCGAAGCCGAACCAGGCCTCGGTGGCATCCAGCAGCCGTGCCACGTTGCGGTGGCTCAGTTGCGCGCCTTTGGGACGGCCCGTGGAGCCCGAGGTGTAGATCACATAGGCCAGGCTGTCGGCCGAGACTTCAACCTGCGGATCGGTATCGGGTTCGCCCGACAGGTCCAGCGTATCGATCTCCAGCACCTGCAGCGCAGCAGCGCCGGGAATGCGCTCGCGCACCGCAGCCTGCGTCAGCACCAGAGAGATCCCGCTGTCGGCCACCATGTGCGCCAGCCGGTCGGCAGGGTAATCCGGGTCCAGCGGCACATAGGCGCCACCGGCCTTGAGGATGGCCAGCAGGCCCACCACCATTTCCACCGAGCGCTGCATGGCAATGCCCACGCGTGTCTCCGGTCGCACGCCCAGGGCGATGAGGCGGTGGGCCAGGCGGTTGGCCTGGGCGTCGAGTTCGGCGTAGTTCAGCTGTGCGGACTCGCATGTCAACGCCATCGCATCCGGCCGTTGCTGCGCGCTTGCCGCAAAGCGCTGGTGCAGGCAGGCGGGCTGCGCAGGGTTGAGGGCAGGCCCATTGCGGGTACTGCGGCGCGCGCTGCGGTACAGAAGCTGCGCCTGCTCATCGCCGGGCAGCAGTTGCACCTGGTCCAGCGCGCACTGCGGCGCATGCGCCAGCGCCTGCAGCAGCAGCGACAGATGCGCGCCCATGCGCTGCACCGTGGCCGGCTCGAAGCGCTCGCGCGCATAGGCAAAGCCCAGTTGCAGGCTGCCGTTGGCGCGGCGGCTGGCGTGCAGGGTCAGCTCGAACTGGGCGGCCAGGCCATCCAACTCCAGCTTCTGGATCTCCAGGCCCGCCAGGCCGGCCGCCTCTTCGTGCTGGTAGTTCAGCATCACCTGGAACAGCGAGCTGCCGTCCAGGCTGCGCCGCGGCTGCAGCGCCTCGACCAGTTGCTCGTAGGGCAGGTCCTGGTGGGCCAGGCCCAGGCGGACCCGCTCGGCCAGCTGGGCCAGCAGCTCGTGCAGGCGCATGCGGGGATCGAGCCGGCCACGCATCACCAGCGTGTTGACGAAGAAGCCGACCAGCGGCTGGGCCTCGGGCTGGTTGCGGTTGGCCACGGGCACGCCCACGCGGATATCGGTCTCGGCGGTATAGCGATGCAGCAAGGCCTGGAACCCGGCCAGCAGCGCCACGAAGAGGGAGGTGCCCTGCTCGCGGGCGCGCTGCTCCAGTCCGGCCACCAGGCTGGCGGGCAGATCGAGACGGTGCCAGGCGGCATGCCAGCGGGTCTCGGCGCCCGGCGCGCGGGCATGGTCGGCGGGCAGCTCCAGATGCAGGTCCTGACCCCCGGCCAGTTCGGGCAGCCAGTAGTCCAGCAGGCGCTGCCTTTCCCCGGCCTCCAGCCAGTCGCGCTGCCAGGCGGCGTAGTCGGTGTAGGCGATGGGCAGCGGCGGCAGGCGGGTCGGGCGCTGCTGCACCAGTCCCGCGTACAGGCCGGCGAACTCCTCCAGCAGGATCTGCATGGAGCGGCCGTCGGAGATGATGTGGTGCATCACCACTATCAGCAGGTGCTGGCGGCTGTCCAGGCGGACGGCGGCCACGCGCAGCAGCGGTCCCCGGGTCAGGTCAAAGGGCGTGAGGCACAGGCGCTCGGCTTCGGCCAGGGCCCGTTCGCGCCGCTGTGCGGCAGGCTGGGGGGTGAGGTCGATCAGCGGCAGCTCCAGGGCCAGGGCCAGCTGCGGCACGATGCGCTGCCGCGCCAGGCCGTCGGGGCTTTCCTCGAACACCGTGCGCAGTCCGCCGTGGCGCTCCAGCAGCACGTCGAACGCCTGCCGCAAGGCCGCCAGATCCAGCTCGCCATGCATCCACGAGGCCTGGGCGATGTGGTAGGCCGAGCTTTGCGGGTCCAGCTTCCACAGGAACCACTGGCGCAGCTGCGCATGGGACAGGGCTTCGGTCTGGTCGGACGATGGTGCGCGCACCGGGATGGGGAAATGCGAGAGATCCAGTCCCTCGGCCCGGATCTTTTGCAGTGCCAGCGTGCGCTGGGCAGGGCTCAGGCTTGCAAAGCGCTCGGCGATTTGGCGCAGGCGGCCACGGTCCATCAGATATCTCCCAGAGTTTCGAGAAAGGAATCCAGCGCATCGAGCGCCTGCGCATCCGCGCCTGTCGTGCCTGTTGCACCCGCAGCATCCGCGCTGCCATGGGCTGGCAGGCGCACCAGGCCCGCCATGTCCTGCAGCACCGGGGTGCGGAAAATGTCCTGGGCGGTCAGCCCCGCAGCGCCTGCCCCCTGCAGCCGCGCCAGCAGTTGCACCACCTTGAGCGAGTGCCCGCCGCGCTCGAAGAAGCTGTCGCGGCGGTCCACGCGGCCACCGCCCAGCAGCTCGGACCAGAGCCCGGCCAGCATTTCCTCGGCCTGCCCCGAAGGCGCCTCGTAGGACTGGCCGGCCGGTGCCTGCGCCGCAGGCAGCGCGGCACGGTCCACCTTGCCGCTGTTGTTCAACGGCAGCGTGTCCAGCACCACGATGGCGGACGGCAGCATGTAGTCGGGCAGGCCGCTGGCCAGTCTTGCGCGCAGTGCCGCAGCGTCCAGGGGCGGACCTGCATGCAGCGGTGCATGCAGCGACGCATCTAGCGATGCATGTAGCGACCCATGTAGCGATACGTGCGCCACAAGGCGCGTATCGCTGCCGGACCCCGCTGCCGTGACCACGGCCTCGCGCACCTCGGGCTGGGCCAGCAGTGCGGCCTCCACCTCGCCCAGCTCGATGCGGTGGCCGCGGATCTTGACCTGGTGGTCCAGCCGCCCCAGGTATTCGAGCGCGCCATCGGCATTGCGGCGCACCAGGTCGCCGGTGCGGTACAGGCGTTCGCCAGCCGCGCCCGGTCCCGCGAAAGGATCGGCCACAAAACGCTCTGCGCTCAGGCCCGGCCGCTGCCAGTAGCCGCGCGCCAGGCCCTGGCCACCAATGAACAGCTCCCCGGCCACGCCTTGCGGCACGCAGCGCAGTCCTTCGTCAAGCACCAGCAGCCGGGTGGCCGCGATGGCCTGCCCCAGGGTGGCGGCATCGCCCTGCACCTGCTGCAGGCTGGACCAGATCGTGGTCTCGGTCGGGCCGTAGAGGTTCCAGAGGTCCACGCCCGCCGCGCGCAGCAGGGCGATCAGGTCCGGCGCAAGCGCCTCGCCGCCGCACAGCGCCTTCAGGGGCCGTGCCGCCTTCCAGCCACCGACCAGCAGCAGGCGCCAGCCCGAGGGCGTGGCCTGCATCACGCTGGCGCGGCTGCGCTCCAGCAGCGCCGCCAGCGCGGCCGCGTCGCGCACCTGCTCGCGCCCGGCCACCACCAGCTGCGCGCCCACGGCCAGGGGCAGGAAAATCTCCAGGCCCGCAATGTCGAAGGACACGGAGGTCGTGGCCAGCACCACGTCCTGCGCCTGCAGGCCCGGCTGTGCCGCCATGGACTGCAGGAAGTTGGAGAAGGCCGCATGCCGCACCACCACGCCCTTGGGCCGCCCGGTGGAGCCCGAGGTGTAGATCACATAGGCGGCCTGGTCGCCATGCACCTCGACGCGGGGCGCGCGTTCCGTGCCTGCCTGCGGCCCTGGCTCCCTTGCCTCCAGTACCTCCAGCGCCTCCAGTTCCTCCAGCTCCAGCACCTTCGGCACGCTGGCGGCGAGCAAGGCCAGCCGGCCCGGCGCCAGGCCCGAGGCCAGCACCAGGCAGGCCTCGCTGTCCTGCAGCATGTACTGCATGCGTTCATCGGGCAGGGCCGGATCGACGGGCACGTAGGCGGCGCCCGCCTTGAGGATGGCCAGCAGGCCGGCCACCATGGCTGCCCCGCGCTCGGCCACCAGGCCCGCGCGCTGCCCGGGCCGCAGCCCCTGGGCGATCAGGGCCTGCGCCAGGCGGCTGGCCCGCCGGTCCAGATCGCCGTAGCTGAACACCTGCCCGTCCGCGGCCAGCGCCGGGGCCTGGGGCCGCTGCCTTGCCTGCGCCTCGAACATGCGGTGCACCGGCAAGGCCTGCGGCCAGGACCGGGGGTTGCCGGCCTGCGCCAGCAGCGCCTGGCGCTCGGCCGGGGGTACCACGTCCAGCGTGCGCAGGTCGCGGCCGGGCTGCTGCTGCAGCACCTGCACCAGCGCCTGCAGGGCCTGCTGCATGTAGGCGCAGACGCGCCCGGCCCCCACGCTGCGAACCACCTGGGCGACGAGCACAAAGCCCTGGCCGTCGTCATCCACGGCCATGCCCACGGGATAGTTGCTACGCTCGGGGCGGCCCAGCACCTGCACGCCGGCCCGGGCCAGCTCTTGCGCAGCGCCCTCTGCCGCGCCATGCCGGTAGTTCAGCAATGCGCTGAACAGCGGTGTTCCCGCAGGCAGGCCGCTGCAGCGCTGGGCCAGCGACAGGCTGGCATGCTCGTGCTGCAGCAGCGCCGCAAGCGCAGCCGCCGTGCTGCGCAGGCCCTGGAGCACGCTGCCTTCGCCCAGCGGCAGGCGCAGCGGCAAGGTGTTGATGAACATGCCCAGCGCCTGCTGCGCACCGGCGCCGCCGTCCATGCGGCCCATCAGCACGGTGCCGAAGACCGGCTCCTGCCTGCCGCTGGTGCGGGCCAGCACCAGCGCCCAGGCCAGGTGGCAGAGCGCGGCGGGGCTGACCCCATGCGCACGCGCCTGGCGGCGCATGCCCTGGGCCAGTGGGGCGTCCAACCGCAGGCGGGCCTCCTCCATGCCACGGCCATCGCCTTGCACGTCCAGCAGGCCGAAGGCGGCCGTGGGCTCCTGCACATCGGCCAGCATGCGGAGGAAGAACCGCTCGTGCGCCTCGGCCGCCACGCCCTGGCGCGCCTGCGCCACAAAGCGCCGGAAGGGCACGGGCACCGGCAGCTCGGCCACGCGGCCCTGCTGAAGCCGCAGCACTTCCTGCAGCAGCAGGTCCAGCGTGATGCGGTCCATCACCAGGTGGTGACTCAGCAGCTGCAGCAGCCAGCGGCCTTGCCCGGCATCGTGCGCGGCCCGCGCCCCTATCATCGGCGCCTGCCGCACGTCCAGGCGCAGGTCGTGGCTGCGCAGTTGCTCCAGCATCTGCGGCACCAGCGCCTCATGTGCCTCATGTGCCTCATGCGACCCATGCGCCTCATCCGCATCAGGCCACTGCAGCTGCAGCGGCGCCTGGCGCAGCACCACCTGCACCGGCTCGGACAGCCCCTCCCAGAGCACGGCCGTGCGCAGGATGTCATGCCGCGCAATCACCTGGTTGAGGCTGTGCACGAAGGATTGCAGCTGCTCGCGCGCCCCGAAGCTCAGCAGGTTGGGCGAGACGAACACATCGCCCCCGGACTGCAGCAGGTGGTGGAACAGAATTCCCTCCTGCAGCGGCGCTAGCGGATAGATGTCCTGGATGTTGGCTGCGCCACCGGGCACCGCAGCGGCAATGCGTGCAATCTCCTCCTCATCCAGCGCCACCAGGGTCAGCATGTCCGGCGTGATCGCCGTGCAGCCTTCGGGGATGCCGTTGGGCGGCACATCGATCTCGCCGGCCACCTGCTCACCCTGCTGCTCCTGCTGTTCCTCCAGTACCGCCTGCGCAAACTCCGCCAGCCTTGGATGCTGGAACAGCGTGCGCACCTGCACGCGCAGGCCCTGGGCGCGCACGCGCTCCAGCAGGCCCAGGGCCAGCAGCGAATGCCCGCCCAGCTCGAAGAAGCCGTCCTGCCGGCCCACGCGCTCCACGCCCAGCACCTCGGCCCAGATCTGCGCCAGCGTTTCTTCGAGTTCACCTTGCGGTGCCTCGTATTCCTGCGCACTCGCCATCTCCGGCTCGGGCAGCGCCTTGCGGTCCACCTTGCCGTTGGCCGTCAAAGGCAGGGCGTCAAGCACGACGATGGCCGAGGGCACCATGTAGTCGGGCAGCGCCTGGCCCAGCTGGTCCTTGAGCAGACCCTCTGCGATTTCTGCATTCAGCGACACATAGGCGATCAGTCTGGCACCGCCCGCCCCCTCCCTGGCCAGCACCACCGCCTCACGCACTTCAGGCTGGGCCAGCAGTTGCGACTGCACCTCGCCCAGCTCGATGCGGAAGCCCCGGATCTTGACCTGCTGGTCGGCACGGCCCAGGTATTCAAGCTCGCCCTGTGCACTCCAGCGCACCAGGTCGCCCGTGCGGTACAGGCGCTCGCCTGCTGACGCGTAGGGATTGGCGATAAAACGTTCCGCGCTCAGACCGGCGCGGTTCAGGTAACCACGTGCCAGGCCTTCACCCGCCACATACAACTCTCCCGCCACGCCCTGCGGCAGCAGGTTCAGGCTGCCATCGAGCACGTACAGGCCCAGGTCCGGAATCGCCACGCCCACGGGGCTGCGGCCACCGTCCAAATCCGTCTTGGTGATCTCCCGGTACGTCACATGCACCGTGGTCTCGGTGATGCCGTACATGTTGATGAGTTGGGGGCTCTCGTCACCGAAGCGGTCAAACCAGGGCCGCAGGCTCTCGGGCTCCAGCGCCTCGCCGCCAAAGATCACCTGGCGCAGGGACAGGCCAGCGCCGCCTTCTTCATCCTGCTCCACGGCATGGACCAGTTGCCCGAAGGCCGAAGGCGTTTGATTGAGAACCGTTACGCGCTCGGCACGCAGCAAAGCCAGGAAGTCCTGGGGCGAGCGGCTGACCCAGTACGGCACCACCACGAGCCGGCCACCCGTGCACAGGGCGCCAAAGATCTCCCAGACCGAGAAGTCGAAGGCATAGGAGTGGAACAGGGTCCAGACATCGTCAGGCCCGAAACCGAACCAGGCATCGGTGGCATCCAGCAGCCGTGCCACGTTGCGGTGGCTCAGTTGCGCGCCCTTGGGACGGCCCGTGGAGCCCGAGGTGTAGATCACATAGGCCAGACTGTCGGCCGAGACTTCAACCTGCGGATCGGTATCGGGTTCGCCCGACAGGTCCAGCATGTCGATCTCCAGCACCTGCAGCGCAGCAGCGCCGGGAATGCGCTCGCGCAGCGCAGCCTGCGTCAGCACCAGAGAGATCCCGCTGTCGGCCACCATGTGCGCCAGCCGGTCCGCCGGGTAATCCGGGTCCAGCGGCACATAGGCGCCACCGGCCTTGAGGATGGCCAGCAGGCCGACCACCATCTCCACCGAGCGCTGCATGGCAATGCCCACGCGCGTCTCCGGCCGCACGCCCAGGGCGATCAGGCGGTGGGCCAGGCGGTTGGCCCGGGCGTCGAGTTCGGCGTAGCCGAGAACGTGGTGCTCGAAGGACAGCGCCTGCGCCCCGGCCCGCGCCAATGCCTGGCTGGCGAAGCGGCCATGCAGCGTCTGCGCTGCGGCCGGCCGGCCGGCAGGCAGGGCAGCGGTGCGGCCCCATGCCTGCTGCCTGTGCAGTTCGGCCGCGCCCAGCAAGGCGACCTCGCCCACCTTGCGGGCCGGATCATCGGCCAGCGCCTGCAGCATGGCCACATAGTGGCCGGCCAGCGCGCCGATGGTGGCGGCCTCGAACAATTCGCGGGCATAGGTCAGGCGCAGGTGCAGGCGGCCCTGCGCATCGTCGGTGGTGTCCACGGTCAGCTCGAACTGGGCGCCCTGGCCCTGCAGCGCATATTCCTGCAGCTCCAGCCCAGGCAGTTGCTGCAGCGCGCTGCGGTCCTGGCGCTGGTGGTTGAACAGCACCTGGAACAGCGGCTGGGTGCCGGCGTTGCGTTCGGGCTGCAGCGCCTCGACCAGTTGCTCGAAGGGCAGGTCCTGGTGGGCCTGCGCGCCCTGGGCGGCCTGCCGGGCCTGGTCCAGCAGTTGCGCCAGGCCCATGCGCCCGTCCAGCGTGGCGCGCAGAACCTGGGTGTTCACGAAAAAGCCCACCGTGCCCTGCGTTTCCACCCGGTGGCGGTTGGCAATGGGCACGCCCACGCGAATGTCTTCCTGGCCCGTGTAGCGGTGCAGCACGGCCTGCAGGCCCGCCAGCAGCAGCACGAACAGCGTTGCGTCCTGCGCCTGGGCGCGGCGGCGCAGGCTGCCGACCAGTTCGGCCGGCAGCTGCAGGCCATGGCTGGCGGCCACATGGTCCGCGCCAGGCCGGCGCGGGTGGTCCGTGGGCAGTTGCAGCACGGGGTGCGTGTCGCCCAGCTGGGCGCGCCAGTAGGCCAGTTGCCGCTGCCGCTCGCCGGCCTCCAGCCACTGGCGCTGCCAGACCGCGTAGTCGGCGTACTGCAGCGGCAGGGGGGCGGCCTGCGGCACCTGTCCCTGGCACCGTGCGCGGTACTGCTGCACGAATTCATCCACGATGATCTGCATGGACCAGCCGTCGGAGACGATGTGGTGCATGGCCACGACCAGCAGATGCGCCTCGGCCGACTCCCGGATCAGGCCCACGCGCAGCAGCGCCCCGGCCTGCAGGTCGAAGGGCTGGCGGTGCACGGCGGCCGCCGCCTGGTGCAGTTGCTCCTGGCGCTGCGCAGCGGGGAGTTCGGAAAGATCCGTTTGCGCGACCCGCACACGGCCCTGTGCGGCGATCACCTGCACCACCTGCCCGTCCCCGCCCATGCGGAACACCGTGCGCAGAGACTCGTGGCGCGCCACCAGCGCGTCGAAGCTTTGCTGCAGCGCCAGCACATCGAGCGTGCCCAGCAGACGCAGCGCGCCGCTGATGTGATAGGCCGTACCGGCCGGGTCCATCTGCCACAGGAACCACTGGCGCAATTGCGCAAAGGACAGCGGCAGCGGGCCACTGCGGTCGGCCCTGGGCAGGGGCGCCGTGCCTTCGGTCTGCTCGGCGCCGGCAACCGGCCCCTCCACCAGCCGTGCCACACCCGCTGGCGTCTTGCCCGTGAACAGCTGCTTGGGCGTGAGCTTGACGCCGCGCTTGCGGGCGCGCGCCACCAGCTTGAGCGCGAGGATGGAGTCCCCGCCCAGCGCGAAGAAGTCGTCATGCCGGCCCGCGCGCTCCAGGCCGAAGAGGTCGGCCCAGACGGCGGCCAGCGCCTGCTCGGCCTCGCCTTGGGGCGCCTCGAAAAGATCGGCGGCCGCCTGCTCCGGCACGGGCAGGGCCTTGCGGTCGATCTTGCCGTTGGCCGTCAGGGGCATGCACTCCAGCACGGTGATGCTGGCGGGCACCATGTACTCGGGCAGCGCCTGCGCCAGCGCGGCGGCCCACCCCGGCCTGTCGGCGGGCACGCCGGCCTGGGGCACGGCATAGGCATGCAGCTGCATGCGCCCGTCCCCATCCCCATCCCCATTCCCGTCCAGCCGCGCCACGACTTCGGCCTGGGCCACGCCGGGCACGGCCTGCAGCGCCAGCGCCACCTCGCGCAGCTCCACGCGGTAGCCGCGCACCTTCACCTGGTCGTCCATGCGGCCGAGGAACTGCAGGCTGCCATCGGCCAGCATGGTCACGCGGTCGCCCGTGCGGTACAGGCGCTCGCCCGGCCGGAACGGGCTGGCCACGAAGCGCTCTGCCGTCTGCCCGGGCCGGGCCTGGTAGCCGCGCGCCAGACCGGCCCCGCCCAGGTACAGCTCGCCACTGGCGCCCAGGGGCACGGGCTGCAGGTCGGCATCCAGCACCAGGGTGCGGCTGCCTGCCAGCGGCCTGCCCACGGGCAGGCTTTCGCCGCCGCGCAGCGCCTCGCCCGCCTCCTGGGTGAGGATGCCCACCGTGGTTTCGGTGGGGCCGTAATGGTTAAGCACGCGGCAGCCGGGCCTGAGCATGGCAATGCGGTCCACCAGCGGCCAGCGCGTGGCCTCGCCGCCCAGCACCAGGCGGCTGGCGGGCAGCACGTCAGCGGGCATGCCGGCATTCAGCAGCCCCTGCAGATGGCTGGGCACGATCTTGAGCACGTCCACGCGGTGCTCTGCCATGTAGCGCGCGAAGCCGTCGGGGTCGAAGGCCAGTTCGGGCGCCATCAGATGCAGCGCGCGCCCCGAGCACAGCGCGCCGAACAGCACGGTGTGCCCCAGGTCCGCCGCCACGGTCGAGACCATGGCCATGCTGCGCGCCGCCTCGGGCAGGTCCAGCCGCTGCAGCACGGCCTGCACATAGTGGGCCAGCGCCCCGTGGCTGACGACCACGCCCTTGGGCTGCCCGGTCGAGCCCGAGGTGTAGATCACATAGGCGCCCTGTGCGGAATGCGGCGGCGCGGCCGGCGGCGCCTCCCCCGCAATGCACGGCTCCTGGCAGGCATTCAGGTCCAGGCCCAACAGGGGAACGCCCGCGTCCCAGGCGGGCGCCTGCTGGCAGAGCATCAGCACCGCGCCGCTGTCGCGCAGCTGCCAGGCCAGCCGCTGCGCCGGCAGGCCGGGGTCCAGGGGCACATAGGTGCCACCGGCCTTGAGCACGGCGAGCAGGCCCAGCACAAAGGCGCAGCTGCGCTCGACATGCAGGGCCACGCGCACATCGGCCCCCACGCCGCGCGCCACCAGGGCCCGGGCCAGCTGGTCGGACTGCCGGTCCAGCTGCGCGTAGTCCAGGGCCGAGCCTGCGTCCCTGACCGCCGTGCCATCGGGATGGGCCTGCACGGCGCGCGACCAGAGCTGCAGCACGCTGTCGGCGCCAAAGGCCTGCACCGGGCCTGCAGACTCCGACACGCGGCCTGGCAGCGACAGCTCGCCGAGCCTGGGCTGCCTGTCGCTGATTGCGCCGGTGACCTGCAGCGCAAGGTCCTGGAATGCGGCGGCCATGTCGCGCACCACGGCCTCGTCGAACAGGGCATCGGCATAGATCAGCACGCAGTCGATGCCGTCCTGCCGGTCGGTGAAGTCCAGGCTCAGGTCGAAATGCGCCTGGCCGCTGGAGACGGCCTGCATGGCGATCTCCAGGCCTGCGATGTGGCGCGCGGCCGAGGCATCTTCCTGCTGGGTGCACTTGACCTGGAACAGCGGGTGAACGCCCGGCTGGCGGGCCGGCTGCAGCGCCTCGACCAGCAGGTGGAACGGCAGGTCCTGGTGGGCCTGCGCGCCCAGCACCGCCTCGCGCACCTGCGCCAGCAGCGCGCCGAAGTCCTGCGCGGGATCGATGTGCGTGCGCAGCACCAGCAGGTTCAGGAAGTAGCCGATCAGCCCATGCGTCTCGGCCTTCTGGCGGTTGGCCACGGGCGTGCCCACGCGCAGCTCGCGCGTGCCGCTGAAGCGGTACAGCACCAGCTTGAGCAGGGCCAGCATCACCATGAACAGCGAGGCGCCATGCGCGCGGCCCAGGGCACGCACGCGGGTGGCCAGTGCGGCGGGGAGCGTGAACTCCAGGCGCTGCTCCTGTGCCTCCTGCGCGGCCGCCCTGGCCTGCTTCATCGGCAGGGCCAGGGCCTCATGCTCGGTGCCCAGCCGGGCGCGCCAGTAGTCCAACTGCCGCTCGCGCTCACCGGCCTCGAACCAGCGGCGCTGCCAGACGGCGTAGTCGGCGAACTGCAGGGCCATGGCCGGCAGGCGCGATGGCTGCTGCGTGCGCAGGGCCTCGTAGAGGTGGAACAGCTCCTCGACCACGATGCCGTTGGACCAGCCATCGCCCGCAATGTGGTGCAGCGACAGGCCCAGCACATGCTCCTGCGTGCCCAGCCGGCACAGGACGGCGCGCAATGGCGTTTCCGTGTCCAGCGCAAAGGGCTGGCGGGCCAGCAGCAGCACCTGGCGCTGCGCCTCGGCCTGCGGATCGCCGTCCGCCCATGCGCCCAGATCGACATGGCGCAGGGGCACGGGCGCGGCGGGCTGGATGGACTGCCGGGGCTCGCCGTCCTCGCCGGCCGGATAGCAGGTGCGCAGGATCTCGTGGCGCTCGGCCAGGGCCTGCAGCGCCTGCTCCAGCGCCAGCGCATCCAGCGGCCCCTTGAGCGACAGCGATCCCACCATGTTGTAGGCGGGGCTGGCGGGCTCCAGCCGCCAGGTGAGCCAGAGGCTGCGCTGCGCGGGGGACAGGGCAATGGCCAGCGTGCGGTCGCAGCGGGTGATGGTGTGGGCCGTGTTGCGGGTGTCGCCTTCCGGCAGGCCACCTGCGCCTGATGCAGCAGATGCACCCCCGATCCTCAGGGCCAGTGCGGCACGCTGCGCATCGGACAGGCGGGACTTGCGGGAATCGAGATCGTTCAGGGACATGGTGGTCTTCTCACGCAGATGCGAAGGCGGCAAGGGCATCGCCTTCATCGGTAACGGTGGCCTCGATCTCCTCGATCAGCCGGGTCTCCACCAGCACGGCCAGCTCGCCGACGGTGGGGGCCTTGAAGAAGGCGGCAGGGTGCAGCTCGACACCAAAGCGCTTTTTCACGCGGCCCAGGATCTGCAGGGCCAGCAGCGAGTCGCCGCCCAGCTCGAACAGGTTGTCGTGCACGCCCACCGGGGCAATGCCCAGCATGTCGGTCCACAGCGCGGCCAGGGCCTGCTGCAGTTCGCCTTCGGCCGCAACGTAGGCGGTCTGCAGCGCCGGGCGCGGATGGCCGCCACGGGCATGCGATCCGTTGGCAGGTTCGGCAAAGGCTTCGGCGGCAGGTTCTGCCAGCGCATCCACCAGCCCGGCATCGATCTCGCCCAGGCGCTGCTGCAGGTCGGTGGTGGAGATGACCACCTGGTGCGGCACATCGCCGTTGACGATGCGCTCGAACACCGCTGCCGCTTCTGCGCCGCTCCAGCCTATGCCCTCGGGAATGCGCATGCCGGCGGCCATGCCCAGGTCACGCCAGGCGTCCCAGTCCACGGAGATGACGGGCCAGGCGCGCTGGCGGCTGGCCAGTGCCGCCAGTGCATCCATGCAGGCATTTGCGGCGGCGTAGTCGCTCTTGCCCAGGCCTGCGGTGAGGCTGGAGATGGACGAGCACAGCAGCACGAAGTCCGGCGCCTGCATGTCCTGCATGTCCTGCATGTCCTGCGTGCCCTGCGTGCCCTGCGTGCCCTGCGTGCCCTGCTTGCCCAGCAGGTCCAGCAGGTCCAGCAGCAGCCGGGTGCCGCGCAGCTTGGGGGCGAACGTGCGCTCCACGCTGTCCCGCGTGCGGGTGGCCAGCATGCCGCTGTCGGCATGGCCTGCGGCATGGACCACGCCATGCAGCGCGCCAAAGCGCTGGTGCGCCTGCGCCAGCGCCGCCTGCATCTGCGCGGCGTCGGCCACATCGGCCGCCAGGGTCAGCACCTGGGCGCCCTCGGCCTCCAGGGCCAGCAGCTGCAGCAGTTGCTGGCGCAGGGTGCGCGGCTGCCCGTCATCGGCGGCCAGCGCCTCCCATTGGCTGCGCGCAGGCAGCGCCGTGCGGCCCACCAGCACCAGGCGGGCCTGCCAGTGCGCGGCCAGATGCCGGGCCAGCGCCAGGCCCACGCCGCCCAGGCCGCCCGTGATCAGGTACACGCCCTGCCTGCGCAGGCGCGGCGCCGCGGCGTCCTGCCATTGCAGGGGCTCGTAGGTCTTGCGCCAGCGGTGGGCACCGCGCAGGGCGATGGCCGTGTCGGCCGCGCGCAGCCCATGCGGCGCGCGGGCTTCGTCCAGCAGCTGGCGCGCCAGCCGGGCCTGCATTGCGGGCGAACCCGCCTGCACCACATCGACGAAACGGCAGTCGATGGACGGGCATTCCTGCCCTATCGCCTTGCACAGCGGAAAGACGGCGGCCATCTCGGGGTTCAGCGCTTCCAGCCCGGTCACATCTTCCGAACCGCCTGCGGCCACCAGCAGCAGCCGCCGTGTGCGCGGGCCTCCAGCACCGTGCGCACGGGCCTCCAGCGCCTGCGCCAGCGCCAGCACGCTGTGAAAGCCGCGCTCCAGCGGCGCAGGGGCGGCCGCATCCATGGCCCACAGGTGGTAGATGGCGTCCACGGGGCCGAACTGCGCCTGCACCGCATCGAGCAAGTCCTCGCAATCGCGGCGCTCGCCGGGGCGCACGGCATGCCGGCCCGGGGCCAGGCAGGCGGGGGCGGCGCCCGTTTCCACGCAGACCACATCGGTGCCCTGCGCGCGCAATGCGTGCACCAGGGCCTCGGCCGTGGCACTGCCGTCGCCAAATACCAGGGCCACCTGGGCTGCGGCTGCGGCGGTGCCTGCCTCCCACTGCAAGGGACTGCGCTGCCAGGCGGCTGCGTAGAACGGACCCGCGGTAGCCGAGGGACCCGAGGGACCTGCCGTGCCTGCCGCTTTCGGTGCATCGCCACCCTGCCCCGCCGCCTGCACCCAGAAGGAGCGGCGCTGGAAGGCATAGGTCGGCAGCGGCACGCGCCGCCCTGGCCGCCCGCCCCGGCAGGCAGTCCAGTCGATGTCCACGCCCGCGCACCACAGGCCGGCAACGGCCTGCGCCAGCAGCTGCGCGCTGCGTGCGGTCTGCTGGGGATGGGCCTGGCTGGGCCAGATGCCGGCCGCCGTGGCAGCGCGCGCATGCTGGCGAGCCAGGGCGGTAAGGGCTTGGCCGGGGCCCACCTCCAGCAGCACGCGGCCCGGCTCTCGCACAAGCTCGTCCAGCCCATCCGCAAAGCGCACGGTATGGCGCAGGTGGCCGGCCCAGTAGGCGGGGCTCATGGCCTGCTCGGCCGTGATGGGCCTGCCGGTCACGCTGGAGATGAAGGCCAGGCGCGGCGCATGCCGGGGCACGCTGGCCACCACCTGCTCCAGCTGCGCCAGCAGGGGCTCGGTCATGGCCGAGTGCGAGGCCACGGCAATGTGCAGCCGGCGGGCGGTGATGTCGCGCGCGCGCAGCACCTCTTCGGCCGCCTCGATGGCGGCCAGCGGGCCGGACAGCACGCACAGGCGTTCGCCATTGACGGCACCCAGGTCACAGCCCAAATCCAGCAGGGGTTGCAGCTCGGCCTCGGCCAGGGGCACCGAGGTCATGGCGCCCTGCGGCAGCGACTGCAGCAGGCGGCCGCGCGCCGCGACGATGCGCAGGGCATGCGGCAGCTCGAACACGCCAGCCAGGCAGGCCGCCACATACTCGCCCAGGCTGTGGCCCAGCATGGACACGGGCTGCACGCCGCGTGCCATCCACATCCGGGCCAGCGCGTAGCCGATCACGAACAGGGCCGGCTGGGCCTTGTCCATGGCGGACAGCGCCGCGTCGGCCTCCACCTCTTCACCCGGGGCGGGGAACAGCCACTGGCGCAGGTCCCAGCCTGTTTCGGCCTGCAGCAGCTCGCAGCAGCGGTCCACCTCCTGCCGGAATACACCGCCGTCGCGGTACAGGTCCAGGCCCATGTTGGCGTGCTGCACGCCCCCGCCCGGGAAAAGAAAGACCACGCCGGGCGGCTGTGCCGGCACCTCGGTGGCCTGGCCTGCCGGCGCCGCCACCGCAGAAGCAGCAGCGAGATGCAGGCCCTCCACCGCCATGCCCATGCCGTCGGCCACCACGGCACGGCGATGGCCGAAGGCGCGGCGGCCCTGCTGCAGGGTGTGGGCCACATCGTCCAGCGACAGGCCGCTGCCGGCCTGCTGCAGATGGGCAGCCAGGCGGCACGCCGCTTCGTCCAGCGCACGGGGGCTGCGAGCGGACAGCGGCAGCACCTGCCAGCCCCGGGCTGCATCCGCCGGTGCACTGGAAGGAGTGGCAGAGGTGGCAGGGGCGGCAGCAGCCTCCTGCAGCACCACATGGACATTGGTGCCGCCAATGCCGAAGGCGCTCACGCCCGCGCGGCGCGGCGTGGCCGCCTGGGGCCAGGGCCTGGCCACGGTGTTGACATGGAAGGGACTGCGCTCGAAGTCGATCTGCGGGTGCGGCCGCTCGAAATGCAGGCTCGGCGGCAAGGTGGCATGCCGCAGCGAGAGCACCGTCTTGATCAGGCCCGTGACACCGGCGGCCGCATCGAGATGGCCGATATTGGTCTTCACCGAGCCGATGGCGCAGTAGCCCCTGCGCTGCGTGCTGGCGCGAAAGGCCTGGGTCAGCGCCGCGATCTCGATGGGGTCGCCCAGCGCCGTGCCCGTGCCATGGGCTTCCACATAGCCGATGGTGTCGGCCGGCACGCCCGCCAGGGCCTGCGCCGCGCGCACCACGGCGGCCTGGCCATTGACGCCGGGCGCCGTGAAGCCCACCTTGTCTGCGCCATCGTTGTTGGCGGCGCTGGCCAGGATGACGGCGTGGATGGTGTCGCCGTCGCGCAGCGCATCGTCCAGGCGCTTGAGCACCACAATGCCCGCGCCGCTGCCCTGCAGCGTGCCTGCGGCCTGGGCATCGAAGGCGCGGCAATGCCCGTCCGGCGAGAAGATGGCGCCGGCCTGGTAGCGGTAGCCGCCGTTTTGCAGCAGGTTGAGCGAGACGCCCCCAGCCAGCGCCATGGCGCATTCATGGCCCAGCAGCGCCTGGCAGGCGGTGTGCACGGCCATCAGCGAGGTCGAGCAGGCCGTCTGCACGGTGACGGCCGGGCCGCGCAGGTCCAGCTTGTAGGCCACACGCGTGGCCAGGGCATCGGCCATGTTGCCGCTCATCAGGCCCAGCAGGTCGGCGACCTGGGCGCCAGGGCCCGGCGCATGGCGGGGCAGCAGATGGCGCATCAGGTAGACGCTGGCGCCCGTGCCCGCATACACGCCGATGGCGCCGGGATGGCGCCGGCCCTCGTAGCCCGCGTGCTCCAGCGCCTGCCACGCGCATTCCAGGAAAAGGCGGTGCTGCGGGTCCAGCTGCTCGGCATCGCGCGGGGTGTAGCCGAAGAAGTCGGCATCGAAGAGGTCCATGCCGGCCAGCGGCACGCCGGCCTTCACGTAGCCGGCATCGTCCAGCAGGGTCTGGGGCACGCCCAGGGCGCGCAGCTCTTCGTCGCTGTAGCGCTTCACGGACTCGACGCCGTCACGGATGTTGGCCCAGAAGCTGTCGATGTCGTCAGCGCCCGGAAAGCGCCCGGCCATGCCGATGACGGCGATCTCCAGGCCGGTGGTTTCGGAGGAAGAAGACATCAGAGGGTCCTTTCGATGTGGCGCTTGCGCTGCAGCAGCGCCTCGCGGCGGCGCTGGGCCGCGTCCATGCCGTCCCGGGCGGCGGCCGCCTGCGCGGCGCCGTCGCCCTCGCCCTCGCCCTCGCTATCTGCGCCCTGCTCGATGCGCCGCGCCAGGGCCGACACCGTGGGGTGCTTGAAGAGATCGACCAGGGACAGCTCCCGGCCCAGCCGCGACTCCAGCAGGCCATGCACGCGGATGAGCTGCAGCGAATGCCCGCCCAGGTCGAAGAAGTTGTCGCTGGCGCCTATGCGCTCCACGCCCAGCACCTGGGCCCAGAGGGCGGCAATGGTCGCGGCCACGCCGCCCTCGGGAGGCTCGTAGGCCTGGCGCTCCAGGGCCGGCAGGGTGGGCGCCTCGGGCAGCGCCTTGCGGTCCACCTTGCCGTTGGCGTTCAGCGGCAAGGCATCCAGCACGGTGATGGACGAGGGCAGCATGTAGTCGGGCAGGGCTGCGGCCAGCGCGCTGCGCAGCGCGGCCATGTCCAGGCACTGCCCCTGCTGCACCGAGACAAAGGCGGCCAGCCGCGCGCCGTCGGCCGCCTGGCGGGCGACCACCACGGCCTCGCGCACGGCGGGGTGGGCCAGCAGTTGCGCCTCCACCTCGGCCAGCTCGATGCGAAAGCCGCGGATCTTCACCTGGTGGTCCACGCGGCCCAGGTAGTCGATCTGGCCGTCGCCGCGCCAGCGCACCAGGTCGCCCGTGCGGTACAGGCGCTCGCCTGTGCGGCTGGCGGGGTCGGCGACAAAGCGCTCGGCGCTCAGGCCCGGCCGCCGCCAGTAGCCGCGCGCCAGGCCCACACCGCCCAGATACAGCTCGCCGGCCACGCCGCGCGGCACCTCGTTGAGCGCGGCATCCAGCACATGGGTGCGCAGCCCGGCCACAGGGCGGCCTATGGGCACGGACAACGCGCCCTCGTCCCGGCAGTCCCACCAGGTGACCTCGATGGCCGCCTCCGTGGGGCCGTAGAGATTGAGCAGGCGGGTGCCGGGGAAGGCCTGCAGCACGGCCGCCTGCAATTCGGCGGACAAGGCCTCGCCGCTGCAGATGATGCGCTGCAGCCCCTGGCAGGTGGCGGCCGCCGGGTGCGCCATGAAGGCCTGCAGCATGGACGGCACGAAGTGGATGGTGCTGACCTGGTGGCGCGCTATCAGCTCGGCCAGGCGCCGGGGATCGCGGTGGTCGCCGGGGGCGGCCAGCGCCAGGCATGCGCCGGTGGTCAGCGGCCAGAAGAATTCCCAGAAGGAGATGTCGAAGCCGAACGGCGTTTTCTGCAGCACCGTATCGCCCGGGCCCAGCGGCTGGTGCATCTGCCCCCACGCCAGGCGGTTGCACAGCGAACGGTGGCGGTTGGCCGCGCCCTTGGGCCGCCCGGTCGAACCCGAGGTGTAGATCACATAGACCAGGCTGTCGCCATGCAGGGCAATGGCCGGGTTGTGGGCCGGCAGGTCCTGCAGCCGGGACGCCAGACCCGGCACATCAACCAATTGGGCACTGCAGTTGGCCGGCAGTCGGTCACGCACCTGCGGCTGCACCAGCACCAGGGACACGCCGCTGTCCTCCAGCATGTAGGCGATGCGGTCGGCCGGATGCTCGGGGTCGATGGGCACATAGGCCGCGCCGGCCTTCATGATGGCCAGCAGCCCCACGACCATCTCGATGGAGCGTTCCATGGCAATGCCCACCGGCACGCCGGGCCGCACGCCCGATGCAATCAGGTGATGCGCCAGCCGGTTGGCGCGCGCATTGAGCTCGGCGTAGCCCAGCGTGGCCTCGCCCAGGCACAGGGCCGGGGCATCGGGGCTGCGCGCCACCTGCTGCTCGAAGCGGCGGTGCACGATGTCGCCGCCGTGCAGGACCTGGTCATTGCAGCTCCAGGCCGCCAGTTGCTGGCGTTCGCCGGGACCCAGCAGCGGCACCTCGTCCACGGCACATTGGGGCTGGTGCGCCAGTGCGTCCAGCATGGCCGCATAGTGGGCGGCCAGGCGCTGCATGCTGCCCGGCTCGAACAGCTCGCGGGCATAGACCAGGCTGATGCCCAGGCTGCCATCGGAGCGCTCGCGCAGTTCCACGGTCAGCTCGAACTGCGCATCTGCAGTCGCCAGCGGCTGGCCGGCCACCGTCCAGCCCGGCACCTGCTGCAGCGCGTGCCAGTCCTCCACCAGATGATTGAACAGCACCTGGAACAAGGGGCTGTGCGCCAGGCTGCGCTGCGGCTGCAGCGCCTCCACCAGCTGCTCGAACGGCAGCGCGTGGTGGGCCTGGGCGCCCTGCGCCGCCTCGCGGGCCTGCTGCAGCACGTCGGCCAGGCGCATGCGCCCGTCGATGCGGTTGCGCAGCACCAGGGTGTTGACGAAAAAGCCGACCACGCCCTGCAGGTCGGCATGCGCGCGGTTGGCCACGGGCACGCCGACGCGGATGTCCTCCTGCCCCGTGTAGCGGTACAGCAGCGCCTGCCATCCTGCCAGCAGCAGCGTGAAGAGCGTGTCTGCCTGCTGGCGGGCCTGCGCGCGCAGCGCCTGCAAGGTCGCGCCGGGCAGCTCGAAGCTGTGCCGTCCCGCCCGATAGCGTGCCAGCGCCTGGCGCGGATGGTCGGTAGGCAGGGCCAGCACAGGCTGGGCCTCGCCTGGGGGCACCTGCAACCGTTCCAGCCAGTAGGCCAGCGAGGCCTGTTGGCCTTGCTGGGCCTGCTCCCGCTGCCAGACGGCGTAGTCCACGTACTGCAGCGCCGGGCCGCTGTCCGGGGCGCCGGCATACAGCGCCGCCAGATCGTCCAGCAGGATTTGCATGGAGGCGCCGTCGGAGACGATGTGGTGCATCACCAGCGCCAGGATGTGCTCATGGGCCTGCAGCCGCACCAGGGCAGCCCTGGCCAGCGGCCCCTGCTGCAGATCAAAGGGCTGGGCGCACAGCGCCTGAAGCCATTGGGC
The DNA here is from genome assembly GCF_020523835.1 of Delftia sp. Lp-1. Taxonomy (NCBI): domain Bacteria; kingdom Pseudomonadati; phylum Pseudomonadota; class Betaproteobacteria; order Burkholderiales; family Comamonadaceae; genus Delftia; species Delftia sp. Lp-1. Next base: position 1,500,595 of record NZ_JAJALJ010000001.1, on the reverse strand, counting down.
GGCGTGCTCCTCGCGCTGCGCGGAGTCGCCCTGCGCGGCATCCAGCCACTGCAGCTCCAGCGTGCCCTGGGGGTCCAGGCGCTGCTCGACCTCCCCATCGGGCCGGGCGTTGAATACCGTGCGCAGCGAACCGTGCCGTTCGGCCAAGCCCTGCACGGCCACACGCAGGGCGCCTGCATCCAGCGGCCCGGTGATGCGCAGGGCGCCCTGCACGTGGTAGGCCGTGCTGCGCGTATCCATCTTCCAGAGAAACCATTGGCGCTGCTGGGCCGGCGTCAGCGGCAGGGGTATGGCGCGACGGGCCTCGGCCAGCGGGGCAATGCGCTGCAGCGCCGTGCCCGGCTGGCGCTGTTGGCACAGCCGGTCGATGTCCTGCGCCTGGTCGCGCAGCCGCGGGTGCTCGAAGACCCGCCCGGCCGGATACTCCAGGGACCATTGCCGGCAGATGCGCGCGGCCAGCCGCACGGCGGCCAGGGAGTTGCCGCCTTGCGCGAAGAAGTTGGCCTCGCCGGCCGGCCCGTGCTGGGCATCGCCACCGAGCACCTCGCACCACAGGCCGGCCAGCGTGCTTGTGGTGGGATCTGCCGCGCCCGCCTCCTGCGGTGCCTGGCTGCCGCCGCCCGCGAAGCGGCCCGACTCGAACACCGCCCAGGCATCCAGCGTGCGCGCGGACCAGCCCTGGCGGCAGGCTGCGCGCTGCAGCTTGCCGCTGGAGGTGCGGGGCAAGGCGCCTGGGTTGAGCAGCACAATCACCGTGGGCGCCTCGCCGCACTGCGCACCCACGGCGGTGCTCAGGGCATCGACCAGGGCCTGGGCCGGCACCAGCTTTTGCATGCCGAACGAGACTTCGGCAGCAATGCCTATGCCTTCCCGGCCATCGATGTCCACCGCAAACGCGGCCACGCGCCCCTTGCGCACGGCTTCGACCTCGGCCTCGACCACGCGCTCGATGTCCTGCGGGTAGAGGTTGTGCCCGCGCACGATGATCAGGTCCTTGATGCGGCCCGCCACATGGACCTGCCCAGCATGCACGAAGCCCAGGTCGCCCGTGCGCAGCCAGCGCCGGCCTGCATGCTCGACAAAGGCCTGTTGCGTTTGCTGCGGCTTGCCCCAGTAGCCCTGGCTGATGCTGGGGCCGTGCGCCCAGATCTCGCCCACGCGGCCGGGCTCCAGCACCTGCAGGCTGTGCGGCTCGACGATGGCCACGACATGGCCGGGAACGGCGGGGCCGCAGCCCACGAGCGGGGTGGTCTGCGAGGCGCAGGAGCTTTCCTCGGCCCGGCCCTGCGCCAGGGCCTCGGTATCGAAGGATGTGATCGTGGCGCCTGCGCCGCAACTGCCGCCGGTGATGAACAGGGTGGCTTCGGCCAGGCCGTAGCAGGCATAGGCTGCGTCGGGCCGCAGCCCGCAGGCGGCAAAGCGCTGCGCGAAGGCCGTGACGGTGTCGGCACGCACAGGCTCGGCGCCCGTGTAGGCCAGCCGCCAGCTCGACAGGTCCAGCTGCGCCAGCTGCGACGGCTTGATGCGCTCCAGGCACATGCGGTAGGCGAAGTCGGGGCCGCCGCTGATGGTGGCGCGGTGGCGCGAGATCAGCTCCAGCCAGCGCACGGGGCTTTCCAGAAAGAGGCGTGGCGAGGTCAGCACCAGCGGCAGGCCGCTGTACAGCGGCTGCAGCAGGCCGCCGATCAGGCCCATGTCGTGGTAGAGCGGCGCCCAGGACATGAAGCGGTCGCCCGCGCCGATGTCCATGCGCTGCTGGATGGCGGCCTCGTTGGCGATGAGGTTGCCGTGGCTGACCATCACGCCCTTGGGCGCCGAGGTGGAGCCCGAGGTGTATTGCAGGAAGGCGATGTCGTCGGCAGCCGGCGCATGGGGCCGCCAGGCGCCGGCATCGGCCAGGTCCACCTGGTCGGCGGCCACGGCGGCAATGCCGGCAAAGCGCACATCGGCGCCGGGCAGGGCCTGCATCACTTCGGCCGTGCTGATCACGCAGGCCGCATCCGCGTCGCCCACGATGCCCAGCAGCCGCTCCAGGTGCTGCACGCGCAGCGATTCCAGCGGCGGCACCGGCACGGCGATCACGCCCGCGTAGAAGCAGGCCAGCATGCTGGCGGCGTAGTGCTCGTCGTTGTCCATCATCACCAGGGCGCGCGCGCCCACGGGGCACAGCTGCTGCAGCCGGGCGGCCAGCGCGCGCACGCGGCGGTCGAACTCGCCGTAGCTGTGGCTGCGCTCGACCACGCGGCCGTCCTGCACGGCGGCCACGGTGAGCCAGATGTCGTCGGGCCGCTGCTGCGCCAGGCCCCTCAGATGCTCGACCAGGCTGGCCGGCGCCTGGCCTGCTGCCGCGATTGCACTTTGTCCACTCAGCATGTCAGCTGCCTCCCGGGTTCTCAGAAACGGTCCAGATTGCTGCGCGGCTCGGCCATGGCGACGATGACCTTGCGCGGCCCCTTGAAGGGCGAGCGCGCATGGGCCACGAGCATGTTGTCCAGCATCAGCACGTCGCCCTGCTCCCAGGGGAAGCTGACGGTCTCGGCGTCCAGCGCGGCGCGCACCTCGGCGAAGATGTCGTCGCCGATGGTGGAGCCGTCGGCAAAGAAGGTGTTGCGCGGCAGGTTCTCGATGCCGTAGACCTCCTCCAGCACCTCGCGCTCCTCGGGCTCGCGCGCCGAGATGTGGAACAGGTGGGCCTGGTTGAACCAGACCATCTCGCCCGTGACGGGGTGGCTTTCCATGGCCTGGCACAGCTGGCGCGTGCGCAGGCCGTCGTCCTCCTTCCACTCCCAGTCCATGCGCGCATGGCGGCAGAAGGCCTCGACCTCGGCGCGGCTTTCGGTGTTGAAGACCTTCTGCCAGGGCACGTCCATCTCGCCGAAGTTGCGCACGTACAGAATTCCGGGCTCGAACAGCTCGCGGATGCGCGCCGGAATGCGGCGGTAGACCGCACGGCTGTCGGCAATCGGCGTCTCGCCGCCCTCGGGCGATGCGGTGACGCAGTGGAACCAGATCTTCATGGGCCACTCGCGCGTGTAGGCCTGCTCGTTGTGCAGCGGAATGCTCTGGTGGGCCGGGTATTCGGTGGAGGTGTAGACGCCCGCGCCGCTGGAGGCCTCGACCGCGCTGCGCGGCGTGGAGGCGAACTCGTACTTGAGCAGCGGATGGCCGAAGGCCGAGGCAAAGCGCTGGAAGGTCTCCACATCGGGCACGCCAAAGCCGCGCAGCAGCACACCGCCCGTGGTCAGCAGGGCCTCGTCGATGTCGCGGCGCAGCGGCGGCAGCGCGGCCAGCAGGTCCTGGCCCGGCTGGGCGGGCGTGATGAGCTGGGGAAGCAGCGAGCCCGCGGGGGCCTTGCGCTCGAAGCGCTGGAGGGTTTCGTTCATGTCGATTCCTTGGTGCGCCACGCAAGAGCTGCCGCGTAGCCCGGCGGCGCTGGCAGCGCCATCGCTTGAAAACCATTCCAGTCGGGGACCGCGCAGGCGATGGCCAGCCGTCCGTCCCCTCCCGGGCTGATGCCTATGGAGCGCAGGTGGTCGGCCACGCCGATGCCGATGGCCTTGAGCACGGCTTCCTTGCCCACCCAGCGCTGGTAGAAGGCCGCCAGCCGATCAGGCGCACGGCGCACGCTGGCGCGTTCCTGGTCGGTGCAGACGGCGTCGAGCATGACCTCGGCATCGAGGTCGGGCTTGTGCTGCTCGATGTCCACGCCCAGGTGCAGCACGCCACCGGGGTCGGCCAGCGCGATCAGCGCATGGCCGCCCGAATGCGAGACGTTGAAGAGCGGTGCCCGCAGCGGGTCCTCGTCGACAAAGGGCTTGCCGTGGACGCCGACCGCCAGGGGCACGTCGGCCGGGCAGCAGCCCAGCCTGCGCCCCAGCAGCCGCCGCGTGGCAGCGCGCGTCTGTGCGAAGCGCAGCCGGTCGGCGGCCCGCACGAAGCGCGCGGCGCGACCGCGCTCCTCGGGGGTCAGGTGCGGCAGGCTGTCGCTCAGTTCGGCCGACAGGTCCAGGTCCAGCCTGAAGACCTCGATGCCCTGGCTCATGGCCTCACGCACGGACACGAGCTGCATGGATTTCCCCCTGGAGTGACTGGGACCCGGCCAGGCGCTGCGCCAGCACGGCCAGCACATCGCCTTCGCGCTGCTTGATGAAGAAATGCCCGCCCTCGAACCAGTCCAGCGTGAAGGCCCCGGCGGCCTCCTGCGACCAGGCCTGGACGCGGGGCGCCTCGATGTCGTCCTGCCGCCCCGCAAAGACGTGCACCGGCAGCGGCAGGCCCGCAGCGGGTACATGGCCGAAGCTCTCGCAGACGCGGTAGTCGGACCCCAGCACATCCAGCGTGATGCGCATGAGCTCGGGGCTGCCAAACACCTCTTCGGGCGTGCCGCCCTGCCTGCGCAGATCGGCAATCAGCGCCGCATCGTCGCCCTTGCCCGCAAAGCGCTCGGGATCGCGGCAGGCCGGTGCCGGGCTGCCCGAGGCAACCAGGGCCAGCGGCAGCTCCCTGCCCTCCTCGCGCAACTGCCGCACCATGCCGAAGGCCAGCAGCGCGCCCATGCTGTGGCCCAGCAGCGCAAAGCGGCCGCGCATGGCCTGGCGCTGCTCGGCGCACAGCAGCGAGACCAGCTGCCCGAAGTCCTCGACCGCAGGCTCGCCCAGCCGGCTGCCCCGCCCCGGCAGCTCCACCGGCGCAATGCGGATCCAGTGGGGCAGCAGCCTGCGCCAGCGCAGGTACATGGTGGCGCTGGCGCCTGCGCACGGCAGGCACAGCAGGGTCAGCGGCGCGTGCATGCGCGTCAGCCCGCTGCGGTTTCGATCACGGTATCGGTATCGCTTTGCAGCGCGGCGCCGGCTCCCGCCTGCTCCTGCTGCTGCATCCACACGCGCAGCGACTTGGGCCGCATGTCGGTCCAGGTGGCGTCCACGTAGTCGAGCACGGTTTTCTTGTCGCCCTTCACACCCTCCACGGCGGTCCAGCCGCCGGGCACGGCCTTCCAGTGCGGCCAGATGGAATACTGTTCCTCGTGGTTGACCAGAACGATGAAGGTTTCGTCTTCGCGGTCGAAGCAGCTTGTAGACATGCAGGCGTCCTTTATGCGGTTGAACATCGGTGAGGCCAGTACCGACTCGCGGCGATCCGGTACTGCGCCTCTGTTGAACATGACGTTCCGAATCCGAAACTGTTCACGCCGCGTGCGTGCCGGTTCCGGGTCGTGCGCCGGGCTGCATCGTTCAATGGTGGTCCAGCAGCGAGCGGTGGACATGGATGGCCTTGCAGGCATCGGCAATCCTGGCGTTCACCAGGCCCAGCGCACACTCCATGTGCTCGGCGATCTGGCGCTGGGTGAGGCCCTTGATGCGGTACAGCTCGAAGGTCTCGCGGGTCTTGGGCGGCACCTCATCCAGGGCCTGGTCGATCAGGCGTATGGCCTGGGACTCGAACAAAAGGCGCTCGGGCGAGCGGCTGTCCGGTATCTCCAGCGTCTCCACATCCACGCCGTGGGTGCGGTAGCTGTTCTCGCGCTCCTGGCGGCGCAGGTAGTCCAGCGCCATGTTGCAGACGGCGCGCGTCCAGTAGGCGGCGGGCTTGGCGATCTCGGCATCGCTGCGCATCTCGGCAACGCGCAGATAGGTGTCCTGCACGGCGTCGTCGGCCAGTTCAGGATTCCTGAGAATTCTTCGCGCGACCCTCACCAACTGTCCACGCGAAGCAATGAAAACCTCTTCCAGCGAAGAATGTGTGTGATTCAAGGACACGATGCAGTTCCTCTCGCAAGCTAGGCAAGAACGTCAAGGGGAAATGTCGACCGCAGGTCGATGGACTGCCGGCGCGCCGCCCGTTCAAAAAGACGGGAACGGGGCTCGGCACAGGCGGAAAGCGGCGGCACGACCGCTGACCGCAGGGCATCAGTGCACGCCGATGCGCATCGGCGTGACTTGGGGAATCGGGCCTTAGATCGGCCTCATACCGGCTTCATGGCGGCGGCCGACCTCGCCGGACCCATGCGTCCTGGAACAGGATCGGCAAGGGCTGTGCGGCCTTGCAGACGTGCTGAAACTTGAACCGGGACCAAGGCATGCAGTGGTGCTCCTTTAACGTTTTCCAGAACATGAAATGAGAAGCATTAACAGCTCCGGCGACAAAACCGGGTCTGGATCGGCATCTCGTACCTGTCTGGAAGACGTCCCGCCAAGGCAAACGAAGACACGGCTATCGGCATTGGAAAATCGGCAGCCGATGCCTATGGATTCCCGTCTCCCATGGCTTTCCCTCGCCATGGATGATGGGCCTGGATCATGACGGACTGGTGATGCCCCAAGCGCAGCGCGGGGGCACCGAAGGGTTGGGTGCGCAGGCAGGAAAAGCGAACGGAGCGCGGCCTGCTGCTGCAACCCGCAGACGAAAAAAAGCCACCTTGCGGTGGCTTCTTGTCTGTGCAAACGCTGGGTTTGCACAAGGAATCTGGCGGAGTGGACGGGACTCGAACCCGCGACCCCCGGCGTGACAGGCCGGTATTCTAACCAACTGAACTACCACTCCTGGCAGACAGCTTTTGCGCTCTTTCGAGCCAAGTGCTGCAAACTTGGCGACCCTACGGGGATTCGAACCCCGGTACTCACCGTGAAAGGGTGATGTCCTAGGCCTCTAGACGATAGGGTCACAGCCTATGATCCGCCGATAAAAAAGCGCCTTCGTTTTTCAAAGGCGCTTACATACCAAGCGGCAAATTTTGGCGGAGTGGACGGGACTCGAACCCGCGACCCCCGGCGTGACAGGCCGGTATTCTAACCAACTGAACTACCACTCCTGGCAGACAGCTTTTGCGCTCTTTCGAGCCAAGTGCTGCAAACTTGGCGACCCTACGGGGATTCGAACCCCGGTACTCACCGTGAAAGGGTGATGTCCTAGGCCTCTAGACGATAGGGTCAATCCTAGAACTTGCGTAAATACTCAAGCTTCAATTTTGGTGGAGGTAAACGGGATCGAACCGATGACCTCTTGCATGCCATGCAAGCGCTCTCCCAGCTGAGCTATACCCCCTTCATGCTGCAATCGCTGCTTCTTGTTAGTTGCTGCGTTTGCATCAGAGACTCGAATTATAGACAGGTTTTCAGCGGTTTTTCAAACGGGCCAGAATTTTTTCACGACCCAGCAGCTCCAGCACCGCGTCCACCGAAGGCGTGTGCGCCGTGCCCAGCGTCAGCACGCGCACCGGCATGGCCAGTTGCGGCATCTTCAGGCCCTGGGCCTTGAGCACTTCCTTGATCAGGGCGGCAATGGCTTCCTTGCTCCACTCCACCGAGGCGATGCCTTCGGCGAAGGCGTCCAGGGCGGGCGCCACGGCGTCGGTCACATGCTTGGCCAGGTCTTCGGCGTTGCGGTCGAAGGCGTCCACATAGAACAGGCGCACCCAGCCGGCCAGATCGACCAGGGTTTCGCAGCGGTCCTTGAACAGGGCGCAGATGCGCGGCAGGCGGTCGTCGGCGTCGAGCAGGGCCTGGTCCAGACCCGTCTTGAGCACGAAGGGGCGCACCAGCTCTGCCAGGGCCGCGTCGTCCAGCGCCTTCAGGTGCTGGGCATTGACCCAGCGCAGCTTGGCCTCGTCGAACTGGCCAGCGCTGCGACCCAGGTGGTCGAGGTTGAACCACTCCAGGAACTGGGCGCGGCTGAAGATTTCGTCGTCGCCATGGCTCCAGCCCAGGCGGGCCAGGTAGTTGACCATGGCGTCGGGCAGGTAGCCTTCGTCGCGGTACTGGGTGACGGCCTTGGCGCCGTTGCGCTTGCTCATCTTCTCGCCCTGCTCGTTGAGCACGGTGGGCAGGTGGGCGAACACAGGCACGCTGGCGCCCAGCGCCTCGAAGATGTGGATCTGGCGCGGCGTGTTGTTGACGTGGTCGTCGCCACGGATGACATGGGTGATGGCCATGTCCATATCGTCCACGCAGACGCAGAAGTTGTAGGTAGGCGTGCCATCGGGGCGCGCGATCACCAGGTCGTCCAGCTCGCTGTTCTGGAACTCGATGCGGCCCTTGCACTTGTCTTCCCAGGCCACGACGCCGCCCTGAGGCGTCTTGAAGCGCAGCACGGGGCGCACGCCTTCGGGCACGGGCGGCAGCACCTTGCCTTCTTCAGGGCGCCACGTGCCGTCATAGCGCGGCTTTTCCTTGTTGGCCATCTGGCGCTCGCGCAGGGCGTCGAGTTCTTCCACGCTCATGTAGCAGGGGTAGACATGGCCCGAGGCCTGCAGGCCGGCCAGTACCTCCTTGTAGCGGTCCATGCGCTGCATTTGATAGAACGGACCTTCGTCATGGTCCAGCTGCAGCCAGGCCATGCCTTCGATGATCACGTCCACCGAGGCCTGGGTGGAACGCTCCACGTCGGTGTCTTCGATGCGCAGGATGAAATCACCACCCGTGGCGCGCGCGAAGGCCCAGGGATACAGGGCCGAGCGGATGTTGCCCAGGTGGATGAAGCCCGTGGGAGACGGGGCAAAACGGGTTCGTACTTTTTGTGTCATTGCAGGGTATCCAGTCCGCGGGACAGATCGTTCTTGATGTCGCCCAGGTATTCCAGTCCGACGGAGATGCGCAGCAGGCCCTGGCCGATGCCGGCGACGCGGCGCTGCTCTTCGCTCAGGCGGCCATGCGAGGTGCTGGCCGGGTGGGTGATGGTGGTCTTGACGTCGCCCAGGTTGGCCGTGATCGAGCACACCAGGGTGCTGTCGGCCACATGGAAGGCATTGGCGCGCAGTTGCTCTGCGCCCTCGCCCACCACGTCGAAGGACAGCACGCCGCCGCCCATGCCGTTTTGCTGGCGCATGGCCAGCTCGTGCTGCGGGTGGCTGGCCAGGCCCGGGTAGTAGACACGGGCGACCTTGGGATGGGCCTCCAGCCAGGTGGCCAGCTCCAGCGCGGCGGCGCTTTGCGCCTTGACGCGCAGGGACAGCGTCTCCAGACCCTTGAGCACCACCCAGGCGTTGAACGGCGCCAGGTTCAGGCCGCCGCTGCGCAGGAAGGTGCCCATGACCTTGTCCACCAGCGCCGTCGTGCCACAGACCGCGCCCGACATGACGCGGCCCTGGCCGTCCAGCAGCTTGGTGCCGGAGTGCACGACCAGGTCGGCACCGAACTGGGCGGGCCGCTGCAGCGCGGGCGAGGCAAAGCTGTTGTCCACCGCCAGCAGCGCGCCATGGGCGTGCGCCAGTTCGGCCAGCGCGGCGATGTCGCACAGGTCGGTCAGCGGATTGGTCGGCGTCTCGGCGAACAGCAATCGCGTGTTGGGACGGATGGCGGCCTTCCAGGCCTGCACATCGGTCTGCGAGACAAAGCTGGTCTCGATGCCGAAGCGCGCCATCTCGCCGCCCAGCAGCTTGATGGTGGAGCCGAACATGGACTGCGAGCAGATCACATGGTCGCCCGCCTTGAGCGTGGTCAGCGCCACCAGCAAGATGGCCGACATGCCGGTGGACGTGGCCACGGCGCATTCCGTGCCTTCCATGGCGGCCAGGCGCTGCTCGAAGCTGGTCACCGTGGGATTGGAGGTGCGGCTGTAGGTGTAGCCAGGCTCTTCGTTGGCGAAGCGGCGCGCTGCCGTTGCGCAGTCGGGCTGCACGAAGCTGCTGGTCATGTACAGGGCTTCGCTGTGCTCGCCCCACTGGCTTCGTTCCACGGCCACGCGCAGGGCCAGCGTATCGGGATGCAGGCCTTCGGGAAGTGTCTTGTTCGTCACGTTGATGGTCCTTGGGGTCGGGCGCGGCCCGCCGATGGCGGCGGTGCCCGGAAAAAAGGAGCTAGAAACACTTGTCACCTGGGGACTTCCGGGGCGTTGCAGCCTGCAGTCCTCCAGCACCAGCGCTTTTAGCTCATTTGTCAAAAAAGGGCGGGCCTCAGGCCCGCCCCCGTATTGTCACTGAAGCCTAATCGCTCGGACTCAGGCTCGGGCTCAGGCTTCCTGGGCGTTGGGCAGGGACAGGCGCGAGGCGTCGCTGGACTCTTCCTCGCCGCCGCGGTTGCGGCCTTCATTGAGTGCCGTGACTTCGTCCTCGGAGATGTCGCCCGTGATGTAGACGCCATCGAAGCACGAGGCCTCGAAGCCCTGCACCTGCGGGTTGATCTTGCCCACGGTCTGCTTCATGGCGGCCACGTCCTGGTAGATCAGCGCGTCGGCACCGATGACCTGGCGGATTTCCTCGACCGTGCGGCCATGCGCCACCAGTTCGGCGCGCGTGGGCATGTCGATGCCGTAGACGTTGGGATGGCGCACCGGAGGCGCTGCCGAGGCCAGGTAGACCTTGACGGCACCGGCATCACGCGCCATCTGCACGATTTCCTTGGAGGTGGTGCCGCGCACGATGGAGTCATCCACCAGCAGCACCTTGCGGCCCTTGAACTCGCTGCCGATGGCGTTGAGCTTCTGGCGCACCGATTTCTTGCGCGAGGACTGGCCCGGCATGATGAAGGTCCGGCCCACGTAGCGGTTCTTGACGAAGCCTTCGCGGTACGGAATGCCCAGCAGCTGGGCCAGCTGCATGGCGCTGGGGCGGCTGGATTCGGGAATCGGGATGATGGCGTCGATCTCGTTGGGGGGCACGGTGGAGACCACGCGCTTGGCCAGCGTCTCGCCCATGTTCAGGCGGGCCTGGTAGACGGAGATGCCATCCAGCACGGAGTCCGGGCGGGCCAGGTACACGTACTCGAACACGCAGGGGTGCAGCTCGCTCTTTTCAGCGCACTGGCGGGTTTCGACCTGGCCGTCGCTGTGCACGAACACCGCCTCGCCCGGGGCGACATCGCGCTCGAGCTGGTGCAGCGTGCCTTCCAGGGCCACGGACTCGCTGGCCAGCATCACCGAGCCGTCGGCACCGCGGCCCATGCACAGGGGGCGGATGCCGAACGGGTCGCGGAAGGCCAGCAGGCCGTAGCCGGCGATCAGCGCGATCACCGCATACGAGCCCTTGATGCGCTTGTGCACGGCGCTGACGGCCTGGAACACGTCTTCGCTCTTGAGCGGCGCGCCACTGCTGGCGCGGGCCAGCTCGTGGGCCAGCACGTTGAGCAGGACTTCGGAGTCGCTCTCGGTGTTGGTGTGGCGGTGGTCGGTGTCCGACAGCTCCTCGCGCAGCTGCTTGGCATTGGTGAGGTTGCCGTTGTGCACCATGACGATGCCGAAGGGCGCGTTCACGTAGAAGGGCTGGGCCTCTTCCTCGCTGGTCGCGTTGCCGGCCGTCGGGTAGCGCACCTGACCCAGGCCCACCGTGCCCGGAAGGGCACGCATGTTGCGGGTGCGGAACACGTCGCGCACCATGCCCTTGGCCTTGTGCATGAAGAACTTGCGCTCCTGCTGGGTCACGATGCCTGCGGCATCCTGGCCACGGTGCTGCAGCAGCAGCAGGGCGTCATAGATCAGTTGATTCACGGGCGCGGTGCTGACTACACCAACGATTCCACACATAGTTGCGTTCCATCCGTTTGCGAAGGTCGCCCTTCGCTGTCTGGGCCGTAGCAGCCACCCATTGGCCACGCCTGCGCCCGATTTCTCTATCCAAACTGTTTCTGCCAGCCGACTCCTGCGCTGCAGCGCCTTGTCATGCAGCCGGCAGATAGCGTCCCCATTCCTGCGGCAGCTGTGGCAAAACCACAGCCAGCGCCTGCATCAGCCATGGCGCCAGGGCTGAATCCTGCCACCACTGCCCCTGGTGCAGCGGCGTGTAGCTGATCACCATCGTTGCCACCAGGGCCAGCAGCGCCCCGCGCAGCACGCCGAACAGCGCGCCCAGCGTGCGGTCCACGGGCCTCAGGCCCACCGCCTCGATCAGCCGGCGCGACAGCCAGGACACCAGGCCCCAGCCGAACAGCGCCAGCACGAACAACAGCACAAAGCCTGCGGCGTAGCGCAGCTGCATGTCCCAGTCCTGCATGGGCAGCCAAAGCGCCACGTCGGCCGCCCAGATGCGGGCCACGACAAAGGCCACCAGCCAGCCCAGCAGAGACAGCACCTCGTACACCAGCCCGCGCCAGGCGCCAAGCAGCATCGAGGCCAGCACGCAGGCCAGCAAAACCCAGTCCACCGTGGACATACGCTATTTCTGTGCGCCCGTGCTGCTTTGCAAGATGTACGTCACCGCGTCAGAGCTTGATCACCGACGCCGGCAGGCCCTGGCCCTTGACGCGCGCCGCCGCCTTGTCGGCTTCGGCACGGCCGTTGAACGGGCCCACACGCACCCGCGTGCGCTTGCCGTCCTTGGTGTCCACCACCTGCGTGAATGTCTTCAGGCCCGCCAGCTCCAGCTTGGCGCGAATTTCCTGGGCCTTGCCGGCGTCGGAGAAGGCACCGACCTGCACGATGAAGCGTTCGTCCGTCGCTGCGGCCGCCGTTGAAGCGGCGGGCGCGCTGCGTCCTTCCAGCAGGGCCCGGGCACGCGCGGCATCGTCGCTCCTGGACGGCTCGGGCTTGGGTTCGGGCTTTGGCTTGGGCTCGGGTTTCGGCTCGGGCTTGGGCTCCGGCTTGTGCTCGGGTTTGGCCGGCTCAGGCTTGGGCTTGGGTTCCGGCTTGGGCTCGGGTTTGGTCTCAGGCTTGGCGGCGGGCTTGGGCTCCGGCTTTGCCTCGGGCTTCGCTTCAGGCTTGACCGGAGCCACCTGGGAAACGGGAGGGGCCACAGGCACGGACGGCACGGACGGCGCCGAAGGCCTGCCCATGGGAACCTCTTCCTCATCGGCACCCAGCGAGGCCTGGGCCGACACGCGGCCCGTCGGCGCAGTCGCGCCATGCGAATGGGCGTCCACGGCATTGGCGCCGGGCACGACCAGGGGCGCAACCTTGTCGCGGTCAGGAATCTCGATGGGGATGTCTACGGGAATCGGACGCGGCTGGGTGTCGAACAGCAGGGGGAAACCCACCACGCCCGCCAGGACCAGCACGGCAGCGCCGATGAGGCGGTGGCGCGCCCGACGGCGCATGACATCGACGCTTTCCGCCTGTCCCAGCCGTGTGGGCCGCCTCGATGCGGACGACGAATCACCGTCGTCTTTTTTGCCGGGCCAACGAAAATTGAAAAATGCCATGGAGTGCGGACTCGTTCAGATCGGCCACCACAGCGGCCACGATGGCCGCCTGCGGTGCGGATCACTGGATTCAGGTGCCCAGATGCTTGGCGTTCAGCCGGGGCGGGCCGTCCTGCAGCACGCCGCCCACCGTGAAGAACGAGCCAAAGACCACGATTCTATCAGTGGGACCTGCGGCCAGAACCGCTGCATCCAGCGCCAGCTGCGGGTTTGCGAAGGTGGCCACCGACAGCTCGCGGGGCACGCCGGGTGCGGGCGGCAAGGCTTCGATCTTCTGGCGCAGCACTTCGGCGCTTTCGGCACGCGGCGTGGGCAGGTCGGTCAGGTACCAGCGGTCGATCAGCGGTGCGATCCTGCCCAGCATGGGCGCCAGGTCCTTGTCGTGCATGGCGCCGAACACCGCATGCGTGCAGGGAAAGTAGCCCATTGCGTCGAGGTTGGCCGTCAGCGCCGCCACCGAATGCGGGTTGTGCGCCACGTCCAGCACCAGCGTTGGCTGGCCCGGAATGATCTGGAAACGCCCCGGCAGCTCGACCATGGCCAGCCCCGTGCGCACGGCCTGGGCCGTGACCGGAAGGCGGCTGCGGATGGCTTCGAGCGCGGCCAGCGCACCCGATGCATTGACCAGCTGGTTGGCGCCGCGCAGCGCCGGATAGGCCAGGCCCGCATAGCGCCGCCCGCGCCCGGCCCAGCCCCACTGCTGCTTGTCGCCCGAGAAATTGAAGTCCTGGCCCAGGCGCCAAAGATCGGCGCCAATGGCCTGTGCATGGTCCAGCACGCTTTGCGGCGGCATGGGATCGCTGACCACCACCGGCCGGCCGGCGCGCATGATGCCGGCCTTCTCGCGGCCGATGCTCTCGCGGTCCGGGCCCAGGAATTCCACATGGTCGATGTCGATGCTGGTGATGACGGCGCAATCGGCGTCGATCACATTGGTCGCATCCAGCCGTCCGCCCAGCCCCACTTCGAGAATCGCCACATCCAGCCTGGACTGGCTCATCAGCCGCAGGATGGCCAGCGTGGTGAATTCGAAATAGGTGAGCGCCACTTCCGTGCCCTGCACGCGCGCCTGCTCCACGGCCTCGAACTGCGGCAGCAGTTCGGCAGCCTTCACGATCTCGCCGCCCACGCGGCAGCGTTCCTCGAAATGCACCAGATGCGGCGATGTGTAGACGCCGGGACGAAAGCCCGACTGCAGCGCCACGGCCTCCAGCATGGCGCAGGTCGAGCCCTTGCCATTGGTGCCTGCCACCGTGATCACGGGGCAGTCGAAACGCAGGTCCAGGCGCTGGGCGACTTCGCGCACGCGATCCAGGCCCAGCGCGATATTCTTGGGGTGCAGGCGCTCGCAATATGCGAGCCATGCATCCAATGTGGGAAATGAGGTGTGCATACTGCGCGCTATTGTTACCCAGGGACAGTGTCCTTATGGGGTCCTCGCCATCCGCGGACTGCGGCAACTGCAACCAATCATGACCACCTCAAACACTGTGACGCTCTACGGCATTCCCAACTGCGACACCGTCAAGAAGGCCCGCGCCTGGCTTGCCGACCAGGGCATCGCCTACGAATTCCACGACTTCAAGAAACAGGGCGTCCCTGCCGCACAACTGCCTGCCTGGATGCAGGCCGTGGGCTGGGAAAAGCTGCTCAACCGCCAGGGCACGACCTGGCGCAAGCTCGACGCCGACACCCAGGCCGGCGCCCAGGATGCGGCCGGTGCCGCAGCCCTCATGCAGCAGCAGCCCAGCGTCATCAAGCGCCCGGTCGTCCAATGGCCGCAGGGACGCATCACCGTGGGTTTTGCGCCCGACGCCTGGGCAGAGCTGGCCCACGAGGGCAAGCGCTAACACTGCCGTCAAGCCTGGAACAGCTTATTACGTGGATTTACGCGGCCGCAAACTGCTTTTCGGGCCCGAGGAATACACTTGCATGGAGCCTGGCAGGAAATACCGCCAGCGCAACAGGAGTGCAATCATGAAATCCCTGGTTCTTTTGACGCTGGCGGCCACGACCGCCACCGTAGCCCTGGCCCAGGAGCAAGGCCGGGTACTTTCCGTGACCCCGGTGACGCAACAGGTGGCCGTGCCCCAGCAGGTCTGCCGCGATGAGAACGTCTACTCGGGGCAGCGCAGCACCTCGGGCGCGGGCGCCGTGCTGGGTGCGCTGGCGGGCGGCGTGGTGGGCAACGCCATTGGCCACGGCGGCGGACGCGCTGCGGCCACGGCAGCCGGCGTGATTGGCGGCGCCATGCTGGGCAACCAGGCTGAAGCCTCGGGACAGCAGCCCCAATACCAGACGGTGCGCAACTGCACCACCCAGACCTACTACCAGAACCGCGCCGTGGCCTACGACGTGGTCTATGAGTACGCGGGCCGCAACTACACGACGCGGACCGCCACGCCGCCTGGCGACTGGATCGCACTGAGCGTGCAGCCCGCAGCCAACAGCGGCGCCTATGGCAGCAATGGTTACTACAGCACCAACCAGCCGCCCCAGGCCGCGTACTCCACCACGCCCGTGCCGCCGCCCGTGGTCTATGAAAACAATTACTACGACGGTGGTTACTACCCGGCCCAGCCGGTGCAACCGGTGTATTCGGCCGGTGACTATGTGGCGCCCGTGGTGATTGGTGCAGCCCTTGCTGCCGGCGTGTACTACGCCTCGCGCCCCAGCTATCACGGCTGGCGCGGCGGCTACCGCCATGGCTGGCGCCGCTGAGGCCGCCATGCGCTCGCCCCGCAAGCCCCGACAAGGGGCTTTTTGCATGGCGGCGGCCAGCACGTACGGGCAGCGGCCGGGTGCTGGCCTAAAATGGGCGGTTTAGTCCACCCTCTGCCCAGCTTCCATGACCACCGAAACCATCTCTGGCATCACCCTGACCACCAAGGCCAATGTCTATTTCGACGGCAAATGCATCAGCCACGGCTTCACGCTGGCCGATGGCACGAAGAAGTCTGCCGGCGTGGTGCTGCCCAGCCAGCTGACTTTCGGCACGGCCGCTGCCGAGATCATGGAATGCGTGGCCGGCTCCTGCGAGTACAAACTCGACGGCTCGGACCAGTGGCTGACCTCCAAGGCCGGCGAGTCCTTCCAGGTGCCTGCGAACTCCAAGTTCGACATCCGCGTGACCGAGGCCTACCACTACATCTGCCACTACGCCTAAGCGCCTGAGCGCCTGAGCAGACCGACGCATTCGACCTGACGGCGCCCAGGCGCCTTCCGTGTTTTCCGGCAGCCGCGTCCCGCACGCCAGCCGCCATCGTTATTGAGAGAAGCATCGTATGGAAACCATCCTGCAAAACGTTCCCGTCGGCCAGAAGGTCGGCATCGCCTTCTCGGGCGGCCTGGACACCAGCGCTGCCCTGCGCTGGATGAAGAACAAGGGCGCCCTGCCCTACGCCTACACGGCCAACCTGGGCCAGCCCGACGAGGCCGACTACGACGAAATCCCCCGCAAGGCCATGGAGTACGGCGCCGAGCAGGCCCGCCTGATCGACTGCCGCTCGCAGCTGGCCGGCGAAGGCATTGCCGCCATCCAGGCCGGCGCCTTCCACATCTCCACGGGCGGCATCACCTACTTCAACACCACGCCCCTGGGCCGTGCCGTGACCGGCACCATGCTGGTGGCCGCCATGAAGGAAGACGACGTCAACATCTGGGGTGACGGCTCGACCTTCAAGGGCAACGACATCGAGCGCTTCTACCGCTACGGCCTGCTGACCAACCCCGCGCTGAAGATCTACAAGCCCTGGCTGGACCAGACCTTCATCGACGAGCTGGGCGGTCGCGCCGAGATGTCGGCCTTCATGACCAAGGAAGGCTTCGGCTACAAGATGAGCGCCGAGAAGGCCTACTCCACCGACAGCAACATGCTGGGCGCCACGCACGAGGCCAAGGACCTGGAGTTCCTGAACAGCGGCATCCGCATCGTCAACCCCATCATGGGCGTGGCGTTCTGGAAGCCCGAAGTCGAGGTCAAGGCCGAGGAAGTGTCGGTGACCTTTGACGAAGGCCGCCCCGTGGCCATCAACGGCAAGGAAATCGCCGACCCCGTGGAGCTGTTCCTGGAAGCCAACCGCATCGGCGGCCGCCACGGCCTGGGCATGAGCGACCAGATCGAGAACCGCATCATCGAAGCCAAGAGCCGCGGCATCTACGAAGCCCCCGGCATGGCCCTGCTGCACATCGCCTACGAGCGCCTGGTGACCGGCATCCACAACGAGGACACCATCGAGCAGTACCGCATCAACGGCCTGCGCCTGGGCCGCCTGCTGTACCAGGGCCGCTGGTTCGACCCGCAGGCCATCATGCTGCGCGAAACCGCCCAGCGCTGGGTGGCCCGCGCCGTGACCGGCACCGTGACGCTGGAACTGCGCCGCGGCAACGACTACTCCATCCTGAACACCGAATCGCCCAACCTGACCTACGCTCCCGAGCGCCTGTCGATGGAAAAGGTCGAGGACGCGCCCTTCAGCCCCGCCGACCGCATTGGCCAGCTGACCATGCGCAACCTGGACCTGATGGACACGCGCGACAAGCTGGCCATCTACTCCAAGGCCGGCCTGCTGTCGCTGGGCACCAGCACCGCCCTGCCCCAATTGGGCGGCAAGGAATAAGCCACTCTGCGGCGCCCTGCCGCAGATTGCCAAGAGCCGCCGCAAGGCGGCTTTTTTTACGCCCCTGCTACCAGCGCGCGCCCTCGAAGCGCTGCACGAGAAAATCCAGCAGCGCGCGCACCGCCACCGGCAGGTGGCGGCGCGAGCTGTACAGCGCATGCACGGTCAGCGGCTGCGGGCGCCAGTCGGGCAGCACCAGCTCCAGCTGGCCGGCCTGCAGCATGGGCTGGACCAGGTAGGTGGGCTGGAAGGCGATGCCAGCACCCTCGACGGCAGCGGCGGCCAGCACGGTGGCTTCGTTGGCGTTGAACCAGGTGGTGACGGCGATCTGCTGCTCATCGCTTTCATCGTCACGCCGCGCCAATTGCCAGACACTGCGGCCCACGCGCATGTGGCCCAGGCAGCGGTGGGCCTGCAACTGGGCCGGTGTCTGCGGCCGCCCTGCCGCGTCCAGGTAGGCGGGCGAGGCCACCAGCACCGATTCGCACACGGCCAGCGGCCGGCCGATGAGTGCGGCGCCCGGATCGGCGCTGATGCGTATGGCCAGGTCGATGCGCTGCTGCACCAGGTCCAGCGCACCGTCGTCCACCAGCAGGTCGATCTTGAGGTGCGGGTGCAGCCGCATGAACTGCGCAATGGCCGGCGCCATCTGCGCATGGCCGAAGGACATGCTGCAGGTCACGCGCAGCAGGCCGCGCAACTGGCTGTCGCCCGTGCGCATTTCACTTTGCACCTCATCGGCCAGGGCCAGCATCTGCTGGCTGTAGCGCAGGCACTGTGCACCGGCATCGGTGAGCGAGACGCGGCGCGTGGTGCGGTGCAGCAGGCGTGCGCCCAGCCACTGCTCCAGCGACTCCACATGGCGCGTGGCCATGGCACGCGACAGGTCCAGCCGCTCGGCCGCCGCCGTGAAGCTGCCGCATTCGGCCACCGTCGCAAACACCTGCATCGCCAGCAATCGGTCCATGGATCTGCTCGATTTCTGCAACAAACAAGCGCATATTCTGCGGTTTATCTGCTCGATTTCAAAAACTAAAGTACGACACATGGCAGCACGGCGCTGCCACCCGTTTTCTGTCTTGTGCTTTTTTCAAAGGAAATCGACATGCTTCGCACCACCGTGCTTTCGCTCACCCTGGCCCTGTCGGCCGGCCTGTCCCATGCCCAGGCGCCCGCCCCGCTGCAGATGAAGGTCTACCAGGCAGACGAACACAGCTTTGCCGTGACCTCCACCCTGATCACCGGCGCCAAGGAGGCCGTGGTCGTGGACAGCGGCTTCACCCGCGCCGACGGCCTGCGCATTGCCGCCAATGTGCTGGACAGCGGCAAGCAGCTGACCACCATCCTCATCAGCAATGCCGATCCCGACTACTACTTCGGCGCCGAGGTGCTCAAGAACCTGTTCCCGCAGGCCAAGGTCGTGGCCACGCCCGCCGTGCGCGAGAAGATCGAGTCCAAGCTGCAGGGCAAGCTGGCCTTCTGGGGCCCCAAGATGGGCGCCAACGCCCCCAGCCATCCCGTGCTGCCCGAAGCCCTGCAGGGCAATACGGTGACCGTGGACGGCCAGACGCTGGAGCTGCGCGGCACCACCGGCCCGCTGGCTCACCGCCCCTATGTCTGGGTGCCTGCGCTGCAGGCCATCGTCGGCAACGTGGGCGTGTTCGGCAACCTGCATGTCTGGACGGCGGACACGCAAAAGAGCGCCGAGCGCAAGGCCTGGCTGGCGCAGCTGGACGAGATGCAGGCCCTCAAGCCCGCCGTCGTCGTGCCCGGCCACATGCAGGCCGGCACCGCCATGGACGCCAGCGCCATCGCCTATACACGCGACTATCTCCAGCGTTTCGAGGCCGCCGCCGCCAAGGCCGCAAACAGCGCCGAGCTGATCGGCGCCATGAAGCAGGCCTACCCGCAGGCCGGCATGGCGCTGTCGCTGGACATTGGCGCCAAGGTGAACAAGGGCGAGATGCCCTGGTAAGCAGGCACTTTCACAAAAATCCTCATGGAACCTGCATGCTGCAGCCTTGATCCAACGAGTTGCCGCCCTCATTCGTCGTGGCGGCAGGAGGTGCAGCCATGAAATACATGAAGCATTGGCAGGACCCGATCAATGTCCTGCTGGGAGCCTGGTTGGCGGTCTCGCCCTGGGTGCTCGGGTTCCAGGACCAGATGGCGCCCACGGCCAATGGCGTGGTCATCGGCCTGGCGCTGATTGCCGCTGCGCTGGGGGCCATCTTCATGCCCCGCGCGTGGGAGGAATGGACCGAAGGCCTGCTGGGGCTGTGGATGGTGATCTCGCCCTGGGCGTTGGGCTTTGCCGGCCAGATGGATGCCATGCGCAATGCCGTGGTGTCCGGCGTGGTGGTCATGGTGCTGGCGCTGTGGGTGCTGATGACCGACAAGGACTACATGAGCTGGCGCAGCAGCCACTCCGCCCACTGATGCGCTGAAGCACTGAAGCACTGATACAAGGCAAGCAAAGCGGCCCGCGGGCCTCCATGGTCTGCGGGCCGCTGTTTTCTTGAGGCCGTCGATCGATCAGACCACGACGGGCTCGGGCTCCAGGCGGATGCCGAATCGCTCGTAGACGCTGGTCTGTATCGCGCCGGCCAGCGTCATGACCTCGCCGCCGGTGACGCTGCGGTCCACGCTGTGCCGGTCGCCCCGGTTGACCAGCACCAGGGCCTGCTTGTCATACACCCCGGCGCGGCCCATGGATTTGCCCTTCCAGCCGCAGGCATCGATCAGCCAGCCGGCGGCCAGCTTGATGGAGCCGTCGTCCATGGGGTAGTGCACGATCTTGGGCTCGCGCGCAATGATGTCGGCGCACTGCTCGGGCGTCACCGTCGGGTTCTTGAAGAAGCTGCCGGCGTTGCCGATCTGATCCGGGTCCGGCAGCTTGGCGCGGCGGATCTCGCAGACCCAGTCGAAGATCTGGCGTGCCGTGGGCTCGGCCACGCCGGCCTCGGCCTGGCGGCGCTGCAGGTCCAGGTAGCCCAGGCCGGGCTTCCAGTCCTTGGGCAGGGCCAGGCGCACGCGCGTGATCACGGCGCGGCCCTTGAGGCCCATGCCGCGCGGCGGCACGCCGCTCATGCGCGCCCGCGCCACGGGCGTGGGTTCGGCCGGGGCGTGCTTGAACACCGAGTCGCGGTAGCCGAAGGCGCATTGCGCGGCATCCAGCGTGAAGGATTCACCCGTGGCCAGGTCGATGGCATCCAGCGACTCGAACCGGTCCTGCAGCTCCAGCCCGTAGGCGCCGATGTTCTGCACCGGCGATGCGCCCACGGTGCCGGGAATCAGCGCCATGTTCTCCAGGCCGCCATAGCCCTGCGACAGGGTCCAGGCCACCAGGTCGTGCCAGCGCTCGCCGGCTCCGGCCTCCACGATCCAGTGGCGATCGGTCTCGCGCAGCAGGCGCATGCCCGCTATCTCCATCTTGAGGACCACGGGATCGACATCGCCCGTGATCACCACGTTGCTGCCGCCGCCCAGCACGAACACGGGCTGGCGGCCCCACAGCGGATCGGCCAGGAAATGGCGAATATCCTCATCGCTGCGCACACGCACCAGGGTGTGGGCACGGGCGGCGATGCCGAAGCTGTTGCAATGCTGCAGCGGAACATTTTTCTCGACTAACATCAGCCGGATTGTCGCACCGCGTCCCCACGCCTTCGGCACCGTGCCCGCATCGCCCGGTCCCGCGCTGCGATACTTTTTCAGAACATTTACAGGAAATATTTGCCATGCCTTCTTTTGACACCGTGTGCGAAGCCGACTTCGTCGAAGTGAAGAACGCCGTGGAGAACACCGCCAAGGAAATCGGCACGCGCTTCGACTTCAAGGGCACCTCGGCCGCCATCGAACTCAAGGACAAGGAAATCACGCTGTTCGGCGATGCCGACTTCCAGCTGCAGCAGGTCGAGGACATCCTGCGCAACAAGCTGACCAAGCGCAGCGTGGACGTGCGCTTCCTGGACATCCAGAAGGCCCAGAAGATCGGCGGCGACAAGCTCAAGCAGACCATCAAGGTCAAGAACGGCATCGAGGCCGAGCTGGGCAAGAAGCTGCAAAAGCTGATCAAGGACAGCAAGCTCAAGGTGCAGGCCGCCATCCAGGGCGACGCCGTGCGCGTCACGGGCGCCAAGCGCGACGACCTGCAGGCGGCCATGGCCCTGATCCGCAAGGACCTGGCTGACCATCCCCTGTCATTCAACAACTTCCGCGACTGATCGGCTGACACTCGCCTCTGCGCCACAAGCCACCCCATGCGCCACATACGTGCCGTACTTCTGAGCCTGGCCGGCGTGGCCGTGCTGGCTCCGCCACCGGCGACAGCGCAGTCCGTGGCACTCCGCGGCGTGCTGGGCAGCAAGGCCCTGCTGGTCATCGACGGCGGCACGCCGCGCGCGCTGGCGGCCGGCGACAGCCTGCAGGACGTGCGCGTGCTGCAGGTATCGGGCGACACCGCCGAGGTGGAAATCAAGGGCCGCCGCCAGACATTGCGCCTGGGCGAGGCGCCCATCAGCCTGGGCGGCCGGGGCGCGGCAGCGGGCGATCCCGCGCTTGGCCGGCGCGTGGTGCTCAAGGCCGACAACCGGGGCCATTTCATCGAACGCGGCCAGATCAATGGCAAGACCATGGTCTACATGGTGGACACGGGCGCCAGCTCGGTCGCCATAGGCCGGTCCGACGCCGAACGCATGGGCCTGCCCTTTCTCAAGGGCCAGCCCGTGATGATGCGCACCGCCAACGGCGACGCCCAAGGCTGGAGCCTGCGGCTGGACTCGGTGCGCGTGGGCGATGTCGAGGTCTTTGGCGTGGACGCCGTGGTCGCCCCTCTTGCCATGCCCTATGTGCTGCTGGGAAACAGCTTTCTGGCCCACGTCCAGATGACCCGCCAGGGCAGCGAGATGGTGCTGGAGCGGCGCTGATGCGGCCTGCACTCGCCCCGCTTTCCGCACCCCGCCACCGATGAGCCGACGCCCCGACGATTCCTACGAAGACCTGCTGGGCCTGTGGTCCGACCTGGAGGCCGCGCTGTCCGTGCTGCTGTCCGCGCCGCTGCAGGTGCAGGGCTTCCTGGTCAAGCTGCAGCAGATCGACCTGTGGCTGCAGGAGTTGATCGCCCACGACAGCGATGCCGCGCTGTACCTGATGTTCCAGCGTGCCTGCTCCTCCACCGTGGGCTACAGCGCCTCCCATGCCCTGGTCTGCGCCTGCCTGTGCCATGTGCTGGCGCGCGAGCTGCGCCTGAACGAGACCGAGCACCGCACCCTGGTACGCGGCGCGCTGACCATGAACATTGGCATGAACGCGCTGCAGGACGAACTGGCGCTGCAGCGCGAGCCGCTGACCCCCGCCCAGCAGCAGGCCGTGCAGCGCCATCCGCTGCAAAGCCAGGCACTGCTGGCGCGTCTGTTCGTCAACGACGCGCTGTGGCTGGAACTGGTGGCCCGCCACCATGAAGCCGTACCCCAGCAGCCCTTGGCCACACTGCCCCCGGTGCAGCGCCTGGTGCGCATCCTGGGCACGGTGGACCGCTACGCGGCCCTGATCAGCCCGCGCAAGTCACGCGAAGGCCGCAGCGCCGCCGAGTCGCTGCGCGCACTCACCCAGCAGCAGCGCTACTCCGACGAGGTGGGCTTTGCGCTGGTGCGCGCCGTGGGCCTGTGCCCGCCGGGCACCTATGTGCGGCTGGACAACGGCGACATCGCCGTGGTGCTGCGCCGTGGCGAGCCGCCGCAGCCGCCGCTGGTGGCCAGCGTGATCGGCGCCGATGGCGCCAGCCTCTACCCGCCCGTCATCCATGAAGGCGAGGACGGCCCCCGCATCCGCTCGGCACTGGCGCGCGCCGCCATCACGCTGGAGCTGGACCCGCGCACGCTGGCGCAGCTGGGCGTGCTGGCCGCACGCGGCAGCCAGTCGCTGTACCGCATGGTGCAGGTGCCGGGTCCGCTGTAGCGCGTCCTGCCGACCGGCCATCGGCCTTAAATCGGTCGTCAATCGGCCTTGATGCCCGCCTGCCGGATCACGGCACTCCAGCGCTGTATCTCGTTCTGCACCCATCGCGTGGCCTGCTCGGGCGTGTTCGCCACCACGGACAGCCCCATCTCTGCCATCTTCCGGCTGGCCTGCGGCTGGGCAAGTGCCGCGTTGAATTCCTTGTTCAACCGGGCGACGGCGGCCGCAGGCGTGCCGGCCGGGGCACCTATGCCAATCCAGTAGTCGATGTCCATGGCGGGGATGCCGGCCTCTTTGGCACAAGGCACATCAGGCAGCGTTGCATTGCGCTCCGAGCCCGTCACCATCAGTGCCCTGAGCTTGCCGCTTCGGATGTAGGGCAGCGCCGTGGGGACCGAAGTGATCAGGGCCTGCACCTGGTTGCCCATCAGGTCGGCCAGCACGGCGCCCGCGCCCTTGTACGGCACATGGACCAGATCCGCGCCCGTTGCGCTTTTGAACAGCTCGCCGGCCAGGTGGGTGTTGGTGCCGTTGCCGCCAGAGCCGTAGTTGAGCTTGCCGGGCTGCGCCCTGGCCAGCGCAATGAACTCGCCCACGCTGCGCGCCTGCACCTGGGGGTTGACCACCAGCACATGGGGCACCTTCACCGCCGTGGTGACCTGGGTGAACGCCTTGCGCGGATCGAAGGGCAGGTTCGGCATCAGGCCGGCTGCAATGGCATAGGACAGCTCCACGGTCAGCAGCGTCTGGCCGTCGGGCGCGGCACGTGCGGCCGCGCTCCAGCCCACCACGCCGCCACCGCCGGTGCGGTTGTCCACCACCAAGGCAGAGCCCAGTCCCGGCGCGGCGAACTGCGCGATCACGCGCGTCACCAGATCGGCGCTGCCGCCCGGCGCATACGGCACGATGATGGTCACGGGCTTGCCCTGGGCCGCCGCCCAGGTGGGGCCGAGGCAGGCTGTGCCGGCCAGCGCCAGCATGGCGCGACGAGAGATGAGGGATGGCATGGCGGTCTCCTTGGAATGATGGCTTGGACGAATAAGTCGGGTGAATCGGGTGAGTCGGGTGAGATGGGATCGATGGGGCAGGCGAGGCAGATGGCTCCGGTGATGCAGCGTCATTCGGGCTGCGCCTGGCCCAGCCGGTACACGCGGCTTGCCGTTCCTTCGAAAAGGGCCTGGCGCTCGGCGGCACTTGCGCCCGCCGCCAGCCGCTTGAAGGCGTTCCAGCAGGTGGCGTAGCTGAAGGAGCCCTTGTCCACCGGGAAATTGCTCTCGAACATGCAGCGGTCGGCGCCGAATGCCTCGATGCAGGTCTCCATCCACGGTCTCCAGGCCGCAGCCAGTTGCTCCGAGGCCGCAGGCCTGTCAGCTTTCTCGAAGCCGAATCCGTTGATGCGCATGCCCAGCCCGCCGAGCTTCACGTACACATTGGGCAGCCGGGCCAGGGCCTGCATGGAGGCCTTCCAGCGCTCGAACACCTCGGCATGCCGGCCTTCATAGGCGCCGATGCGCGCCACGCCCCCGCAGTGGTTGATGATCACGGCCGTCTGCGGAAAGGCCAGTGCCAGGTCCAGCAGCTCCGGCAGCTGCGGAAAAAGCAGCCAGGCATCGAAGGAAAGCCCCAGCGGCGCCAACTGCGCCACGCCCTGCCGGTAGGCCTGGTCCAGCAGCAGGCCCTGCGGCGCGGCGGTCAGGGGATTGACCAGGGAACTGTCCGCGTCCCAGGTCGCCAGGTGCCGGATGCCGCGAAAGCGCCCCTTGCCGGCCTCCAGATGGGCCAGCAGCACCTCGCGCACCGCCGCACCGGCGCGCAGGTCCGCATATCCGACGATGCCCTGCGCCAGGACACAGGCCGCATGGCCTTGCCTGTGCTCTTGCACGTCCTGCACGCGCTCCGCCGCCTGCACCACGAACTCGGTCTCGCCCACCGGCTGCATCGCCTGCGGGCCGGTAGTGCGGTAGCGCGTCAGTGCCTGCATGTAGACCGAGGCACGGACCCTGTGGCCCGAGCCCGCGTCGGCCAGGTACTCGTCCGCCAGGTAGCGCCAGCCCGGTCGATCGTAGAAATGGTGGTGGGCATCGACGATGGCCAGCGATGGCTCAAGGATCTCCTCCTCGTGCAGGCCCAGCCAATCCGGCCTCACCGGTAGATAGTTGCCCATGTGCGTTTCGTAGCCTTTTTCAAAGTTCTATCTGACAGAATCAAGATCTATCAAATAGAACTATAGCCAGGCATCTACGGCACACGGACAAGGGCAAACCCGCTGGCGGACGCGGCCAGCGACGAACCGGCAGCAGCTTGCCCGGCGATCAGGAATCCACGAAAGAGGTCGGTATGGAGATCAGGCGCCGGCCCACAGGCCCGCATGGTGGCCGCGCGTGAAGGCCTCTTCCAGCACCGAGTAGCCGGCCCAGTCGGAATGCGCGAACCACAGGCGGCGCGTGCCCGGCGTGGGCAGCAGGGCCACGCGCTCGCCGGCGCACTGCGCGCTGCGGCCCCGGTGGTGCGACTGCAGCGCCACTTGGCTGAGCAGTTGCTGGTCGCCAGGCCGGGGAATGGCCATGGCGTGGCCGTAGCGCGTGATCTCCATGCGCGTGGCCTTGTGCAGCAGGTCGGGATGGGGGACGAGCAGGCTGCCGACGATGCGGTCCCGCCAGAAGCCGAAGGGCTGGCCCAGCAGTTGCGCGCGCCCGTCAGGCCAGTCGCCCAGCGCCTGGTAATAACTGAGCACCGTGGGCCGGGGCGTGAGCCGGTCCAGGCCCTGGTGGCCCGCGTCCACGTAACCCAGACCGCCCGCATTCGGATCGGCAAACAGCACGTTGTCCCAGGCAGGATCGGCGCCGGGCCGGTCGGCCAGCGGCCGCTGCAGATGGATGTTGGCCACCAGCCAGGGCGCCCAGTCCAGCCGGCCCGCCACCGCGCGCAGGAAATCCGGCGCATCGCGCACCACGCGTGCCGCGATGAAGCTGGGCAGGGCCACGACGCAGCGCGCGGCCAGCCAGCGCTCGTGCTGCTGGCGGCCATGGTGGTAGACGTCGATCTCCACACCGTCGGCACCTTCGGCGATGGATAGCACGCTGCAATCCGTCTGCAGGTCGGTGGAGCCCAGCCCTGCCACCAGCTGCTGTGACAGCCAGCCATTGCCCTGGGGCCAGGTCAGCACGGCGTCGCCGGCCTCTTCTGCCGTGCGCTCGTCCTGGCGGCGCGGGGCCGAGAAGCCATGGCGGCTGGCGAAATAGTGAATGCCTGCCCAGGCCGATACGCGCGCCAGGCCCGCGCCAAAGTCGTCGCGGCAGCAGTACTCCAGATACCAGATCAGCTGCGCATCATCGATGCCCTGGCTGGTCAGCCAGGCCTGCATGGTCTGGCTGTCCAGCGCGGCATGGGCGGCGGGCAGCCGGCCCTCGCGCTGCCAGACACGGATGGACGGCATGGCAAAGGCCGCCCTGTCCATCTCCTGGGCCACGCTGCGCGCAAAGAGTTCGTACTGCTCCAGCGTGCGCGACGCCACGCCATCGACGGGCAGCAGGCCCTCATGCCAGGCGCCCTGCCAGAACAGGCGCTCCTGCGGGCTGTGGCACAGATGGCGCTCGTCGTACTGCCAGCGGCCTGCGCGGCGCTGGCGCAAGCCCAGGGCCTCCAGCCAGTCCTGCACCTCGGCCGCATCGTCGCCGGGCAGGGGCAGATAGTGGGCACCCAGCGGACAGGGCAGGCCCGCAATGCTGCCGCCCTGGCTGTTGCCGCCCATGGCCTGCTGCGTGTCCAGCAGGGCCACGCCCTGCACTCCCGCCAGCTCCAGTGCGCGCGCGGCGGCCAGGCCTGCCATGCCGCCGCCGGCAATCACCACCTTGGCACGGTGCACCACGGCCGGTGCCGGCAGCGCCAGGCCCTGGGCCAGGCGCTGCCAGAACGCGCGCAAGGCATGGCCGCGCTCCAGCGCCACGCCGCTGAATCCGCCGGGCAGGTCTTCAAGCCGCGGTGGCGTTGGCGTACAGCCGGACAGGCCTAGGCCCAGGGCCGCGCCGCCGGCCAGGCCCTGCAGCCATTGGCGCCGGCTCCACAGGGGCAAGAGGCCGGTGCTCAACGCTCCACCCTGCCCCATTCGCGCTCGTAGGTGTTGACCAGCACCTGGTTGGACAGGCGGTTGACTTCGGCCGGCACGCGCGCCATGTCCAGCGGGAAGTCGAACATCAGCGCCATGGTCTGCGCGCTCAGAAAGCGCAGGCCCGCAGGCAGGGCATCGGGCTCGCGCCAAGGCCGGTGGCTGGCGATGACGAAGCCCCATTCGCCAAAGCTGGGCACATGCGCGTGGTAGGGCGTGGCCTGCAGGCCGATGGATTCGATGGTCTGCACCACGGTCCAGTAGCTCTTGCGTGCGATCAGGGGCGAGGTGGTCTGCACCACGGCGTAGCCGCTGGCCGCCAGGCGCTTGTCCAGCAAGGCATAGAAGCTGTTGGTGAACAGCTTGCCGATGGCGAAATTGGTCGGGTCGGGGAAATCGACGATGACCACGTCGAAGGTATCGCCGCCCTGCTGCAGCCAGTGGAAGGCGTCGGTATTGAGGATGTGCACGCGCGCATCGCTGAGCGCTTCGCCGTTGAGCCGGCGCAGCATGGCGTTGTCCTTGAACAGGTCGGTCATGGCCGGGTCCAGCTCCACCAGGGTGACCGACTCCACCGAGGGGTACTTGAGCACCTCGCGCACGGCCATGCCGTCGCCGCCGCCCAGCACGGCCACGCGCTTGGGCGCGCCATGCGCGGCCATCACGGGGTGGACCAGGGCCTCGTGGTAGCGGTACTCGTCGCTTTGGGCGAACTGCAGGTTGCCGTTGAGGTACAGCCGCGCGCCCTGGCGCCCCTGCGTCACCACGATGCGCTGGTAGGGCGAGCTGCTGGAGAGCACGATGCGGTCCTGGTAGAAATGGTCGTCGGCCAGGCGCGTCAGATGGTCGGCGCCCCAGATGCCCGTGCCCAGCAGGGCCAGCACGGCCGCGCAGGCCAGGGCATGGGCACGCGGGCGCCGCAGTTCATGGCGAAACAGCAGCAGTGCCCAGACCGCCACCGCCGCATTCATGAAGCCGAACAGCAGCCCTGTGCGCACCAGGCCCAGCTTGGGCACCAGCAGCAGCGGAAATGCCAGCGACACGGCCAGCGCGCCCAGGTAGTCGAAGGTCAGCACCTGGGACACCAGGTCCTTGAGCGTCACATTGCGCTTGAGGATGCGCATCACCAGCGGAATCTCCAGCC
Organism: Delftia sp. Lp-1; assembly: GCF_020523835.1. Lineage (NCBI taxonomy): Bacteria > Pseudomonadati > Pseudomonadota > Betaproteobacteria > Burkholderiales > Comamonadaceae > Delftia > Delftia sp. Lp-1. The sequence goes on along the minus strand of NZ_JAJALJ010000001.1, from coordinate 1,471,708 downwards.
CCACCAGCGTGCCCACCACCAGCACCATGCCGTACAGCAGGAACCGGAACGCGCCGGGCGCGTAGGCGTTGGCAATGAACAGCGTGGCCGGCAGCGCGCCGCCGACCAGGGCCACCATCAGCTCGATGCGCAGAAAGTGCGCGGGCAGATGGTCCTCGAAATAGCGCGAAAGCCATGAGCCGATGCCCATGGCGAACAGATAGCTGCCGATGATGGTGGAGAACTGCAGGACCGAATCGCCCAGCAGATAGGAAGCCAGCGCACCCGCAGCCAGTTCGTAAAGCAGGCCGCAGGCCGCGATCACGAAGACGCTGACCAGCAGGGCGATGTCGATGGGACGCGCCGGCTGCGCGCCGGCAAGAGGGGCTGAGGTTTGCACGGCCGGTATTGTGCGCGATGCGCCCCTTCCCGCGTGCAACGGACACCGTGCAAAGCGGGAAGGAGCGCAGCGCCTCGGGCGCCGCCGTCAGAACTGGTAGTTGGCGCTGACCAGAACGCTGCGCGGTGCGCCTGGCATGGAGCTGGAGCGCCAGTACTGCTTGTCGAACAGGTTGGACAGCGCCACGGTCACGGTCCAGGCGTCCTGGCGCCAGCCCACCAGCGCATCCCAGCGCGTGTAGCCGGGCAGGAGAGCCGTGTTGGCGGCGTTGGTGAAGCGGCTGCCCGTGTAGGTCACGCCGACTTCGCCATACCAGGGGCCCTTGGGCGCATAGCGCAGGAACAGGTTGCCGTTGCGCTTGGCCGTGTCACGCAGGTACAGGCCCACGTTGGCGGGGTTTTGCGCGTCTTCAGCCACCTTGGCCTCCATGAAGGCCACGCCGCCTCGCACATACCAGGAACTGGCCACGCGGCCGGCCGCGCTGAACTCGATGCCGCGCGAACGGTCCTTGCCCCGGATGGCCCAGGTGTAGGGATCGTTCTCGGGATCGGGGCGGTAGCGGATGTTGTACTTCTCCAGCTGGTAGACGGAGACCTGGGTGGACAGCGCACCGCCCAGCCAGTCGCTCTTGACGCCGACCTCGGACTGGCGCGAGTACTGGGGCTCGTCGTCCGGCACCGCGCCCACGGCGGTTTCCACGGTCAGGATGCCGCGGCCGCCATAGGGCGAGTAGCTCTTGTTCCAGGACGCATAGAAGCTGTGCTCACGCACCGGCTGCCACACCACGCCCACGCGCGGGCTGAAGCCGTTGCCGTCGGTCTTGCGCGTGAGATTGGCGATCTTGTTGGTGCTCTGGAAGTCATAGCTGTCGTAGCGCAGGCCCAGCAGCAGCTTCCACTGCTCGGTCAGGCTGACCAGGTCCTGCATGTACAGCGCCTGGCCCTTGCCCTTGTGATAGTTGTCCTGGGTCGGCTTGCCCTGCACCGGACGGCTGGGCCAGACGATGGGCTGGAACGGATCGTAGGAGAAGGTGCTGCCGGGCTGGCCGACGCGCGGCGCGCGCTCTTCCTCGCTGGCCTCCAGGCCCACCAGCAGGTCGTGCTTGATGCTGCCCGTGCTGAACTTGCCCGTCAGGTCCAGCGTGTTGGACAGCGTGGTGTTGCGGGTCTGCTGCCAAGCGTAGTTGGGCGTGATCTTGCCGGTGGCGGCGCGGTAGGTACCGGCGAAATAGTGGTCGAAGTCCTGGCTGGCCTCGCGCTTGCTGGCCACCCAGCGCAGGTTCCAGCGGTTGTTGAAGTCATAGGACAGGTCGGAGCGCAGCACGCGCAGGCGATCTTCCACGTAGTCGCCCGGTGCCGCGAAGCCCTTGCGGATGGAAACGCCGGCTGGCAACTGGTCATAGACCGGACCGCGATCGGGCACGCGCCAGACGTTGTCATAGGTGTACTGGCCGGTCCAGCGCCATCCCGTGCGGGTGTCCACCAGGATGCTGGGCGAGACCATCTCGTTGCGGTTGCGTATGCCTTCGCGGAAGCTGTGGGCCTGCTCGCGGTCGGCCGTCAGGCGCACGGCCACGTTCTCGTTGAGCACGCGGTTGATGTCGATGGTGCCGCCCACGTTGTCCCAGGAGCCGCCGCGCAGCGTGATGCTGCTCTTGGCGTCGAAGCGCGCCTGCTTGCTCACCATGTTGACCACGCCGCCGCCCGCGCTGCGGCCGTAGAGCACGGAGGCCGGTCCCTTGAGGATCTCGATGCGCTCCACATTGGCCGTGCTGCGGCGCACCTGGCCGCTTTCTCGCACGCCGTCGCGGTAGATGTCGCTCTCGTCGGCCTTGAAGCCGCGGATGTACACGCCCTCGCCACGCATGTCGTAGGTGGTGTTCACGCCCGGCACGCCGTCCAGCATGGTGGCCAGGTCGTTGATGCCGTAGCTCTTGTATTTGTTGACCTCCAGCGTATCGATGGTCTGCGGGATGTCCTTGGGCGCCAGATAGGTCTTGGTCGCCGTGGTCACGCCTTCGGGGCGCACGTCGTCAGGGTCGTACTGGGAGGCGTTGACCTGCAGCGTGGGCAGGGTGTGCGCCTGTTGAGGCTGCGTCTGCGTCTGTGCCTGGGCCGGATCGGCTGGAACGGCTGGAGCGGCCTCCTGGGCATGGACCGCGCCCGCCAGCGCGGTGGTGATGATGCCAGCGGTCACACCCACTGAAAGCCTTGCCTTGCGGGCAGCTTGATGGTCTGTCATGGAAACCCTCTCTTCGAATGAAGGGGGCGATTCTATTTAGAATGCAAACGAATATCATTTGCAAACTCACTATCAACAAGGAATTTGTTGCCACGCAGCAACGCCGCCATGCGCAGCGCAGCCGCACCTTTTCAGGCGGGCTGCGTGTCGGCAGGAGATGGGGAGTGGGGGGGCCTGGCGGCCCCGTTCAGTGGATGGCGGCAGCGACGATGATGCTGATGCCCAGGCACATGGCGGCCACCACCATGGCCAGCGCCTTGTTGTGCTTCTCGACGATCTCGGCCCACATGTCCACGGGCGTGATCTTGTCGATGATGATGAAGCACAGCCAGAACACCACCACGCCCACCAGCGCATAGAGGATCGAGCCGAAGAAGGCGGCGGGGTTGAACCAGTCGAAGTTCATGATCAGTTTCTCCGTTGTTTACTTGTGGCTGCCGCCCGAGGTGTAGCCACCCCAGGAGCCGCCGCTGCTGCGGGTGTAGCTGTTGCAGTTGGGATCGGTGTTCGGGTTGCAGTTCGGGCGCGACATGCAGCCGCGCAGCATGACGAACACCAGCCACAGGATGACCACGCCGATGACGATGGTCCACAGGCCGAAGCGGCTGCCCGACATCACCCCGACCTGCGAGCGGTCCCGCAGCTGCTTGAGGCCGAAGGCCGTGGCCAGCGTGGTGGCCGAGACGGCGCTGCCATGCGACCAGGTGGTCTCGCCGTTCTCGGTCTCGCTGGCCAGAAAGGCCTTGTTCTGCGCGCCTGCGCTCACATAGTCCACATTGCGCGTTGTCTGGCCGCGCTGCACGGGCCAGTAGAACTCGCCCAGCGCATAGGTGGTCTCGGCCGTGTAGCGCGATTCAAGCTGGTACTGCCGGCCCATGTACTTGGCCGTGCTGCGGTTCTTGGAGAGCTTGGGCACGCCCGTGGTCACGCGGGCCATGCTCCAGCCATCGGAGGAATCGACCAGGAAGGCGAAGCCGGCCTTCTGGCTGAACAGCAGGTATTCCTCCCAGCCAAAGCTCTCGTCGTCGCCAGGCTCCTGGCCCATGCGGTGCTGAAAGCCCACCACCTGCCATTGCAGGCCTTCCAATGCGCCCTTGCTGCCCAGGGGGATGGCGGGGCGCACGGGCTCGTTCTGTTCGGCATAGGACAGTTCCTTGCCAATGCCCTGGCTCAGGTCCACCAGCGATCCGCAACTGGGGCAGCTCAGGCTCTTGGTGGTGGTGAAGCGCACGGGCACCACGGCGCCGCACTTGGGGCAGTTGAAGTGCCGGCCCTGTTCGCCCTTGAGCGAGGCGCCGTCGCGCAGGCCCTGCAGCCTGAGGTCGTCCAGTACCACGCGCTCGCCCAGGCTCAGCGCAGGCGGCTGGGCCGAGAAGTCCACGGACAGGACCTGGCCCTGCTCGCTGCGCAGCTCCACCAGCCAGTACGGCGTGCCGGGCTCGGGCAGCTGCGCCAGCTCGCCCTGGGCCGATACCAGCCGCGCGTTCTGCACGCTGCTGACCGTGAAGCTCTTGCCGCCGAGCACGCGCTGCGAGCCCAGCAGCCAGTCGGAGGCCTTGAACGGCCCGTTGCGCAGGGCCTCGGCCTCCCAGGGCCAGGACCAGACGAACTGGCCGTTGTCCTCGCTCAGAAAGCCCAGCGCACCATCGCTGAACGCGGCAACCCATTCGCTCCAGGCGCCCGCCTCACTCTTGAGCTGCAGCCGCCCGACCAGGGTGAAGTGCTCGGGCTTGCCGTTGCGCAGCATCTGGCCCGTGGCGCCGATGCGCAGGGGGCTGTAGTCCTCGAAGACCTCGGCCATGGAGCCGCGGCGCTGCAGCACATCGCCCTGGCGCACCACGGTGCTGCGGCAGAACTCGCAGACGGCGTAGCTGGCCTGGGCGCTGGAAAATTCCACGGGCGCGCCGCAGCCGGGGCAAGGTGCGCGGTAGACGCGCTGCGATGGACTCGATGCCATGTGAGAAGGTCGTCAGTGGTGAGAGGGCCTGAAGCGCGGCTGGCCGGCCACGCCCTGCACGCATGCTGCACCCGTGGTGCGCAGCGCGGCGGCGACGGTCAATGCGGCTTGCCTTTGGCCGTGCCGGGCTTGGCAGCGGCGGCTGCCGGGTCGGCCTTCTTGCTGCCCAGCCTGGATTCCTTGCCGGCCATCAGGCGCTGGATGTTCTCGCGGTGGCGCCAGATCAGCAGGGCCGCCATGGCGACGATGGCGGCGGCAATCGGCGTCTCGGCATACCAGACCACGCCACTGCACAGGAGGTAGTAGACGGGGGCGAACACGGAGGCCACCAGGGCCGCCAGCGAGGAATAGCGGAAGAACACGGCAATGATCAGCCAGGTCAGCGCCACCGCCAGGCCCAGCCAGACGCTGATGCCCAGCAGCACGCCCAGGGCCGTGGCCACGCCCTTGCCGCCCTTGAAGCGGAAGAACACCGGGTACAGGTGGCCCAGGAAGGCGGCCAGCGCCACCATGGCCACCGTGCCGTCGCCCAGGCCGAAGCGGCTGCCGAACCATTGCACCAGGGCCACGGGCAGCCAGCCCTTGGCGGCGTCCAGCAACAGGGTCACGGCTGCGGCCGCCTTGCTGCCGGAACGCAGCACATTGGTGGCGCCGGGGTTGCCGCTGCCGTAGGTGCGCGGATCGTTCAGGCCCATGGCCCGGCTGACGATGACGGCGAACGACAGCGAGCCGATCAGGTAGGCCGCCACGGTGGCGAGAAGGGGGTAGAGCGCGTTCAATTGAAGTCCTTGGCCGGTCTGTGGAGCGCCGGCGCGCGATCCGGCCGGCCATGATGGCCCGCCCTCCCTGATCGCCGACACATGTTTTTCATCAGGACCTGCGCGAACCCGTTGGAGGCGGTGGCCGCCTTCCCGTGTGCGCAAGTCATGTTCATTTCTTCAGGGCATCTATTCTGCCAGCGCGCAGTGCACGGGCCGTGCATCCAGCAGCTGCACGCAGACCTGCGGGTCCAGCTGCACCAGAAAGCCCCGGCGCCCGCCGTTGATGGCGATGCGCGGCAGCGCCAGGATGCTCTCTTCGATATAGACCGGCATGTCGCGGCGCGTGCCGAAGGGCGAGGTGCCGCCGACCAGGTAGCCGCTGTGGCGGTTGGCGACTTCGGGCTTGCAGGGCTCCACGCTCTTGGCGCCGATCTGCCGCGCCAGGTTCTTGGTGGAGACCTTGCAGTCGCCGTGCATGAGCACGATCAGCGGCCTGGCGTCCTGGTCCTGCATCACCAGGGTCTTGACCACCATGTGCTCGTCCAGGCCCAGGCTGGCCGCGCTGTGCTCGGTGCCGCCGTGTTCCAGGTACTCATAGGGGTGCTCGGTGAACTCCACCTTGTGGGCGCGCAGCAGCTGCGTGGCCGGTGTCTCGCTGACATGAGAGTTTTTCTTGGACATGAATTTTTTATCGTTTTACAATAATTTTTTATCGATTCATCAATACAAGGCTGTGCCATGAACTATACGCCCCACGCCGCGGGCAACGCCCTGAGGCGCCACTCCCAGGCCGCGCGCATCCTGATTGCGCTCGGTGCCGTCGCGCTGCTGGCCCTGCCGGCAGCCGCCCTGCTGTCGCCGCAAGATCTTTCGGGCCAGGCGGAAGGCCTGCTGGGCATGCCGCCCGGCCAGCCGCTGGACATGGCTGCGCGCTGGCGCACCGCACTGGTCAGCCTGCTGCCCGTGGGCTGCGGCCTGTATGCGCTGCGCCAGTTGTGGACACTGTTCGGCGAGTATCTGCAGGGCCGTGTCTTCGGCCAGCAGGCGCAGCACGCCCTGATGCGCTTTGCCTGGACGGTGCTGGCGGGCGCGCTGGCCCTGCCCTTCACGCGCGCGCTGATGTCGGTGGCGGCCAGCATGGGCAATCCGCCAGGGCAGCGCTTCGTCACGCTGGGCCTGTACTGGCACGATGGCCTGCTGGTCCTGCACGGCGTGGTGCTGGTCTCCATCGCCCATGTGATGCTGCAGGCGCGGCGCATCGCCGACGAGAACGCGGGGTTCGTCTGAGCATGCCCATCATCGTCCACCTCGATGTGATGCTGGCACGCCGCAAGATGCGCTCGCGCGAACTGGCCGAGATGGTCGGCATCACCGAACAGAACATTTCCCTGCTCAAGAGCGGCAAGGTGCGCGGCGTGCGCTTCGACACGCTGGAGCGCATCTGCGAGGCACTCCAGTGCCAGCCAGGCGACCTGCTGGAATGGGTGGCAGGGCCCGAGGCTTGAGCAGCGGACGGCTGCGGCTGATCGCGGGCCTGCTGCTGTCGCTGCTGCTGCACGGGGCGCTGCTGTGGCAGGGTCTGGCCCCGGACATTGCGCGGCCCGGCACCGGGCAGGCCGAGGCGCACCGCCTTCAGGTGGTCTGGGTCGAGACGCCGATGCCGATGCCGATGCCGACGCCGACGCCGGCCCCCTCTCCTGCTCCTGCTCCAGTGGCTGCCCGGCCCGGACCGGCGCCCGCGCCTACGCGGCGGCCGGACACCGCCGCCGTCGCACCGCCATTAAGGCAAAGCGCAGGGGCTGCAAAGGCAACGGAGCAGGCCGCGACAGCCGCCGCGCAGGCGCCTGTGCCCGCCGACACCGAGGCCGTCCCGGACACCGCGCGCAGCGCCAGGGCCATGGGCCGCCTGCTGGACTCGGCCGCAGGCCGCGAGGCCGTGCAGTCGGCGGCCCGGCAGGGCCTGGTCAGGCCCCAGATCCATGCGCAGCGCGAGGACCCGCTGGCCAGCGGCATGCGCCAGGCCGCCCAGGGCGACTGCATGAAGGGCGAGTTCAAGGGCGGCGGCATGGGCCTGCTGAGCCTGCCCATGCTGGCGGCCGCCGCGCTCAAGGGCGAGTGCAGCCGCTGAAGATGCAGTGGCGAGGCCTATTGCGCAGGGCCTAGGCCTATTGCGCAGGGTCGCGCACTTCCCAGCGGATGGCGTCGATGGCCGACAGCAATTCGGGCGACAGTTGCGTGCCCCAGGCGTTCAGGTCCTCATCGAGCTGGGCCACCGACGTCACGCCGATGATGGTGCTGGCCACCTGCCACTTGGTGTAGCAAAACGCCAGCGCCAGCTGCGTGGGCGTCATGCCATGCTCGCGCGCCAGCGCGTTGTAGCGGCGCGCGGCGGCCAGGGCTTCGGGCCGGCCCCAGCGCTGCTTGCGCACGGACTCGTAGCGCGCAATGCGTGCGGCCTGCGGCGCAGCGGAATCGGTGGGCGCATGCACGTCGAACTTGCCCGTGAGCAGGCCGAAGGCCAGCGGCGAATAGGCCAGCAGCGAGACACCCAGGCGGTGGCAGCTTTCGTCCATGCCGTTTTCCCAGCTGCGGTTGAGCAGGCAGTAGGCGTTCTGCACCGAGGCCACGCGCGGCAGGCCGTGCTGCTCGGCCAGGCGCACGAATTCGTGCACGCCCCAGGGCGTTTCGTTGGACAGGCCGATGTGGCGCACCTTGCCTTCCCGGACCAGGCGGCCCAGCGCCTCGAGCTGCTCGTGGATGCCGGTCTGCGAGCTTTCCTTGGACGGGTCGTAGTACAGCTGGCCGAAGGCCGGCACGTTGCGCTCGGGCCAGTGGATCTGGTAGAGGTCGATCACGTCCGTGCCCAGGCGGCGCAGGCTGCCTTCGCAGGAGGCGGCGATGTCGGCCGCCGTCATGCCCTTGCCCTCGCGCACCCAGGGCATGCCCCGCGAAGGACCGGCCACCTTGGTGGCCAGCACGACCTTGGCGCGCGCGCCGGGGCGCTGGGCGAACCAGCGGCCGATGATGGTTTCGGTGGCGCCGCAGGTTTCGGCGCGTGCGGGCACGGCATACATCTCGGCCGTGTCGAAGAAGTCCACGCCGCGCTCCAGCGCGCGGTCCATGATGGCAAAGGCCTCGGCCTCGCCGACCTGCTCGCCGAACGTCATGGTGCCCAGGCAGATGGGGCTGACTTGCAATGCGCTTTGACCGAGCGCCACCGGTTGCATCGAGGGGGAATTCATGGGCACCGAGTGTAGGGCCGCCCGTGTTTACCCTGACGACAGCGCGCCCACCCGGCCAGGGCCGGGCGGGCGCGCTGCGTCCGTCGGGATCAGGCGCCCTGCGGTGCCTCGGCCTGCAGCACGCCGCGGTTGATCTGGTCGCGCTCCATGGACTCGAACAGGGCCTTGAAATTGCCTTCGCCGAAGCCTTCGCGGTAGTTGCCCTTGCGCTCGATGAACTCGAAGAACACGGGGCCCAGCATGGGCTGGGAGAAGATCTGCAGCAGCAGGCGCGGCTGGCCGCCCTCGGTCGTGCCGTCCAGCAGGATGCCGCGTGCCTGCAGCTCGCCCACGGGCTGGCCGTGGCCGGGCAGGCGGCCTTCCAGGTTCTGGTAGTAGATGTCGTTGGGCGCGGTCAGCAGCGGAATGCCGGCCATCTGCAGCTGGTCGATGGAGTCCAGCAGATTGTCCGTCAGCAGCGCGATGTGCTGGATGCCCTCGCCGTTGAACTGCATGAGGAACTCCTCGATCTGGCCGCCGCCCTGGCGCGATTCCTCGTTCAGCGGAATGCGGATCAGGCCGTCGGGTGCGGTCATGGCCTTGGAGGCCAGGCCCGTGTACTCGCCCGAGATGTCGAAGTAGCGGATCTCGCGGAAATTGAACAGCTTGCTGTAGAAGTCCGCCCAGTAGGTCATGCGGCCGCGGTAGACGTTGTGCGTCAGGTGGTCCACCACATGGAAGCCGTGGCCCTTGGGGTTGCGGTCCACGCCGGGCAGGAACTCGAAGTCGATGTCGTAGATGGACTTGCCTTCGTCGAAGCGGTCGATCAGGTACAGCGGCGCGCCGCCGATGCCCTTGATGGCCGGCAGGCGCAGCTCCATGGGACCCGTGGGGATCTCCACCGGCTGAGCGCCCAGTTCCAGCGCGCGCTTGTAGGCCTGGTGCGCGTCCTTGACGCGGAAGGCCAGGCCGCAGGCCGAGGCGCCGTGCTCGGCCGCGAAATAGGCGGCCTGCCCCGGCTCATTGTTGATGATGAAGTTGATGCCTCCCTGGCGGTACAGCAGCACGTTCTTGGAACGGTGCTTGGCCACCAGGGTGAAGCCCAGCTTCTCGAACAGCGGCTCCAGCACGCCGGGCGCGGGCGACGCGAATTCCACGAATTCGAAGCCCATCAGGCCCATCGGGTTGTCGAACAGGTCTGCCATGGTTGGTTCTCCTTGAAGGTTTCAACGGGGGATGTGCGCGGGTTCCAGTACGGATTCCAGCACAGGCGTGGGACGTTGGCGGAACACGAGGCGATAGGCCCCGTAGACCACCAGGACCCAGATCGGAATGGCCAGCGCGGAGGACCGCACCGACGGTGTCAGCAGCATCACGCCCACCACCAGGGCCATGGCGGCTAGGCAGATGGCGTTGGTCAGCGGCGCGGCCGGTGCGGGAAAGCCCAGCACGGTCTTGCGCGCCACATGCGCCCGGCGAAAGCGCCAGTGCGCCACGATGATGATGGTCCAGGTAATCACCAGGGCCGCCACGATCAGCGACATCAGCAACTCGAGCACACCGGCCGGCGCCACATAGTTCAGCACGATGGCCAGCGCCGTGAAGATGGCCGGATAGACGATGGCCCGCACCGGCACGCCGCGGCGGTTGACCTGCATCAGCGAGCGCGGCGCATTGCCTTCGCTGGCCATGCCGTACAGCAGGCGGCTGTTGCTGTAGACCATGCTGTTGTAGACCGACAGCGTGGCCGTGAGGATCACGAAGTTCAGCAGGTGGGCGGCCGTGTTCTCGCCCAGGCCCGAGAACACCAGCACGAAGGGGCTGCTGCTGTAGGTGTCGCCGCCGGCCTTGAGCTGGCCCAGCAGGTCGGTCCAGGGCATCAGCGACATCAGCACGGCCATGGAGCCGATGTAGAACACCAGCACGCGGTAGATGAGCTGGTTCACGGCCTTGGGGATGACGGTGCGCGGCTGGTCGGTCTCGGCCGCCGCGAAGCCCAGCATCTCCACGCCGCCGAAGGCGAACATGATGAAGGCGAAGGCCATCACCAAGCCGGACAGGCCGTTGGGAAAGAAGCCGCCGTGCGTCCACAGGTTGCGCACGGTCTGCTCGGGCCGGTCGGCGTTGGCCAGCAGATACACGCCCGCAGCGATCATGGCCAGCACGGCCGCGATCTTGATCAGCGCGAACCAGAACTCGAACTCGCCATAGGCCTTGACGTTGATGAAGTTCACGCCGTTGATCAGCACGAAGAACACCGCCGCCGTCACCCAGGTGGGTATGCCGGGCCACCAGAACTGGATGAACTTGCCTGCGGCCGTCAGCTCCAGCATGCCCACGAGCACATACAGCGCCACACAGTTCCAGCCCGCCAGAAAGCCCGCGAAGCGGCCCAGGTAGCGGTTGGCGAAATAGCTGAACGAGCCCGCGTTGGGCTCCTCCACCAGCATCTCGCCCAGGAAACGCATGATGAAAAAGATGATCAGCCCGCCAATGGCGTAGCCGAGCAGCACGGACGGCCCGGCCAGCTCGATGATGCCGGCCGAGCCCAGGAACAGGCCCGTGCCGATGGTGCCGCCCAGCGCGATGAGCTGGATATGGCGGTTCTTGAGCCTGCGCTCCAGATGGCCCTGCGAAGAAGAACTGTGCATCAAGGGGGTGCTCCGGCTCTCAGCAAGGCGCGCGGCGGCGCAGGGGTTGGAACACTTCGGTGGTCTTCACGGCAATGTCTCCTCGTGGGGTGCCTGTTGGAATGCGGGGCCTTGTGCGCCCCTTGTTGATGGGTATCAACTATAAAAAACAATAAATTATTATTTCTTGTAATTTATCCCTATGGACAAGCCCAAAAAGAAGGAGTAGCGAAGGCGATCGACACATTGCCGCCCGCCATGCCGCACTCCGGCAACGGTTGAACGCCCGCAACAAACAAAAACAATCTACTATTATTTTTTTGCCCTCTGGAGCCCAGAACATGACGACGTCCGCCACGCAGCGGCGCGCACGCACGCCGCAGACCGAGCGTGTGGAGACAACGCAACGCAAGATCATCGACTCCGCCCTGGCGCTGCTGCGCGAGGGTGGCTTCAAGAGCGCCACGCTGCAGGCCATCGCGCGCGGCGCCGATGTGTCGCTGGGCGCGCTGCAGCACCACTTCGAGAGCCGTGATGCGCTGATGGAGCGGCTGGTCATCGAGGTCATGGAGCCGCTGAGCGACCAGGGCACAGTCTGGCCCGACAAGGCCCTGCCCCTGCGCGAGCGTGCCGAGGCCTTCGTCACCCTGGCCTGGGACAACATCTTCGGCGCGGCCAACTACCAGGCGGCCTGGAGCATGTTCTTCGGCTGCAAGGCCTCCCCCTCGCTGTTCGACCGCGTGGACGCGCGCCGCGTACATGTGGACAGCGTGTTCTACACCCGCTTCCTGGACGTCTTCCCCGAGATCGCGGCCCACCATCCCCGCCCCCAGGGCTTTGCGGCCATGGCCTTCGCCATCCTGCGCGGCACCGGCGTGCTGGAGCTGTTCGAGGTGGGCGAGCAGGAACGCCAGGGCAGCCTCGATGCGCTGGTCGAGGCCATCGTCCAGGCAGGCACCCCTCAGGCCGGCGGCGGCGCCGCCGCCTGAACCTCGGTCAGCCCCCAGACCCTGCGCAGTTGCGACAGCGTGGCCACCAGGGCCGGGTCGTGCTCGGCCTCGCGCGGGTGGATGAAGCCCAGCTGCGCCGCCACGCGCGCATGCGGCCAGATGGCCACGCAGCCATGCTCGGCCGCGGCCAGGGCGCGGTCCTCGCGCAGCAGCGCCAGGCCCAGGCCGGCGCGCACCAGGCTCTCGGGCGCGGCGGCGGCATCGCTTTCCACGATCTGATTGGGGCTCAGCCCCTGGCGGGCGAACAGCGCCAGCAGCAGGGCCTGCTCATGATGCTGCGCGGGCGCACCGATCCAGGGCAGTTGCGCCAGGTCCTTCCAGCCCGATTGCAGGACGCGCTCGCGCAGCGCGGGCGGCGCCGCCACGCGGTAGTGCAGTGTCTGCAGCACCAGCGCGCCCAGGTCGCGCGGCATGTGGGCGCCGATGTAGAACGCGCCCTGCAGGCCGCCGGCCGCGACCTGCGCGCGCAACTCCTCGGCCCAGCCCTGGCGTGTCTTGATGTCCAGCAGCGGCAGCGCCTCCACCAGGCCATGCAGCAGCGAGCCCAGGCGCAGCGCCTCGGGGTCGGCCACCGTGCCCAGCAGCAGCTGGCCGGTGATCTCGCCCTGCAGTTCGCGGGCCTGGCCCTGCAGGCGTCCTGCCGCATCCAGCACCTGCCGGGCGGGCTCCATCAGGGCCTCGCCAGCCCGCGTGAGGCTGATGCGGCCCGGGCGCCGGTCGAACAGCGCCACGCCCAACTCTTCCTCCAGCGCCTTGATCTGGGCCGTGATGGCGGGCTGCGTCAGGTGCAGGGCCTCGGCCGTGCGCGTGACGCTGCCCAGCGTGGCCGCCGTGACGTAGGCGCGCAGCTGATACATCTCCATGGGCGGCCAGCCTAGCGCAGGCGCCAGGGCCTGCGGCCCGGGCAGGCCCGGGTTTCAGGGAACATCCCTAGCCGTCTCATCGTTCACTCATCGAGGTAGCGCAGCTGCGTGGGCTCGATGCCCAGGCGCACCGGCATGCCCATGGGGAACATGGCAATGCCCGCGTAGTGCGCCTGGTCGGCGACCACGGCCACCTCGCCCACGCGCACGCGGTAGCGCGAGAACTCGCCCAGGAATTCGGCGCTCTCGATCTGCCCTTCCACCCACACACGCGAGGCATCGCCCGCGTCGTCGCGCACCGCAATCTGCACCTGGTGCGGCCGGAAGGCCAGCGCTGCGCGCCCCGGCACGGGCGGCTGGGCCGGGCGCGGCAGGGTCAGCGTGCCCAGGCCCGGCACCTTGAAGGCCAGCGACTCGCCTATCGTCGGCAGCACCTCGCCCTCCAGCACATTGGCCGTGCCGACAAAGCCCGCCACGAAGCGGTTGGCCGGATAGTCGTACAGCCCCGCCGCCGAGCCCACCTGCTGCAGCACGCCCTTGTCGAGCACGGCCATGCGGTCGGCCGTGGTCATGGCCTCTTCCTGATCGTGGGTGACGAAGATGGTGGTCAGGCCCAGCTTGCGCTGCAGGCTGCGCAGTTCCTCGCGCATCTGCACGCGCAGCTGCTTGTCGAGGTTGGACAGCGGCTCGTCCAGCAGCAGCAGCTTGGGTGCGATGACCACGGTGCGCGCCAGCGCCACGCGCTGCTGCTGCCCGCCCGACAGCTGGCCCGGGCGGCGCTGCGCGTACTGCGACAGGCCCACCAGCTCCAGCACCTCGCCCACCTTGCGGCGGATGGTGTCGCGGCTTTCGCGGCGCTCGACCAGGCCGAAGGCCACGTTGTCGTACACCGTCATGTGCGGCCACAGCGCATAGTTCTGGAACACCATGCCGATGTTGCGCGCATGCGGCGGCACGCCCGTAATGTCCTGCCCGCCCACCAGCAGCTCGCCGCGCTGGTGCCGGTTGAAACCCGCGATCAGCCGCAGCAGCGTGGACTTGCCCGAGCCCGAAGGCCCCAGCAGCGCGAAGAACTCGCCGGGCTCAATCTTGAGGTTGACGTCGCGCAGCACTTCGTTGCTGCCGTAGCTCAGGCTGATGTGCCTGCATTCGAGGGAGACAGGGTCCAGGTGCATGGCGGTTCACTCCGAAGTCGATTGCACGGTGGCGCGCGAGCGCTCCACGAAGCGGTGCGAGAAATACGTGCCCAGGCCGACCACGACCACGGCCAGCACGCCCAATGCCGCACCGGGTCCGCGCCCCGAAATGCTTTGCATGTACAGGTAGATGCCGTAGCTCATGGGTGCCTGGCTCTGGGCCGAGGCCAGCATGATGGTGGCCGACAGCTCCACGGCCGCCGTGATGAAGCTGGTGACGAAGCCGGCCAGGATGCCGCCGGCCATCAGCGGCACCATCACGCGCCGTATCACGCTGGTGCGGCCCGCGCCCAGGCTTTGCGCGGCCTCCTCCAGCGAGATGTGCACCTGCTGCAGCGCCGCCATGCACGAGCGCAGCGCATACGGCAGCCGCCGCACCGCATAGGCCAGCATGATCAGCACCCAGGTCGTGACGATGGGCGTATCGGTGAAGGGCAGGTTCACGCCCTTGAACAGCCGCAGGTAGCCGATGGCCAGCACCAGCCCCGGAATCGCCAGCGCCACCGAGGCCAGGTAGTCCAGCCACTGCCGGGCAGGCAGCTGGGTGCGCAGGATCAGGTAGGCGATGGCCGTTCCGATCACCACGTCGATGCCCGCCGCCATCAGGCAGTACAGCAGCGTGTTGCCGATCATGTAGCCCGAGTCGGTGAACACCGTGGCGTAGTGCTCCAGCGTGTAGCTGTCGGGCAGCACCGAGAAGCTCCAGACCTTGGAGAACGACATCAGCAAGATGCCGATGTGCGGCGCCAGCACCACCAGCAGCACCAGGGCGATCCAACCATAGGCCAGCAGCGCCTCCCAGGCCGACAGCCGGCGCTTTTGCAGCGCGCTGCCGCCCTTTTGCAGCGTGGCGTAGTCCTTGCCCTTCATCACCCGCGCGGCCAGCCACAGGGCGACGATGGAGAACGCGATCATGATCACGCTGATCACATAGCCCAGCGGATCATCGAGCCCCACCGAGGTGATGCGCAGATAGGCCTGGGGCGCCAGCATATTGGTCACGCCCATCACCAGCGGCGTGCCCAGGTCGTCGAACACTTTCACGAACACCAGGGCCGCGCCCGCCAGGTAGCCGGGCATGGCCAACGGAAAGATCACGCGCCGGAACAGCCGGAAACCGCGCGAGCCCAGGTTCAGCGCCGACTCCTCCATGGCCCCGTCGATATTGCGCATGGCCGCCACGAGGTTGAGCAAGATGAACGGGAAGTAGTGGATGCTCTCCACGAAGATCACGCCCGTCAGCCCCTCCATGATGGGCACGGTGAAGCCGAACCAGTCGTCCAGCAGCAGGTTGACCGAGCCGCTGCGCCCGAAGATCAGCTGCAGCGCCACCGCCCCCACGAAGGGCGGCATGATCAGCGGCAGCACGCCCAGCGTCTGTATCAGCAGCGCGCCCCGGAACTCGAAGCGCACCGTCAGGTAGGCCAGCGGCACGGCGATCAGGCTGGCGAAGAACACGCTGGCCAGGGACACGCCCAGGCTGTTGAAGAACGACTCGCGGAAGACGGTCTGGCCGAAGAAATTGCCGAAGTGCCCCAGCGTGAGCCCGCCGCCTTCATTGACGAAGGCGGTGTAGACCACCATGCCCACGGGCACGATGAGAAAGGCCAGCAAAAATGCCAGGATCAGCGCGAAGGCCAGCCACGGCCCCCAGCCCGACGGAATGCGCCGTGCGCGCGCAGCAAGGGGGGCGGCGCCGGGCGCCGCCATGGAATCGATGCTCATGCGAATGCTCCGCAGCGAAAGAGACTGTCAAGGGGAGTGCATGCAGGCGCCTGGTGCCGGGCCCCTGCGCCACCTACCACGCCACCTACCACGCCACCTACCGCGCCACCTACCGGGCCAGGCCGCGCGCCTCGGCGGCCAGCTTGCCTGCGCGCTCGTAGTTGGCACGCGCCTTGTCGGCCCACATCTGCTCCAGGCCCGTCAGCTCCTTGGACACGGCCACATCGCGCCGGCTCTTGCGGAACAGCTCCAGGAACTGCTCGTCCTTCACATTGGCTTCGCCCACCAGCGGCGAGTAGGCGATGTCGCGCGCCTGCGCCAGCAGCTCCTGGCCCCTGGCATTGGGCTTGGCCTGCAGGGCCTTGTGCGCCTCCTGGATGGCGCGCGTGGCCACCTGCAGCTCCTTGAGGCGGAAGGTCACCATCTGGTCGAACAGGCTGATCACCACGGCATAGCGCGACTCGGACAGGTTGGCGTCGAACTGCACCTTGGCGCGCTGCGCCACCTCCTGCGGCACGGGGTAGCCGGCCGGCGCCTTGAGCTGGCTGTAGGGCAGGATGGGCAGGCGGCTGATCTTGGGGTCGAACAGCAGCTGCTGGCCCGGCACCGACATGGTGAAGGCCATGAACTTGCGCGCCTCATCGGCATTCTTGGAGCCCGCGATCAGCGCGATATTGGCCGGCACCACGGCCGTCATCGCCGGATAGGCGAAATCCACCGGGAAGCCCGAATACTTGCCCGCCAGCCCGAAGAAATCGATCACGATGCCTATGCCGTACTGGCCGTTGTTCACGCCATCGGGCACGGCAAAGCTGCGGTCGGTCACGGCGGCGGCATTGCCCATCATGGACAGCAGCTGGCGCCAGCCCTTGTCCCAGCCCTCGCCCTGCAGGATGGTTTCCACCGTCAGCTGCGTGGTGCCCGAGCGCGAGGGCGAGGAGATGGCGATGTGGCCGAAGTACTCGGGCCGCGTCAGATCGCTCCACTCCTTGGGCGCCGCCAGCTTGTGCGCCTTCAGGTAGCGCGTGTTCCACATGATTCCGTAGCCGGCCAGCGCCTGACCGTAGTACAGGCCCTGCGGGTCGTTGAGCGGGTAGTTGCCGATCTTGGCGGGCGCGGCCGGATTGCGCGTCTCGGGCGCGGCGGTCAGCAGCTTGTTGCGCGCCAGCACCTCGAAGGCATCAGGGGCGCTGGCCCACATGATGTCGGGCCGCTGGCCCTCGGGCAGCTCGCGCACATAGGCCACGGCGGCCGTGGTGTTCTTGTTCAGGATCTCGATCTTGATCCCCGGATTAGCCGCCTCGAAGGCCTTCTGGTAGGCCGTGGTCAGCTCCTTGGGAAACGAGGTCAGCACCGTCACCGTGCCGGCCTGGGCCGCCATGGCGGCGCCCCACAATCCTGCGGCCATGGCGGCCGTCAGCCATCTGCGTTGCTGCATTGCTGTCTCCTTCGGGTTGTTGTGCGGTCAATCTGCAACCCACTGTAGGCAGCGCCGGCCCTGCCGGCCAATCATTGTTTCTGATGCCGTGCATCAGCGGCGGCGGCGCTCGGGTTAACCCGGCGCGAAAGCACAAGCACGGCAAAGAGCACAAAGACCATGCCGGCAGCCTCAGTCCCAATTTGGGACTAACATCCACCCATGCACATCGTGGCCCGTTCCACCCTCGTCAATTTCTACAGCAGGCCGGAGCATGCGGATGCCAAAGGGCCGCTTGAGGCGTGGTTCGACATGGCCACCCGCGCGCAGTGGACCTGCCCTCAGGACGTGAAGGACCAGATCGGCAATGCCAGCATCGTGGGCAACAACCGGGTCGTGTTCAACGTCAAAGGCAACGACTACCGCCTGATTGCCGCCATCGCCTACAGGCAGCAGTGGCTGTACATCAAGTTCATAGGCACGCACGCGCAGTACGACAAGGTGGATGCCGCCACAGTGGACCAGAGCCTGCAATGAAAGGAATGACCATGGAAATTCGCCCCATCCGGACCGAGCAGGATTACAGGACAGCACTGACCGAGATCTCGCAACTGATCGACAAGGACCCGGCCTCGGGAACGCCCGACGGCGACAGGCTGGACATTCTCGGAACACTGGTTGAGGCCTACGAGGCAAGGCATTACCCCATCGCTCCCCCCGACCCTATCGATGCGCTGCGCCTGCTCATGGAGTCCCGGGGCATGACGGTCAAGGACCTGGTGCCCTACATCGGGCAGACCAACCGCATCTACGAAATACTCAATCGCAGCCGCCCCCTGACGCTGAACATGCTCTACAGGCTTCATGACCTGGGCATACCGGCCGAGAGCCTGCTGTCCCGCCCGCGCACCGCCGCCTCGGAAAGCCACGGCTGATGCCCACCCCGGCCGGGAGCCGTGCTGGCGCACCGGGAAATCCCCAGCCACCGCTGTCCCGCCCCTGACTGCTGCACAGCAGCAAACCGGAATAATCGGCGGGATGCTGCAAGCCCCCTCTTCCCTCCCCGCCACGGCCGCTGAAGAAGCGCCCATCTACGCTCCCACACGCCCCTGGCGCTCGCGCATGGTGCCGGTGCGCACCATGGAGTACCACGTGCGCGAGTGGGGGCCCGTGGATGGAGATCCCGCGCTGGCGCCGCTAGTGCTGGTGCACGGCTGGATGGATGTGGCGGCCTCCTACCAGTTCGTGGTCGATGCCTTTGGCGAGGCCTTCATGGCGGGGCGCCGCATCATTGCGCCGGACTGGCGCGGCTTCGGCCTGAGCCGGCCGGTCTGGCCTGCCGACCGGCATGACTTTGCCGACTACCTGGGTGACCTGGACCATTTGCTGGACACCCTGGTGGGCGATACGCCCGTGGACCTGGTGGGCCACAGCATGGGCGGCAACGTGTCCATGATGTATGCGGGCGCGCGGCCTGCGCGCATACGCCGGCTGGCCAATCTGGAGGGCTTCGGCATGCCGGCCACCCGGCCCGACCAGGCGCCTGCGCGCTACGCGCAGTGGATGGACGAGCTGCGCCAGTTGCGCAGCGGCGGCATGGAGCTCAAGAGCTATGACAGCGTGCAGGACGTGGCGCGCAGGCTGATGAAAACCAACCGCCGCCTGCCCGGGGACAAGGCGCTGTGGCTGGCCCACCACTGGGCGGCGCCCAATGCGCAGGGCCGCTGGGAAATCCTGGGCGACACGGCGCACAAGCTCATCAGCGCCCAGCTGTTCCGCGTGGAAGAAATCCTGGCCCTGTACCGGGCCATCACGGCGCCGGTACTGGCCGTCGAGGCCAGCGACGACAGCCTGGGCATGTGGTGGAAGGACCGCTACACGCTGGCCGAGTACCACGAGCGCATCGGGCAGATTGCCGACTGCCGCACGGCCGTGGTCCAGGACGCCGGCCATATGCTGCACCACGACCAGCCGGCGGCCGTGGCCGGGCTGATCGAGCAATTCCTCAGCACCTGAGTTCTGCGCGCGCCGCTGCTGCAGCCTATTGCAACCTACTGGGGCCGCAGCATCATCGAATGGCGCCAGCGCGCGGGCGCCATCTGCAGCGGCCGGTAGCGGCCGTCGGCCCATTCGGCAGACATGTCCGCATAGCGGCTGGACAGGGCCACGCCGCTTTGGCCGGTCTGGTAGATGAACAGCGAGCGCTCGGGCTCGGCCAGGTCGTAGATGGCGCGCAGCGATGCCGCATGGCGGTTGGCGAACGGCGCCCTGGCATCGCCGGGCAGGTACTGGCCCACGTTGACGGTGTAGCTGTCGCCGCCCGAAGGCACGCTGACATTGAAGATGCCTGCCAGCAGCCCCACGCTGCCCAGCGGCCGGTGGCTGCTCAGGGCCGCATGCGCCGTGCCCCAGCGCCAGCGGCCCAGGTCGCTGCCCTGCATGGACTGCAGGCGCACCAGCGCCCGGTCCAGCGCCTGGCTGACCTGGGCACTGCAGCCTGCAGCAGCGCACCACCAGCCGTCGCGGCGTTCCAGCATGCCTTCGATGCCTGCGCGGTAGTCGCGCTTGCCATAGGTGGCCGCAAAGGTCTGTGCGCCAATGCGCGGGATCACCAGGCCGCGCGTGAGTTCGTCCACCCAGGCGGCAAAGATCAGGGGCGCGGCCTGCGCGGCATCCATGCGGCCGTCGAACTGCGCCATCACCCGGCGCGCCTGCGGGGCCAGCGGATGTGTGGCCGGCGCTTCGTCCAGGGCCTTGAGCATTTGCGGCAGCAGGGCGCGGGCGGCCAGCGAGGTCTGGTCGTTCTGGATGGAGGCCATGCTGACCATGTCGTGCCTGTCCTTCGCCTCGATGAGCTCGGAGATGCGGCGGTGCCGGTAGGGCAGGCTCCAGTCCTGGGTGAGGAAGTGGGCATAGCCCTCGCGCGTGATGCGCTGGTTGGCGGTGGCCAGATAGCCCTGCGCCGTTCCATCGTCCTGCGGAGCCTGGTCGTAGGGCAGCCAGCCCTGCCAGTCGTAGCGTGCCTCCCAGCCCGGCGCAGGCGCCACGCCGCGCAGGTCGTTGTCGGCCGCGCGCAGCGGCACCCGGCCTGCGGCCTTGAAGCCGATGGCGCCATGCACATCGGCCGCGACGATGCTCTGCATGGGCGAGTGGTAGTCGGCAAAGGCCTCGAACAGCTGGGCCACGCTGCGCGCCTCGTTGGCGCGCAGGCCCGCCTGCACGGTGAGGTTGTCGGTGTCCAGCGCCGCCCAGCGCAGGGCCACGGCGTAGCGGCGCTTGTCGAGCACGGCCTCGTACTGGGGCTGCACATCGCTGATCACGGGGCCGTGGCGCGTGCTGCGCAGCGTGAGCTGCACATCGGCCCGGCCCTTGACCCTGATGCGCTCGCTGCGCTCGGTGAAAGGCGCCCAGCCGTCCGGCGTGCGGTAACGGCCCGGGTTGCCTGGATCGATCTGCTCCAGGTACAGATCCTGCACATCGGGATTGGTGTTGGTGAAGCCCCAGGCCACCTCGCGCGTGCGCCCCAGCACCACGAAGGGCAGGCCCGGCAGGGTGGCCCCCACCACGTCGATGGGCGACAGCGGTGTGCCGTCCTGCGCCTGGCCGGCGGGCGACTGCAGGCGCGCGTAGTACCAGATGGCGGGCGCGCTCAGGCCCAGATGGGGATCGTTGGCCAGCAGCGGCTTGCCGCTGGCCGTGCGGCTGCCCGACAGCACCCAGTTGTTGCTGCCCTTGCCGTCGTTGGTGCCCGCATCGCGCACCATGTCGCGGGACCAGCGGGCCCAGGCATCGCTCGCCTCGCTGGCGGCAGCCACCTTGGGCGCAGACGCAGCCTGTGCCTCCTGGCGGTACACGCCCAGGCCCCGGTAGAGGGCCGCCAGGTCGGTGGAGGTGGCCGGCGCCTCGCCCGGATAAGGCGGCATCAGCTGCCACAGCTGCTGTGTGTCCAGTTGCGAGAGCGCGGCCAGCCGCGCGAATTCGTTGCCCCAGTTGCCGCCCAGGTCCAGCGCCATCATCAGCGCCCAGCCCACGCTGTCCTCGGGCGCCCAGGCCGAGTTGTCGCCACCACCCGGCGACGTGTCCAGCAGCATGAACTCGGGCACCTGCGGGTGCTGGCGCATGGGCAGCGCCGCGTAGAAGGCCGCAATGCCTTCGCTGTAGGCCTGCAGCGCCTCGCGCGCGTTGGCGGGCAGGGATGCGTACTGGCGCCGCGCCGCGCCGCGTATGTCCAGCGCGCGCATGAGCTTGTCGGTGTCCAGCGTGGCCGGGCCGAGGATCTCGGACAGCGTGCCATGCATCAGGCGGCGGTTGAACTCCAGCTGCCAGCCGCGCTCCTGCGCATGCACATGGCCCAGCGCGCGCCACAGGTCCTGCGGCGAGAAGGCGCTGATATGGGTGACGTCGGCATCATCGCGCCGCACGCGCACGGGCTGCTCCAGCCCGGCCAGCGTGAGCTGTCCGTCAAGCACCGGCTGCACGCGCACGGCATAGATGGCCAGCGCGCTGCCGGCCAGCAGGGCCGAGCCGACCACCGCCACGGCGCCCACACCCCACCACCGCGAGTTCATGATTCGCATGATTCCCATTCTTTTCCCCACCCTCTGCTTTTTTCGTATCGTAGTGTTGCAGTTTGTAGCATATGCGCGCGCGACATGCTCACATTGCTCACGACAGAAAGCCGCGCCTGCAGGGCGCAGGCTTCAGGCGACAATCACTGCCGGCCCTGCGCACATGGATGCAGGGCAACCGACAGAAACAGGAAGTACGTGGAATGTGGCCTTTCAGCCTCTTGAAGAAGCTCACCCAGGACCCGCCCGTGGGCCAGCCCCGTGGTGACTACATCGGCTGCTACCTGCTGGGCACCGAGGCGCCGGGCCAGGCCGGCGTCAGCTATGTCTCGCTGGCCACCACGCGCGAGCAGCTGGAGGCCGACGCCCGCGCCTACCTTGAAGGCTTCGTGCGCGATCATCCCGAAGCGGCCGACACCGACCTGTCCGCCATCCACTCCCTGCTGGAGAACCTGCCCCAGCGCCTGGACGCCCACCTGGCCGGCGACACGCGCGCGCCGCTGGCCGAGCAAGGCGGCACCGTGCTCTTCCTGCGCACCGGCATGCGCGCACGCCGCAAGGAAAACGGCCGCTACCTCGAATAGCAGTCAGCCCCCCGCCACCGGACAGAGCATCAAAAACTGGCGCAATCCAACATCAGGGACGCCGAGCAAGAGCCGCCTCGCGGTGGGGGCGCCTAGCCGAGGGCGTCGTCCCCCTCCCTTGCGAAGCAAGTAGAGAGGCGCCGTGCCACGGGGGGAAGGCGCGCAGCGCCTCAGGGGGAGCCCTTTTTATGCACGTCTTGCCAGCGCAGCATGTCGGTCACGCGCTCGGCCTTGTCGGCATCAAAGCCCAGGCGCTCCACCCGCTCGGCCGGATTGGCCCAGGTGCCGAACAGCAGGTCCCAGACGGGCAGGCCGTAGTTCTGCGCATGGTGGCCATACTGGTGGTGCACGGTGTGCATCTCGGGCCGCTGGACGATGTATCCCAGCCAGCGCGGCGTGCGGATGTCGGCATGCAGGAACAGATCGAACGCCCCCGTGAGGCCGATGGCGAAGGCGGCCGCCAGCGGGCTGGCCCCCAGCACCCAGTAGCTGGACAGCGCGCTCAGCAGCACGGCGGCCGCCGTGTCCATGGGGTGGGCGAAAAACGCCGTGAGCGCCTCCACGCGCGGCGCGCTGTGGTGCAGCTGGTGAAACAGGCGCCACAGCGTGTCCGAGCGGTGCGTGGCGCGGTGCCACCAGTAAAAGACAAAGCTGGTCAGCACAAAGCTAAGCGCGCCCACGGCCCAGGCCGGCCATTGCCGGCCCACGTCCAGCAACGCATGGCGGCGGATGCCGTCCGAGAACAGATGGCCTACCGCCAAGGTGGTGGCCAGCGTGCCCAGGCCCAGCAGCGTGGACAGGATCAGCCAGCGCCGGTCGCAATGATTGCGCGAGGCCGGCGCGATCACCTCGCGCGTGAAGATGCCGACGAACATCAGCGCCAGCAGCGGGTAGGCCGCGAACTCCCACATCTGCAGCATGCCGTCCGCTCCTTGCCGCTCAGTGCACGTGGCCCCAGTAGATCAGCGCATCGCGCCCTTCGACCGACAGCGACACGGGCGCGCCCACGGGCAGCATCACCTTGGTCGGCACATGGCCGTAGGGCAGGCCCTGCAGCACGGGGCACTTGACCTGGCTGCGCAGCCAGTCGATCACGGTCTGCAGCTTGAAGCCCTTGTCATGCGAGCTGAGCTTGAACTCGCTGAACTGGCCGAACACGATGGCCTTTTGCTGGGCCAGCACGCCGGCATGCAGCAGCTGGGTCAGCATGCGTTCCACGCGGTAGGGATGCTCGCCCACGTCTTCCAGGAACAGGATGCCGCCCTTGATCTGCGGGAAGTACGGCGTGCCCAGCAGGGAGACCAGCACGGCCAGGTTGCCGCCCCACAGCGTGGCGCCGCCGCTGATGTAGAAATCCTTGACGGCAGGCTTGCCGTCTTCGCGCAGGCCGATCTTCGGCATCTGCCAGCCCGCGCCCTCGCCCTGGCCGCTGAGCAGGTCGTTGAAGCAGTCCAGCATGATGTCGTCCACGCCGCCCTCATCGTCGGGGCGGCCGAAGTCGTGCACCAGCAGCGGGCCAGCCCAGGTGGTGGCGCCGGTCTTGGCCAGCAGAGCCAGCGACAGCGCCGTGAAGTCGCTCAGGCCCACGAAGCGCGTGCCGCCTGCGATGGCCTTGGCCACGGCCTTGTACTTGATGCCCGGCAGGATGCGCGTGAGGCCGTAGCCGCCGCGCGTGGGCAGCGCCAGGTCGGCACCGCTGGCCGCTGCGCGCTCGATGGCCGCCAGGCGCGTGGCGTCGTCGCCTGCAAAGCGCTGGTGGCTGCTCAACGCGTCGGCATCGATCTCCACCTGATGGCCCATGGCCTCCAGGCGGCGCACGCCGCGCTTGAAGCCGGCCTTGTCGCGCACGGCACCGGCAGGCGAGTAGATATAGATGTGGCGCGGACCCTGGTCATGCGCATGGCCGCAGTAGCTGCCGTCGGCGGCATGCACATGGCCGTGATCGTGATCGTGCTCGTGGCTGTGGGCAGCGCCATGGTCATGTGCCGCAGCATGCGAATGCGCCTGTGCACGTTCATGGCCATGTGGATGTTCGTGCCCGTGGGCACAGCAGGTGCCGTCGGCGGAATGCACATGTTCGTGCGCGTGATCAACGGGTGCAGGCGCGGCAGCGGCTGCCTTTTTGCGGGGTGTGCCGGATGTGCTGGGTGTGCCGGGCGTGCTGGAAGAGCGGGAACTGCGCGAAGTGGCCAAGGTGGTTCCATGCCGGCCCTGGCCGGCATGCTCCATATTGCAAGGGGAGTGAAGACGGGGCACTGCCGCTGCGCAGCCCCGGCAAGGGGCCGGCGGCGCAGGCCTACGGGCGGAAGTATTCCACAGCGTCGGCCACCATGCCGGCAGCGCACAGGGGAACCCAATGGCCGCACGGGGATAGGCGCAGCTGCGCTGGCGGCAGCTGTGGCAGCGCCTGCAGCCAGGCATGGCGCCATGCGGGCGCAGGCAGCAGCGCATCGTGCTCGCCGCCCTGCACCCACAGGCGATGCTGTTGGCTCCACTGCACCAGCAACTCCATCGGCAGGGCCGGCATTTCGGCCTGCACGCGGGGCCAGGCCTGCAGCGCGGCGCGGTGGCCGGGTTGGGAAAACGGCAGGTTCCAGGCCTGCGGCTGTGCGCCGGCCTCCTCACCCACCTCGTGCATGGCGCGGCCCACGGGCCATGATGGCTTGCGCGCTGCCTGCGCAAACCATTGCACGCAGGCATCGGGCGCCGGGCCCGCAGGCCAGGCATTCATGAGCCAGGCGCCGCAAAAACGGGCGGGCTCGGCCTGCGCCACGGCCAGGCCCAGGCGCGCGCCATCGTCATGGCCGACCAGCACGATGCTCCGCAGGTCCAGCGCCAGCACCAGCTCGCGCAGCACCTGCACATGCCAGGCCGCGCTGTGCGCCTTCTCCTTCTTGGGCTGGTCGCTGCGGCCAAAGCCCGGCAGGTCGGGGACCACCACGCGATGGCCGGCCGGGAGCCAGCCGGGCAGCATGGGCTGGAACAGCTGGCCCCATGAGGGGCTGCCGTGCAGGCACAGCCAGGTCAGCGGTGCATCGCGCGGGCCTTCGTCAAGCACGGCCAGGCGCAGGCCTGCCAGCGCCGGCAGGTCGCTGCGCCACTGCGGCTGGGCAAAGCCGCCGAAGGTGGAATCCGCATGGCGCAGCGCCGTGTCCTTGAGCGGATGCGGCTGGGCCGCGCGCTGCTCGGCGCGGCGCGTGCGAAAGAAGTCCGACATCAGGGCCGCGCATTCCCCGGCCAGCACGCCGCGCGTGACCTGCGTGTGGTGGTTGATCTGCGGCAGCGCAAACACATCCAGCACCGATCCGGCCGCGCCCGTGCGCGGCTCGGCCGCGCCATAGACCACGCGGCCCAGGCGCGCATGCAGCATGGCGCCGCTGCACATGGTGCAGGGCTCCAGGGTCACGTAGAGCGTGCAATCGTCCAGCCGGTAATTGCCCAGGCGCGCGGCCGCGTCGCGCAGCGCCAGCACCTCGGCATGGGCCGTGGGGTCGCCCTGGGCTACGGGCGCATTGCGGCCCCGGCCGACGATGGCGCCGTCCTTGACGATGACGGCGCCCACGGGCACCTCGCCCGCCTGGGCGGCGGCACGCGCCAGTTCCAGGGCGGCGCGCATCCAGGCCTCGTCGTCGGCCTGCGGCAGTGGACGGTGCTCGGCAGTCAAGGTGTCACAGTGTCCGGGCGACGGGGGTCAGGGCAGCGGCTTGCGCACGCCCTGCGCATAGTGGTAGAGCGTGACGACCGGCGCCTGCAGCTCGCCCTGGGGCGTGAAGGCAATCGGCGCCGTCACGCCGTCATGCCGGGTCTGGCGCAGATAGGGGATATAGGCATCGGGCCGGATGGAGTCGGCCCGCACCATGGCCTGGGCCAGCACCATGGTGGCGTCGTAGGCGTAGGGGCTGAAGACCTGGTACTGGTCGGGAAAGCGCTGGTCGTAGCGCTGCTTCCAGGCAGCGCCGCCCGGCATGCGCTCCAGCGGGCTGCCGCCCACGGCGCAGGTCACATTGCGCAGCGGGGACGTGTTGCCGGCCAGCTCGGGCAGGCGCAGCGTGCACAGGCCGTCGCCGCCCAGCAGGCGCACCTTGTCCATGGCCAGCTGGGCCATCTGCCTGAGCATGGGGCCGGCCTGGGCGTCCAGGCCGCCGAAGAAGATGGCGTCCGGCTTCTTGCCCTTGATGGCGGTGAGGATGGGCACGAAGTCGGTGGCCTTGTCGCCGGTGAACTGCTTGTCCACGATCTCGATGCCCTGCTCGCGCGCCTCGGCCTCGAACAGCGCCACGATGCCCTGGCCGTAGGCCGAGCGGTCATCGATGATGGCCGCGCGCTTGACGCCCAGCTTGCCCACGGCGTGCGCGACCAGCGCATCGACCATGGCGCGGTCGTCGGCGATCACGCGGTAGGTGGTGTCGTAGCCCGCCTGGGTGATGGCCGGGTTGCTGGCTGCGGGCGTGACCATGACGATGCCGCAGTCGTGGTAGATGGATGTGGCCGGCAGCGTGGTGCCAGACTGCAGGTGGCCGACCACGGCCGCCACCTTCTTGTCGCACAGGCGCCGGGCCAGGGCCACGGCCTGGCCGGGGTCGCCGCCATCGTCGCCGGCCTCCAGCTTCCAGCGCAGCTTGCGCCCGCCGATCTCCAGCCCCTTGGCGTTGAGATCGTCCAGGGCCATGCGCACGCCGTTTTCCTCATCCTTGCCCAGGCTGGCGATGGGGCCGGACACCGGCCCCGCATGGGCAATGCGCACCACCAGGGGCGCATCGGCTGTACCGGGAGCAGCAGGCGCAGCGGGTGCAGCGGGTGCAGCGGGTGCAGCGGGTGCAGCAGGTGCAGCGGCCGTACCGGGTGCAGCCGCCGCAGCGGAAGCCCCTGCCGACTGCCCGTTGGCCGGGCCGCTTCCCGGCAGCGCCCAGGCCAGGCCGCCGCTGCCCAGCAGGGTGCACAGCAGGGCCGGGCCGGCCCACGGGAAATGGCGAATCGAGGCGTGCATGGCAACTCCTGGAAAAAACGGTCAATCTGTGAAACAGGCGCCCTGGCAAACGAAATCCGCTGCGGCGTGGCCCACTCGGGCGCTGCCCGGCCGGGCAAGGCCTGGCGCAGAAAGCGCGCATCAGGCCCGGGGCGGGGCAGGCACGGGCCGGGGTATCCGGCATGGCGGCCCGGCCCGTGCAGTGCGCATCCTAAAGGATAGGCAAAAACCGGCGCCGCCCGCCAGGGCATCGGGCGCATACCCCCTGGCGCGCGTTTTTTCGGTGCTGCGGCGATAATGCTGCGCCTCACCGCAAGCGGGTTGCTAGGTTTTCGTCGCCGGACCGCCCCAAGAGTGGGGGCCTTTTTTTGTCGCCGGGCCGCCCCAAGACAAAAAGCGGCCCCCTTGGGGGGGCAGCGGACCTTGCGCAGCAAGGGTAGCGTGGGGGCCAGTTTCCCCCGCATTGCGCCCGACGCCCGGCCCCCATGCCGGTGCGGGTACGAACACAGAACACCACAAAGCCCCATGTCCCTCCTGCCCCACCAGCTCGAACTCCTGTCACCCGCGCGCGATGCCGACATCGGCATCGAGGCCGTGAACCATGGCGCCGACGCCGTCTACATCGGCGGCCCGGCCTTCGGCGCACGCGCCACGGCAGGCAACGACATCCGCGACCTGCAGCGGCTGATCAACCACGCGCACCGCTTCGGCAGCCGCATCTTCATCACGCTCAACACCATCCTGCGCGACGATGAACTCGAGGCCGCGCGCAAGATGGCCTGGCAGATCTACGAGGCCGGTGCCGACGCGCTGATCATCCAGGACATGGGCCTGCTGGAGCTGGACCTGCCGCCCATCCAGCTGCACGCCAGCACCCAGACCGACATCCGCACGCCCGAGAAGGCGCGCTTCCTGCAGGACGCCGGCCTGTCGCAGATCGTCGTTGCGCGCGAGCTGGACCTGCAGCAGATCGCCGCCGTGCGCGCGGCCACCGACCCGGCGCGCACCACCATCGAATTCTTCGTGCACGGCGCGCTGTGCGTGGCCTACTCTGGCCAGTGCTACATCACCCACGCCCACACGGGCCGCAGCGCCAACCGCGGCGACTGCAACCAGGCCTGCCGCCTGCCCTACGAGGTGCTGGACGCGAGCGGCCGCATCATCGCCCACGAAAAGCACGTGCTGTCCATGAAGGACAACAACCAGAGCGACAACCTGCGCGCCCTGATCGACGCCGGCGTGCGCAGCTTCAAGATCGAGGGCCGCTACAAGGACATGGGCTACGTGAAGAACATCACGGCCCACTACCGCAAGCTGCTGGACGAAATCATCGAGGAGCGCGAGTTCTCCGACACGCCCCTGGCGCGCTCATCCTCGGGCAGCACCACGTTCAGCTTCACGCCCGACCCCGACCAGAACTTCAACCGCGAGTTCACCGACTACTTCGTCAACGGCCGCAAGGACGACATCGGCGCCTTCGACACGCCCAAGACACCGGGCCGCGCCATCGGCTGGGTCACCAAGGTGGGCGAGAACTTCGTGGAGATCGAGACATCGAGCCGCGACACCGAACTGCACAACGGCGACGGCCTGTGCTACTACGACCTGCAAAAGGAACTGGTGGGCCTGCAGATCAACCGCGCCGAGTCGGTGGATGCGAAGAAGTCGCTGTGGCGCCTGTTCCCCAAGGACCCCATCGCCGGCTTCAAGGACCTGCGCAAGGGCCTGGAGGTCAACCGCAACCGCGACATGGCCTGGGTGCGCACGCTGGACAAGAAGTCCAGCGACCGCCGCATCGGCCTGTGGGCCGAACTCAAGGAAACGCCCGACGGCTTTGCGCTCACGCTGACCGACGAGGACGGCTTCACCGCCACCGCCGCCATCGCGCAGGAACACCAGGCCGCCACCGACGCAGCCCGTGCCGAGGCCACGCTGCGCGAGCAGCTGGGCCGCTTCGGCGCCACCATCTTCTCCGTGCATGACATCGGCCTGCAGCTGAGCCAGCCCTGGTTCGTGCCGGCCTCGGCCCTGAACCAGCTGCGCCGCGACGCCGTCGCCGCGCTGGAGGCCGCGCGCCAGGCCGGCTTCGTGCGCCTGCCACGCGCCCTGCCCGTGGAGCCGCCCGTGCCCTTCCCCGAGGACACGCTGACCTATCTGGCCAACGTCTACAACCAGAAGGCACACGACTTCTACATCAAGCACGGCGTCAAGGTCATGGACGCGGCCTACGAGAGCAAGGAAGAAGAAGGCGAAGTCAGCCTGATGATCACCAAGCATTGCGTGCGCTTTTCCATGAGCCTGTGCCCCAAGCAGGCCAAGGGCGTCATCGGCGTCAAGGGCACCATCAAGGCCGAGCCGCTGCAGCTGATCAACGGCAAGGAAAAACTCACGCTGCGCTTCGACTGCAAGCCCTGCGAGATGCACGTGGTCGGCAAGATGAAGCGCGCGGTGATCAACCAGCACGCCAAGGAAATGCAGGAGTTTCCGATGCAGTTCTACCGCACGCGGCCCGTGCCCTCGGCCAGCGCCTGACAGGCCTCGGCCTCCACCCACAAGCGCCCGCGCTCCGTCAGGGCCGCCAGCCACCGCCCCTCTTCCTGCTCCAGCCTGACCCAGCCCGGCCCCGGTGTGCCGGCAATGGGCGCATCGCCCATCAGCGCCAGGCAGCGCATGAGCACGCTGGCGCCCTGCCCCAGTCGCTTGCCCAGCCTGGGCAGGGACATGGGTGCGGGCTCGGTGGCCAATTCGCGCAGGATGGCGGCGGCCAGTTCTTCCATGCCTTGCACTTCAGGCCGCCATTTCTTCCAGCGCGGGAGACGGCACGGCAGGCAGCCTGTGCGCCACCAGCTGCACGGGAATGGACTTGGAGCTGGGCGTGCCCGCCACGATGGCCGTGGCCGACAGCGGCACCAGCGGATTGGTCTCTGGATAGTAGGCAGCGATGCAGCCGCGCGGAATGTCGTAGGCCACGAGCCTGAAGCGCTCGGCGCTGCGCTGCTGGCCGTCATCCCACACCGTCTGCAGGTCCACCCAGTCGCCATTCTTCATGCCCAGGGCGCGGATGTCCTCGGCATGGATGAAGACCACGCGGCGCTGTCCGAAGACGCCGCGGTAGCGGTCGTCCATGCCGTAGATGGTGGTGTTGTACTGGTCGTGCGAGCGCGTGGTGAACAGCGTGAACACCGGCGATGCGCCGGGGCTGCGCGCGGCGCGTGCGCGGTGCACGGGCGTGTCGCGCGGCACGCCGTGCACGAAGAAGCCGGCCTTGCCCCGGGGCGTCTCCCAGATGCGCTCGCTCGCCGCATTGCGCAGCTTGAAGCCGCCCGGCACGGCCACGCGCGCGTTGAAGTCGTGGAAGTCGTCGAAGACCTGCTCGATCAGCTCGCGTATGCGTGCATAGTCGCCAGCCAGCTCCAGCCAGGGCACGGGCCGCTGCGCGCCCAGCGTGGCGGCGGCCAGGCGCGCGACGATGGCGATCTCGCTGAGCAGGTGCTCCGACGCAGGCGGGTTGATGCCGCTGGAGATATGGACCATGCCCATGGAGTCCTCCACCGTCACGCCCTGCGGGCCGGTGGCCTGCATGTCGATCTCGGTGCGGCCCAGGCAGGGCAGGATCAGCGCCTCGCGGCCGTGCACCAGGTGGCTGCGGTTGAGCTTGGTGGTCACATGCACGGTCAGGTCGCAGCGGCGCAGCGCCTGCCAGGTGGCATGCGTGTCGGGCGTGGCCGCCGCGAAGTTGCCGCCCAGCGCGAAGAAGACCTTGCCCCGGCCCTCGAGCATGAGGCGGATGGACTCGACCACGTCCACGCCGTGGGCGCGCGGCGGCTCGAAGCCGAAGACCTGCTGCAGCCGGTCCAGCAGCGCGGCCGGCGGCTTCTCCCAGATGCCCATGCTGCGGTCGCCCTGCACATTGCTGTGGCCGCGCACCGGGCAGGCGCCCGCACCCGGGCGGCCGATGTTGCCGCGCAGCAGCAGCAGGTTGACCAGCATCTGCACGGCGGCCACCGAATGCATGTGCTGCGTGATGCCCATGCCCCAGCAGACGATGGTGCTGCGGGCGGCGATGTAGACCTCGGCCGCCGTCTGCATCTGCGCACGGCTCAGGCCGGACTCGGCCTCCAGCAGGCCCCAGTCCTCGGCCCGCAGGTCCTCGGCCAGGGCCTCGAAGCCGGTCGTGTGTTCGGCGATGAAGGCATGGTCCAGCACGCCGCCGCACCCGTGCCCCAGTGCATCGTCCTGCGCGATCACATGCTTCATGATGCCCTTGACGGCCGCGATGTCGCCGCCCACGCGCAGCTGAAAGTAGTGCGTGCTGATGGGCGTGGCGCCCAGGGTGGCCATCTCCAGCTTGCTTTGCGGGTCCTGGAAGCGCTCCAGCCCACGCTCGCGCAGCGGGTTGAAGCTCAGGATGCGCGCGCCGCGCTTGTGGGCTGCGCGCAGCTCGCCCAGCATGCGCGGGTGGTTGGTGCCGGGGTTCTGGCCGAAGATGAAGATGGCATCGGCCTGCTCGAAATCGGACAGCTGCACCGTGCCCTTGCCCACGCCGATCTGCGGCTTCATGCCGCTGCCGCTGGGCTCGTGGCACATGTTGGAGCAGTCGGGGAAATTGTTCGTGCCGTAGGCGCGCACGAACAGCTGGTAGAGAAAAGCCGCTTCGTTGCTGGCGCGGCCCGAGGTGTAGAAGATGGCCTGGTCAGGGTCGGGCAGCGCGTTCAGGTGGCGGGCAATCAGCGCAAAGGCGTCGTCCCAGGCGATGGGCCGGTAGCGGTCGCTGGCCGCGTCGTACACCATGGGCTCGGTGAGCCGGCCTTGGTCTTCCAGCCAGAAATCGCTTTGCGCCATGAGTTCGGCCACCGTGTGCCGGGCAAAGAATTCGGGCGTCACGCGCCGCGCCGTGGCCTCGGCCGCCACGGCCTTGGCACCGTTCTCGCAGAACTCGAAGGTGGAATGGTGGTTGCGGTCGGGCCAGGCGCAGCCCGGGCAGTCGAAGCCGTCGGGCTGGTTGGCCGACAGCAGCGTCTTGGCGCCCTTGACGGCGATATCCTGGCGCATCAGGGCCTGGCTCACGCTGCGCAATGCGCCCCAGCCGCCAGCGGCCCCCTTGTAGAACTCGATCTTTTGTTCGGACATGGGCCGGAAGTGTTCCGCCTGTCCATGATCCAGGTCAAATCACATCTCCAAATGGAGAGATTCAGCAAAGATATGAGCACGGCATCATTGCCCTGCGCCATGCTGGCAACCTCAGCCCCGGACCACCGATGAACTCAACAGCCATACACACCGCCATCCCCGAAGACGCCGCGCTGATCGCGCCGCTGTTCGACGCCTACCGCCAGTTCTACGAGCAACCTGCGGATGCTGACGCGGCGCTGGCCTTCATCACGGCGCGGCTGGAGCGCGGCGAATCCGTGATCCTGCTGGCCCGCCGACCGGACGGCAGCGCCCTGGGCTTTTGCCAGCTCTATCCCTCGTTCTGCTCGGTGCTGGCCGCGCCCATCTACGTGCTCTACGACCTCTTCGTGGTGCCCGATGCGCGCCGCCTGGGCGTGGGCCGCGCCCTGCTGCTGGCGGCCGAAGCCCATGCCCGCGCCACGGGCCATGCACGCACGGACCTGACCACGGCCCGCAACAACCTGCGCGCCCAGGCGCTGTACGAGTCGCTGGGCTGGGTGCGTGATGAAGTGTTCCTGACCTATGCGCGCCATCTGCAGGCTTGAGCCGCCAGCGGCCTAGCGCAGAACCCGCAGCTCCCGCGCCAGCGCCACGGCCTGGGTGCGGCTGCGCGCGCCCAGCTTGAGGTTGATGCTGCGCAGGTGGGTGCGCACCGTGCTGTCGGAGACGAAGAGCTTCTCGGCCATGGCCGCATTGGAGTAGCCCGAGGCCAGCAGTTCCAGCACGCGCAGCTCCTTGCGGGTCAGGGGCTCGGCAAGCACGGTGGCCGGCGCCGGGCCCTGGGGCGCATCCGCTGCCTGCAGCTCGGGGGGATCGGCGGGCTCGGCAGGCTCGCCCAGGGCAGACAGCAGCCGCTGCGCATGGGCGGCCGCCTCCGGCTCCGCCGGTTCCGTGCGGCGCGTCAGTGAAGGCGTCTGTGAAAGCGACAGTGAGGACGACAGCACGCGCTGCAGCACGGGCGCGAGCAGCGGCCCCTCATCGAGCATCAGGCGCACAAAGCCTTCGCTGGCACCGTGGCGCAGCGGCTGGGCCAGCATGGCGGCTGCGGCGTCCAAGTCGCCGCAGCCCGCCTCGGCCAGCGCGCACAGCACCTGCAGCTTGAGGCTGCGGTGGCGGCGCCCGCGCAGTTGCGCATCGGCCAGCAAGGGGGCGATGGCATCGCGCACAGCACGGCAGTCGCCAAAGTGCAGCCCCCAGCGCAGCCGGGCGATGGCGATGTCCTCCACCTCGTGCGGGGGCAGGCGCAGGCGTTCCACGCGCGGCCATACGCCGGGATCGTCGGCACGCTCCAGCGCCTCGGACGCGGCGGCCCGGTTGCCCTGCAGCACGAAGATGCGCGCATGCTCCAGCCGCGCGCTGGCCGTCACGCGGGGCAGCTGGCGTTCATGCCCCAGGTACTCCAGTTCGGTCAGCAGGCCGAAGGCCGCATCCACATCGCCACGCACGAAGGCAATGCGCGCACGCATGCGGTAGCTGGAGATCACATGGTCGGGCAGGCCCACGTCGCGGGCCAGCGGCAGGTAGACGTTGAGCAGGTGGTCGGCGCCATCGAGGTCGTTGGTCTCGTAGAGCACGCCGGCATGCAGCACGCCGGCCCAGGCATTGCCGTTGGTGGGGTTGTAGGAGGCGCTGCGCGGCGTGGCGGCCAGCGCCACGCGAAAGCGCGACGCCGCCTGCCGCAGGCGCCCGCCCGACAGGTCCAGCACGCCCTCCATGGCCTCGGTGTACATGCGGCTGAACAGGCTGCCGGCCTGGGTGCTGCGCGCCGCGTCCAGCAGGCGGTGGGCCTCCTCGGCATCGCCCAGCACCGACACCACGTAGGCCATGGCATTGGTGAGCGAGCTGTCCGCGAACGGCCGGCAGCTGGGCAGGCAGGCCAGCGCCTGGCGGCCCAGGGGCGCCGCCTCTTCCACGCGGTCCATCATGGCCAGCAGCAGCGGCTGCAGGGCCATGACCAGCGCCTGCGCGGCGGGGTCTGCGGCCATGCGGGGCCGCAAGGCGTCCAGCCGCTGCTGCGCCTGCCAGGGGCCGCGCGTGAAGCAGTCGGCATAGGCGGCCACGGCCTGCAGCAGCGGCTCGCGCGCCATCAGCGGCGCCGGCATGGCCGAGAACCAGCGCGACAGCAGGCGCATGCGGCCCTGCTCCATCAGCGCCTCGGCATGGCGCGCCAGCAGGGACAGGGCATGCGGCAGGTCGCCGCCTTCCAGCGCATGCTCGATGGCAGGCACGGGCCGGCCGCAGGATTCGTACCAGCCGCTGGCCGCCAGGTGAAGGCGCGTCAATTCACCGGGCTGCTCGCGCAGCAGCTGCGCGCGCAGGAAGTCGGCAAACATGCTGTGGTAGCGCCAGCTGTGCCCGCCCTGGCCACCCTGCGCCTCGTCGGCCAGCGGCACGAGGAACAGGTGGGCCTGCTCCAGCGCCTGCAGCATGGCGGCGCCGTCGGCGCGCGGCACCAGGGCCTGGCAGACCTGGGCATCCAGCGTGCGCAGGATGCTGGTGCGCAGCAGGAAGTCGCGCACGGACGCGGGCTGCTGGGCCAGCACATCCTCGGCCAGGTAGTCGGCCACGGCGCGCTCCGAGCCCGAGAAGCGCTCGATGAAATCGCTGTGCGGGCCATGGCGCTCCAGCGCAAGCGAGGCCAGCCACAGCGCGCCTATCCAGCCTTCGGTCTTGTCCAGCAGCCGCGCCAGGGCCTCGCGCGGCAGCGGGCAGCCGCGCAGGCGAAAGAACTCCTCGGCCTCGCCCACGGAAAAGCGCAGCAGCGCCGCATCGATCTCCAGCAACTGGCCACTGGTGCGCAGCCGCCCCAGTCCCAGGGCCGGCAGCGCGCGCGAGCCTATGACCAGGCGCCCGCGCTCGGGCAGCTGCTCCATGAGCTGGCGCACCAGGCCGAGCACGGCATCGTTGTGCAGCACCTCGAAATCATCGATGAACAGCGCAAAGGAGCGGCCCTCGCCGGCCAGCGCATGCAGGGCCTGGGACAACTCGCCGGCGCCTTGCGACGGCCCCACCCCCAGGGTGCGCACGGCCGCGCCCAGGCACTGCAGAAAGCGCGAGACATCGTTGTCGGCGGCATCCAGCGTCAGCCACGCCGTGGCCTGGCCCTCCGCCTGCAGGCGCTCGCGCATCTGGCGCATGGCCGTGGTCTTGCCGAAGCCGGCAGGGGCGCGCACCAGCACCACGCGGGCGCGCAAGGCCTCGGGCCAGCGCGCGGCAACGGCCAGCCGGGCCACCTGGGCGGCAGCGGCGCGCGGCGGGCTCAGCTTGGCCTGCGGCACGTAGCCGGAACCCGGACCGGGGCCGGAGGAATGGGTGGGCGCTGGGGGCTGCATGCAGGCAGGGGGCACTGTGAAGGGGTGAGGCACCGGGCACTTTCGTCGGTTTCGACGATGGCGGCAAGACGGGGCGATTCCTAGACTTGGAGGCAGATCATAGGTGGCGGCCTGCCGCCTGTCCC
The DNA here is from genome assembly GCF_020523835.1 of Delftia sp. Lp-1. Classification (NCBI taxonomy): domain Bacteria; kingdom Pseudomonadati; phylum Pseudomonadota; class Betaproteobacteria; order Burkholderiales; family Comamonadaceae; genus Delftia; species Delftia sp. Lp-1. Next base: position 1,435,561 of record NZ_JAJALJ010000001.1, on the reverse strand, counting down.
GATCCAAGGCGACAGGCAACGGCGTGCCGCCAACGCACCAACCAAGGAGACCTTCACATGCAGCTTGACGCAAGCATCAGCGCCGTCGTCACGGGCGGGGCATCGGGCCTGGGCGCGGCCACCGCGCGCCGCCTGGCCGCCAAAGGCGTGCGCGTCGCCCTGTTCGACCTCAACGAGACGGCCGGGCAGGCGCTGGCGCGCGAGACAGGCGGCCTGTTCTGCCGCGTGGACGTGACCGACGAGGCCAGCGTGGACGCCGGCTTTGCCCAGGCGCGTGCGGCCCATGGGCAGGAGCGCATCCTGGTCAACTGCGCGGGCACGGGCAATGCCGTCAAGACGGCCAGCCGCGACAAGGCCACGGGCGAGATCCGGCACCTGCCCGTGGCCAATTTCGACCGCATCATCCAGATCAACCTGGTGGGCACCTTCCGCTGCATCGCCAAGTCGGCGGCAGGCATGCTCACACTGGAGCCGCTGGCCGACGGCGAGCGCGGCGCCATCGTCAACACGGCCTCGGTGGCGGCGCAGGACGGGCAGATGGGCCAGGCCAGCTACTCGGCCAGCAAGGCCGGCATCACGGGCATGACCCTGCCCATCGCGCGCGACCTCATGGGCGAGGGCATCCGCGTGAACACCATCCTGCCCGGCATCTTCGACACGCCGCTGCTGCAGGGTGCGCCCGACAACGTGAAGGCGGCGCTGGCCGCCTCCGTGCCCTTCCCCAAGCGGCTGGGCCAGCCCGACGAATACGCCCACCTGGCCGAGACCATGATCACCAACGGCTACTTCAACGGCGAGTGCGTGCGCCTGGACGGCGCCATCCGCATGGCGCCGCGTTAGGCGTACAGCCCAGGCCTCACGGCAGGCACCGTCCCCGCGTTTTCCCTGGCCGGAATCGTCGCTTGCGACGATGCCCGGCCCGCGCCGGCCGGGCCACCATCCCCCCAGGAATACAGGAACAGGAGACATATCCATGGCACAGGCATACATCGTTGCCGCCACGCGCACGGCGGGCGGCAAGCGCGGCGGAAAGCTCTCGGGCTGGCATCCGGCCGATCTCGCGGCCCAGGTGCTGGACGAGCTGGTGCGCCGCAGCCAGGCCGACCCGGCCCAGGTCGAGGACGTGATCATGGGCTGCGTCAGCCAGGTCGGCCAGCAGGCGACGAACGTGGCGCGCAACGCGGTGCTGGCCTCGTCCCTGCCCGAGTCCGTGCCGGGCACCACGGTGGACCGGCAGTGCGGGTCGTCCCAGCAAGCACTGCATTTCGCGGCCCAGGCCGTGATGTCGGGCAGCATGGACATGGTGATCGCCGCTGGCGTGGAGAGCATGTCGCGCGTGCCCATGGGCACGCCCAACGCCCTGCCCGCCAAGGCCGGCCTGGGCGTCTACATGAGCCCGGCCATGCAGCAGCGCTACCCGGGCGTGGAGTTCAGCCAGTTCATGGGGGCCGAGATGATGGCCGGCAAGTACGGCCTGGCCAAGGACCAGCTGGACGCCTATGCGCTGCAAAGCCATGAGCGCGCCGTGCAGGCCGCGCGCGAGGGCCGCTTCGACCGAGAGATCCTGGCCGTGCAGGCGCGCAGCGCCGAAGGCGGTGCCGAGGGCGAAGGCCAGCCGCACACGGTGGATGAAGGCATACGCTTCAACGCCACGCTGGAAGGCATTGCCGGCGTCAAGACCATCCGCGAAGGCGGCTGCGTGACGGCGGCCACGGCCAGCCAGATCTGCGATGGCGCCAGCGGCGTCATGGTGGTCAGCGAGCGCGGCCTCAAGGCCCTGGGCGTGCAGCCGCTGGCGCGCATCCACCACATGAGCCTGCTCGGGCATGACCCGGTGATCATGCTGGAGGCCCCCATCCCCGCCACCCAGGCCGCGCTGAAGAAGGTCGGCATGCGCATCTCCGACATCGACCTGTACGAAGTCAACGAGGCCTTTGCCCCCGTGCCCCTGGCCTGGCTGCAGGCCACGGGCGCCGATCCGGCGCGGCTCAACGTCAACGGCGGCGCCATTGCGCTGGGCCATCCGCTGGGCGCCTCGGGCACCAAGCTCATGGCCACGCTGATCCACGCCCTGCACGCACGCGGCGGGCGCTACGGCCTGCAGACCATGTGCGAGGGCGGCGGCATGGCCAACGTCACCATCATCGAGCGCCTGTAGGCGCCGCCATGCCACCGTGCGGCCGGCGCGGCCCGCGCCGGCCGCCCACCATCGGGGGGAGGGAAAGCCATGAGCCAGGACTCGCAGCCCCTGCTGCGCATCGAAGGCGTTTCTCTGCGCTTCGGCGGCATCGTCGCGCTGGACGGCGTGAGTTTCGATGTTGCGGCAGGCCAGATCTGCGGCCTCATCGGCCCCAACGGCGCAGGCAAGAGCAGCCTGTTCAACTGCCTGTCGCGGCTGTATGCCTGGCAGGCCGGCCACATCCGCTTTCGCGGCCAGCCGCTGGCCACGCTGGCGCGCCACCGCATGGCCGCGCTGGGCATGGGCCGCACCTTCCAGAACCTGGCCCTGTTTTCCAGCATGACGGTGGCCGACAACGTGCGCCTGGGCACGCACAGCCACCAGCACGCCGGCTTTGTGCGCGATGCCCTGCGCCTGCCCGGCGTGCGCCGGCGCGAGGAAGAAGCCCGCGCCCAGGCGCAGTCGCTGATGGCCCTGCTGGACCTGACGGGCGTGGCAGAGCGCCGCGTGGCCGACCTGCCCTTCGGCACGCAAAAGCGCGTGGAGCTGGCGCGCGCCCTGGCCTGCCGCCCGCAGTTGCTGCTGCTGGACGAGCCGGCCTGCGGCCTCAACCATGAGGAGCTGGCCGGCCTGGGCGACCTGATCCTGTCGCTGCGCGACCGGCTGGGGCTGACCGTGCTGCTGGTGGAGCACCACATGGGCTTGGTCATGCGCGTGAGCGACAAGGTCGTGGCGCTGAACTTCGGCCGCAAGATCGCCGAAGGCACGCCGGGCGAGGTTCGCGCCCATGCCGAAGTCATCCGTGCCTACCTGGGTTCGGACATGCAGCCGCAGGATCAGGACAGGGAGGTGGCGCATGCCGGCACTGCTTGAAATCCGCGGACTGCATGCGGCCTACGGGTCGGTGCGCGTGCTGGACGGCATCGACATGGACCTGGCCGAAGGCCGCGTCACGGCCCTGCTGGGCGCCAATGGCGCGGGCAAGACCACCACGCTGCGCGCCATCTGCCGCCACCTGGTGGACACGCGCGGCGAGGTGCGCTTGGCCGGCGAACGCATAGACCGGCACAGCACCGAGCGCATCGCGCGCCAGGGCGTGGGCCATGTGCCCGACGGGCGCGGCACCTTCGCCCAGCTCAGCGCCGAGGACAACCTGCGCCTGGGCGCACAGGCCCGTCCCACGCGGGCGGCCCGCGCCGACGTGGCCGGCGATATGGAGCGCATGTTCGGCTACTTCCCCCGCCTGCGCGAGCGCCGCACCCAGCAGGCCGGGACGCTGTCGGGCGGCGAGCAGCAGATGCTGGCCATTGCCCGCGCCCTCATGGGCCGCCCGCGCCTGCTGCTGCTGGACGAGCCCTCCTTTGGGCTGGCGCCGCTGGTGGTGCGCGACATCTTCGGCATCCTGCGGCGCATCAACGCCGAGCAGGGCACGACCATCCTGCTGGTGGAGCAGAACGCGCGCCTGGCGCTGGAGCTGGCGCACAGCGCCTACCTGCTGGAGACCGGCCGCATCGTGCTGCACGGTCCCAGCGAAGCCATGCGCCGCAACGACGCGGTGCGCCAGGCCTATCTCGGGGAGTAGCGGCCATGGACGCCTTCATCCACCAGTTGCTGGCCGGCCTGGCCACGGGCGGCATCTACGCCACCGTGGCGCTGGCCCTGGTCATGATCTACCAGGCCACGCACCACATCAATTTCGCGCAGGGCGAGATGGCCATGTTCTCCACCTTCATCGCCTGGGCGCTGCTGCAGGCGGGGCTGCCGTACTGGTGGGCCTTCCTGGCCACGGTGGCGCTGTCCTTCGTGCTGGGCGCGGCCGTGGAGTTCGCCATCATCCGCCCCATGCACAAGGCGGCGGACCTGGCCCAGGTGGTGGTCTTCATCGGCCTGCTGATCGTCTTCCACAGCCTGGCCGGCTGGATCTTCGGCTACACCATCAAGGAGTTTCCCAGCCCGTTCCCGGCCGACGCCTGGTATGGCAGTGCCCTGATGTCGGCCCATGAGGTGGGCACCATCTTCGTGGCCCTGGCCATCGTGGCCCTGCTGTTTGCCTTCTTCCGGCTCACGCCGCTGGGGCTGGCCATGCGCGCGGCCGCGCAGAACCCGGCCTCCTCGCGCCTGGTGGGCATCTCCGTGGGGCGCATGCTGATGCTGGGCTGGGGCCTGGCCGGCGCCATCGGCGCGGTGGCCGGGATGATGGTGGCGCCCGTGGTTTTCCTCGATCCGCACATGATGAGCGGCGTGCTGCTGTATGCCTTTGCGGGCGCGCTGCTGGGCGGCATCGACAGCCCCGCGGGCGCCGTGCTGGGCGGCTTCATCGTGGGCGTGCTCGAAAACCTGGTGGGCAGCTACGTGGTCGGCACCGAACTCAAGCTTTCTGTGGCCCTGGTGCTGATCGTGGGCGTTCTCATCGTGCGGCCGGCCGGGCTGATGGGCCGCAAAGTCGTCAGGAGGGTTTGAACAATGCCCTCCCTGAGCGGCGGACGCCGCTTCCCGTTGCACGGCGCCCCCTCTCTCGCTACGCGGGAGGGGGAAGACACCCTCGCGGCGGGGCGGCGCGGCCGGCGTAGGCCCTTGCTCGGTGCCCCTCGCTTTTGGGCCACGCCAGTTTTGTGCCAAGCGCCCTGGAGACAATGATGTCCACACGATCCGCCTCCTCGTCTGACGCACTGGTCGCCGCCACCAGCGCGCGCCGCCCCCTGCCCCTGGGCACGGTCCTGATCGCGACGCTGGCGCTGGCGGCCTGCTCGCTGGTCTTCGTGGCCAAGGGCTACCAGCTGTTCCAGGCCACCATGGTGCTGGCCTATGCCGTGGCCCTGGTGGGGCTGAACATCCTCACGGGCTACAGCGGCCAGATCTCGCTGGGCCATGGCGCCTTCTTCGCCATAGGCGCCTATGCGGCCGGCATCCTGATGGACCGCGCGGGCCTGGCCTACTGGCTGGCCGTGCCTGCGGCCGGCCTGGTGAGCCTGGCGGCGGGCTACCTGTTCGGGCGGCCCGCGCTCAGGCTGGAAGGGCTGTACCTGGCGCTGGCCACCTTTGCGCTGGGCGTGGCCATGCCCCAGCTGCTCAAGTACCGCCACCTGGAGGCCTGGACCGGCGGCGTGGGCGGCATCGTGCTGACCAAGCCCGAGGCGCCCTGGGGCCTGCCGCTGGATGCCGACCAGTGGTTCTACCTCTATGCATTGGCCGTGGCGGCCCTGCTGTTCTGGATGGCACGCAACCTCATAGACAGCGGCAGCGGCCTGGCGCTGCGCGCCATCCGCGACCACGCCATGGCGGCCGAGGCCATGGGCGTGGACAACGCGCACTGCAAGTCCATGGCCTTTGCGATTTCAGCCGGCTACACGGGCGCGGGCGGCGCGCTGTCGGCCATTGCCGTGCAGTTCGTGGCGCCCGACTCCTTCACCATGTTCCTGTCGATCTCGCTGCTGGTGGGCGTGGTGGTGGGTGGCGTGGGAACGCTGTGGGGCGCGCTGTTCGGCGCCCTGTTCATCATGTTCATCCCGGGGCTGGCCGAGCAGGTGTCCAAGGCCGCGCCCTGGGCCGTCTACGGCACCGTGCTCATCGTCTTCATGTTCGCCATGCCCGGCGGCGTGATGGGCCTGCTGCACCGGCTGGGCCGGCCGGGCCGGCGCCTGCCGCGGCAGCGGCCGCGTGCCTGACTTTCCATCCCCACCCACAGGAGTCCCCCATGAATTCCAGTCCGGCCGTCCGCATGGAACGCCACGGCAACAACGGCGACAACGGCGACAGCGGCGAGATCGCCCTCATCGTCCTCCAGGACAGCGCCCGCATGAATCCGCTGGGCAGGCCCTTGCAGCTGCGGCTGCGCGAACTGCTGGCCGAGGTGCGCGAGGACACCTCCCTCCGCGCCCTGGTGCTCACCGCCGAGGGCCGGGGCTTTTGCGTGGGCGCGGACCTGTCGTCCATGGGCGGCGCACAAGGCGAGGCCCAGGCCGATGGTCGCACGCTGGGCGCGCAGACGGCCGACAACATGCACCAGCTGTCCAACCGCCTCATCCTGGACCTGCAGCAGCTGCCCGTGCCCGTGGTCTGCGCCATCAACGGCGCGGCAGCCGGTGCCGGCGTGGGCCTGGCCCTGGCTGGCGACGTGGCGCTGGCGGCGCGCTCGGCCTACTTCTACCTGCCTTTCCTGCCGCGTCTGGGCATCGTGCCGGACCTGGGCACCACCTGGTTCATCGAGCGCCGGCTGGGCCGTGCGCGCGCCCTGGGCCTGTCCCTGCTGGGCGACAGGCTGGGCGCGCAGCAGGCTGCCGACTGGGGCCTGGTCTGGGCCTGCGTGGACGACGAGGCCCTGCGCGAGCAGGCCCTGGCCACGGCAGCACGCCTGGCGCGGCTGCCGGCCGGCGCCGTGCTGGAAGCCCGCCGCGCGCTGGACCACGCAGCCGCTTCCACGCTGGAGCAGCAGCTTCACTACGAGGCCGAACGCCAGCGCGAGTTGGTGGGCGCGCCGGCCTTCATGGAAGGCGTGCAGGCCTTCATGCAAAAGCGCGAACCCGTGTTCGCGCCACGCCAGCCGGGCTGACCGCCAAGCCTTCCCGCCGCACCTTGCTGCGCCCGCACATGCATTCGTCGGAATCGACGATGGGCGCGCGCCGGGCCGGTTCCTACCATGGACCGGCCACCACAAGAAAAGCGGGCACGGCGCCCGCAAGCCAGGAGACAACCATGCGCAACACCATCGCCCGGGGCCCCTGGGCCCTGATCGCCTGCCTGGCGCTGGCCCTGCCGGCCATCACCCAGGCGCCAGCCCAGGCCCAGAAGAAGTACGACACCGGCGCCAGCGACACCGAGATCCGCATCGGCAACTTCGTGCCCTACTCGGGCCCGGTGTCGGCCTACGGCACCATCGGCAAGGCCCATGCGGCCTACTTCGCCAAGATCAATGCCGAGGGCGGCATCAACGGCCGCAAGATCACCTACCTCTCCGCCGACGACGCCTACAACCCCGCCCAGAGCGTGGAGCAGACGCGCAAGCTGGTCGAGCGCGACGGCGTGCTGCTGATGTTCGGCGCGCTGGGCACCTCGCACAACCAGGCCGTGCATCGCTACATGAACCAGCGCAAGGTGCCCCAGCTGTTCGTCTCCACGGGTGCCACGCGCTGGGGCGATCCGAAGAACTTCCCCTGGACCATGGGCTGGCAGCCCACCTACCAGCTCGAAGGCCGCACCTTCGCCCAGCACATCCTGGCCACGCGGCCCCAGGCCAAGGTGGCCGTCCTGATGCAGAACGACGACTTCGGCAAGGACTACCTCAAGGGCGTGCTCGACGGATTCGGCGAGCAGGCCAAGCAGCGCATCGTCGTGCAGCAGACCTACGAGGTCGGCGACCCCACGGTGGACAGCCAGATGGTGGCGCTCAAGGGCTCGGGGGCGGACACCTTCATCAACATCAGCACGCCCAAGTTCGCGGCCCAGTCCATACGCAAGGCCGCCGACATCGGCTGGAAGCCTGCGCACTACCTGGTCAGCGTCTCGCTGTCCATCAGCTCGGTGCTCAAGCCCGCGGGCCTGGACAACGCGCGCGGCGTGATGACGGCCAGCTACCTGCGCGAGCCCTCGGACCCCACCAACCAGGGCACGCCCGAGCTGGCCGGCTACCTGGCCTTCATGAAGCAGTTCTACCCGGCGGGCGACCCCAACGATTCGCTCAACGTCATCGGCTACTCCCAGGCCCAGACCCTGGTGCAGGTGCTCAGGCAGGCCGGCGACGAACTCACGCGCGCCAACATCATGAAGCAGGCCGCCAGCCTGAAGATGGACCTGCCCATGCTCTACCCGGGCATCAGCCTGCAGACCGGTGGGGACGATTTCTTCCCCATCAAGAAGATGCAGCTCGTGCGCTTCGACGGCAGCCGCTATGCGCCCGTGCAATGACCCCGGCCTTCAGGACAACGACAGGAGACACCCCATGCCCGCCTTGCAAGGACTGATGCAGGACCGCCCGCTCATGATCTCGTCGCTGATCGAGCATGCGGCGCGCTTTCACCCGCACACCGAGATCGTCTCGCGCCTGCCGGAAACCCGGGACGGTGGCCTGCACCGCACCGACTGGGCCGGCATGCGCCGCGCCTCCTGCCAGGTGGCCAACGCCCTGCAGTTGCTGGGCGTGCAGCCCGGCGAACGCGTGGGCACGCTGGCCTGGAACAGCTGGCGCCACCTGGCGCTGTACTTCGGCGTCTCGGGCAGCGGCGCGGTGCTGCACACCATCAACCCGCGCCTGTTTCCCGAGCAGATCGAATACATCGCCAACCATGCCGAGGACCGGGTGCTGTTCTTCGACGTGCCCTTCGCGCCGCTGGTGGAAAAGCTCGCACCGCATCTGAAGACCGTCACCACCTATGTCTGCATGAGTTCGCGCGAGCACATGCCCGCGCTGGACCTGCCCGACCTGCGCTGCTGGGACGAGCTGGTGGGCAACCAGAGCGAGGACTTCGAGTGGCCCGAGTTCGACGAGCGCACGGCCTCGTCGCTGTGCTACACCTCGGGCACCACGGGCCACCCCAAGGGCGTGCTGTACTCGCACCGCTCCACCGTGCTGCACACGCTGATGGAGCTGGCGCCCGACACCTTCGGCCTGAACGCGAGCGAGACCGTGATGCTCATCGTGCCCATGTTCCATGCCAATGCCTGGGGCACGCCCTATGCGGCGGCCATGGCCGGCGCACGGCTGGTGCTGCCCGGCCCCCACCTGGACGGCCAGAGCGTCTACGAGCTCATGCGCGACGAGAAGGTCACCTTCTCGCAGGGCGTGCCCACCGTGTGGCTGATGCTGTTCCAGTACCTGGATGCGCATCCCGACATCGACCCGCGCGCGCTGGGCGTCAAGAGCATAGGCATCGGCGGCGCGGCCGTGCCGCGCGCCATGCTGGAGCGCTTCGAGAACCAGTTCGGCGCCCAGGTCGTGCAGGGCTGGGGCATGACCGAGACCAGCCCCATCGGCGTGGTCAGCAAACTGCTGCCCCGGCACGATCCGCTGTCGGGCGAGGAACTGGTCAAGGTCAAGCTCAAGCAGGGGCGCGGCGTCTGGGGGGTGGACCTCAAGATCGTGGACGACGACGGCCGGCCCCAGCCCTGGGACGGCCAGGCCCGGGGACACCTGCGCGTGCGCGGCCCCTGGATCGCCAGCGGCTACTTCAAGGGCGAAGGCGGCTCTCCCGTCGATGAGGAAGGCTTCTTCACCACGGGCGACGTGGCCACCATCGATGCCGACGGCTTCCTGCAGCTGGTGGACCGCGCCAAGGACGTGATCAAGTCGGGCGGCGAGTGGATTTCCTCCATCGACGTGGAGAACGCCGCCATGGGCCATCCCGGCGTGGCCGAGGCCGCCATCATCGGCGTGGCCCATCCCAAGTGGCAGGAGCGGCCGCTGCTGCTGGTGGTGCCGCGCGCAGGCCACAGCGTCAGCCGCGAGTCCATGCTCGACTTCCTGTCCACGCGCATCGCCAAATGGTGGCTGCCCGACGACGTGCTGCAGGTGGCCGAGCTGCCGCACACGGCCACGGGAAAACTGCTAAAGACCAAGCTGCGCGAGCAGTACAAGAACCATCCACTGCCCACGGCCTGAAAGGAGACCTCCATGCCAGGACCGCTTGAAGGCGTGCGCGTGGTCGAGTTCGCGGGCCTGGGCCCGGGGCCGTTCTGCGCCATGCTGCTGGCCGACATGGGTGCCGAGGTGCTGCGCATCGCGCGGCCCGGCACGCCGGTCGATGCGCAGGACATCACCACGCGCAGCCGCAGCCAGGTCGAGATCGACCTGCGCGGCGAGGAAGGCCAGGCCTCGGCCCTGGCGCTGATCGCACGCGCCGATCTGCTGATCGAGGGCTTTCGGCCCGGCGTGATGGAGCGCCTAGGCCTGGGCCCCGAGCCCTGTTTGGCGCGCAACCCGCGCCTGGTCTACGGCCGCATGACGGGCTGGGGCCAGCACGGGCCGCTGGCGCATGCGGCGGGGCATGACATCAACTACATCGCCATCTCCGGCGCGCTGCACGCCATCGGCCGCGCGGGCGAGGCGCCCGTGCCGCCGCTCAACTACGTGGGCGACTTCGGCGGCGGCGGCATGCTGCTGGCCGTGGGCCTGCTGGCCGCCCTGCACGAGGCCGGGCGCAGCGGCCGGGGCCAGGTCATCGACGCGGCCATGACCGATGGCACGGCCCTGCTGTCGGCCTTCATGTACGGCTTCAAGGCCAAGGGCCAGTGGAGCAACCAGCGCGGCGAGAACCTGCTGGACGGCGGCGCGCACTTCTATGACACCTATGCCTGCGCCGACGGCAAATACATCGCCATAGGCGCCATCGAGCCGCAGTTCTACGCTGAGCTGCGCCAGCGCTGCGGCATACAGGACCCGCTGTTCGACGCGCAACTGGACGCCGCACGCTGGCCCCTGCTCAAGCTGCGCCTGGCCGACGTGTTCCGCACGCGCACGCGCCAGCAGTGGTGCGAGCTGCTGGAAGGCAGCGATGCCTGCTTCGCCCCCGTGCTCGATTGGGACGAGGCGCCCCAGCATGCCCACAACCGCGCGCGCGCCACGTTCACCGAGGCCGGCGGCGTGCTCCAGCCCGCGCCGGCGCCGCGCTTTTCGCGCAGCGTGCCCGAGCAGCCCCTCCCCCCGCGCGCCGCCAGCCTGCAAGACACGCTGGCCGCGTGGAACGCCCGCTCCTGAGGAAACCCCATGCCCATGTATCTCACCCAGGCCATCCACAAGGGCCGCCGCGAAAGGGCCGGCGCCACGGCAGCCATCTGCGGCGCAGAGCAGGCCAGCTGGTCGCAGCTTGCGCAGCGCATCGAACGCTGTGCCGGCCTGCTGCGGGCGCTGGACGTGGCGCCCGGCGACCGCGTCGGCATGATGGGCCTGAACTCCATCCGCTACCTTGAATACTTCTATGGCTGCTGGTGGGCAGGCGCCGCGGTCAACCCCGTCAACATCCGCTGGAGCGCGCACGAGGTGGCCTACTCGCTGGACGACTGCGACACGCGCGTGCTCTTCGTGGACGATGCCTTCGCGCCCCTGGTGCCCCGGCTGCGCGAGCTGTCCTCCAGCCTGCGCACCGTGGTGTTCTGCGGCACGGGCGCCGCGCCCGAAGGCGCGCTGCACTACGAACAATTGCTGGCCGCCGCCACGCCCTGCGCCGACGCGCTGCGCAGCGGCAACGACCTGGCTGCCGTCATGTACACAGGCGGCACCACGGGCCGGCCCAAGGGGGTGATGCTCAGCCACGACAACCTGTTCATCAACGCCCTGTCCAATGCCAGCAACGTGCCGCGCCAGCATGTGAAGGTAGGCATGGTGGTCACGCCCATGTTCCATGTGGCCGGCTGCGGCCTGGCCCTGCTCATGGCCCAGCGCCTGGTGCCCCAGGTCATCGTGCCGGCCTTCGACGAGCTGGCCATCCTCGCCGGCATCCAGCAGCACGGCGTGAACGAGCTGTTTCTGGTGCCCACCATGATCCGCCGGCTGATCGAGCATCCGCGCCTGGCGGAGTTCGACCTGTCCAGCCTGCGCCTCATGCTCTATGGCGCGGCGCCGATAGACGCCAGCCTGCTGGAGCGCGCCATGCAGGCGCTGCCCGGCGCCGACTTCGCCCAGGCCTACGGCATGACCGAGCTGTCGCCCACCATCGTGTCCATGGGCCCGGCCGAGCACCGTCCCGGCCCGCAGCGCGAGCGCCTGCTGCGCGCGGCCGGCCGGCCCGTGACCATTGCCGAGGTGCGCATCGTCGATGGCGAGGGCCGCGAGCTGCCGCCCGGCGAGGTGGGCGAGATCACGGCGCGCGGCCCCATGGTCATGCAGGGCTACTGGAACAGGCCCGCCGAGACAGCCGCCGCGCTCAAGGACGGCTGGATGCACACGGGCGACATGGGCCGGCTGGATGCCGACGGCTACCTCTTCGTCGTGGACCGGCTCAAGGACATGATCGTCAGCGGCGGCGAGAACGTGTACTCGGCCGAGGTCGAGAACGCCATCGCCCAGCTGTCCCAGGTCGCCATGTGCGCCGTCATCGGCGTGCCCGACGAACGCTGGGGCGAGCGCGTGCACGCCGTGATCGTCGCGCGCGAGGGCCAGCCGCTGACCGAGGCCGAGGTCATCGCCCACTGCCGCGAACGCATCGCGGGCTACAAGTGCCCGCGCTCGGTGGAGTTCCGCGCCGAACTGCCACTGTCGGCCGCCGGCAAGCTGCAGAAATTCCAGCTGCGCGAACCCTATTGGCAGGGCCGCGAACGCCGCATCAACTGACCCCCACGAACCACCAGGCCACGCCATGCCACTGCAACTGACACGCTCCTGGAGCACCCCCGAGCTGGAAAGCCTGCGCGCCACCGCCGTGCGCTTTCTGGAAACCGAAATGCAGCCCCAGGACGAGGCCGCGCGCCAGCGCGGCAACGTGGGCCATGCCATCTGGCGCCGCGCCGGCGAGCTGGGCCTGCTGTGCACCGACATCCCCGAGGACTACGGCGGCGGCGGCGGCGACTTCCGCCACGAGGCTGTGATCCACGAGGAGATGGCGCGCCGCGCCCTCTCGGGCATGAGCAACTCCGTGCACTCCATCGTGGCCCACTACCTGCTCAACCACGGCACCGAGGCGCAAAAGCGCAAGTACCTGCCCGCCATGGCGCGCGGCGAGCTGGTGGGCGCCATCGCCATGACCGAGCCCGGCGCAGGCTCGGACCTGCAGGGCGTGCGCACGCGCGCAGAACTCAGGGACGGCCGCTACCGCATCAACGGCAGCAAGACCTTCATCACCAACGGCCTGCTGGCCGGCCTGATCCTCGTGGTCTGCAAGACCGACCCGGCCCAGGGCGCGCGCGGCACCTCCATCCTCATCGTGGAGACCCGGGACTGCGCGGGCTTTCGCGTGGGCCGCGTGCTCGACAAGATGGGCATGAAGGCCCAGGACACCTCGGAGCTTTTCTTTGATGACGTGACCGTGCCGCAGGACGCGCTGCTGGGCGGGCGCGAAGGCCAGGGCTTCTACCAGCTCATGGGCGACCTGCCCTACGAACGCCTGATCATCGGCCTGGCCGCCCTGGCCTGCATGGAAGGCGCCTACGAGGCCACGCTGGCCTACGTGCGCGAGCGCCGCGCCTTCGGCCAGGCCATTGCCGACATGCAGAACACCCGGTTCAAGCTCGCCGAGGTGGCAACCACGCTGACCGTGGGCCGCGCCTTCATCGACCGCTGCGTGGAGCAGCTGGTGGCCGGCACGCTGGACACGGCCACGGCCTCCATGGCCAAGCTGTGGGGCTCGGAAGCGCAGGGCTGCGTGCTCGACGAACTCGTGCAACTGCATGGCGGCTACGGCTACATGAACGAATACATGGTCACCCGCATGTACGCCGATGCGCGCGTGCAGCGCATCTACGGCGGCACCAGCGAAATCATGAAGGAAGTGATCTCGCGCGCGCTCTGACGCTCTGATCCCCTGGCGGCGCCAAGCGCTGCCGCAGTCCCCCTATCCCTTCCCCGGCAGCACAGGAGACAGCAGCCATGACCCTCGACGACCTCATCTACAAGCCCGGCCTGCTCAAGGGCGAACGCATCCTCGTCACTGGCGGCGGCACCGGCCTGGGCCGTGTCATGGCCGAGGCCTTTCTCATGATGGGCGCCGACATCTACCTGTGCGGCCGGCGCGGCGCCGTGGTCGAGCAGACAGCGCAGGAGCTGGTGCAGCAGCACGGCGGCCGGGCCACGGGCCATGCCTGCGACGTGCGCCAGCCCGAGGCCGTGGAGCAGATGATCGAGGCCATCTGGGCCGACGGCGGCGCGCTCACGGGCCTGGTCAACAACGCGGCCGGCAACTTCGTCAGCCGCACCGAGGACCTGTCCATGCGCGCCTTCGACGCCGTGGCCAACATCGTCATGCGCGGCAGCTTCAACCTCACGCTGGAGTGCGGCCGCCGCTGGCTGGCCGAGGGCCGCAAGGCCAGCGTGCTGTCCATCCTCACCACCTGGGTCTGGAACGGCTCGGCCTTCACCGTGCCCTCGGCCATGGCCAAGTCGGGCGTGCATGCCATGACGCAATCGCTGGCCGTGGAATGGGGCAACCGGGGCATACGCTTCAACGCCATCGCGCCGGGCCTGTTCCCCACCGAAGGCATGAGCGCGCGGCTGAACCCGCAGGGCGGCGAGCATGTGCGCGCCGACAACCCCATGGGCCGCAACGGCCGCATGCCCGAGCTGGCCAACCTGGCCGTCTTCCTCATGAGCACCCAGGCCGAGTACCTGACGGGACAGACCATCGCCATAGACGGCGGACAATACCAGGCGACGGGCGGCAACTTCGCCGGGCTGGCCAGCTGGAGCGACCAGGACTGGGCGAATGCGCGCAGCGCCATCGAATCGCGCAACGCGGCCGACCGCCAGCAAAGAACCGCATAGACACAAGGAGACAAGCCATGAGCCAAGAACGCGTGCGCATATCGGTGGACCACGGCGTGGCCGAGGTGACCCTGGCCCGGCCCGACAAGATGAATGCGCTGGACCCCGCCATGTTCGACGCCCTGATCGACGCATTGGCGCGGCTGCGGGACACGCCCGGGTTGCGCGCCGTGGTGCTGCATGGCGAAGGGCGCGCCTTCTGCGCGGGCCTGGACATGGGCAGCATGGCCGGCATTGCCGACGGCCAGCAGACGGCGGACATGACGGACCTGGCCGCGCGCACGCACGGCATGGCCAACCGCTTCCAGCAGATCTGCTGGGGCTGGCGCGAACTGCCCGTGCCCGTGATCGCCGCCGTGCATGGCGTGGCCTACGGCGGCGGCCTGCAGCTGGCCCTGGGCGCGGACATCCGCCTGGTGGCCGATGATGCGCGGCTGTCCATCATGGAAATCAAGTGGGGACTGGTGCCCGACATGGCCGGCTGCGCGCTGGCCGCGCCGCTGGTGCGCGGCGATGTGCTGCGCGAACTGGTCTACACCGGCCGCATCGTGCCCGGCCCCGAGGCCGTGGCCCTGGGCCTGGCCACGCGCGTGAGCGCTGCGCCGCTGGAGGAAGCGCGCCACCTGGCCCGCCAGATCGCGGCCAGCAGCCCGCACGCCATACGCGCTTCCAAGCGCCTGATGCAGCTCAGCGAAACCGCTTCTCCCGCAGACATCCTGCTGGCCGAGGCGCAGGAGCAGCAGGCCCTGCTGGGCAGCCCCAACCAAGCCGAGGCCGTGCGCGCCGGCCTGGAAAAGCGGGTGCCGGTCTTCAACGATCAAGGCCTTTAGACACCTTTTGAAACAGCCGCCGGACCCTGCATCGGGGTCCGGCGCAGCCATCCGCAAATACCCTTATTCGACGCCCTTTCGCCACTGCGCTGATTTTTTAGGCATTCCGTGGAAAGCCTTGCAGGGCGCGGATTCGGCAAGTTACACCCGGAGTTTTCCACAACTCCGTCCACACGCACCGGGGATAAAAACCCGGTGCCTGAGGGGCATGCAAGTGCAGGCATACTTGACGGCTTGCCTCGGCTTCCCCCTCTTTTCCCATGCCCCGCCTGCACGCTCCCAGCAAGGATGACAGCCGCCTGCTGCCGCCTTTTGCCGCCCTGCCGGAACGCTGCATCCACGTGCCCGCCACCGACGCCGAATTCGCGGCCGCACGCGCCGCGCTGATGGCGGCTCCCGTGCTCGGTTTCGATACCGAGAGCAAGCCGCTGTTCCACGCCCACCAGACCGACACCGGCCCCCATGTGGTGCAGTTGGCCACCTGCGACCAGGCCTGGCTGCTGCAGTTGCACCATGCGCAGGCACGCGCGCTTGCGGCCGACGTGCTGGCCAGCGAGTCCATCTGCAAGGCCGGTTTCGGCCTGGACCATGACCGCAGCGCGCTGCCCGCGCGCCTGGGCGTTGCGCTGCACAACGTGATCGACCTGGACCGCGTGTTCAAGCGCCACGGCTATGCCAGCTCGGTGGGCGTGCGCGCGGCCGTGGCCCTGGTGCTGGGGCAGAACTTCCACAAGTCCAAGAAGATCTCCACCTCCAACTGGGCTGCACCGCAGCTGAGCCTGGCCCAGCGCCACTACGCGGCCAACGACGCCCACGGCGCCGCCATGGTGCATGCCGCCCTGCCCGCCTGGGAACAGCGCCAGCCGGCCGTGGCCCAGCCGCCCGCCAGGTCCGGCAGGCCTGCGCCTGAACCCCGCGGCCCCGGCAGCTCCAGCGGCCCGCGGGGACCACGCAGGCCCCACGCGCCACGCGAGCAGGACGCACCGCGCGAGCCGCATGTGTCGCACGAGCAGCATGTGTCGCACAAGCCGCACGAGCCGCATGAGCCACATGCACCGCGCGAGTCCAGCGCCCCACGCTCATCGCCACGCCCTTCCCGCACCCCACGCCTGCTGCAGGCGCCGGTCACACCGGGCAAGCCAAGCCCTGGCTAGGCCTCTTCCTCTTGCGGCACCAGCCGCACCCGGTCGCGGCCTGCGCGCTTGGCCTCGTAGAGCATGGCGTCGGCACGCGCCAGCGCCTGCTCCAGCGTCTGGCCCTGGGTCATCCAGGCCACGCCAAAGCTGGCCGTGATGCGCATCTCGTCGGGCAGCGCGCTGAAGCCCATCAGGCGCAGCTGGGTCTGGATGCGCCGGGTGATCCATTGCGCGGCCAGCGGGTCGGCGTGCGGCAGCAGGGCCACGAACTCCTCCCCGCCAAAGCGTGCAACCAAGTCCTGCTGGCGTGTGCTGCGCAGCAGCAGGCGCGCAAAGCGCTGCAGCACCTCGTCGCCCGCCGCATGGCCCCAGCCGTCGTTGACCCGCTTGAAATGGTCCAGGTCGCACACCAGTACGGCGGCCGACAGCTGCGGCTGCTCGGCCAGCCGGCGCTGCACGGCCTCCTTGAAGGCGCGCCGGTTCAGCAGCCCGGTCAGCGGATCGCGGTCGCGCTCCTCGTGCAGCTCCTGCACGGTGTCGCGCACCGCTGCGGCCAGGAATAGCATGGCAAACAGCAGGCCGAACACCAGCAGGCTCAACTGCAGCGCCATCCACGAGGAAGAAATGCCCAGCCATTCCCCGGCCGCGCTGGCCGATACCGAAGCAGCACGCGGCGTCACCCACAGCGTCCGGACGAAAAAGCTCAGCGCAAAAACCACGAACACCCACAGCAGCAGCCGGTCCCAGCCTGTGCAGGGATGCCTGCGTGGCAGCCGCCACAGCGGCAGGGCCAGCTGCAGGCCCAGGCCGAAATTGAGCACATGCTGGCGCGCCTGGGCATCGGGCACGGCCCAGGCGTAGTAGCCCAGCACCACCAGCACCGCGCCGCCAAAGCCGGCCGCCAGCGGTGCATCCGGGCGCACGCCCTGGCGTATGGCCATGGCCTCGGTGATGAACCAGGCCGCGCACAGTTGCAGCGCGGCCGTCGTCAACGCATTGACGGGAACGGCCGCAGGCCGCTCCAGGATCTGCAGCAGCAGCGCCAGGCTGAAGCCGGTGAAGGCGAAGGACATGCTGCGCAACTCGCGCCGGGCACGCAGATGCCGCCAGCAGACATAGAAACAGCCGGCCAGCAGCAAGGTGCACAGGGGCACCGCCAGCGCCAGAAGATGTCTTGCTGTCAACGTCACCATCAACTCCCTGATGGAGTCTAGCGATCAGGTCACGTTACAACACATCGTTAACAAAAATACACATTCACTCACGGTCCTGGGAATGTCAGGCTGGGCCTATCTGCGCGTGGCAGGGGAGCAACCGGGCTGCG
Organism: Delftia sp. Lp-1; assembly: GCF_020523835.1. Lineage (NCBI taxonomy): Bacteria > Pseudomonadati > Pseudomonadota > Betaproteobacteria > Burkholderiales > Comamonadaceae > Delftia > Delftia sp. Lp-1. The sequence goes on along the minus strand of NZ_JAJALJ010000001.1, from coordinate 1,417,692 downwards.
GCGTATATGTTCGTAACCAACGCATCGTTGGGCACCGGAGGCCGGCACGCCACAATGCCAACCGTCCTCCGCTAGTAAAACCTCAGGACTTACGCAAACAGGATGCGGGAACGCGCCGCTCCCCATGGCAAATGGCCCGCCCGTGCCCTTCTTGCGTAAGCCGTCACCAGAAAGGCAATCTTCCATGCGCATCGAAACCCTGGCCGTCCACGCCGGCTACTCGCCCGACCCCACCACCAAGTCGGCCGCCGTGCCCATCTACCAGACCGTGGCCTACGCCTTCGACAGTGCCCAGCATGGCGCCGACCTGTTCGACCTCAAGGTGGCCGGCAACATCTACACGCGCATCATGAACCCCACCACCGACGTGCTGGAAAAGCGCGTCGCGGCGCTGGAAGGCGGCATTGCCGCCGTGGCCGTGGCCTCGGGCATGGCCGCCATCACCTATGCCATCCAGGCGATTGCCGAGGCCGGCGACAACATCGTCTCGGCCAGCACGCTCTACGGCGGCACCTACAACCTGTTCGCCCACACCTTCCCGCAGCAGGGCATCACCGTGCGCTTTGCCGATCCGCGCGACCCGGCCAGCTTTGCCCAGCACATCGATGAGAAGACCAAGGCCATCTTCATCGAGTCCATCGGCAACCCGCTGGGCAATGTCACCGACATCCGCGCGCTGGCCGACGTGGCCCACGCCCATGGCGTGCCGCTGATCGTGGACAACACGGTGCCCAGCCCCTATCTGCTGCGCCCCATCGAGCACGGCGCCGACATCGTCGTGCACTCGCTGACCAAGTACCTGGGCGGCCACGGCAACAGCGTGGGCGGCGCCGTCGTGGACAGCGGCAAGTTCCCCTGGGCCGAGCACAAGACACGCTTCAAGCGCCTGAACGAGCCCGATGTCAGCTACCACGGCGTGGTCTACACCGAGGCCCTGGGCGAGGCCGCCTACATCGGCCGCGTGCGCGTGGTGCCGCTGCGCAATACCGGCGCCGCACTGTCGCCGCACAACGCCTTCCTCATCCTGCAGGGCATCGAGACGCTGGCCCTGCGCATGGACCGCATCTGCGAGAACACCCAGAAGATCGCCGAGACGCTGCAAAAGCATCCCAAGATCGAATGGGTGCGCTACGCCGGCCTGCAGGACCACCCCGACCACGCCCTGGTGAAGAAGCAGCTGGGCGGCCGCGCCTCGGGCATCCTCTCCTTCAGCCTCAAGAACGGCAGCGGCGACAGCGACACGCGCGCCGCCGGTGCGCGCTTCCTGGATGCGCTGCAGCTGTTCACGCGCCTGGTCAACATCGGCGACGCCAAGTCCCTGGCCACGCACCCGGCATCGACCACGCACCGCCAGCTGGACGCCGAGGAGCTTGCCAAGGCCGGTGTGACCGAAGGCATGGTGCGCCTGTCCGTGGGCATCGAGCACATCAGCGACCTGCTGGCCGACCTGGAGCAGGCGCTGGCCAAGGTCTGATTCCCGCGCAAGGGCGGGCCGGACTGCGCGGCGGCCCGGCCCTTGCAGGCAGGCCCTGGCCTGTCAGCGCCGCTTGGCGCGCTCTCGCACTTGCTGCGAGGAGTAGAAGATCAGCGGATCGGGCGTGCGTTGCGGGTTGGCGCAGGGCTCGATGGCATGGCCCTTGGGCGGGGCGCAGCGGGCCAGGTCGCGCAGCTGGGCCTGGGTGCGTTCGGCGTGGCGCGCGGCAGTCTCGCCTTCGGACGGGCGGCTGCCGGGCACGATGAGGCGCAGCTCCATCTTGCGGATGGCAGGCTCCACGGCATAGGTGCCCTGGTACTGCATCACCACGCGGCGCTCGGCCAGGTCCACCGTGGCCAGCACGGCGCGCATGGGCACGGGAATCATGGCGCCCGACTGGTAGCGCACCAGCACGAAGGGCGCGAAGGGCTTGGGAATCTTCAGCTCCAGTGTCTGGCCCTTGCCGCCGCGCGCATCGGCGCGCACGCGCAGCTGCCCGCCGTCGGGCAGGTAGCGGTCCAGCCGCCAGCCCGTGGATACACGCTGCGCACCCACGCAGGGCGCGTAGTAGTACTCGGTGGCATCAGCATCCTTGCCGGTGTAGAGCATCTGGGCACCTTCATGCTCGGTGAGCGCCTTGGCGGCCACGTCCGCACCGTCGGCCCTGGCGCCAACCAGCGTGCCGCCCCGCACGAACACGCCCGTGTACGGGAACCAGGTGGTGCGCTGGTTGGCGACGGCGCCATAGGGCTTGCATTCGGTGGACATGCTCTGGTCCTGCATGTCGGCCTGGGGTGCCATGGGCTCGCCGCCGTGGCCGCCTCCCTGGTCGGCCAGGCTCAGGCGGCCATCGGCCTCGATGGTGAACGTGGCCTTGGCCACCATGGAGTAGTAGCGGCCGGCAGCGTCTTCGCCGATCAGCAGCAGGCTGGGCAGGGGCGTTAGGTTGGCCACCTCGGGTTCGGCGTGCGGCGCATCGGCCGGGGCCTTGGCGGGCACCTCGGGCCGGGGCTGGTCCTGTGGCTGGCTGGGCGCCGGTGCCTGGGGCGGCGCAGTGGCGCAGCCGGCAAGGACCAGGGACAGCGGCATGGCAAGAACAAGCGAACGCAACAACATGGAACTCCCTCGGATCATTGAGGCCGACGATGCTACTGCATGCGCCGGCGCGCGATGCAATGCCAGGCAACGCGGCACGGGCAGGCTCAGGCCAGATCCCTTGCCAGCCGCAGGCCGGTCATCTGCCAGCGCGCCTGGGTGGGGAAGAAATTGCGGTAGCTGGCGCGCGCATGGCCGGGCGGCGTGAGGCAGGAGCCGCCACGCAGCACGTACTGGTTGACCATGAACTTGCCGTTGTACTCACCCACCGCGCCCTCGGCCACCACAAAGCCCGGGTAGGCGGTGTAGGCCGACTGGGTCCACTCCCAGACCTCGCCCAGCGCATGGCTGCCGGGCTGCATGGCGCGCGGGTGCACGGGGCCGGGCGGCTCGCCGTGCTGCGGGCGCTGCGCCATCTGCGCGGCAAGGGCCGCCTCCCATTCCGCCTCGGTGGGCAGGCGCGCGCCGGCCCAGCGCGCATAGGCATCGGCCTCGAAGTAAGAGAGGTGGCAGACGGGCCTGCGCCCGTCCAGCGCCAGCGCGCCATGCAGGCTGAATTCCTGCCACATGCCGTCCATCACGCCACCGGCCTGGCGCCGCCAGTACCACGGGTGCTCCAGCTGCTGCGCGCAGCGCCAGTCCCAGCCTTCAGCCAGCCACCACTGCGGCTGGGCATAGCCGCCATCCTTGACGAAGCGCAGGAACTCGGCATTGCTCACGGGCCGCTGCGCCATCTCGCAGCCCTGCAGGAACACCTCGTGGCGCGGGCGCTCGTTGTCGAAGGCAAAGCCATCGCCCGCATGGCCCACGGCATACATGCCGCGCGGCACGGTCAGCCACTGCAGCGGCGGGGGCAATCCATCGGGCTCTTGCGGCGCAGGCACGCCCTCTTCCTGCGCGCGGTACGCAGGCCACAGCGGGTGGCAGGACAGCAGGTGCTTGATGTCGGTCAGCAGCAGCTCCTGGTGCTGCTGCTCATGCTGCAGGCCCAGCTCCAGCAGCGCGGCCAGCCGTGCAGGCGGCTGCGTGCCCCAGTCCTCGAACATCTGCAGCATGCGCTGGTCCACGGCCTCGCGGTAGGCCAGCACCCGCGCCAGCGAGGGGCGCGTCAGCAGCCCGCGCTGCGCACGCGGATGCCGCTCTCCCACCTGCTGGTAGTAGGAGTTGAACAGCACGCGAAAGTCGGCATCGAAGGGCGGCACGCCGGGCGCGTGCTCGGCCAGCACAAAAGTCTCGAAGAACCAGGTGGTATGCGCCAGATGCCATTTGGCCGGGCTGGCGTCTGGCATGGACTGCACGCAGGCATCCTCGGCCGACAGGGGCGCGGCCAGCAGCACGGTGCTCTGGCGCACGGCCTCGTAGCGCTGCACCCAGCGGAAGACGGCGGGCATTTCACGCATGGGCATGGATCACGGCAAACCACTGGCGCTCATCCGTCCAGACCTGGCAGGGCCCGAAGCCCGCGCAGGCCAGCATGCCCAGGAATTCGGGCAGCGGGTACTTGTAGCTGTTTTCGGTGTGGATGGTCTCGCCGGCCGAGAAATGCCGCAGCCCCTGCGGCCAGCCCACGATCAGCGGGCGGCGCGCGCGCAGGTGCATCTCAATGCGCGAATGCTCGGCGTTGAAGAAGGCCACATGCTCCCAGTCGTCCGGGTTGAAGTCGCTGCCCAGCAGGCTGTTGACGTGGCTGAGCAGGTTCAGGTTGAAGCGCGCCGTCACGCCCTGTGCATCGTCATAGGCGGGCTCCAGCCATTGCGTGGACTTGGGCAGGTCTATGCCGATCAGCAGGCCGCCGTCGTCGTTGACCATGGCTCGCATCTGGCCCAGCATGCGCTGGGCCTGTACCGGGTCGAAATTGCCGATGGACGAGCCCGGATAGAACAGCAGCCGCCCGGCCTGCGGGATATGGGGCGGCAGGGTCAGCGGCTCGGTGATGTCGGCCGTGACGGCATGGGCCTGCAGTTGCGGAAATTCCTCGGCCAGCCGCCGCACGGACTGGCGCAGGAATGCGCCCGCAATGTCCACGCCCACGAAATGCCGTGGCCGCAGGCTGCGGCACAGGCCGCGCACCTTCTCGCAATTGCCGGCGCCCAGCTCGATCAGCACCTCGCTGCCGCGCAGGGCCTCGGCCATGGCGGCGCCAGAGTCGGCCAGGATGGCGGCCTCGGTGCGCGTGGGGTAGTACTCGGGCAGCCGCGTGATCTGCTCGAACAGGTCGCAGCCGCGCGCGTCGTAGAGGTATTTGGGAGAGACCTGGGCCTGGGGCTGCATCAGCCCGTGCTGCAGTTCGGCGCGGGTCGCGCGCAGTGCGTGGTCCGCCCATTCCGGGGCCGCCTCGCGCCTGCTGCCCTGGGCGGGCGCACGCGGCGCCGAAGGCAAAGGCAGCGGCACGCGCTGGGCGCGCGATGCCAGGGCAGAGGAAGACACGGTCGAGTCGTGGGCAGACAGCATGGTGGGGGCCTCGCGTTGTGAGCCGCCCGCCGCAGCGTGGTGAATGCCGCATCCCGGCTTGCAGCAGGGCGCGGTCGCCAAGGGGCGGACAGCCAATGGTGACTGACGCCTGCAAACGGCAAGCGAGCCTCGCAAGACTCGCACCGGCAGGCCGAGGCACCAGCCTAGGCGCCTGCCCATGGCATGCGGGTAGGACAGTTTCCACCGCGCGTGATTTTTTCGTGACCTGTCCGGTGGTGCGCCGCAGCATGTCCGCAGCAGACGAAAGCGCCGGTTCGGACGAAAAAAATCCGGTATGCCGCGAACGGCATACCGGACCAAGTACCCATCCTTGCCTCACTACGCGCTGCCGGATGAAGCAGCGCGTGCCTCACTCATGATCCGGAGATCAGAAGCGATAGCCCAGTCCCACACCGACCAGCACCGGGTTCACCTTGAAGGTGCCCACCTTGGTGCCGGCGGAGCTCACGTCCGTTTCAATGAAGACCTTCTTCACGTCGAAATTCAGCGACCAGTTCTTGTCCAGCGCATAGTCGAAACCGATCTGCAGCGCGCCGCCGAAACTGTTCTTCTTGATCGAGGGGTTCAGCGCGGCCTGCACGGCAGGGTTGAAGCTCACGCTCGAAAAGCGGGTGTAGTTCACACCGGCGCCGACGTAGGGCTTGAAGGCGCCGAAATTGGTGAAGTGGTATTGCGCCAGCAGCGTGGGCGGCAGGTGCTTGAGGCTGCCGATCTGGCCCAGGCCGTTGGCACGCAGGTCGTGCTTTTGCGGGTAGGTCAGCACCAGCTCGGCCGCGATGTTGGGCGTGAAGAAGTAGGACACGTCCAGTTCGGGCATCCACTTGTTGTTGATCGACAGACCCAGACCCGTGCTGTCCTTGTTGGCGCTGTCCAGATTCACGGCGCGCACGCGCACCATCCAGGGGCCTTCGGCCTGCTGCGCAAACGCGGCACCCGACGACAGGGCGCAAACGGCAGCAACGGCGAGCAGAGTTCTTTTCATGATGGAGAGTCTTGGAGTAGCCCGGGGCAAATCCCGTAGCTGTATTGCATCAGGGGCGGACGTGGCCGATCTTGTCCTAGCTCAAACCCGAAGGTGCGCAGCCCCGCATGGCCGGATCGCGTTGGATGCATGCAACGCATTGCGCGGCGGGCCAGTTGCGGGCAGGCTGCAGCCATTGCTCAAATAGAATGCGAATCATTATCAAATCCGCATTCCCAGGAACCCGCCCCATGGCCGCCGCGCCTTCGCACCCCGACATCGCCCTGCTCTACAGCGACCACCACGGCTGGCTGGTGGGCTGGCTCAGGCGCCGGCTGGGCAATCCCTGCGATGCGGCCGACCTGGCCCAGGACACCTTCGTTCGCGTGCTGGGCAAGCCCCAGTCCCTGCATGGCGTGCGCGAGCCGCGCGCCTGGCTCACCACCATCGCCCACGGCCTGGTCGTGGACCACACCCGCCGCGCCGCCCTGGAGCGCGCCTGCCTGGACGCCATCGCCAGCCTGCCCGAGCCGCTGGCGCCCTCGGCCGAGGAGCGCCATCTGCTGATCGAATCCCTGGTGCGCATGGACAACCTGCTGGCCGGCCTGCCGCCCAAGGCCCGCAGCGCCTTTCTGCTCTCTCGCCTGGAAGGCCTGAGCTACCCGGAAATCGCCCTGCAGCTGGGCGTGTGCCTGAGCTCCGTCGAGAAGTACATGGCCACCGCCATACGCCACTGCCTTGCCCTGCGCAAGGAACTGACGGCGTGAGCACAGACCAGGCCCCCCAGGCGCTGGAACAGGCCATTGCCTGGGCCGTGCGGCTGGCCTCCGGCACGGCCACCGATGCCGACCGCGCCGCCTGCCAGGCATGGCGCAGCAGCCACGCCGCGCACGAACAGGCCTGGCAACAGGTCCAGGCGGTGGAGGCCCAGTTCGCCCTGCCCGCCGGCCAGGCGGGACTGGTCCACGGCGTCCTGCGGTCCGCTGGACCAGGGCCGGCGCGAGGCCGGCGCGCAAGCCTGCAGCGGCTGCTGTTCCTGGGCCCCGCTGCCCTGCTGCTGGGATCCATGGCATGGCGTTGGGCTGCACCGCGCGAGCAGATCGCGCTGGACACGGCCATCGGTGAGCGCCGCAGCACCCTGCTGGCCGACGGCAGCCGCCTGCACCTGGCACCGGACACGCTGGTGCAGGTGGATTTCACCTTGCTGCGCCGCGTGGTCCGCCTGGCACGCGGCGAGATCTTCATCGACACCGGCAGCGACCCGCGCTCCCTCGCGGGCCGACGCTCCTTCTGGATGGAAACGCCGCTGGCCCGCTTCGAGGCCCTGGGCACCAGCTTCGGCGTGCGCCACGAAAAACACCCGGACACGGCCACGCGCCTGTACGTCACCGAGGGCCGCGTGGCCATCCATGTCAGAGCGCTGGACGGCACTGCGCCAGACCCCCTGGACGCCATCGTCGCCACCTCCGGTGAGACCCATGTGCTGCACGCCGGCCAGCACCGCCCTGTGCGCCTGCCCGACGAAGGCCTGGTGCCCGACGCATGGACCGACGGCGTACTGGTCGCCCGCCGCATGCGCCTGGACGCCTTCATGACCGAGCTGTCACGCCAGACCGGCATGCCCATGGAATGCACCGACGACGTGGCTGCCCTGCATGTTTCAGGCGTATTCCAGCTGGACGGGCCGGATCCGGCGGGTCGTGCGCTGGCCGCCATTGCCCGCACGCTGCCTGTGCGTGTGGAGCGCGGACAAGGTGCGGCCAGCGGTGCCCACAGCGCCATGCGCCTGGTCAAAGCCTGAGCCGGAATTTTTTTCAGGCAGTCATTACGGGTTTCACACCGCCCGTTCGGCATAGGAGCAAAGACATCGCTTTTTCCTTTGCCGCTTCTCAAGGACTGCCTCCATGCCCAGCCTGCCCAGCACCCGCCACGCTGCCCATCCGCCCTCCTGCACACGCCCCACGGCCCTGGCCACGCAGGCCTTGGCGCTGGGCCTGTTGATCACGCTGGGCCTGCCAGCGACCGCTCTGGCCCAGAGCCCGAGCTCCGCCCCGGATGCCAGGTCCATCCGGTTCGACCTGCCGGCCGGTGATCTGGAGACCAGCCTGCACAGCCTTGCGCGCCAGGCAGGCATCACCCTCTCGTTCGATCCAGCCCTGGTCCAGGGCCGACAGTCGGCGGCGCTGAGCGGTACGCGCGGCTTGCAAGAAGGGCTTGCCGCCCTGCTCGCCCCGCACCAGCTGCAGGCCACGCGCACGGCCGAAGGCGGCTGGGCCGTGCACCGTGCGCGGCCCGGGGCCGCGGCCGAGCATGCACTGCCCACCGTGAACGTGCTGGCCGATGCCGAGCATGAAAGCGCCTGGGGCGCCGTGCCCGGCTACGCGCCGCAGCGCCTCGGCCATGAAGATGGATGTGCCGCTGCTGGAGACGCCGCAGCAGGTCAGCATCATCGGCGAGGCCCAGATCCGCGACCAGGCCATCTCCAGCGTGGCCGAGGCCGTGCGCTACAGCGCGGGCGTGCGTCCCATGGACTACGGCGTCACCGATGACGACGTGGCCGTGCGCGGTTTCTATCTGACCGGCACGGGCCTGTACCGCGACGGCATGCGCATGGTCCACAACGGCTTCATGACCAACCTGGAGCCATATGGGCTGGAGCGGCTGGAAGTCGTGCACGGCCCGGCCTCGGTGCTGTACGGCCAGTCCGCGCCCGGTGGCCTGATCAATGCCGTCACCAAGCGCCCGCGCGCAGGCATGCAGCGCGAAGTGGGCGTGGAATTCGGCAGCCACGACCGGCGCCAGCTCACGGCCGACATCGGTGGCGCCATCAATGAACAGGGCACGGCACTGGCCCGACTGACCGTGCTCAAGCGCGAATCGGGCACGCAGTGGAATGGCCTGCGCGCCGATCGCAGCTACATCGCCCCCTCCTTCACGCTGCTGGGCGAGCGCACCAGCCTCACCCTGCTGGCGCAGTACCAGGAGGACGAAACCGGCTTCGTCATCCCCTACTACCGCCAGACGCCTGCGGGCTGGTCGGCCACGGACATCAACGTCAGCGGACCGGGATCTGGCCACCACAAGCGCAATGCCAGCGTGGGCTGGCTGCTGGAGCACCGCCTGAACGACCAGCTCACGCTGCGCAACAACCTGCGCTACCTGGACGGCCGCAACGACCGGCGCGAGATGCGCAACCGGGGCCTGACGGCCGACCAGCGCGGCATGGCACGCCTGGCCATGGTGCGGCCCGACGCCGAACAGACCTGGGTCATGGACACGCAGATCGAAGGCCGCCACCGGACGGGGGCCGTCTCGCACCAGTGGGCCGTGGGCTTCGACTACTACCGCTCCAGGCTCGACTGGCGCATCTACTCGCTCAACGGCGCCGTGGCGCCGCTGGACCTGGTCAACCCCATCCACATCGCGCCGAACTGGAATGACAACTACCTCAGCGACCGCGCGCTGGCCCGCACGCACCAGGCGGGTCTGTACGTGCAGGACCAGATCAAGTTCGGCGAGCGCTGGGTGCTCAGCGCCGGCCTGCGCCGCGACAGCGCACGCATAGACACCGACTACGACGCGCGCGCCGCAGCCAACGCGCCCTTCGCCATCACCACCGTGCGCCGCACCGACAGCGCCGTCACCGGGCGGCTGGGCCTGATCTACCTGGCGCCCAGCGGCCTGGCTCCCTATGTGTCCTTCAACAACTCCTTCCAGCCGCCGCTGACCACGGTCACGGCCACCGACGCCAACGGCAGGCCCTACGAGCCCGAGACTGCGCGCCAGTTCGAGGCCGGCCTGCGCTACGCGCCTCCATCGGCCGGCTACACGCTCAGCGCCGCCGTGTTCGACCTGCGCAAGCGCAATGTGCGCACGCCATCCACACTCAACCCTCGCTTCGACGTGCAGACCGGCGAAGTGCGCAACCGGGGGCTGGAGCTGCAGGCCCAGGGCGAGATCGGCGGAGGCTTCTCGGCCATTGCGGCCTATACCTACCTCGACTCCAGGGTCACGCGCAGCAACAACGCCATCGAGATCGGCGCGCGCCCCGGCGCCACGCCGCGCCATGCCGCATCGCTGTGGGGCAAGTACCAGCGCGGCGCCCTGGAGCTGGGCCTGGGCCTGCGCCACATCAGCGCCACGCCTGGCGAGCTGCCCATGGACGGCGTGAAGACCCCCATGAACGACGCCTACACGCTGTGGGACGCCATGGCCGCCTACACCACCGGCCCGTGGCGCTTCTCGGTCAACCTCAGCAACCTCACCGACAGGCAGTACCGCACGCAATGCAACACCTTCCGTGGCGGCGCGCAATTTTGCGCGCTGGGCTTCGGGCGTGAGGTGCGTGTGGCTGCGGCCTATCGGTTCTGAGTGCCGCCATTGCTGCCCGCCAGGGCGGGAGCAATGCAGGCCCCGCTCTTGGAACAACGCCTGGCGGACAGCAACAGACAGCCCACTCGGCATGCATCTGCAGCACGCTCGGTGCAGCTTCCATCCGGCACAGCGCATCGAGGACCTGCTCGTCTGGATCGGATGGCGTTGCGCCGCCGCAGCTGCATTGGTTCAGGCGCGCACGACGCCATCGACTTGACATTTCGCCCAGTCCACACCGCGCTCTGCTGGCGACAATCAGGTCTTTGAAAGGCGCGCATGCACTACGGCAAATCCCAGGCCATTGGAGACAAGAGCATCTTCATCATCGACACCGCCATGAGCGTGGTCGATGGCCGGCTCTACTACGAGTACTGCAACAAGGGGGACAGCACAACGTCCTTTCTGCGCGCCGTTGATGTGGCCACCGGCAACGTGCTCTGGGACCACCGCATGCGCGAGAGCGAGGGCATGTCGTGGTTCGTGGACGAGCGGCATCTGATGCTCTGCGACCAGGTGCTTGATGCCCGCACCGGCGAATGCCTGTTCGACTTCCATGCCGTGCCGGGCATGCAGGCCAGGCATTGGCCCGTTCCCGTGGAGCTGGACGCGCATCGCTGGCTCGTCGCGATGGAGGAGAGCAGTCCCGAGGGCCGCTATCTGCTGCTGGACCGTCGCAACTGGCAGGGCAGCACGCTGGCGCTGGGCCTGCAGGGTGCGTTTGTGCTGGAGGGGGCGGTCTACGGCTGGATCGTCCACCCTGAGCGCTCGGAGCTGCGGCGCTGGCATGAAACCGACGGGCACACCGAGCATGTGCTGTGGGTGGACAGTGCGCGCAACCTGTACTCGCCCGCCATTTCAGGCGCGTGGGCCGTGTTCGGCCCCGGCAGCAGAGACCACGTGGACATCGATGCACCCTGGCTTCGCATCCATCCTTGCAGCGGCGAAGTCCTGGCCATCACACCTCCCGTTCAACCTGACGATGAGCGCCGGCATGTGCATGCCCAGCGGGCAGCGCATCGTGACGGCGTGGTCTATTTCTGCTTTGCACGCCAGGGCATGTATGGCTATGACATTCGCAGCAACCGTTTCGGACCGTGCCTGTCGCCTACCCATGTCAGCGCGCCGCAATGCCATGCCGGCGTCCTCTATGGAATACAGGACAGGCACGAGGACGGCATGGAGCGGGCCTATCTTGTCGCCGTGGACCAGGACACCGGCACCCCGCTTTGGGAAACCCCGTGCAGCAGCCGCAACTACAGGCATCTGAGCGTGAGCGAATGCGGTGTCTTTCTGGGCATTGCGGGCGGCAAAATCCAGCACCTTCCGCCAGCGGGCCGCAGGCGCAGCACCCAAACGGCAGAGCCTGCCAAACGCGCCAAAAGCGCCAAGGCCGCCACCCAGCCGGTGCGCACCGTGCCACCCGAGTCTCCCTACGCAAAAATGCTGGACGACATGCCCACGCTGCTCGATGCCCTGCAGTCACGCGCCTGCGCGCAGAGCCCGGATAGCACCCTCACGGCCGTGGCCGTCTCCAGACCCTGGGCCATGGTGGCCTGCGTCGAATATGGCGAGGACCCCGACTTCCCCAATCTGCGCCTGCTGGATCTGCAGACCGATGCCTGGATCGCGCTCGACTGCAACGACCTGATCGACGCACCCATGATTGAAGGCATCACGTTCGTGGATGGCCAGGACGGGAAGCTGGACCTGCTACTGCATGACGGCGGCCGCCACACCATCCACATTGACCTGCCCGCACGCACCGTGCATTGGAATGCCGAGCAGGCATAAGCAAAGACGCAGATGCCGCTTGCACGCCCATGCAATACGCACTAATTTGGAGGGCCGGCCCGGCCATCGGCGCCGACGGCAGAATCTGCACGTATCCCATCCCTACCCGTCTCTTTCATGACCACCCTCAAGCTCTACTACGCGCCCGGCACCTGCGCCCTGGCCACCCGCATCGCCCTGATCGAAGCCAATGCGCCGCACGAAGTCATCAAGCTCGACTTCCCCAAGGGCGAGCAGCGCAGCCCCGAATACCTGGCCATCAATCCCAAGGGCCGCGTGCCCGCCCTGGTGACCGAGCGCGGTGTGCTCACCGAAACGCCGGCCCTGCTGGCCTACGTTGCGCGCCGCTTCCCCGAGGCCCGGCTCGCCCCGCTCGACGATGCGTATGCCTTTGCCCACATGCAGGATTTCCACAGCTACCTGTCCTCCACCGTGCACGTGGCCCACGCCCACGGGCGCCGCGCAGGCCGCTGGGCCGATGACGAAGCGGCCATTGCCTCCATGCAGCGCAAGGTGGCAGCCAACATGGCCGAATGCTTTGGCGTGATCGAGCGCCATTACCTGGGCGATGCCCCCTGGGTGCTGGGTTCGGACTATTCCGTGGCCGACGCCTATCTGTTCACCATTGCCGGCTGGCTGGAAGGCGACGGCGTGGACATCGCCGGCTTCCCCAAGGTGCAGGCGCATTTCAAGCGCATGGGAGAGCGCGCTGCCGTGCGCGGGGCACTGGGGAGCTGAGAGGCGGAGGCTGCCCGCGGCCTGCGATGGCCGCGCTCAGCCAAACAGATCGCTGTGGGTTCCAAGGCGCTTGAAGATGACGATCTCCATGTCCTTGGCTTCGGGATGCGGATCAATGCGATAGATCAGCAGGAAGTCCCCTCCCAGATGGATGTCCCGGTCGCCCGCGTCCCATTCATCGTCGGCGATCAAGGCGTGATCGCTCCACTGCGCCGCCAGCACCTGCTGTGCCGTGTGGGCAATGAGCAGGCCGCCGACCTGGTTCACCAGTGTCATGTCGTAGCGGCCCGATGCCGCCATGCGCTGGTAGTCCTTCTTGAAGGTCTTGGTGTACGCGATGGTGCGCAGCCTGTAGCCCTTCTTGCCGGCCATCAGGCTTCATCCTTTTCCATGGCCTGCAGCATGGCTTCAACAGAGGCATGTCCAGGTTCACCGCATCTGGCGATTTCTCTCGCCTCCAAAGTGGCCTGCCGGTTTGTCTCGCGACGCAGCCGCATCGCCTGCACCTGCTCCGCCGTCAGCCGCAGGTCAAAGGGAATCCCGTTGTGCAGCACAACGCCCTGCAGAAACATGCGCACGGCGGCGTTCACATCCATGCCCAGCGTAGAAAGTATGTCGGCAGCGCTGTCGTAGATCTTGTCATCCACGGTAGTACGGATGATGGTCATTTTTTGCTCCTTTGAGGTCACTTGCCGACACATTGTAGGCAATCTCAAATCAACTGTTGCTGCAATCTTCCACACACATTCACTAGCAAAAACAAAAAACCAGACAGACATTCGTAAATTTCCCTTGGCAGTCCACCAAGCCCCCGGCCTCTACCGCCGTCCCCAAGCCTTGCCTACAGTCGCCAGGACAGGCAGGGGCGTTGCACCAGGCGGCGCCTTTTCGCCATTCCAGAAACGACGGATTCAGACGACAGGGTGGAGCATGCAAAGACAAGCCAGGGTGATTGCCATCAACAACCAGACGGGGCTCATCGGCCTGCAGCCGGCGGGAGAGGACAGCTGCGTGCTGGCGCAGCAGCTCGATACCCGCCCCGTGAATACGGGCCAGATGCTGTCAGGGGAGATGGACAGCGTGGGCATGGAGACGTTTGTGAACGCGCAGACGCAGGACCGCATCGAGGTCTTCGTGGAGGCCTACGGGCTGTCTGCGGAAGCCGTGGAGCTCGCCCTGCGCTGAGCGGGCTGCAGGGCGGGTGAAGGTGCAGGTGCCAGCCTCAGGGCCGCGCCCACTGCGCCAGCGTGTGCCGTGCCAGGGCCTCGACATCCAGCGGAGACTGCGGGTCTACCGCAAGCTCTCCCAGCATCACCATGGCCTCGGGGATCTGGTTGCGTTCGCGCAGCACCATGGCCTTGTTCAGGAGCAGAAAGCCGCGGGTCTCGGCATCGGGGTCGGCCTTCAGGCCGCTGTCCAGCAGGGCCAGGCGCTTGTCCGGGTCATCCTCCAGATGGGCGGCCGTCTTCCAGGCGGGAGCGAAGCCAGGCGTCTCGCGGGTCATGGCCAAGGCCGCCTGGCGCGCCTTGTCGCGGTCGGTTTCCCATTCCAGGGCAAGGTAGCGCAGGTAGGTGCCTTGGGGGAGCTTGCCGTCACGCTCCATGCGCAGGCTGTGCACGGCCGTCTTGGCGGTGAAGAAGCCCCTGGGCGCCAGTGCATCCACGCGCCGGTAACGCCGATAGGCCGCATCAAAGTCCTTTTGCAGCAGGTAGGTGAATGCAGCGTCGTAGATGGGATAGGGCCAGCGGGGCGCCAGCTTCGAGGCAGTCTCGAAATGTGCCAGGGCGGCGCGGTAATCGCCGTTCTGCCCTGCAGCGCGGCCCAAGGCATGGGCATCGCGCGCGGCCTGGCTGACGGGTGTGGCGGAGGGCAGCTCCCAGCTGAAGCGGCCATCGGCCTTGTCCAGGTCGCTGCGCCTGAGCACGCGGCCGGCGCTGTCCTTGAACACGATGTCGTCGGCCGCCAGGGCAGGCGCCGGCGCCAGCAGTTGCAATGCCACAGCCGCGGCAGCAAGCAAGGAGAACTTCATGGTGTATCGGGCCTTGTTGGGAAGCCCCGATATTAGGGCGCAGCCCCTGTGGTGCTGACGGCAGGCAGGGATTCCACTGCGCAGGCAGCCGGGGCAGGCCGGCTCCTGGCCCGGCCGCGCTTGCGGGCAAGGTGATTCATTTGCCATTCCAGCGATTCGGTGTCGAAGTCGAAGGCGTCGAGCAAGGCAATGGCTTTTCGGGCCTCCCTGAAGTCGATATCCGTGATGGGCGGGCTATGCCTCAGCGACAGGTCATGCTTGAGCAGCCACTCCTGCAGATCGGCCAGGGCGATGATGGAGACGCCCTGGTTGATGAGCTGAGACGCGCTGACCTGCGCGAGCACGGCCGGCGTCAGCTGCCTGGACGAGCGCAGGCCCAGCACCTGCTTGAGCTTGGCCACCAGCGGCGTGCGCAGCTCGAACTGGGGCAGGCTCTCGAAGTGGGCCAGGGATTCGAGGTACAGCTGCGGCTCCGCGTGGATGGCGGCCAGGTCGTTGGGCAGATGCAGCAGCTCGCAGATGCGGTTGAGCGCCGTGCGCGCGCGCTCGGTGCTGAGTTTCTCGGCCCTGCCCGCTTGCGCGAGCGTGCAGCCGGCGATGACGGACCGCAGCACGCTGGCCTTGGTGAGGTTGGAAATCATGAAGTCCCCCTGATGAACACCCAGGGACCGGTGCGGATGCGAATTCAGCCGCCCGGTCCCGACAACGGCTCCGCTGCGGCAATGGGCCGTTCCCGGAGCCTCGGCGGCCGGCAGGCGCAAACGCATTGCGCCGCCGCCAAGGGACAGGAGGACGCCTGGCCTTGCGGAGTTCCAGGGGGAATGCATGTGCTTGCGCCCACAGTCAAATGCGATGCGCCGAAGCGAAAATTCCATGCAAACGGGGGCCGTCCGGCCCCCGTGGCGTGCCTTGCCGGCTGCAGGGCCGGCCGGCGATGTTTGCCGCGACTCAGCGGCGGCGCAGACGCTTGATGCCTTCGACAGCCGCCAGCACGATGGCACCGGCCACGATGCCGGCCACCGCGTTGAGCACATTGACGGCCAGCACGCGCCACAGGCCGCCCAGCGCGCCCTGGGCCACGGCCTCGCCCAGGCCTTCCACGGCGTGGTGCAGCGCAGGCACGCCATGCACGAGGATGCCGCCACCCACCAGGAACATGGCGGCCGTGCCCGCAACGGACAGCCCCTTCATCAGCCAGGGCGCGGCGGCGACGATGCCCCGCCCCAGCGCGCGGGCCGCGGCGCTGGCACGCTGGCCCAGCCACAGTCCCAGGTCATCGAGCTTGACGATGCCGGCCACCAGGCCATAGACGCCCACGGTCATGATGAGGGCAATGCCCGCCAGCACGGCCACCTGCTGCCCAAACGGGGCGGCGGCCACGGTGCCCAGCGTGATGGCGATGATCTCGGCCGAGAGGATGAAGTCGGTGCGCACGGCGCCCTTGATCTTGTCCTTTTCCATGGCGACGAGATCGACGCCCGCATCGGCATTGGCCTGGGTCAGGCGCTCGCGCTCCACGGCATCTTCCTCGGGCGAATGCAGGAATTTGTGGGCCAGCTTCTCGCAACCCTCAAAGCACAGAAAGGCGCCGCCGACCATGAGCAGCGGCGTGACAGCCCAGGGAATGAAGGCGCTGATGAGCAGCGCCGTCGGCACGAGGATGACCTTGTTGACCAGCGAGCCCTTGGCCACGGCCCAGACCACGGGAATCTCGCGCTCGGCGCGCACGCCCGTGACCTGCTGGGCGTTCAGGGCCAGGTCATCACCCAGCACGCCGGCCGTCTTCTGTGCAGCCACCTTGGTCATGACGGACACATCGTCGGCCATGGCCACGCTCTTGCGGGCCGCGACCTTGGTCATGAGGGCCACGTCGTCCAGGATCGCTGCAATATCGTCCAGCAGCATCAGCAAACCAGCACCAGCCATCGCATTACTCCAGTGAATTGTTCGGGGAACTTCTTTTTGCCTGGGCGCCATCATGGGGCCTGGGCATGCCCTGCCCATGTAGGAGATGCCCGGCGGCCAGCCCGGTCACGGGGCCGACCGGCCATCCGCTACTTGCTTGTCTTGAAGCCCTGCCCTGCCGCCCAGGCCGCCACGTCATCGCGGCGGATGGCGGCGGCCATAAGCTGCGGAAAGGCATCCGGCGTGCAGGCAAACGAGGGCACGCCCAGCGCGGCCAGCTTGGCGGCCAATTGTGCATCGTAGGCAGGCGCGCCTTCGTCGCTGAGCGCCAGCAGCGTGATGAACTGCACGCCCGACTCCACCAGTTCGGAGGCGCGGCGCAGCAGGCCGCTTTCCACGCCGCCTTCGTAGAGGTCGGAGATGAGCACGACGATGGCATTGCGCGGCTCGCTGATCAGGCCCTGGCAGTAGCCCACGGCACGGTTGATGTCGGTGCCGCCGCCCAGCTGCACGCCAAAGAGCACGTCCACGGGGTCGGAGAGCTTGTCGGTCAGGTCCACCACCGCCGTGTCGAAGACCACCAGACGGGTAGCGACGGCCGGCAGGCTGGCCATGACGGCACCGAAGATGCTGGAGTAGACGACGGAGTTGGCCATGGAGCCGCTCTGGTCTATGCACAGGATGACTTCGCGCTGCGGGCGGCGGACCTTGCGGCCGTAGCCGACCAGGGTCTCGGGCACGATGGTGCGGTAGTCGGGCTGCCAGTGGCGCAGGTTGGCGCGGATGGTGCGGTTCCAGTCGATCTCGGAGTGGCGCGGACGGCGGTTGCGCTGGCTGCGGTCCAGCGCGCCCGAGACGGCGCTGCGCATGGGCTCTTCCAGGCGGCGCATGAGGTCGTCCACCACCTTGCGCACGACGATGCGCGCGGTCTCCTTGGTGTTCTGCGGGATGACGGAGCCCAGGGAGATGAGGTCGGCCACCATGTGCACGTCGGGCTGCACATGCTCCAGCATTTCGGGCTGGAGCATGAGTTCGCGCAGGTTCAGGCGCTCCATGGCGTCGCGCTGCATGACCTGCACGACCTGGCTGGGAAAGTACTTGCGGATGTCGCCCAGCCAGCGCGCCACGCTGGGCGAGGAGTTGCCCCGCCCGCCGCGGCGCGAAAGGCCGCCGTCCTTGTTGTCCTCTTCGTAGAGCGCGGCCAGGGCCTTGTCCATCTCGTCGATGGAGCTGCCCTTGGGGCCCAGCCCGCCGCAGCTGGCCTCGGACGGCTGGCCCAGCACCAGGCGCCAGCGTTGCAGGCGGGTGGTGGGCTGCGGGGCGGTCTCCTGCGGGTCGGCGCCGGAAAGGGATGCATCGTTCACGGTGGCAGCGGTGTTCATGGCTGGGCCTCCTGCAGGCGGGTCAGCGGTTGCGCGGGCATGTTCAGGCCCAGCAGTTGATCGAGTACGGGAATGGCGAGAATGGCACGCGCCTCGTTCCAGGCACCGTCGTTCCCATCGCCTGCCGCACCTGCGGCACCCGCGGCACTTGCGGATGCAGCCGCCACGGCCGCACTGCCCTGGCCGCGCCGGGCCTTTTCGCCCAGGCTCTGGCGGTCATGGTTGGAGAAGGCCGAGAAGCTGCGGCGCACCAGGGGCAGGATCTGGGTGAACTGGGTCTCGCCCAGCTGCGCCAGCCAGGCATCGACGGCGCCCCAGATGGCGTCGTCGTGCAGCAGCACCAGGGCCTGGCGGTTGAGAAAACCGTCCAGCCAGGCGGCAGCGTCCAGCGGCGGCACGCCCAGCGAGAGATTGCGGCCCAGTTGCGTGGCCACGGCCTCGCTGTCCAGGCGGTGGGCATCGAGCAGCAGGCGGCAGGCCGCGCCGCGCAGCAAGGCGGCGCCCGCGTCGCCCATGGCAATGCTGCGCAGGGCGCCGAACCAGGCTTCGCGCGGCTCCTCGGCATCGCGCAGGCGCAGGGCCTCGTGGGCCTGCAGCACCGTGGCCTGCATGTGTCTTGCAGCGTCTTCATCCAGCGCCATGCAGGCCAGGGGCAGGCCGATGGCGGCGCGCAGCGCCATGCTGTCGATCACCGTGGCCAGGGCCTGGGTGTCGGTCTGGCGCACGCTGCCGTAGCGCAGCACATTGGCCAGCGGCGGCAGCGCCTGCATGAGCTGGGAAACATCGCCGGTGCTGGCCGAGCGGTCGGCCAGGTCGTGCATGAGGGCATCGACCAGGTGCGGCAGGTCGGCCAGCAGGGCGTCGTCGATGGTCTTGGCCAGCTCGGGCAGCGGGGTCTCGGGCGTCAGCGCCTGGCGCACCTTGGCGGCGGCGGCCTGCACCAGGGTGCCGCCGTAGCGGCTGGCCTCGATGATGCGCACGGCCAGCTCGGGCTCCCACTGCAGTTGCCAGCTTTCGCGGAAGGTGCCCCGGTTGCGCTGCTGGTCGGTGGTGACGCTGCCCCACTCTATGCCCAGCAGGCGCAGGCGGTGCAGGAAGTGGCTGCGTTCGCGGTCCGTGTCCTTGCGCAGGTCCAGGGCCAGGACCTTGGCGGCCGCCTCGGGCTTGAGGCGCAGGCTTTTTTGCTGCTGCTCGATGTCGCGCTGCAGCGGCACCTGGGGCACGTCGGCGGGCACGCCGCCGATGCGGTCGCCCACGCTGAGTTCGCGCTCGATCAGGCGCAGCGGCGTGCGCTCGCCCATGCTGATGACGGTGACGATGGCCTCGTCCAGCTCGGGCAGGCCGGGGCTGGCATGGCCGCGCAGGGCCGCCAGGCTTTCGGCCAGGCGCGTGGCCTCGATGATGTGGGCGCTGGAGCAGTCCAGGTCCTTGGAGCGCAGCAGATGGGCCACGCGCGCCAGCCAGCCGACGGTGCGCTGGGTGCTGGCGCGTGCCGGGTCGGCAGCAGGTGCGGACTGAGACAAGGACTCGGGCACAGGCTCGGAGCAGCGCCACAGATGTTCATACCAGCCCGGCGAATCCACGCCCGCGCCATAGCCGCTGGACGAGCACAGGTTGCGGTAGGTCCAGGGTGCCCAGGTGGCCTGGACTTTGGCCTTGGGCAGGCCCTTGAGCGTGGCGGCATCGGCCTTGGCGGTGACCTGGGCCTGCAGGGCCGGCACATGCCATGCGCCGCAGACCACGGCAATGCGCTGGTGGCCGGCTTTGACGGCCTCGCGCATGCACTGGCGCATCCAGGCTTCGCGCAGCGCCTCGCGCTGGGCGTGGCGTTCTCCGCGCACTTCGTTTGGCAGCTCGGCGCGCACCACGGTCATGGCTTCGGCAATGCCCTCGAACAGGGTGGCGCCGTCGCCGCGTTCCTCGACCATGCGGTTCCACCAGCTTTCGCCGTCGGGGTAGCCAGCGGCCTCGGCCAGCAGGTCCAGCGGATCGTGCCAGTCCTGCGGGGACGGTGCCGAGGGATCGACGGCAAGGTCGGCAGCCGGCACGGACTGCGTGGTGTCGTCGCGGTCCAGGGCCTCGGCGGCATTGCTCTGGAGCTGGCTGCCGTCTGCCGCAGCGGCGACCGAGTCGGAGTCGGAGTCGGAGTCGGAGTCGGAGTCGGAGTCGGAGTCGGAATCGGAGCCGGTGTCGGCATCTGCATCTGCATCTGCATCCTGGCCTCCATCGGCCGCATCCGCGCCTGCATCAGCTGCATCTGCTGCCGCCGCCTCGGCCCGGCGCCGCTCCTGCTCGGCCATGTCCAGCGCCATGCGGTGGGTCTGGGGCAGGTCGATGAAACGCGTGGCCACGCCCTGGCGCGCCGCCCATTGCAGGGCCTGCCATTCGGGCGAGAACTCGGCATAGGGATAGAAGGCGGCATGGGCCGGACTGTCCTGCACATAGACCAGCATGGCCACGGGCGGCTGCAGGTCGGCATGCTGCAGCATGGGCAGCAGGGACTCGCCCTCGGGCGGGCCCTCCACCAGCAGGCAGTCGGGCTGCAGCTGCACCAGGGCCTGCAGCAGGCTGCGCGCGCAGCCCGGGCCATGGTGGCGGATGCCGAAGAAATGAAGCGGATTGGCAGAGGTGGCCATACAGGGGATGCGCAGAGGGTGCGGTCGGTCAGCGGTGCGGGACTGGGGGCTTCAGAGCTGCTCGCGGCAGGCGCGGTACAGGTCCTTCCAGTCGCTGCGCTCCTTGACCACGGTCTCCAGGTATTCCTTCCAGACCACGCTGTCCTGCACCGGGTCCTTGATCACGGCGCCCAGCAGGCCCGAGGCCACATCGCCCGCGCGCAGCACGCCGTCGCCGAAATGCCCGGCCAGCGCCATGCCGCTGTTGATGACCGAGATGGCCTCGGCCGTGGACAGCGTGCTGCTGGGCGACTTGACGCGCACGGTCTTGCCGTCTTCGGTCTGGCCGTTGCGCAGCTCGCGGAAGATCTGCACCACGCGGCGCACTTCCTGCAGGGCCGGCGGCTCGGCGGGCAGGGCCAGGGCGCGGCCCTGCTCGGCCACGCGCTTGGTGACGATCTGCACCTCTTCGTCCTGCGATGCCGGCACGGGCAGGATGACGGTGTTGAAGCGGCGCTTGAGCGCGCTGGACAGCTCGTTCACGCCCTTGTCGCGGTTGTTGGCCGTGGCGATGACCGAGAAGCCCTGCACGGCCTGCACTTCGCTGCCCAGCTCGGGCACGGGCAGGGTCTTTTCGGACAGCACGGTGATCAGCGTGTCCTGCACGTCGGCCGGGATGCGGGTCAGCTCTTCGATGCGGGCGATCTTGCCCAGCTTCATGGCATTGACCAGGGGACTGGGGATCAGCGCCTTCTCGGACGGGCCGTGGGCCAGCAGCTGGGCGTAGTTCCAGCCGTAGCGCAGCTGCTCCTCGCTGGTGCCGGCCGTGCCCTGCACCAGCATGGTGGAGTCGCCGCTGACGGCGGCCGACAGGTGCTCGGACACCCAGGACTTGGCCGTGCCGGGCACGCCGTACAGCAGCAGGGCGCGGTCGGTGGCCAGGGTGGAGACGGCGATTTCCATCAGGCGCGGATTGCCGATGTACTTGGGGCTGACCTCGAAGCCGTTGCCGAGCTTGCCGCCCATCAGGTACTGGAGCACGGCCCAGGGCGAGAGCTTCCAGTTGGGCGGACGCGGACGGTCGTCCACCTTGCGCAGGGCTTCGAGTTCTTCGGCGAATTGCTGTTCGGCATGCTGGCGCAGGACTTGGCTCATGGTGTGCTTCCGGGAAGGGGTAAGGGTTGGATTCGGTTCGGTTCGGGGTATGCGGCAGGACGGGCGCGGCTCAGGCCGGGCCGCGCAGGGCAACAAAGGCCTGGTGCAGGCCCAGGCGCAGATCGACGATGCGCTCCAGATGGCCGCGCATGCGCTCCTCATCCCAGGGCCGCACGCGGCTGCGTTCGAGGCGCGCCTGCTGCTGGGGCGTGAGGGGAATGCTTGCCGGTGCGGCAACTGCAGCGGCTGTGGCGGTAGCGGTGGCCGTGAATGCTGCCGCAGCAGCAGCAGGTTCGGTTTGCGGCTCGGGCTCAGGCTCGGGTTGCGCATCCAGCACCGAGGGCTTGCGCCACAGGTCGGCAAAGCGCTCCAGCGCGGTCACGTCCAGCATGCGCGCACAGGACAGCAGGGCCTGGTCAGCGCGGTAGCTGTGCCAGTTGCCCGTGATCTGCTTGCCGCCCACGGCCAGGTGCAGTGCCTCGGTCAGCCGCGCCGACAGCGCGGGCGAGAGCAGTTCGGCGCCGCCCAGCGACTGGGACATGCCCTCGATGGCATCGATGAGCTTGTGCCTGTCGCGCTCGAACTGGGCAATCCAGCGGGACTCGCGTTCCTCGCGGGACAACCGGGCCATGAGGGCGGGCAGGAGCGCGTCGTGGCGCATGTCGCGGCCCATGGTCTGGGCGGCATCGATCCATTCCACGTCCAACTGGTATTGCAGGGCCCGCACCCAGCCCTGGCGCAGTGAGGATTTCCAGTCGCTGCGCCGGCTCCACTCCATCACTTCCAGGGGCGTCAGGCCCAGGGCGCGGGTCCAGAAGGACACGGGCGTGAGCTGCACCATCTGCTCCAGCAGCCAGGCCTTCTTGCCGCCACGGTGGTAGGCGTCGGGCTTGAGCGTGATGCCGTCGCGCTCCCATTCCTTGAGGCCTTCTTCGGGAGGCTCCACGATCCACTGGCCCTTGTCGTCCTGCTGCAGCATGGACTGCATCCAGCCCATGACGCGCTGGCTGTGCGCGCTGTCCGGCAGACACGAGAGCATTTGCGCGGCGTTCTCGCGGATCTCCTTGCTGCGGTCGGACAGCAGTTTTTCGAGCAGCGGCTCATCGTCCATGCCCAGCCCGACGGCCAGGGCCTGGACCAGGGGCAGGCGCTCCTTGGCGCCCAGCTCCTTCAGACTGCCTTCCAGCCGCGTGCGGGCCTTGGCGGCATCGGTTGCGCGCTCGCTGCGCAGCAGGGCCACGCGCTGCTCCACCGAGCCCTCCTGCCAGACCAGTTCGGGGTCGGCGGTTTCCTCCACGCCGCTGGCATAGCTCCATTGCGGGTTGAGCGCGCCCAGCCAGCGTCCGCGCTCGCCCAGCACGGGGGCCAGCCACTGGCGCAGTTCCACGGACTGGCGGCCCTGCTCCAGCGCAGGCACCAGCAGATCGTGGGGCAGGCGCTGGCCGGCCTGGTCCAGGGTGCGCAGCATGGAGGCCTGCAGCTCGAACGGGCCGTCCTTGAGCACGTCGCCCATCAGGGTGTGCAGGCGCGCATCGGCAGGCGCGGTGCGCGACTCCGCAGGCGCGGCGGCCGGCACGGCCAGCGGTGCCGTCAGGCGCACCTGCGCGCCAGGCTGCCAGCCGGCCCGCTCGAACACGGCCGCCACGGCGCTGGCGCGCAGCAGTTGCTGGGCGGGCGAGTCACCGGCCACATCAGCGCGGGGCAGCAGCGCGGCCTGCACGGCCTGCTGCGACCCGCTTGCGGACGGGTCCACGCCCGAAGCCAGCGCAGGCGGCACGGCCAGCCGGTCCGAGCCGACCATGGCCGATTGCTGCAGCGCAGCCCAAAGTTGTGCGTTGCTCATACCGGATCACCCTGGTTCTGCCAGATACATTGCTGGGCGGTTTCACCCTCGCGGGCCTGCCAGGCGCTCAGCAGCCGCCAGCGGCCCACGGCCGGGCCGGGCTCCCATTCGCCAAACAGCTGCATGGGCGCACCGCCGCTGAGCGCCAGCAGGCGCCAGGCCTCGGCATCGTCAATCGCCACGGGAACGGGCTGCACTGGCGCCGCCGTGCCAGGGGTGACCGGCGATGCATCCAGCGCTTGGGGCCAGGCCGCGAACCACTGGCCCTGGGCGGGCACCAGCCGCAGCCGGTCCTGGCACAGCGGCTGCGTGGCCTGCAGCGGGTTGGCGGCAATGCGCTGGCCCAGCCGTTGCAGGACGTCTCCCCCGGCCGAGGTGGCCAGCGGGCTGGCGCCATCGGCAGGCAGCGCAGGCCCGTTGCCATTGGCCGCAATGGCGCGCAGCGGCGCATGGCCCGGATAGAAATTCAGCGCGCAGCCGTAGCGATGGCCCGGCACCCAGGCCGATTCAAAGCCGCGCCCGCCCTGCGCATAGTCCAGCACCAGGGCCATGCGCCCCGTGCGCTGGCCCTGCAGCCAGACGCGCCGCTCCATGAGCCGGCCTTCGCGCTCGATCATGCGCAGGCCGGCCACCAGCCATTCGTCCTCGACCAGTTGGCCCCTGGCCTGCACCTCGGCCTTGTCCATGGGCCAGCCCAGCGCGGCCATCACGTCGGCCTTGACCTCGGGGCTGAGCGATTCGCGGCGGCGAACGGCGTCGATGATCAACTGCCAGTGGCCCAGCTGCACCAGCATGTCGCGCGGCCAGTCTCGGTGGCTGTCCACCAGATCCCGGCAATCCTTGATGCGCGCCGCCATGCCCGTGGCCTGCGCATCGACCATGCGCGCGGCCATGTTGTTCCAGCGCTGGCGCATCTGCGTGTCGCTGGCCTGGTTGGCCAGGCCCGCACGCACCATGTCCTGCATCCACAGCGACAGTTCCTGCAGGCCGGCTTCGACCTTGTCCCAGCGCTTGTCTTCGCGCCTGGCCTGCTGTTTGGCCGCGACCTCGGGATCGGGTGGCGGCTCGGCCGCTGCGGCGGCAGCCTTGGCCTCTTTCTTCTCGGCCTTTTCCTGGCGGCTGTCCAGCCAGGTCTGCACCCAGGCGGGCGGATCAACGCCTTCGGGGACTTGCCCGCCGGCACGCATCAGCATCAGCGCCAGCCCGTGCTTGCAGGGGAATTTGCGGCTGGGGCAAGAGCATTTGAAGGAAGGCCCCGACAGGTCCACCTGGGTCTGGTAGGGCTTGCTGCCGCTGCCCTGGCATTCACCCCAGACCGCCACATCATTGGCGCCCATGGCGGGCCATTTGGCGGGCGATTGCAGGCCCTTGGCAGCCTTGCTGGATGAGGCGTCCGGCGACAGCGCCAGCACTTCGCTCTCTGTTCCTAATACACGCGACACCGAAGCTCCCTCTCCAAGTGTTTGTCATCGCCGGGCGCATTGAATGAAACGGCACTGCCCGGCAAACCCGAAAGCCTATCAGCAATAGTTATCGGCAATTTGAAACAATTCACAACAACACCCAACCTCTCCCCCATGAATGGGAAACCCCCATGGCGCGCAGCCAGCTGCGCTATATCAGCGCGTGCATTGATGGCACCAAGCCATGCCAGCCTTCAGGCATTGCGAAAGACGCAGAAAACACGCATTCATCATTTCCAGCGATGCACATCGCAACCCATTGAAAGCAAGTACTCAGTCCGCACTGAAAACGGTTTCATTCCATTGCACTGGCAACCATTGCAATCCGCTGGCCATTGCGATAGCGCGACAGTGCGCTCGACCCGCAGCCAGGCAAGGCCGGACCAGACCCTGGCTGAGGGATGGGCTCTCAGGAAACCGGACGTGCCAAGCAAATATACTGTATATTTATACAGTCATGGAGCTGCAACGCAAACTTTTCATCCTCGCCGACGCCGCCAAGTACGACGCCAGCTGCGCCTCCAGCGGATCGCAGGGGCGCGACTCGCTGGACGGCAAGGGCATGGGCTCGGTCACCGGCATGGGCATCTGCCACAGCTATTCGCCCGACGGGCGCTGCATCTCGCTGCTCAAGATCCTGCTGACCAATGTCTGCATCTTCGACTGCCGCTACTGCATCAACCGCAAGAGCTCCAACGTGCAGCGCGCCCGCTTCACGGTGGCCGAGGTGGTGCAGCTGACGCTGGACTTCTACCGGCGCAACTGCATCGAGGGGCTGTTCCTGTCCAGCGGCATCATCCGTTCCAGCGACTACACCATGGAGCAACTGGTGGAAGTGGCGCGCCGCCTGCGCGAGGAGCATGACTTTCGCGGCTACATCCACCTCAAGACCATCCCGGATGCCGCCCCCGAATTGCTGGCCCAGGCAGGCCGCCATGCCGACCGCCTGAGCATCAATGTGGAACTGCCCACGGCCAGCGGCCTGGCGCAGTTCGCGCCTGAAAAGGATGGACAGCGCATACGCCAGGCCATGCAGGGCGTGGACCGGCATGTGCAGGCCTGGCGCGCGGCCACGCGCGAGCAGCGCCAGGCGCAGTCCCTGCCCGGCGCACCCGCGCAGCGCGCCGCCGTGCCGCGCTTTGCGCCGGGCGGGCAGAGCACGCAGATGATCGTGGGCGCCGACCGCGCAACCGATGCCGACATCCTCGAATCCAGCCACACGCTGTATGCGGGCTACGGCCTGCGCCGCGTGTACTACTCGGCCTTCAGCCCCATTCCCGATGCCTCGCGCGATCTGCCGCCGCAGGCGCCGCCCCTCATGCGCGAGCACCGGCTCTACCAGGCCGACTGGCTGATGCGCTTTTACGGCTACGGGGCGGGCGAGATCGCGGCGGCCAGCCGCCACGGCATGCTGGACCTGGAGATCGACCCCAAGCTGGCCTGGGCACTGGCCAACCGCCAGCAGTTCCCCGTGGACCTCAACCGTGCGCCGCGCAGCCTGCTGCTGCGCGTGCCGGGCCTGGGCACGCAGACGGTGGACCGCCTGCTGGCGGCGCGCCGCGTGCGCAGGCTGCGGCTGGACGATCTGCTGCGGCTGCGCGCGCCCGTGCAAAAGGCCCTGCCCTTCGTGCTGATCGACGGCCACCGGCCCCTGCTGGGCGAGACCGACTCGGCCGCGCTGCGCACCCGGCTGATCGCGCAGTCGCAGGCCAGCCAGGCCCAGGCACGGCACAGCGGCATGCGCGTGCAAAACGCGGTGCAGGCCAGCCTGTTCTAGAACCTGGAGCACGCCATGCAAGCACAGGCTCTCACCATCGAACTCGACAGCCCCGACGACTGGCCCGGCTTTCGCGCAGCCTGCCGGGCGCTGCTGGCCCATGGCGCCGACCCCGCTGTGGTGCAATGGCGGTGGCCCGACACGCGGGGGGCGCAGCAACTCGGCGCGGGGGTGGACCTGTTTTCCAGCGCGCCGGAGCAGGCCATGCCCGCCTCGGCACTCGCCGGGCTGGCCGGCCCCGGCGAGGCAGGGCTGTCCTTGTCGGACACCCAGATGTCCGCGCTGCGCCATGCCTGCATGCACCGCGCGGCGGGCCGCTTCGAGCTATGCCACCGCTGGCTGGCGCGCATGCAGGCCCGGCCCGAACTGCGGCTGGATGCGCTGGATGCGGACTGGCGCGCCATCGAGGCCCTGGCCCGCCCCGTCTCGCGCGAGATCCACAAGATGCACGCCTTTGTGCGCTTTCGGACCACGCAGCGACCGGACCAGCCCGATCTGCACATTGCCTGGTTCGAGCACGAGCACCACATCGTGCGCGCGGCAGCGCCCTTCTTCTGCAAGCGCTTTGCCAACATGCACTGGGCCATCCTCACGCCGCAATGCAGCGCGCACTGGGACGGCCATGCGCTGCGCCTGGCGCCCGGCGCGCGCCGCAGCGATGCCCCGCCAGCCGACGCGGGCGAGGCCCTGTGGCTGACCTACTACGCCAGCACCTTCAACCCGGCGCGCCTGAAGGAGCAGGCCATGCTGCGCGAGATGCCGCGCCGCTACTGGCACAACCTGCCCGAGACGGTGCTGATCTCCACCCTGGTCCAGCAGGCCCGCGCGCGCACGGCGCAGATGCTGGCGCCGTAACGGCAGCCGCCAAAAAGAAACAGAAAAAGAAAAGGCCCCGAAGGGCCTTTGTCTGCTTTGCAGCGTCGCTCAGTGCATCAACCCAGCCACTTGCGGGCGTTGCGCCACACGCGCATCCAGGGGCTGAATTCCGACTTGTCGCCGTTGGTCCAGCTCATCTGCACGTTGCGGAACACGCGCTCGGGGTGCGGCATCATGGCCGTGAAGCGGCCATCGGCCGTGGTCACTGCCGTCAGGCCGCCGGCCGATCCGTTGGGGTTGAACGGGTACTGCTCGGTGGCCTTGCCATGGTTGTCCACATAGCGCATGGAGGCGATGGCCTTGTCCGCATTGCCGCGGTAGCGGAAGTTGGCAAAGCCTTCGCCGTGGGCCACGGCGATGGGCAGGCGGCTGCCGGCCATGCCCTGCAGGAACAGGCTGGGCGACTCCAGCACTTCCACCATGGACAGGCGCGCCTCGAAGCGGTTGCTCTGGTTCTGCGTGAAACGCGGCCAGTCCTGGGCACCGGGAATGATGTCGGCCAGCTCGGCAAACATCTGGCAGCCATTGCATACGCCCAGGCCGAAGGTGTCGCTGCGGCCGAAGAACTGCTGGAACTGCGCGGACAGGCTGTCGTTGAAGGTGATGGAGCGCGCCCAGCCGATGCCGGCGCCCAGCGTGTCGCCGTAGCTGAAGCCGCCGCAGGCCACAACGCCGGCGAAGTCCTGCAGCTGCGCGCGGCCGCTTTGCAGGTCGGTCATGTGCACGTCCACCGCGTCGAAGCCGGCTTCGGTGAAGGCGTAGGCCATTTCCACATGGGAGTTCACGCCCTGCTCGCGCAGCACGGCCACGCGGGGGCGCGCACCCAGGTTCAGGAAGGGTGCGGCGGGGTTCTCGGCCGGGTCGAACGTCAGGTGCAGGTGCATGCCCGGGTCGGCAGGCTCGCCGGCTGCGGCGTGCTCGCTGTCGGCGCAGGCCGGGTTGTCGCGCTGCTGGGCAATCTTCCAGCTGACGGCATCCCAGACCTGGTGCAGGTCGCTGAGCGAGGCGCCGAAGACGGACTTGGCATCGCGCCAGACCTGCAGTTCGCCCTTGCCCGCATCGACCTTGGACGAGACGGGGCGCGTCTTGCCGATGATGTGGCTGCAGGTGGACAGGCCATGCTCGCGCAGGGTCTGCAGCACGGCGGCGCGGTCGGCCGTGCGGATCTGCAGCACGGCGCCCAGCTCTTCGTTGAACAGTGCGCGCAGCGTCATGTCGTCGCGGCGGCCGCTGATCTGGGAGGCCCAGTTCTTGCCTTCGCCCGAGTCCATGCGGCTGTCGCTGATGCCGTCGCCTTCGGTGACCAGCATGTCCACGTTGATGGCCACGCCCACATGGCCGGCGAAGGCCATCTCGGCCACGGTGGCCAGCAGGCCGCCGTCGCCCTTGTCGTGGTAGGCCAGGATCTGGCCCTTGGCGCGCAGGTCATTGACGGCATCGACCAGGGCAATCAGGTCCTTGGCGTCATCGAGGTCAGGCGTTTCATTGCCGGACTGGCCCAGCACCTGGCCCAGGATGGAGCCGCCCATGCGCATCTTGCCGCGGCCCAGGTCCACCAGGACCAGGGTGCTGTCGTCTTCCGTGGCGTCCAGCTGGGGCGTGAGCGTGCCGCGCACATCGTCGATGGAGGCGAAGCCCGTGATGATCAGGCTGACGGGCGAGGTCACCTTCTTGACCTGGCCGCCCTCGTTCCACTGGGTGCGCATGGACAGGCTGTCCTTGCCCACGGGGATAGAGATATCCAGCTGCGGGCACAGCTCCATGCCCACGGCCTTGACGGTGGCGTAGAGCGCCGCGTCTTCGCCGGGCTCGCCGCAGGCCGCCATCCAGTTGGCCGACATCTTGACCTTGGACAGCTCGATGGGCGCGGCCAGCATGTTGGTGATGGCCTCGGCCACGGCCATGCGTCCCGACGCCGGGGCGTTGATGGAGGCCAGCGGCGTGCGCTCACCCATGGCCATGGCCTCGCCCTTGAAGCCACGGTAGTCGGCCAGGGTCACGGCCACGTCGGCCACGGGCACCTGCCAGGGGCCGACCATCTGGTCGCGGTGCGTGAGACCGCCCACGGCGCGGTCGCCAATGGTGATCAGGAAGCGCTTGGAGGCCACGGTGGGGTGGGCCAGCACGTCGATCACGGCCTTTTCCAGGGGCACGCCGGTCAGGTCCATGGGCGGCAGCTCGCGCTGCACGGTGGCCACGTCCCGGTGCATCTTGGGCGGCTTGCCCAGCAGCACGTTCATGGGCATGTCCACGGGGAACTTCTGGTCGCCCGAGGCCACCGCCGTGTCCTCCAGCACCAGCTGGCGTTCTTCCGTGGCCGTGCCGATCACGGCAAACGGGCAGCGCTCGCGCTCGCAGAAGGCCGTGAACTCGGCCAGCGATTCGGGAGCGATGGCCATCACATAGCGTTCCTGGCTTTCGTTGGACCAGATTTCCTTGGGCGCCAGGCCGGATTCCTCCAGGTTGACGGCGCGCAGGTCAAAGCGCGCGCCACGGCCCGCATCGTTGGTCAGCTCGGGGAAGGCATTGGACAGGCCGCCGGCACCCACGTCGTGGATGGCCAGGATGGGGTTCTTGTCGCCCTGGGCCCAGCAGTGGTTGATGACTTCCTGGGCGCGGCGCTCGATCTCGGGATTGCCGCGCTGCACGGAGTCGAAGTCCAGCTCGGCCGCGTTCGTGCCACTGGCCATGGAGCTGGCAGCGCCGCCGCCCATGCCGATGCGCATGCCGGGGCCGCCCAGCTGGATCAGCAGGGTGCCGGCGGGGAACTCGATCTTCTGAGTCAGTTCGGAATCGATCACGCCCAGGCCGCCCGCGATCATGATGGGCTTGTGGTAGCCGCGCATCACGGCATCGGCACCCACGCCGACCTGCTGCTCGTACTCGCGGAAATAGCCGGTCAGGTTGGGACGGCCGAATTCGTTGTTGAAGGCCGCGCCACCCAGCGGGCCCTCGATCATGATCTGCAGCGGACTGGCGATGTGCTCGGGCTTGCCCACTTCGCTGCCCCACAGCTTGGAGACCGTGAAGCCCGACAGGCCGGCCTTGGGCTTGGAGCCGCGGCCCGTGGCGCCCTCGTCGCGGATCTCGCCGCCCGCGCCGGTCGATGCGCCGGGGAAGGGGGAGATGGCCGTGGGGTGGTTGTGCGTCTCCACCTTCATCAGCACGTGGTTGACGGCCTGCTTCTTCTGGTAGCTGGGCGCCTTGATCTTGTCCAGGGCCGCCTCGAAGGTGGCGACGAAGCGCTCGACCTCATGGCCTTCCATGATGGAAGCGTTGTCCGAGTAAGCCACCACCGTGTGCTGGGGCGAGACCTGGTGCGTGTTGCGGATCATGCCGAACAGGCTCTTGTCCTGGGCCACGCCGTCGATGGTGAACTGGGCGTTGAAGATCTTGTGGCGGCAGTGCTCGCTGTTGGCCTGCGCGAACATCATCAGTTCCACGTCCGTGGGATTGCGTTGGAGGCCCTTGAAGGCATCGACCAGGTAGTCGATCTCGTCGTCGGCCAGGGCCAGGCCCCATTGGCGGTTGGCGGTCTCCAGCGCGGCGCGGCCGCCGCCCAGCACATCGACGAACTCCATGGGAGCGGCGTCCAGGGCGGAGAACAGTTGCTCGGCCTCGGCGCGTGTGGCGAAGACCGACTCGGTCATGCGGTCGTGCAGCAAGGCGGCGATCTGTGCAGTCTGCTCGGCCGAAAGCTCAGGCGCGCTGCCCAGCACATTGCTCAGCAGGCCGGTCTTGAAGGCGATGCGGTATTCGGTGATGCGCTCCACGCGGAACACGCCCAGGCCGCAGTTGCGGGCAATGTCCGTGGCCTTGGAGGCCCAGGGGGAGATCGTTCCCAGGCGCGGCGTGACCACCAGGGCGGCACCGTCGGCCGGGCCTTCATAGGGGTCTCCATAGGTCAAGAGCGCCTGGAGGCGCTCTTGCAATGCGGGCGTGGGTGCGGCGTCCGTGGCCACCAGATGCACGAAGCGCGCGGCAATGCCGGTGATTTTGGGATGGATGGAGACCAGTTCGGTCAGGAGCTGCTGGGCGCGGAACGAGCTGAGAGCGTTTCCACCCTCCAACTGTGTCAGATGCAAGGTCACGTGGCGGCCTGTTGGGTGAGGAGGCTTGTGAAAAGCGCCCTGCGGCCCCGCCCTCCGGGGGCTGGCTGCAAGGCGCTGAATCGGTGAGGCCGCTATTTTACCGGGCTGAGCCGTCCCGATGGCGACAGCCGCCCCTTACCCCTGCACGCCCGAAGGCGCAATGGGATAATTGCGGGCATGAGCATCACCATCAAGAGCGCTGAAGACATCGCAGCCATGCGCGTGGCCTGCCGCCTGGCTTCGGAAGTGCTGGACTACATCACCCCCCACATCAAGCCCGGCATCACCACGGCCGAGATCGACCGCCTGGGCGCCGAATGCATGGCGCAGCAGGGCACGGTCTCCGCCACCATCGGCTACCAGCCGCCCGGCTACCCTCCCTACCCCGGACACCTGTGCACCTCGGTCAACCATGTGGTCTGCCACGGCATTCCCAATGACAAGCCGCTCAAGAAGGGCGACATCGTCAATGTGGACGTCACGGTCATCACCAAGGACGGCTGGTACGGCGACAACAGCCGCATGTTCATGATCGGAGAGTGCTCCATCGCGGCCAAGCGCCTGTCGGCACTGACCTTCGACGCCATGTGGCTGGGCATCCAGCAGGTCAGGCCCGGCGCCACGCTGGGCGACATCGGCAACGCCATCCAGACCTTTGCCGAAGGCCACGGCCTGTCGGTGGTGCGCGAGTTCTGCGGCCACGGCATCGGCCAGAAGTTCCACGAAGAGCCCCAGATCCTGCACTACGGCCGCCCTGGAACGGGCACCGTGCTGGAAGAAGGCATGGTCTTCACCGTCGAGCCCATGCTCAACCTGGGCAAGCGCGAGATCAAGGAGCTGGGCAAGGACGGCTGGACCATCGTGACCAAAGACCACAGCCTCTCGGCCCAGTGGGAACACACCCTGGTGGTGACCAAGACCGGCTACGAAGTCATGACCCTGTCGGCCGGCTCGCCCGCGCTGCCCCCATTCGTTACCACCACGAGCTGCTGAGGCTCGGCATGTTTCTTGCGTGATGCGCAGGCAAAATGGCAGGGCGTCCGGGGCAACCGCTCCCGGCGCCTTCCCTGCCCTCGCCGCGCATGAAACAGACCACTGACCACACTCCTTCCCACGCTGCGCCCTCTGCCCCGGACTCGCTGGAGCAGTTGCGCGCGCAGTACGCCCGGGATCGCGGGCGCTGGATAGGCTCGCTGCTGGCGCCCACCATGGGCCGGCGCGGCGTGCGCCTGGTGCTGCAGCACCTGAGCGATCTGGCCGACACGCTGCTGCGCGCGCTGTGGCATCGTGCCGGCATGCCGCCCGAGGCCTGCCTGGCCGCCGTGGGCGGCTTCGGGCGCGCCCAGCTGTTTCCCTATTCCGACATCGACGTGCTGGTGCTGCTGCCAGCCGCTGGCACGGCAGACGCCGAGCTGGCCTCGCGCATCGAGAAATTCATCGGCAGTTGCTGGGACGCGGGCCTGGAGATCGGCTCCAGCGTGCGCACGCTGGCCGAATGCCTGGAGGAATCCGAGCGCGACCTGACAGTGCAGACCGCCCTGCTGGAATCACGCCTCATCTGCGGCAGCGAGCCGCTGTTCGCCGAGTTCCAGACGCGCTACCAGGCCCAGATGAATGCGCACGCCTTTCTGTCCGGCAAGCTGCTGGAAATGCGCCAGCGCCACAACAAGTACGAGAGCACGCCCTACTCGCTGGAGCCCAACTGCAAGGAATCGCCCGGCGGCCTGCGCGATCTGCACACCATGATCTGGCTGGCCCGTGCCGCAGGCCTGGGCAGCAGCTGGCAGGCCCTGGCCGGCAAGGGGTTGATCACCGATTTCGAGCGCCGGCAGCTCGAAGACAACGAAGCCCTGCTGAGCCTGATACGGGCTCGCCTGCATGCGGTGGCGGGCCGGCATGAGGACCGCCTGGTCTTCGACCAGCAGACCGCCGTGGCCGAGGCCTTTGGCTACCGCTCCACCTCGGCCGAGGGGCGCAAGCTGGCCATGCGCGCCAGCGAGACGCTGATGCGCCACTACTACTGGGCGGCCAAGGCCGTAACCCAGCTGTGCCAGATCCTGCGGCTGAACATCGAGGAGCGGCTGAACCCGCGACCCACGCCGCGCATCCGGCTGAACTCGCGCTTCTACGAGAAGGCCGGCACCATCGAGGTGGCCAGCGACGATCTCTACGAGCGCGAGCCGCACGCCATCCTCGAAACCTTTCTGATGTACGAGACCCATGTGGGCCTCACCGACCTGTCGGCGCGCACGCTGCGCGCGCTGTACGGCGCGCGTGACCTGATGGACGCGGCCTTCCGGCGCGACCCGGTCAACCGCGCCACCTTCATGAAGATCCTGCAGCAGCCCAGCGGCATCACGCACGCCATGCGGCTGATGAACCAGACCTCGGTACTGGGGCGCTACCTGTGGCCGTTCCGGCGCATCGTGGGCCAGATGCAGCATGACCTGTTCCACGTCTACACGGTGGACCAGCACATCCTCATGGTGCTGCGCAATGTGCGGCGCTTTTTCATGGCCGAGCATGCGCATGAGTACCCGTTCTGCTCGCAGCTGGCCAGCGGCTGGGACAAGCCCTGGCTGCTGTACGTGGCCGCGCTGTTCCACGACATCGGCAAGGGCCGGGGCGGTGACCACTCCATCATCGGCGCCGTGGAGGCCAAGCGCTTTTGCCGCGCCCACGGCATTGCGCGCGCCGACGCCGAGCTGATCGAATTCCTCGTGCGCGAGCACCTGACCATGAGCCAGGTTGCGCAAAAGCAGGACCTGTCGGACCCCGAGGTGATCCAGGCCTTTGCCGAGCGCGTGGGCAACGAGCGCAACCTCACGGCCCTGTACCTGCTGACCGTGGCCGACATCCGCGGCACCAGCCCCAAGGTCTGGAGCGCCTGGAAGGGCAAGCTGCTGGAGGACACCTATCGCCTGACCTTGCGCGTCATGGGCGGACGCGCGCCCGATGCAGCCGCCGAAATCGAGGCCCGCCGCCGCGAGGCCCTGGTGCAGCTGGCACTGACAGCCCAGCCCTTCGAATCACACAAGAAGCTCTGGGACACGCTGGGCGTGGACTATTTCATGCGCCACGAGGCGGCCGACATCGCCTGGCACACGCGCCACCTGTCGCGCCACGTGGGCACCACCCGCCCCGTGGTGCGCGCGCGCCGCTCCCTGGCCGGCGAGGGGCTGCAGGTGCTGGTCTACGCGCCTGACCAGCCCGATCTGTTCGCGCGCATCTGCGGCTACTTCGACCGGGCGGCCTTCTCCATTCTGGATGCGCGCGTACACACGGCCCACAACAGCTATGCGCTGGACACCTTCCAGGTGGTCGCGCCCGCCATGCAGGAGCAGTACCGCGAGCTGATGCACATGGTCGAGAACGACCTGGTCGCCGCGCTGATGCAGGGCGGGCCGCTGCGCGAGCCATCCCCCCGGCGCCTGTCGCGCCGCGTCAAAAGCTTTCCCTTTGCGCCGCGCGTCACGCTGCAGCCCGACGAAAAAGCCCAGCACTGGCTGCTGTCCATCTCGGCCACGGACCGCGCCGGCCTGCTCTACACCGTGGCGCGCATCCTGGCGCAGCACCACCTGAGCGTGCAATTGGCCAAGGTCAGCACGCTGGGCGAGCGCGTGGAAGACAGCTTTCTGATCGAGGGCGCCGAACTGCAGAACAACCAGCGCCAGCTGCTCATAGAAACCGAGCTGCTGCAGGCCTTGGCGGTCTGAGCTTGCAGCGAAAAAAGGCCCGCCCTGTCAACCAAGGCGGGCCTTTTGCATCCAGGCGCGGGCGCGGGTGCGGCTGTCAGTGCATGGCAGCCGCAGGCGCCGACACCGTGGCCACTTCCTTGCCCTCGCGGTCATAGAGCTTGCCGTCGACCACCCGGTCGCCATCGGCCAGGGCAGACAGCACGGCCTCGCTGAGCACGCGCTCAGAACCTGCGCCGAACACCGATGGCTCTTCGGGGTTGCCCTGCTTGAAGTGGTTGAAGACCAGGTTCAGCAGCAGCACGGTCACCGCCGTGGAGCTGATTCCCGAATGGAACATGGTGGCGAACCAGTCCGGGAAGTGGTGATAGAAGTCCGGCTTGACCATGGGCAGCACGCCCATGCCGATGGACGCCGCCACGATGATCAGGTTCATGTTGTTGTGATAGTCCACCTTGGCCAGCGTGCGGATGCCGCTGGCCGCCACCGTGCCAAAGAGCACCAGGCCCGCGCCGCCCAGCACCGAGGGCGGCACGCAGGCCACGATGCGCCCCATGATGGGCAGCAGTCCGAAGGCGATCAGGATCAGCCCGCTGAAGGCCACGACATAGCGGCTCTTGATGCCCGTGACCGCGACCAGGCCCACGTTCTGGGCAAAGGCGCTCTGCGTGAACGAGCCGAAGAACGGCGCCACCACGCTGGACAGCATGTCGGCGCGCAGGCCGTCGGCCAGGCGGCGCGAATCCACGCGGGTGCCCACGATGTCGCCCACGGCCAGGATGTCGGCCGAGGTTTCCACCAGGGTCACCAGGATCACGATGGACATGGAAAGGGTCGCCGCCAGGCTGAAGGTCGGCCAGCCGAAGTGCAGCGGCATGGGCACGGCGAACCAGGCGCCGCTGCCCACCTCGGAAAAGTCGGACTTGCCGATCATGGCCGCAACCGCAGTGCCGATGACGATGGCCAGCAGGATGGACAGGCGCGAGATCATGGCGTTGCCCAGCTTGCTCAGTGCCAGCACGATGACCAGCGACAGGCCCGCCAGCCCGATGTTGCCCATGCTGCCGTAGTCGGCCGCCTGGGGATTGCCGCCCATGGCCCAGTGAGCCGCCACCGGCATCAGCGACAGGCCGATGATGGTGATCACGCAGCCATTGACCAGCGGCGGGAAAAACCGGGTGAGCTTGGAAAAAATGGGCGCAATGATCAGGCCGAATACCGAGGCAAAGAGCACGGCGCCCAGCACGCCCTGCATGCCGCCGCCCGTGTGCAGGATGCTGACCATGGTGGCCACGCCCGAGAAGGACACGCCCTGCACCAGCGGCAGGCGCGAGCCGAAGAACGGAATGCCCAGCGTCTGCAGCAGCGTGGCCAGCCCGCCCATGAAAAGGCAGGCCGTGATCAGCAGGCCCGTGTCGGCCGCCGACATGCCGGCCGCATTGGCCATGACCAGGGGCACGGCCACGATGCCTCCGTACATGGTCAGCACATGCTGCAAACCATAGAGGGTGTTGGCCGTGAGGCCGAGTTGCTCGTCCTCCGGGCGGATGTCTGCACCCAGGGCCGGCGCATTGCCAGAACTTTTTTCCATCGCTGTCTCCTTGTCCTCTTGTTCACAGAACGCCGGACAAGTACGCGGCAGCCGGATGGCGGCAGGCGCGCCCCCGCGCACCCTTTGCCGCCGCCCCGATAGGCCGCGCTCTCCTGCATCCTGCATCGCGAAGCCCGGTGGCTGCTTGGCAGCTCTTGGCGGGCGAACGCACACAATCCCCGCCTTGGCGGGAAGTGCCAATGTACGGCGCCAGCATGGAAAAATTGTCTACCGATTTGTATACAAAGACCTGACCGAAGATCCTTGAATACGGGCAGCGCCCGCCCGCTCAATCGTCCTCGGCCGCGCTGATGCCGGGGAACAGCACATCGGTGAAACCGAACTGGCTGAAGTCACGCATGCGCATGGGATAGAGCTTTCCCCAGAGGTGATCGCACTCATGCTGGACCACGCGCGCATGAAAGCCATCCACCGTGCGGTCGATGGCATCGCCAAACACATCGAAGCCCGTGTAGCGGATATGGTTCCAGCGCGGCACCATGCCGCGCATTCCGGGCACGGACAGGCAGCCCTCCCAGTCCAGTTGCTCGTCCTCGCCCATGGGAGTGATGACCGGGTTGATGAGCACGGTGCGCGGCACCACGGGCGCATCGGGGTAGCGCGGATTGGGCAGGCCGGAGCCGAACACCACCATCTGCAGGTCCACGCCAATCTGCGGCGCGGCCAGCCCCGCGCCGTTGGCTGCATGCATGGTGTCCAGCAAATCGCTGAGCAGCAGGTGCAGTTCGTCGGTGTCGAATTCGGTCACGGGCTGGGCGACGCGCAGCAGGCGCGGATCGCCCATCTTCAAAATGGTGCGGACAGTCATGGCAGTGCAAGGCTATGCATGTAAATGTGGGTTGCAAAGCATAGCGGCCGCCCGGCTCCCGGCCGCCCCCTGGCCACCTCTTGGCCGTCATGGCCACAGCGCGCTGGCACAATCGCAGCATGCCCAGCACCGCCAGAGAGTCATCCACCGCGTCCCCAGAGGACCGTGAGGCAGGCGCGCAGCGAATACCCACGGCACAGCCCCTGGAGCCAGAGGCCACTGCGCAGGCAGGCACGGCGCCGGCCTTCCATGATGACGATCCCCCTCCCCTGCACCGCATGCCGGCCGCCCCGTTGCGCTGGGCGCTGCAGCTGTTTGCCTGCCTGAGCCTGGCCACGGGCATTGCCGGCATCTTCATTCCAGGATTGCCCACCACGGTGTTCGTGCTCATGGCCGGATGGGCCGCGGCGCGCAGCTCACAGCGCATGCACACCTGGCTGTGGAGCCATCGCCTGTTCGGCGCCATGCTGCGCAACTGGGCACGGGGCGGCTGCGTGAGCCGGCGCGCCAAATGGAGCGCCAGCGCCATGATGAGCCTGTGCGCCGTCATACTGCTGTGGACACGCCCGCCCGCCTGGGTGCAGGCCGTGGCGCTGACCTCCATGGGCTGCGTGCTAGTGTGGCTGTGGTTCAGGCCCGAGCCGTGAGAATGAAGGCCTGCAGCCGGCCTTCCTGAAAAAATTCCCCCGAGTTTTCTGTGACGTGTTTTTTACGTCATATAATCTAGGTCTTGTTCCTCAATAGCTCAGTTGGTAGAGCGCCGGACTGTTAATCCGTAGGTCCCTGGTTCGAGCCCAGGTTGAGGAGCCAAAAGAATTTCAAGATCTTGCAACCGCACAAGATCTCTGCCGATAGACGTGTATTCCTCAATAGCTCAGTTGGTAGAGCGCCGGACTGTTAATCCGTAGGTCCCTGGTTCGAGCCCAGGTTGAGGAGC